>JAJDWE010000010.1 GCA_022825725.1 Gemmatimonadota bacterium
GGTGGAGACGCCACGGCAAACAAACCGTTCGCGATCCCTCTAAGTCCCAGCCACCGACGCCGCAGCCACTCCACGGCCGCAGCTCCAATGTGGGACATTTTACATGCCGATTTCAGGGAAACTTTACATGCTGGGTAACAAGTGGGCATCTTTTCGGGCATCGAAGGTGGTCGCCGACCCCGGAGCGCGACGGCAACCCTAGCGATCCGGGCAACCCGGATAACCCAACCAATCAAGGACGATGCGCACGAGAATCCCTGCCGACGGCACAAGTGGAGAGCCGCTCGATCCGAGCCTGCCTACACGCACGATGGACGGAAGCCGTGCGAGGCCGTCGGGTCGGATGCCGGCCGCCGGCGGCGCGCTGTTCCTGGCGGCGCTCGGCTCCTGCGACTCGGATCCGGTGGTCGAGCCAGAGCCGGCGCTCCAGATCGTGCCGGACTCCGTGACCCTGACGCACATCGGGCAGCAGTTCTCGTTCTCGGTCCAGGGCGGCGGCACGGTGCGTTGGAATAGCCTGGACCTGGCGGTGTTCACGGTGGACGAGGACGGCACGGTGACAGCGCGCGGCAACGGCATGGCGCGCGTTCAGGCTTGGGCTCCCGAGTCGTCGGACCAGGCGCTTGTCCATGTGCGCCAAGCCACGGCCGCGCTCGATCCGTTCGGGGAGGGACAGCGGGCGGCTGCGGGACTCCCGCTGCTGGAGCCGGCCGGCGTGCGGGTGCTGGACGCCGGGGGCTCGCCGGTATCGGAGGCGGCCGTTCGGTTCGAGCCGGCTCCCGGCAGCGGGCGCGTCGAACCGACCGAGGCGCAAAGCGACGGCGCGGGAATGGCGTGGATCGCGTGGACGCTGGGACCGAGCCCAGGACGGCAGACGCTGCGCGCGGTCGCGGCGGAGGGCGACGCCAGCGTGGAGCTTGAGGCGACGGCGCTTGATCCCGACGAGGCGGTGGCATCCTTCGAGGTGCGTTCGGGAGAGGGTCAATGGGCGTGGAGTGGACGTACCTTGGCGGAGCCCATCGTGGTGCTGGCGATGGACGAGGGAGGGCGGCCCGTGCCCGGCGCGGCGGTTCGGTTCGCGCCCGATGCGGGGGGCGTTGCGGACCCCGAGACGGTGGTGAGCGACAGCGCCGGAGTAGCCGTGACGACCTGGACTCTGGGGATGGCCCCCGGACGCCAGGTGCTGGCCGTCTCCGCCGGCGGCGACGCCAGCGCCGAGATCGAGGCGACGGCGCTTGATCCCGACGAGGCGGTGGCGTCACTGGAGGTGCGTTCTGGAGAGGATCAGTGGGCCGTGGCGGGGCAAACACTGCCGGACCCTGTCGTGGTACGCGTCACTGACGAGATCGATCAACCGGTTTGGGGGGCGACGGTTCGGTTCGAGCCGGAAGCGGGAAGCGGCGGAGTCGATCCTGAAACGGCGATGACCGACAGCCTCGGACTGGCTTCGGGCGTGTGGACGTTGGGGCCGGCGTCTGGCGCGCAGCGACTCGCGGCGAGGGCGGCAGATTTGGAGGTGGGGTTCGGGGCGACGGCCGTATCGGACCAGGGGGTCTGTAACCGGACGCCGGCGGTGAGTGCGGTGATCGTAGAGCGGATCGCTCAATTCCATGACGTACAAGTCTCGGGGTGCGCGGAGGTGACTGAGGAGGCGCTCGGAAGAATCCGTATGCTTCAACTGCAACGGAAGGGCATCGCACGGCTCAGGAGCGGCGACTTCGCCGGGCTTGTGGCGCTGGAAGTTCTATACTTGGATGAAAACGACTTGACTGAGCTTCCGGCGGACATTTTCGACGGACTGTCGCGGTTGCGGTGGTTGGGTCTCGAGGACAACCGACTGGTGGAAATGCCGCCGGGTTTGCTGGCGCACCTGGGTCAGTTGCAATACCTGAGCCTCGATCACAACCGACTGTCTGAGTTGCCTCCAGACATCTTCAGGGATCTGTCGCGGCTGAGGACTCTGGACTTGGGGCCGAACGAGTTGACACAGCTTCCGTCGGACATCTTCGACGGCCTGTTGAGCCTGAAGAACCTGTATCTCTCCCACAATGGTCTGACGGAGCTGCCGGAGGATGTATTCGACGGGCTTTCGAACCTCGAGTTGTTGACGATAAGGGGCAACGAGCTAACGTCTCTGCCGGAGGGCATATTCTCCGGCCTGTCGCGCCTGGGCGATCTCAGGGTCGGGGATAACCGGCTGACCGAGCTGGCGGCGGAGCTGTTTTCGGATGTCCCGAATCTCCATCGTTTGGATCTTGAGAGGAACCAATTGACGGAGTTGCCGCCGGGACTGTTTTCGGAGACGCCAGCGCTTCAGCGGCTGTTTCTAGGGCACAACCGGCTGAAATGGCTACCGCCGGGCGTCTTCGAAGGACTCCCCAACCTGTTCAGGCTGGCCTTGCAGGATAACGATCTGGCCGAACTGCCCCCCGGCATCTTTGCCGGGACGCCTAAGCTCGCCGAACTCGGCCTTGAGTCTAACTGGCTTGAGCAGCTGCCGCCGGGTTTGTTCGCGGGTCTGTCGGAATTGGAGTGGGTCACGCTCCACGGCAACACCGGGGCACCCTTCCCCATAATGCCGGAGTTCGTGCGGGTGGATGGCGACCCGCTGACGCCGGGTCCGGCGCGGGTGGTGGTGAAGGTGGCTACCGGGGCACCGTTCGCGTTTTCGGTTCCGTTGTCGGTCCAACGCGGGACGATCTCCCGTGAAGCCGTTTCGCTGCTGTCCGGGGACACGGTCAGCGCTATGTTCGAGGTGTCTGCGAGCGCGGAAGGAGGCGCGGCGCATGTCGGATTTGGACCGTTGGCGGCGGTCTTGCCCGAGGGCTATGAGGGTCTGGCGCTGGCTCGCGGCGAGGAGTTGGTGCTGTTCGCGGAGTCCGACAACCGGAGCCCGTTGGCGGGGTCGGCGATTCCCGCGCACCGGCTTCAGGCCGGGGGACCGTCGGCCGACTTGGTGCTCGCCGACTACTTCGACGATCCCGACGGCGACTCGCTCGCTTACTCCGTGGAGACAACCGAGTCCAGGGTGGTGGCCGCGCGGATCGAAGACGGGGTGTTGTGGCTGGATCCGCTGTCGGTGGACACGACCGCCGTCGAGGTGACGGCCACGGATCCGAATGGGCTGAAAGCAACCCACCGTTTCCGAGCTTGGGTGGTGCCCGCACCGGATACCGACGCGTTCAACATCGAACTGTACTTCGATCCGGGGTTCACGGCGGAGGAGGAAGCGGCGGTTCGGCGGGCGGCGGGCCGGTGGATGGAGGCGGTCGTGGGCGACCTGCCGGACGTGCCGGTCCAAGGGTTGATGGCCGATTACTGTTATCGGGAGTCTCCCAACCTGCGGCTGGTGGGTGTCATTGACGATGTGATGATCCGCATGAGGATGGTCGCACGGCAGGGCAGAAACGTGGCAACCGCCAGAACCTGCGGTGTGCGGGAGGCGTCCGGGCAAGCCTTCCTCGGCGAGAGCTGGTTCACCGTATGGTATGTCCGCAATCGGGGCATGGACGACCTGTATGAATCCGCACTCCACGAGATTGGACATGTGCTGGGATTTGGTTATTGGATTTACGGTTCGAGACCGAAGTCGTGGAAGGACCTCTTCCGGGACGGGGACGGGGACGGGCACTTCGCGGGACCGTTGGCGGTGGCGGCGTTCGACGCCGCGGGCGGCGAGGGGTACGCCGGCGGCAAGGTGCCGCTCGAGGACCGGATCCCCGTGTTGAACATCCACTGGCGGAAGCGCGTGATCCCGGGTGACATCATGGCGCCTGGCGGGGGTTCGCTGCTGACTGCGATCACCATTCAGGCGCTTGCAGACCTGGGGTACGAGGTGGACGTGAGCAAAGCGGATCCGTACACGCTGCCGACGGCTGCGCAGGGGGATGCCCGAGAGGATGGCGAGATGGAGAGCGCGGACGCGGATGTGCTCGCCGACGACGTGATCGAAGTCCCCGTGGTGGTCGTCGACCAAGATGGCAAGGTGGTGCGGATCATCCGGCCCTGAACGCGTAAGTCTTTCCCCCAAGCACCGCACCCGAAACATCGGCGGGGGAATGCCGCGTCGGTGCTCGGGACGCAATTGATTCGTGAACCGCCTCGGCGGTGGAGGAGGTCCGCCCACGTTCACCGCGGCATCAATACCTCACCTCGCGAAGTCCACGATACGACACAAGATCGATTTCGCCAGCACCCGGCATCGCCGGGATATCGCCTTCCCAGTCTCGCAGCATGCCTCGGATCAAACCGGACTCATCTCGGAGAATGGTGATCGTCCGGACATCGTGCTGATCGACGACCACCTCACCCTCCGGGCCGGCGAGAACGATCCGATCCACCTCGCCCCGTTGCACGGGAACCGCGAAGAAAAAGTACGCGTTGCCGAACTTGTCCTCGTCCGGCGCGAAACGGAGCGAGAACCGCCGGTCGGCGCCGGAAAAGCCCTCGATCCTATACCGGCCCGGCAACGACGGGACGCGCGGCGGCATGGTCAACCTGTACGGTGGATCCAGCGTGAGTTCGCCGTCGAAAACGCCGCCGCTCAGAACAAGCTGCTCGAACCGTCGAGGCTGGATCGATGCATCGCCATCCGCATCGGCGTTTTCACGGTAGGCCAATACGCGTCTGTAGAAGTAATCGCTGAGCCAAACGTAGCTCGTGCAGTATCCCATGAGATCCCGCGCGTCGGGGTTGACCACCACGCCCTCCCGAAAGTCGTAGCCCCACACTCCGATTCCGCCATCGCTGTATGGGAAACTCGGATCGGTCCGCTCCGCATCGCCGCAAGGGGCGTGCGGCAGGCTCAAATTGTGGCCTACCTCATGGGCCAACTCAGCAACTAAAGGCTTGCCTACACTAACCTTGCCACCGAGTATCGCCCTTCCGCGCACAAGCCCGGTCTTGCTGAGGGCGGTACCGTACCAGTATCCGGTGCCGGACTCCGAGTCGCGTACTGCCGCAAGTTCATTAATCAGCCCGCCGGCCCCGGCAGCGGTAGTCAAGTCCAACGACGTGACGTAGGTGTCTCGCGTCCGAGCCTCGAAGCCCGATAACGGGAAGGCCCAACGAAGCATGCTCACAACGTGCGAATCCTTCGTGAGATCAGTTACCTGATCGAAAATCGAGGAATCGGGTTCCGCCGCATTCAACACCGGGACCACGGTCAGGTCCAGCGCGGGCACCGGCACTACTCTCAACTGCACACTGCCGGTGTCTGCCGGATAGCGATCCTCCGCGTCCTCCGCGAGGATCAGGGAGCCATCCGGGTCGGCCTCCACAAAGAACTCGAGGCCGGGCCGGATGTGCTCCGCCGGGATTACGGCGTTGTACGACTTGTAGAGATTACCCTGATCGATCTCGACGGGCAGTTCGGAGTCCGGCGCCTCGATCCGAACCTGATGAACCTGCTCACCCTCGCGACGAAACGTCGCGAGAACCGGAGGGGGACTAAACCCGTTCAGCGCGGGAGCCGTCAGGAAAACCCTGAGCAGCGCGTCCCGATTCGCCACCAGCGGTACCGGCTCCCTCGGATTCTGGATCGCTTGGACCAGGTACACCATCGGCAACTCCAAGGCGACACCCTGCAAGTTCGTGCAGAACGATCCCTCCAGGTCCAGTCCGGCCACCCACGTCTGGAACCCGCGAGTCGCCGGCATGCAGAGGCCCGTGTCCTCGAACCGAAAGACGGCCATCCGCGTCAGCCTCACCATGCTGAAGGGAACCAACCCGTCGAGACCCGTATTGCCACTCAGGAGCAGCGTCGTCAGCGACGACATGTATCCCACGTCTCCCGGCAGCTCGCCGACAAGGTCGTTGTCGCTCAGGTTCAGGTGCTCCAACTGGGTCAGTGTGACGATGTCCGCCGGAAAGGACCCCTCCAAGCCGTTCTCCGCCAGCAGGAGAGACCGCACACGCCCATCCTCGACCGTGACGCCGTACCACGACTCCAGATCCGCATCCGTGTTCCAACCCTCCGCGGTTTCCCAGACCTCGCCGCCTGTCGTGTTGAAGAGCGCCGCCAGGGCCATGCGCTCGACGACGCCCGCGTCGCATTCTTCCACTTCCAAAAACGGAATCCCCCGCAGCCACGCTCGGAACCCCGGATCCAAGGCAGCGCAGAGTTCCGTTCCGTACGTCTGAAGGGCGACGAGGTCCCTCATTCGCAGCAAGCTCCGAGGCATCAGACCTCGCAAGCCCGGATTCCCGGCAACCCTCAACGCTTCCAGCCGTTTGGCGCCGCCGATCTCCTCGGGGATCGCGCCGGCAAGATCATTCCCGCTCAAGTCCAACTCTGCCAGGAAAACGAGATCCCCGATCTCGGGCGGGATGGAGCCGGTCAGCCCGTTGCCCGGCAGCCACAGATGCTCCAGCCTGGAGAGCTTGCCCAACTCAGGCGGGATGGGACCCGTGAGGAGGTTCTCCCTTAGATCCAGCGAAACCAGACCATCGAGATTCCCGATCTCGGGGGGAATAGACCCGGTGAGGAGGTTGTTCCGCAGATTCAGTCTAACCAAACCAGCGAGACTCCCGATCCCGGGCGGAATGGGCCCGGCGAGGAGGTTCTCCCTTAGATCCAGCGAAACCAGGTCCTTGAGATTTTCGATCCCAGGCGGGATGGGACCGGTGAGCCCGTTGCCGCCAAGCCACAGATACTCCAGCGTGGAGAGTTCGCCCAACTCAGGCGGGATGGAACCACCGAGGGAGTTGTCTGGGAGAGACAGAAAAACCATACTCTCGAAGTTCTCGATCTCGGGCGGGATGGAACCGCTCAGTCCGTTATCCCGCAGGTCAATAGTGTGGACGCGCCCGCTCCCCGGGTGAACATCCACTCCGTGCCAATCCCCCACAGGCGCAGACGTCAGCCAATGGTCTCGATGCTTCCACGAATCCCCTCCCATGGCGTTGTAGAGCGCCACGAGCGCATCCCGTTCAACCCGTAGGGGGCTTGGTGGTCGTATCGTTGGTGGGGGAGGCGTTGATGGTGGAGGCTGCGGATCCGTGATCTCCGAATCTCCGCCGCAGCCGACCAGCAGCAAGATCGACAGGGGCGTCGCACGCCAGTTTAGCGTCGCAATGATGAGTGTCTCTCTCCGAGCAGGGGCCGCAGACCAACTTGTCGGCAAGAGATCGTGATGTCAACGGGCTTTGCAAATAGGCACCCCCCTTCAACCTCAACGGCCCGGCACTCGACGTGCAGTGCATGGTCAGCATCTGGTACTACACGGATACCGGCGAGATCCTCAGGGTGGAGATCCTGTATTGCTGGGACGACGAGAACGGCAACGGTGGAGGCGGGAACAACTACAGAAACCAGCAGCAGCAGGTAACCTTCCGCCTTTCGTGCGACGTGTCCGTCACGCGCGGCACCTACGGCAGTTGCATCGTAGACGCCGCAACCGAAGACGGCGAGATCGACACGGACGAATTCAGGTTCTCGTGGTCCTCATCCACCGGGGCAACCGACTCCGGCGTGGGGATGGATTCCTAGGGCGGTACGGTAACCGAGACGGCGACGATCACGGTCAGCATCGGTGGACAGAGCGAATCGAAGACCGTGCTGGCTACAAAGTCGATCGGGTTGGGTTTTCCAGTCGCTGAGTGAGCAGTATCCATCCAGGACGTAGGGAAGGACGGTGGCGATCAAACTCCCGAACGGCCCCTTACGGCCAAGCGACCCATCGATTCGACCACCGTCCCAGTTGACCCGGTCCTGCAAATCAAAAGGGGTTCCCGAAGAATGGAAGAGACAAGCGACCCTTGGTGAGCGGGGGCGAGGGTGTGAAAACACGCTCGCCGCCATGCCGCACCAAGCACCTCTGGGCGGGGGGTTGCTCCCCACCAAACCCTCGCGTTCCCTGCGAACCCGACCTGGCGGGCGGCAGGGCCGCAAGACGTTGCCGCCCCTGCCAATAGACGGGGACCCCAGTGCGCATCGCCGGAGGACCGAAGTGCGCATCGGCACCCCATGACGTTTGCGCATTCAGGAACGGCTGTAAGAGGCGGCACAGAGGCTTCGGTGACATTCACCGGCCGTCTGCCTGCCGTCCGGAGCCTCCGAGGCCGTAAATGGACTCCGGCTCCTACTGCTTCTCTTCGGTCCGTAGGAGGCCGCAATCGAGGGCGAAACGGATGATGTCGCGCCGGTTCTTGAGGCCCAGCTTCGACTTTGCGCGGGCGAGGTAGCCTTCGACGGTCTTGGTGCGGATGCCCATCGCGTCCGCCGACTCCGGAGCCGAATACCCCTGCGCGCACAGTTCGATCACCGTTCGCTCCCGGGCCGAAAGCACCTCCAGTCCCCGGTGGTGGCCCTCGGAGCGTTGCTTCTGCTGGCGCGCGATAAGTGCTGACGCTCGCTGGGGCAGATACGAGTGGCCGCGTGCCACAGCCTCGATCGCTCCGATGAGATCGACATCGGCGACCGACTTGTTCAGGAAGCCTGCTGCTCCGGCTTCGAGGGCGGGCACGAGGAACTCGTCTTCGCAGTGGATCGTGAGAACCAGGATCTTCGTTTCAAGGCCGAGCCCGGCGATACGCCGGGTCGCTTCGATGCCGTCCATTCCGGGCATCGCCAGATCCATGACCACGACGTCCGGCTCCATTGCCTGCGCCTTCGTCACCGCCTCCTCCCCCGACGAAGCTTCGCCCACGATATCGATCCGCCCGGTTGTTTCCAGCAATGCCCTCAGACCGGCGCGGACCACCGTGTGGTCGTCGACCAGCAGCACCCTCATGATCGTTCGCCGTCCAGGCGCACCATCGGCACGGCGGCCCGAACCGTGGTGCCCTCCCCCGGCGACGCCTGTACAGTGAGGCTACCCCCGACCAACTCCGCCCGCTCGCGCATCCCAGTGAGTCCGAGGTGGTCATCGTCAAGCGCGGCTCCAGAACCGGGCAACTCGAACCCGCATCCTTCGTCTCGGATCTCAGCGATGATCACGCCGTCCACCGACTTGACCTTCACGGCAGCCTCGCTCACCCTTGCGTGCGTGGCTGCGTTGGTCACGGCCTCCTGCACGATCCGGTACAGGGCCAGGATGGTCGCCGGATCCAATTCGTCCGCCACCCAGTCGAGGTTGACGCTGGCATGGATCGTGACGCCGTACACCTCTCGGGTATCGCTAAACAGGGTGGCGAGCGCTGCAATAAGCCCCTGCCGTTCGATTTTCGGGGACCGCAGCCCCCGAATCATCTGCTTCACCCCGAGGATCGTGTCTCCAATGTCCTGCGCGATCCGCGCTCGCGCACGCTCCCGCTCACCGTCGTCCCTCTCGTCGGCCAAGAGCTTCACCCGGATTTTCAGAGCCACGAGGTTCTGGAGGAACTCGTCGTGCAGTTCGCGCGAAAGATGCTTCCGCTCCTGTTCGGCCGCCGCGACCATCATGCCCGACGGACGCCGCATTCGTCTCCAAGCGGAAACGTCACGGATCGCGCAGATCACGTGGTCACGGTCCGGCCTCAGCTGCGACGGACTCAAGCTGATCTCGACCGGAATCGCCTTGCCGTCCTTGCGCAGGGCTTCGAGTTTCAGTCCCTCGCCCATCGGGCGGGGATGCGGTGCCTCGCCGTAGCGGCGACGATGCCGACGGTGCCGACTGCGGCTGGCGGCGGGAACCAGCCGCTCGATTTCCATGCCCTGCAAGTCCTTCCGGCTCCAACCGAACATCGCGACGGCTTGCCGGTTGAGGCCCCGAATCACGCCCGCCGAGTCCACGACGAGTATCGCGTCCGGCGACGCGTCAAAGACGGCGGTGTAGTCCTTGTCATCGAGCATTCCCGAATCCGTTCCAGTTCCCGGGCGAGTTGGTCGGTCGCGGTCGCGAAGCTGATCCGCCATCGGCCCACCTTCACGCACGAGATGTGCGAGTTCCGGGAATGTCAACACAGGCCATGGCCGTGAACAGATCAATCAGACCGGCCTCAGCCAGGTCGGAGCCCAACCTGTGGAGTCGCTTCCTGATGTTCGCCTCCCGTGAACGTGAGCGAACGGGTGGGGGTGAATGGATACTCCAGACTTCCACGATGGCAAACCGAGCCGAGCGCTGCGAGAGGGAAAACCCGTGACTCTTGACGGGTGAATCACGGGTATGCGTGGGGGGAGATCCCCGTCATGCCGGAACCGGTCGTGGCATCGGCTGGCTGAACAATGCAGGGATTCGGCGCCGCCTCCGGTTCGCGACCAGCCTCGTTTTACCTCCAGTTGCGCACCGTCCCAGGCGATGCTTGTCGGTGGCCCCCTCTCAACATGAGGGGAAATCCCGCGCTCAGTGACGGGGGGTTCCCCGTAGATGGCAGCGACGGCACTGGGCAAACTGCGTTCGTTGATCGGGGAATCGACTCGCGATTCCTCGTCCGTGGCAGCTCCGAACCAGAAGGGTGAGCGAAATGAAGATTCTACCGAAGTGTATCGTTGTCGGCTTGTTGACCTTGACCCCGGGCGCGTGCCACGATGCGTCCTCCCCGGTCGAGACCGTCGACGCGCCGATTCTCCCCGGCCTCATGGAGATCCTCGATCAGACCGACGGCGATGAGGTGGTCATCACCAAGAAGGGTGATCTGGCCACCGAGCTAGACGTTGACGCCTTCTCCTTGGGTGTCGGCTACATCGGTTGGATCCACCGTCCAGACATCGTCGAGGCCTGGGCCATGCTGGCGGTCGAGGGTCCTGAGCCCGATTGTGAGGGCTCCGGGCGGAAGTTCATGAAGTGCGTCAAGGACCACTTGGACAACGGCGAGGAGTGTGAGTTGCACAAGGAGGGAGATACCTATCACGCGCATTGCGAGGAAGAATAGTAGCTTCGCCGCGACCTGCGGGCCATCGGGGGCGACGGGGCATCCGTCGTCCCCGCTTCCGCTGTCCGTCCCCCTCGGCCTGCCGCCCGCCCGCACCCGGCCACCGACCCCAAGTCCCCGCAGCGAGGTGCCATTTCCGCCCCACCACCCACACCGCAAGACGCACGCCGCAGCTTGACGGAGCAGACGTGGGAATCCCGCCATTCATGTCCGTTTCTCCAGCCTTCGGGGTACGGTCCAGCAGGGTCCAGCCCAAAGGCAGGAAACGCAGATCGTGAATCCCTGTAATACTTTAGGCTGTTCCATGCCGTGATTCCGGCCCTGGGTGCTCCGCCCGTCCGGCCTTGAAGCTGTCGAACGAGTGAAGAGGCTGTATGAGCGCGTTAGAGGGGGCAGTTAACGAGGGCCTTGCGGAGATTGTCCGCGCAGTACGAGCGGGAACAGCGGCGGCACTCCGAACAGGTCGAAGCCTTGCGGCGGCAAATCGAGCGGCTCGACGAGCAAGTGACAGGCTTGACCGAGTACTACGGGACATCTGGCGCCGTGAGACCGCGCGGACACGGCTGGTGATAAGGCCGCCGATGTGCGGGCCGGATCGCGATGCCGGTCCGAGCCGCTGATGATTCCCTTGCCGCTGGCCGGGCAGAGCGCTGCCCTCCGCGAGATCGGCGGCCCGAATCTACCTGTCGAAAACGGCTAAGGGAACCTGTGGCTCGCCCGGTGGTCCAAGCCAGCGGAGTAGCGGCAACCCGCAGTCTCACCTGCGCATCTCCCTGTCCCACAAGCGATGACGGGGATTTCCCGTCAGGACGGTCGCGGGTTTCTCCCCCAAATCGCCGGGGATTCTCCTCTCAATCCTTGGGGGCGCGGTTCCCTAGCTTGGCCGCCAACGTCGATGGGAGGCAGCAAGCCCCAGTTCGACGGGCAGCCGCTCCTTCGCGGCCGCCAAGTCCAAAAGCGTTACCAAAGAAAGGAGGTCTGCACATGGATGTGCGACTCTCAACCATCCGAGCCGTCCTGCTGACCGGCGCGTTACTGCTGGTCGGCTCCATGACGCTCGGATGCGCCGACAAAGAAGCAAGAACCCTGCTTGAACCTATAACGGACATCACACCCCGGGTCCCCAGCGACCTGCTGGCCGATTCCACGGCCGTGGACACTGCCAACGTGGCACCGGCATACGCGGACGAACTCGTGGGCGCGGTAGTGAACGAGGACGGTTCGATCACGAAGGGAGGCATCGACCTCGGCGCGATCGTCGCGCCGGGGCCGATCGGCCCGACAGGCACGACGGGCGCTACCGGAAGCGGAGGAGGCAGCGACGGATCGGGGAGCGAATCTGGTGGAGGCGCGGTTCCCGACAAGGGAACGCCGATCTTCAATCCCGCCGGTCCCGCCCTCGAAGTCTGGTGCATGGTCCGCATCGTCTACGGCCTCGATACCGGCCTGATCTACAGCGCCACGATTCTCTACTGCTGGGACGATGGGACGGGTGGCAGTGGTGGGGGTGGAGGAGGGAACAACAATAACAACCAGAACCAAAGGATCACGTTCACTCTGACTTGCGACAACTCCGTCACGCGTGGACGGAGGGGTGGTTGCTCGGTCGCGGCGGTGAACGCCGAGGGCGCGGACGTTGACATCTCTCCGTTCACCATCTCGTGGTCCTCATCCTCCGGTGCGAAAACATCCGGTAAGGGAAAGAGTACGTGGGACGGGTATGCCGTCGATGATGTCACCGTCACGGTCGAGGTCGGTGGGTTCAGCGACTCCGAGGACATCAGCGTGAACGCAAGGTTCAATTGGGGACCGTCGGCGGTGCGGGCGCCAAGACAGTTCTCGCGGATCAGCACCCTCGGACTCTACGATCTTCCACAGTCGCCATCCTACGTGCCGTCGCCGCGGGAAGGTACGGGGCCGTGGAAGAAGCGCTGGTACATGAAGGATGCGCCGGCGCCGAGTACCGCGCTCTACGTCCACGACGACTACTCCACCGGTGGCAACGGGCATTCCGGGGCGAACGGCACCTGTCCTGCCTCATCCTCGTTACCTTCGTCATCGAACACGTATACGGTGAATCGGAGGTGCAACACGCTTCCGCCGTGGGGCCAATTCCACGACGATATCGTTCTCCATGAGCGAGATCATGAGGACGGGATCAACGACTGCCTCACGAGCAGCACGGCATCGAGTAGAGCGATGGGTAGGATCGAGGAGATAACGGGTCCAAACCTCGGCGTCGTCCGTAGTAGGGCACAGAACATATGGAACGGGTTCTACAGAACCTCGTTGCAGAGTTCCGGCCGGTGGGCTCGCCCGTTTCGCCGTGGAAGCGGTGTTAGTTTCTGGAACCATAGCGGGGGCTGGGGCCTGAATTACCCCGGCATTCAGGGACATCCCGGTAGCGCCGCAACGAACGGATGCTGAAAGGATCAGAACGATGAAGAGGATCATGCTTTTTCTGCTTGCCCTCCTGTCCCCGGTCGGACTTGAAGGGCAGGACAAGGACAGGCCACCGCAGCGTGGCATGGTGCTGGAG
The DNA here is from genome assembly GCA_022825725.1 of Gemmatimonadota bacterium. GTDB lineage: Bacteria > Gemmatimonadota > Gemmatimonadetes > Palauibacterales > Palauibacteraceae > Palauibacter. The sequence continues at coordinate 13,331 of JAJDWE010000010.1, forward strand.
AGCGGAGAGTGGCGGGCCCCGACGCCTACCACGGCCCTTCGGGCGGTCGAGATGTTGGTGGTAGAGGGATCTACGACCAGCTATCTCCGGGGGCTCGATGCGGCACGTGCAGTACTGCGGCAGAAATACTATACCCATAGCGACACCGAGTTGGATGCGTTTGCCAGCGAGCTTGTGCGTGTGATTCGAGAAGGAAACGAAGCCCAGGTAGACGCTGCGTATTCTACGCTGACAAATGCGGCTCTGGAGTTCGACGACGCACCGGAGGAAGGCGTCCCGTATCTGAGGGCTCTCGATGCCTTCATCGGTCTCTATGAGTCCTACGAGGATCGGCTTGGACGCGAGGCGGACCGCGCGTTACATGCCGTGGCCCAGACGGGCGGCTTCGACTACATTCGCGACCTGTACGAATCGAGCGAGCAACCACCGGAATGCCAGTGGCCGGCGCAACGGGCCATCGAGTACCCGGACGGCGAGTGGCGATTTCAGACGCGGGAGGAGCTTGAGAACCCGTGTCCCAACGTCTGTCTGTGGTGTCAGGCCGGAGCGCTGTTGGTGATCTACACCGACGACGGGCCGGATGAGGAGCTGTGGTCCCGGCTCTGCGGGTACAAGAGGTACTAGCGAGGATCTCCGGCCCATGCCACATGGGCGTCAGCGAACACTCCCACGCCCGGCTGCCGGGCGTGGGGGTGTTGTTGTTGAAGCCCCCGCCATTCTGCGCGGCAGGTCGGATACACTCTCACTCCGCCGGTTACCCGAGAACCTCCAGTAACGTAGAAGGGATTCCCGTTCATCTTTGGATATCCAGAGTGATACACGACTCGACGTCCATTGGGCATAAATTATTATTATACATATATTTACGGCACCATATAATCAGGGCAACACGGTTCCGCCCGAGTTGGGCAACCTCTCGTCAGTTGAGTTTCTCGGACTTCAGGTAAACGAGCTGTCCGGGTCCATACCCTCCGAGCTCGGGAGGCTTTCCGCGCTCCGGCACCTGTACCTTTTCACCAACGGGGATTTGCGCGGACCGCTTCCGCGAGAGCTCGTGGACCTGACACTCATCACGTTCGACTGGATACTCACCGGCTTGTGTTCTCCCCCCGACACCGAATTCCAGAATTGGCTCCAGAGCATTCCCCGCCACCAAGGCGGGGGCGTGTGCTCGAATTCGGCGCCGTGACGCGAGAACCCGTCACTCCTTGACCGAGGTGCGGCACCGAGCGCAGCGTGGGCACCCGGATTCCCCCGTACCGAGGCCGGCCGAGTGAGCAAATTCGACGAGTTGCGCGCACATCTGCGAGCGATCCGCACGCTCACGAGGGGCGTGACCCACGGCCTGCCGGCGCTCGAGGCGGCGGACGATCCCTACGCGCTGTTCGCCCGCTGGTTCGAGGATGCCGAGGCCTCCGGGCTGCTCCTGCCAGAGTCGATGGCGCTCGCCACGGCGACGCCGGACGGGCGCCCGTCCGTGCGGATGGTCCTGCTCAAGGGGATCTCGCCCGACGGCCTCCGGTTCTTCACCAACTACGGCAGCCGGAAAGCCGAGGAACTGGACGACAACCCACACGCCGCGCTTTGCTTCCACTGGTCCGTGCTCGAGCGGCAGGTACGCGTTGAAGGGCGTGTCGAGCGCCTCTCGCCGGAGGACTCGGCGGTGTACTTCGCGACGCGCGATCGCGGGAGCCGGATCGGGGCGTGGGCGTCGGCGCAGAGCCGGCCGGTCGCCGATCGCGCGGCGCTCGAGGCCCAGGTGGCGGAGGCCGAGTCGCGTTTCGAAGGGAGGGACGTGCCGCTCCCCGACTTCTGGGGCGGTTACCTCCTGGTTCCGGATCGCTTCGAATTCTGGCAGGGCCGCGCCAACCGGCTGCACGACCGTCTCGAATACACGCCGCGCGACCGGAGCGGCGAAGCCGGCGGCGGCTGGGAGGTCACCCGCCTCCAACCCTGAACGAGCGGCCTGGCGATCGCCGCCCGCACGCAGCAGGGCTCTCTCGCTAGCTCAGAAGACCGAGTCCGGCGAGGACGACGAGCCCCACGGCGACCGGGACGAGGAAACGCATCACCGGGCCCCAGGCCGCCGTCACGCGGAAGCGGCCCGCGCCGGCGTTCGTCTCCGCGCGGAAGCGTTCGAACCCCCAGACGGTCGCGACGTAGAGGGAGATCGTGAGCCCGCTCACCGTGAGGAAGATGTTCCCCGACACGTAGTCGGCGAGTTCAAACAGACCACGGCCTCCAACCTGCACCGCGGACCAGGGCCCGCCGCCGAGCGCGAGCGGGACCCCCGCGAGGATCGTTACGGCGAGCATGGTCCAGAGCGATCGCCGGCGGCTCCAGCCCAGCGAGTCCATGGCGCTCGCCGTGAGGGCTTCAAGCAGTGCGAGACAGGACGTGAGTCCCGCAATGAACACGAAGAAGAAGAAGAACGCGGCCGCCACCTCGCCCGCCGGCAGACGGCCGAAGAGACCCGCCATCGTGATGAAGAGGAGGCCCGGGCCCTGGTCGGGCTCCATGCCGAAGGCGAAGAGGGCGGGGAACATGACGAACCCGGCAAGGACGGCGGCGAGCGTGTCGCAGGCCACGATGGAGGCGGCGCTCCCGGGGACGTCGCTCCGGCGCGGATGCAGAAAGCTCCCGAACACGAAGGCCCCCATCATCCCGACCCCGATGGAATAGAAGGCCTGCCCCAGCGCCGCGAGCCACGTCTCGGGACCGATGGCCGAGAAGTCGGGCGCGAGATACCAGCGGACCCCCTCCCACGCCCCGTCCAACTGGAGCGAGACGATGCCGAGTCCGATGAGGAAGAAGAAGAGGATGGGGATCAGGAGTCGTGCCGCGCGCTCGATGCCCCGCCGCAACCCGCGGGTGATGATGAGTCCCGCCAGCAGCATCACGGGGATCGTGTACGCGAGAACCTCCGCCGGGCGCGCAGTGAAGGCCGCGAACGACTCCGCCGCGGCCTGCACGCTCCCGGTGTCATAGCCTCCACGGAAAGCGCGGACGAAATAGGCCGCGATCCAGCCCATGATGAGCTGGTAGTAGGACATGATGAGGAATGCGGCGCCCACGCCGAGCCAGCCGATCGCGCGAAAGGGGCTTCGTCCCGCGAGCTTTCGCATCCCGGCCAGCGGCGTCGCCTGCGCCCTCCGCCCGAGGCTGATCTCGGCGGTGAAGAGCGGGATCCCGATCACGAGCGCGAGCAGAACGTAGATGAGGAGGAACGCGCCTCCCCCGTTCTCGCCCGCGAGGTAGGGGAACCTCCAGATGTTGCCGAGCCCCACCGAAAACCCGGTGGTGGCGAGGATGAAGCCCAGCGGGCTGCCCCAGCGTTCGCGCGGCGTGCTCATCCTCCAACAGTTGCCGAGGGACGCAGCGCCGTCCAGAGTAGGGCACGGAGAGGGGAGGCGAGGATGCCGGAGCGGCCGAGTCAGTGAACTACGATCTCAAGACCTTCCGCGGCGACGTTTTCGGCGGCGTCACGTCGGCGGTCATAGCGCTCCCGGTCTCGCTGGCCTTTGGCGTGGCCTCGGGTCTCGGGGCCGAGGCCGGCCTGTACGGCGCGATCGCGGTCGGCTTCTTCGCCTCCGTATTCGGCGGCAACCGGTTCCAGATATCCGGTCCCACGCCTGCCATGACCGTCGCCATGTCGGTCATCGTAACGACGCACGCTTCGACGCTGGGCGAAGCCTTCACGGTGGTCGTGCTGGCCGGCCTTCTGCAGATCGCGCTGGGCCTGTTGAGGACGGGCCGGTTCGTCGTGTACACGCCATACGCCGTGATCTCGGGGTTCATGTCGGGGATCGGCGTCATCGTCATGTTGATCCAGATCCTGCCCTTCCTCGGCGCGCCCGCGGCGGAGGGCGGCCCCATGGCGGCGATGCGGGCGGTCCCGCAAGCGATGGCGAACCTGAATGGCAGCGCGCTCGCCATCGGCGTGGCAACGCTCGCGGTGAGCATCTTCTGGCCGCAGCGGCTTTCCCGGCTGCTTCCCGGTCCTCTCGTCGCCCTGATCGCCGGAACCGCGCTGGGCGTGTTCTGGCTGACCGACGCGCCGATCATCGGCGCGATCCCCGCCGGTCTGCCCGAACTGCAGCTGAGTCTGCCTTCCGCCAGCTTCCTCGCCCGCGCCTTCCATCCGGCGCTCGTCCTCGCCCTCCTCGGCTCCGTCGACAGCCTGCTCACGTCGCTCGTGGCCGACTCGCTGACCGGTACGCAGCACGACTCGAACCGCGAACTCGTCGGCCAGGGCCTGGGCAACACGATTGCGGGCCTCTTCGGAGGGTTGCCGGGGGCGGGGGCCACGATGGGGACGGTCGTCAACATCCGCGCCGGCGGCCTCACACGGATGTCCGGCGCCCTGCGTGCGGTCCTGCTGCTGGGCGTCCTGCTCGGCCTGGGCCGGTACCTGGAACCGATTCCCCATGCCGTGCTCGCGGGCATCCTGATCAAGGTCGGGTGGGACATCATCGACTGGCCCCTCCTGGCCCACCTTCACCGCATTCGGCGCGACCACCTGTTCGTGCTGGTATTGACGCTCGCCCTCACCGTGTTCGTCGACCTCGTGACGGCCGTGGCCATCGGCCTCATCGTCGCGGGCATGGCGCACGCGCGGCAGATCGAGAGCCTCGAACTCGACAACGTGCTCTCGGTGCCGCTGCTGGACCGGGTGTTCTTCGAGGGTGTCGAGGATACGGCCGCGATGGACGACTATTCGGCGCGCGTAGGCCTCGTCGCGCTCCGCGGGGCGTTCACCGTCGCGTCCTCCCACAAGCTGGTGAACGTGATCGGGAAGGACATCAAGGATCACGAAATCGTCATCTTCGACTTCTCCGACGCCACGTACCTGGACGACAGCGCCGCCATGCTCATCCGGCAACTCCTGGATGTCGCTGCGAAGAGCAGCACGCACGTGATCGTGATGGCGGTGTCCGGCACGGTCGAGAAGACGCTGCTCACGCTCGACATCCTGGCCGGGCTGCCCGGGGATCATGTCGTCGAGACCATGGATCAGGCGCGGGAAGTTGCGCTGGACCTTCTGAAAGACTGACCGGGACGTCGAGCTTCGGTGAGGCGGGACGCGGGCCGGGTCAGTGGGGCGGGGCGACCCCGACGGAGAGCGTGACGGCGCTGGCGGAGTACCCGTAGTCGAGGAGGACGCCGGGAATTTCTACCGTCCACTCGGTGAGGGAACGCGAATAGCCGACGCGCACATCCACGCTCCAGCCGCGGTCGAGCAGCAACCCGAGGCCGACCGTCGCCGGGCGTCGGCTGCGCTGCTCCCGCCGCTCTCCGCGTTCGCCGTCTGCCGGGTTGACGCCGCTCGTCGCGAATTCGCTCCACATCCGACGGATCCCGCCGAACACATAGCCCTGCGTCGAGCGGTCTCCGGAACCGAGGCCGAGGAGCAGGTTGACGCCGACGCCGAACCGGTCGCGCAGGTCCCACTCGCCGGGCCACACATCGTGCGGTTCGCCGTTCGGGGTGGGCTCGATCGTGCCCTCGATCTTCCCCCGATTGGCGAGCACCCCCTCGAACTCCACCCCCGCGAGCAGGCCGCCGAGGACGCGCGTGCGCAGCCCGATGGAAGGGTTGACCGCGAATGTCGGACTCGAGGCGGTCGTGGCGCTCTCGCTCGACCCGCCGCCCGCCGTCACGCGCTTGGAGTGTTCCGCCGAGAGCCAGCCCGCCTCGGGCGCCAGCCGAAGGGTCAGCTCGGACTGGGCGCGGGCCGGCGGCGTGGCCAGCAGGGAGAGGCAGACGACGAGGGTTGTGGGTGCGGCGAACCGGATCACCGAGGTGCCGTCGCCGCGACCACCCCGCAGTTGGTGAGCAGACGCTGCGCGTCCGCCTTGCCGGAGTCGGAGGGGCCGAGCTGGTTCTGGCCCTGCTCCTCGTCGTCGTCGAGTCCGGCGATCAGGCCGATGTCGTGGTCCGCGACCCTCGAGGCGACGACCCTGATGTGCGTGTTGCCCGTCGCGGGATTGTCGAACACGCTCGCCGTGAGCACGTCGTGGTGGGCGGCCCCGGTGATGAGTTCCTGTACAACGCCGGAAGTCTGCCGGCGACCCCGCACGAACCCGGCCTCGAGGTCCCCGTCCTCGATCGTGTAGTCCATCAGGTTCAGCTGCGCGACCGCGCATTGGTAGGCCGTTTCCAGCCCGGGCGGCGCGACGCCCTGGAAGGAGATGGGAGCCGTGGAGCACCCGGCGAGCAGTACGGTGAGGACGACCGGTGCGATTCTGTTCATGTCATCCAATCTTCGACGCTTGCGGGTCTGCCGCCAGTTATTGACCCTTCGTTCCCATGACCGATCTCATGACGACTCGAATGTGCCCGCGGTCACGCGCGGTTCCGACCGCCCCGCTGCTGCCGCTGGTCTGCACGATCGCGCTGGGCGGAGGGGCATGTTCGCCATCCCCGGACACGATACCCGGCCGGGGGGACGCCAAAGTCCTGCTGATCGGGCTCGACGGGGTGCGTCCGGACGTGCTGGCGGAGGTGTCCACGCCGGTGATGGACTCGCTGGCCGCCGCCGGCTGGTACACGGCGGAGGCGCGCACGACGACGCCGTCGGTGAGCGGCCCGTCATGGTCCTCCATGCTGACGGGCGTCTGGCCCGCGAAGCACGGCGTAGTGGACAACAGCTTCGAGGGACGCCGGTACGCCGAGTATCCCGGTTTTCTCACCCTCGTCGAGCGCGAGCGTCCCGACCTCGCCACGTTCGCGGCGCTCGACTGGATGCCGCTCGCTTCGCTCGACGGCGGCGGCCCGGTGCTCTCGGGTGAAATCGACACGCTCGTCGCGGTGGACGGATACGAACTCGGGTGGGCGGAGGCCGACAGCGTCGTCGCGTCGCGCGCGGCGCAACATCTGGCCTCGGCCGACGCGGACGCGGTCTTCGTGTACCTCGGGAATCCCGACGAAACGAGCCACCGGCACGGATCCATCGGGGTCGAATACCGCGAGGCGATCGCCCTCTCGGATCGTCAAGTCGGCTGGCTGGTGGACGCTCTCCGTGCGCGGCCCGCCTACGCGGAAGAAGACTGGCTCGTGCTCATCAGCACCGACCACGGACGGCGCGAGGACGGCGGCCACGGCGGAGATTCGCCGGAGGAGATGACGATCTTCATCCTCGCGAGCGGGCCGTCGACCGGAGGCTGGCCCACCGCGGGGTCCCGGCCCACGTACATCGTCGATGTACCGGTCACGGCGCTCCATCACCTGGGCGTCCCGCCCGACTCCGGCGCGGGATTCGATGGGGAGCGGCTCGCCCGTCCCGGCGACGACCCATAGCCGGAGTCTTCCGCGCCCCGGCGCGGACGTGTGCAGGGCACGCGCCCCGACGCTGGCGGGAAGGAGCGATGTTGCGACAGTTTGAGGGCGAGGAAGACTCACACCAGCCTACGGGGGAAGAGATGTCCGAGATGAATCGTCGTGGCTTCATCGGTCGGGGACTGAGTCTGGGTGCCGCGGCGGCGGTTGCGGGCGCTGTGCCCGCGCGCGCTTCGGTCCGCGAGGGACGGCCGTCTCTCGCGTCGGGCGGGGGCGCGATGACGCCGATGATGATCACGAGCCACACGAACGACACGGGACGCCGGGCGGCCACGGCGGCGTGGCAGATCCTGTCGGGAGGCGGCGCGGCGATGGACGCCGTCGAGCGCGGCGCGAACATCATCGAACTCGACCCGGACGGGACGAGCGTCGGCTGGGGCGGCCTGCCCAACGCCGACGGCGTCGTGCAACTCGACGCGTCCGTCATGGATGGAGCCACCTACAACGCCGGCTCGGTGGCCGGCATCGAGGGCATCCGCACCCCCGCCTCGGTGGCCCGCCTCGTCATGGAGCGCACGGATCACGTGATGCTCGTCGGCAAGTACGCGCAGGAGTTCGCGGTCGGCTTCGGCTTCGAGGTCCAGGATCTGATGACGCCGAAGTCGCGTGAGATCTGGCTGCGGTGGCGCGAGCGCCTGTCCGACACGGACGACTGGGGACCCCCGGACCATCTGCGGCGCCCGCCCGACGGCTCGGACGGCGGCGGCGGACTCTCCCGCGCCGGCTCCGGTGAAGACGCGATTTGGCGCGAAGCCGAACAGTGGGCGGAACTCCTCGACCTGCCCGGCCGTGACGGCCCGGACCGAGACTACGTGCTGGCCGAGGGCCTCATCCACCGCTACGGGACGACGAACGTGCTCGCGGTCGACGCGCAGGGGAACGTCTCGGGCATCACGACGACGAGCGGACTCGCGTGGAAGGTTCCCGGCCGCGTGGGCGACTCGCCGATCATCGGCGCCGGCCTGTACGTGGACAACGACATCGGCGCGGCCGCGGTGACCGGACGGGGCGAGGACGTGATCAAGTCGTGCGCGGGGTACTACATCGTCTCGCGGATGGGCGCGGGGCGCACGCCGCAGGAGGCCTGCGAGGACGCCGTGGGGATGATCCGCCACAAGTACCGGAACGTGGCGCCGGAGTTCATCCCGTCCGAGAAGTTCGTCGCGATCAACAAGGACGGGGACCACGGCTGCGCCTGGATGCCCTTCCGCGACACCCCGCCCCGCATGACGGTGGCGAACGCGGACGGGATCCACACGTACGAGGGGGTGAGCGTCGCCGACTGACGGGGCGCCCGACCCGGACCTCGCGTCCGCTGTGTCCGAAGTGACCGTGATCGTCAGGGAAGCGGGTCTCGAGGATGTCGACCGCCTCGCGCCGCTGTTCGACGGCTACCGCCAGTTCTACCGCCAGTCAGCGGATCCGGAGGGGGCCCGCCGGTTCCTGGCCGCACGTCTCGGAGCCGGCGAGTCGCGGGTCTTCGTGGCGGAGACGGAGGACGGTTGGCCGCTGGGGTTCGTGCAGCTCTTCCCGTCCTTCTCTTCCGTATCGATGAGACGGCTCTGGATCCTCAACGACCTCTTCGTTGCGCCGGACGCCCGCCGGTCGGGGGTCGCGCGCGCCCTCATGGATCGCGCGCGGGAACTCGCGGTCGAGACCGGCGCCAAGGGCCTCATCCTGGAGACCGAGACCCACAACGCGCCCGCGAAGCGACTCTACGAGGAGCTGGGCTGGGCGCTCGACGGCACCGACCACTACGAGTTGCTCGTGTGAACCCCCGCGTGAACGCCGCGGTGCGCGCGGTGGCTCCGGTCGTGCTGCTGCCCGCGCTGGCGGCTGTCGCATGCGCGGCCGGATCGGCGGAGGGGCCCGCGGCAGGGGAGCCCGGCCGGGAGTTGCGGCTGTCGCTGTCGACCGGCGAAGAATCGCCTGAGGCCACCGCGCCCGTCGTCCTCGAACTGACCGGCACGAACGACGGCCAGGCCACGCTCGTTCTCGATTTCCCCGACGGCCAGCGCTACGACTTCGAGGTGATCTCGGAGGATGGCGTCGTCGTCTGGCATTGGGCGGAGGGCAGGTTCTTCGCCCAGGTGCTGGGACGCGAGACGCTCGAACCCGGCGCGTCGCTGCGCTGGACCGGGAGAATCGAAGCCGGGCTGCCGGCCGGCGTCTACCGCATCATCGCCACACTCACCACGGTGGAGCCTCACGCGATCGAGGCCACCCTCACCGTCTTACCCCGGAGCTAGCGACCATTGAACGACACGATGCCGGCGGGGCTCGCCACGGTCCCCGACGCCCTTGAACCCGACCTCCTGCGCGCCGTTTCCTTCGATGCGGGGTGGTCCCTCCTCGAACGCTTCTCGACGCTCGTGCGCGAGTCCGGGAGCGACGACGAGCACGTCGCGGCCGAGTACATCGCCGCCGAACTGAGCCGGATGGGCGTGCCGTTCGAGATGCACGAGCCCGATCTCTACCTCTCCCTCCCCCGCGAGTCATCGGTGGAGTGGAGCGGCGGGTCGACACGGGCCAAACCGCCGTCTTTTGCCGTGCCGACGGCGGAGGGCGGGCTCGAAGGGGAACTCGTCTTCGTTCCGGCCGCGGCCGCGACGGGGCAGCGGGATCTGTTCGCGAGGCGGCTCGGCGACGACCTGCCCGACGTGGCCGGCAAGATCGTGCTCAGCGAGGGATTCGCGATGCCGGGCATGGTCTCCGCCTTCGAGGCGGCGGGGGCGGCGGGACAGGTCTTCATCAACCCGGGGGAGAACATCCACTGGGGGATCTGCACGTCGATCTGGGGCACGCCGACGACCGCGAACCTCGCCACGAAGCCCGGGACGCCCGTGGTGGCGGTCAACAACCCCGACGGAGAGCGACTCAAGGAGGCGGTGGGCGAGACGGTCCGGCTCGAAGTCCGGCTGGAGGAGGGCTGGTACCCGTGCAAGCTGCCCGTGGCGCACATCGCCGGCGCGTCGGAAGAGTTCATGCTCGTGCACGGACACTACGACTCGTGGGATGTGGGGATCGGGGACAACGCGGTCGGCGATGCGACGCTGCTGGAGCTGGCCCGGATCTTCCACGCGGAGGCGGGACGGCTGCAGCGCTCGCTGCGGATCGCCTGGTGGCCGGCGCACTCGACCGGGCGCTACGGCGGCTCCACCTGGTATGCCGACACGCACGCGCTCGAACTCCGCCGGCGTTGCGTGGGCGCGATCAACATCGACTCGCCGGGCTGCTGGCACGCGACGGAGTACGACGACGTGATGTGGATGGCCGAGGCGGGGCCGCTGTGCGCGCGCGCGATCGCGGACGTCACGGGCAAGACCGCGAAGCGGCTGCGGCCGCTGCGGGCCGGCGACTATTCCTTCAACCAGATCGGGCTCACCTCGTTCTACATGCTGCTCTCGAACATCCCGGAGGACGAGCGCGCGTCGCTCGGCTTCTACGCCACGGGCGGCTGCGGGGGCAACATCGCGTGGCACACCGAGGACGACGTCATGGCCGTCGCCGAGCGGGAGAACCTCGAACGCGACCTGGGCGTCTACGTCGCCTCGATCGCGCGCGTGCTCAACTCGCGCATCCTGCCGTACGACTTCCGCGAGACCGTCTCGGAACTCGCGGGGTTCGTCGACGGTTACGTGGAGGCGGCCGGAGACCTGTTCGACCTCGGCGCGGTCCGTGCCGAACTCGAAGCGCTGGGCGCCGCGCTGGACGACCTGTACGCCACGGTCGGACGGAGTCGGCCGGATGCGGCGGCGGCCGGAGCCGTGAACGAGTTGTTCCTCGAGTTGTCCCGGATCCTGGTGCCGATCGGCTACGCGGAGGGCGGGCCGTTCGACCACGACCCGGCGTTGCCCAGGACGCCGATCCCGCGGTTGGCCCGGACGGCCGAGTTGCCGGGCCTCGCGGAAGCCGGCTCCGACGCGCTGCCCTTCCTCGTGAACGAAGTGCGCCGCGAGGCGAACCACGTGGCGAACGGGTTCCACGAGGCGGCCCGGGCGGTGCGACGCGTGCTGGCGCAGTTGACGGCTTCGGCGCCGGCGGGGTGACGCAGGTGCGACGTGCGAGGCGAGAACCCGGCCGTGCGTCCGCGCTGGCCGCGCCACTCGCGCTGTTGGCGGCGCTGGCGGGCCTGTCCGTCGCGGCGCCGGTACAGGCGCAGACGACGGACACGGTGTTCGTCCGGCTGGACGCCGATGGCGCGGCGCACGTTCGACAGGGTCTCCTGCCGGAGGACGGCGCGGTGCGGGCCTTCGCCATCCGGATCGAGCACCAGGCGCTCTCGCTCGCGGAGATGGAGCGGGGCGGCGCGCCGCTGCCCGTCACCGATGCCGCGCTGACCCCGGTCGAAGGGGCGTATCGCATCGATGTCGCCTCCGATGCGCCGGTCGTCGTGTCCTACACCATCCGGAATCCGGTGCGCGGACGGCTGGACCGGATCCCCTTTTTCGTGGCCGGCCGGGAGGCCGAGGAGACCGTCGTACAGGACGTCACGGCGCCGTGGCTGATTCGGCTGGAAGGGGATCCGGACGTGCTCGATGGGCTCGACCTGTCCACCAGCCTGCCGCGCTTCGTCCGGGCCGGCGATGACGTCGTGACGGCCACCCTGTCGAGCGTGCCGGGGATGCTCCGGCTGTCCCGCGGGGGCGCGCTCTCGTTCGCGCGCATCGCCGACTTCGCGGTCCTTGCGCTGCTGCTGACCGGTGCGATCTGGACGTGGCGGAACGCGCGAGTCCGCCGCGGGAGCGGGGGGACCGCCCCATGACGCCGCTGCCGATCCTCCTGATCGCGGCGGGCTTCTTCGCCCTCGGCATCACCGTGATCCTCCTCTTCCGGAAGACCATCCGCGCCGACGACGAACTGGACCGCCGCTGGGCCGAGCTCGTCGAACAGCGCTCCCGGCGCGGCGCCACGCCCTCTGCGCGCTCCGCGCGCGCGGAGACCGCGGAACCCGGCGGGTCCGAACCACCCGGTGCGCGGACATGAGCGACGTCTTCTTCGTCGTCCTCGGCGTGTACGTGGCCATCATCATGGGCATCGCGATCTGGAGCTACTTCCGGACCGAGACCGAAGTCGACTTCCTGGCCGCCGGCCGCTCGATCGGCCCCATCGTCGGCGGGGCCGTCCTTGCAGCCACGCAGATCTCCGCCGGCACCTTCGTCGGCACCGCGGGCCGCCACTACCTCGCCGGCGTCTCCTGGGTCTTCCCGTGGCTCGGCCTGTGGACGGGGTGGCTCGTGTGCGCCTTCTTCGTCGCCCCGAAGCTGCGGCGGCTCGGCGCGCTCACCGTCCCCGACTACATCTCCGCCCGCTACGGCAGCCCGAAAGCCGGCGCCCTCGCGGGCATCCTCATCGTCGTCGCCTACACGATCTATCTCGTGGCGCAGTTCCAGGCGGGCGGCGAGATCGCGGAGGTCGTGTTCGGGATGCGCCCGCTCACGGCGATGCTCATCATCGTCGCCTCGACCGCGCTCTACACGCTCCTCGGCGGCGTCCGGTCCAGCTCCTACATCGATTTCCTGCAGACGCTGATCATGGTTGCGGCGCTGATCGTCGCGGTGCCCGTCCTCCTCAACCAGGTGGGCGGCGGCAGTCCGGTGGCGGCGGTCGAGCGGTCGCTCGACTTCCTCGACACGCTCGACGACCGTCTCGTGGGCTGGTACTACTCGCCGCGCGAACTCCTCGCCTTCGCGATCGCGTTCGGACTCTCCATCGCGGCGGCGCCGTACGAACTCACCCGCTTCTACTCGATGCGCGACGAGCGCACGGTGCGGAAGGCGATCTTCGTGGCGATCGGCTTCCAGGTCGTGATCGCGACGAGCATCATGTCCATCGGCATGCTCATGCGGGTGCTGTTCCCGAACCTTCCCTCACAGGATCAGGCCACCGCCACCATGGCGCTGCACGTCCTGCCGCCCGTCGTCGGGGCGCTGCTGCTCGTCGCCATGCTGTCGGCGATCATGTCGACCGTGAACTCGATCCTCCTCGTCACCGGCGCGGGCGTCGCCCACGACCTCTACGGGAAGTTCATCCGGCCCGACGCGAGCCAGAAACACCTCGTGAACGCGAACCGGGTGGCAATCGTCGTCCTCTCTCTCATCCCCCTCTTCTTCGCGCTGCAGAAGCTGGGGGATGTGCAGGGCATCGTCCTCGAGCAGGCGAAGTTCATCGCCTCCTTCTTCTTCGTCCCCATCGTCATCGGCCTCAACTGGCGGCGGGGGACGGCGAAAGGCGCGGTCGCCTCCATGATCGGGGGTTTCCTCGCCTGCCTCGTGTGGACGCTCTGGTTCCAGGAACACTATTTCCCTCTCTACGGGATAGATTCCGTCGAACTGGGCGTCGGTACGAGCCTCATCCTCTTCATCATGGTTTCGCTGATGACGAAACCGAATCCGGGGCAGACGCTGGAGCCCTTCTTCGGGGACAAGTGACCCGCGGACCGCGACCTCGCCCGCGGGTCGACCAACGACAGGGAGACTTCGAATGTCGGACGTACTGAACCGCCTCGTGGAGGCGTTGAACGAGGGCACCGTCCGGGTGGTGGATCTCACGATCCCTCTCGGCCCCGATACGGTCGTCATCGATCTCCCTCCGATGTTCGCGCCGTCGAAGGGGGTGACGATCGAGCAGATCTCGAGGTATGACGACGACGGGCCGGCCTGGTACTGGAACAACCTCACGCTCGGTGAGCACACCGGGACGCACTTCGACGCCCCGATCCACTGGGTGACGGGGAAGGATGTCCCCGATGGGACGACGGACACGATCCCGCCGCGGAAGTTCGTCGGCCCGGCGTGCGTCATCGACGTGGAGGCGGAGGTGGCTGCGGATCCCGACTTTCTGCTCACCCCCGCCGGGCTCGAGGCGTGGGAGGCTGAGCACGGACGCGTGCCCGAGGGCGCGTGGGTCTTCCTGCGCACGGGGTGGAGCCGGAGGGAAGGGAAGGAGGCGTTTCTCAACGTGTCGGACGATGGCCCGCACTCGCCGGGCTTTCACCAGGAAACTTCGGCCCTGCTGGCCCACGACCGCGCGGTGCTCGGGGTCGGAGTGGAGACGGTCGGCACCGACGCCGGCCAGGCGGGAGGGTTCGATCCGCCGTTCCCGAACCACGGGATCATGCACGGGGCGGGGAGGTTCGGCCTCGCGAGCCTGTGCAACCTCGACCGGCTGCCCCCGACGGGCGCCGTCGCGATCGCCGCGCCGCTCAAGATCGTGGGTGGGAGCGGGAGCCCGCTGCGCGTGATCGCGCTGGCTCCGGCGTAGCGGGCGGGGGAGGAATCCGCGATGGACGCCGAGCGGCAGCGGTCCGCGTATGGAGAGCTCCTGACCGCACTGGACGAAGCGATCTTCTGGCTGGCGCGCGTGCCCGCCGCCGCCCCCCATGAATCCGGCGCCGAGCGGCAGGGGACGTTTCGGCTCGGAGAGGCGGGCGGGATCGCCTTCTCGGCCCACTTCCCGGGCATGGACGCGGAGGCACTGTTCGACGACATCTCCGATGCCGTGGAGACGGACGATCTGGACGCGGTGCGCCGGGTTCGGAGCGTCGTCGAATCGAGGCTGCGGTCGGAAGGCGACGCGGCCGGGGACGGGGGGGCCGGGGGCGACGGGATCGCGGAGGATGCGTTCGACTGGGACGCGGGCTACCTGCAGATCCTCGGCGTCCTGAACGAGACGCGGCGTGCCCGCGACGACGGAGACGCGCACCGGTACTGGATCATGGCGGGTTTCCTGGCCGGCCTCCTGCACTGGGACGAGCGACCCGGGGAGCACGAGCCGGGAGAGCTCCACGACACCGTGATTGCCGCCACCAGTGATGGCTGGGGGGAGAACCTGTGGCTTGAGTGGGAGGCGCTCCGGGACGAGTGGCTGGCCCGCCACGCGCCGGAGGCGCCCGAGGATCCGGAGTTTCTGTTCAGCTGGATGGGCCTCCGTCTCGCCGCCGCCGACGTGGTGACCGACTCGCTCTCTTCCCGCGGCGCCCGGCGGCCGGGTGACGAACCGTCCGACCCGGAGTCGGAAGAGGTTTGCTTCCTCCGGTGCGAACGCTCGACATGGCGCGCGCAGCACTTCGGACGGAGACTCGCCGATCCTCGCGCCGGGGGAGGCGATCCCGAGGCATGAACGGACCGGACGAGACCGAGCGGCGGATGTCAATGTACCGAAAGGTCTTGAAGGCGCTGGACGAAGCCGTGTTCTGGCTGGAGCGGATTCCCGCCGAGGGTCGCGACGAGGACGATGCCGAGCGCTCGGGAGCGTTCCACCTCGGGTCGGCCGGCGGGCTTGCGTTCGCCGATTTCCTGCCGGGAATCGAGTCCGAGGCCCTCTTCGATGATATCTCCGACGCCGCCGAGGAGCGGGATCCGGGCCGGGTCGACCGGATCCGGCGGAGCGTTGCCGCCAGGCTTCGGTCGGACCCGTCGCCGAACGAGCGTGCGGGCGGCGAGAGCGGTCTCGACTGGGAGGCCGGATTCCTTCAGATGCTCGCCGCCCTGAACGAAGCACGCCGCGCCTGGAGAGAGGGGGACCGGTTCCGCCACTCGCTCATGCTCGGTTTTCTCGCTGGCCACCTGCGCGGCTGTTGGCACAGGGAGTACACGCTGGGTCCCCTGAGCGACGCGGTGATCGCGGTCCATGATCGAAACCCGCGCAGGGCGGCGAGATGGGTGGAGGCGGAGTCGATCGACGAGGATCATCTCGTACTCGCCGTCACCGGGCGAGACACGGCCGAGACGGGGAGCGATGGGCCGGAAGCCGCCGACGCGCGGGCGCTCCTCCTGCGTTGGCTGGGGCATCGGCTGGCCGCCGCACACCGATTCAGCGAGCCGCTCTGGGTCAGGGTGGAGGGCGAGACCGAGGACCAACGCCGGAGGCGGGAGGCCGGCGAGAGGGCTTACTTCGAGCGGGAGGAGTCCTCTATCCGGCGCGCCGGGAACTTCGGCAAACGGAGTCACGCCGAAGACACGGAGGAGATCTCCGTGCCGATGGGCTACGCCTTGAACCGTGCTCTCGTGCTCCGAAGTCACAAGGGAGGCGGTCTGGCCATCGACGGATGAGCGGCCAAGGTTCAGGCATCGGCCCCGGGGCCGGACCACGTACCCCAACGCGAGGAGCCTCCAGTGGCGAACAACGGAAACGCAGGCAAGGCCGTCAAGGTGGCGTCGATTTTGCTCGCGCTGCTCTTCCTCCTGAACGGCGGGATGAAGGTCGCCGGGATGATGGTCGACCAGTTCGCGCTGTGGGGCTACCCGGCGTGGTTCCAGTACCTGATCGGCGTCGTGGAGGCGCTGGCGGGAGTCGGGTTCCTGCTCGGCAGGATGCGTTTCATGGCGGCTGTCGTCGTGATCCCGATCATGCTGGGCGCGATCTACACCCTCGTGCGTGCGGGCACCGTGCCCCAGGCCGCGGTGCCGACCGTGGCGATGCTCCTCGCGCTTTTCGTAGCGAAGAAGTCGCGGTAGGAGGTCAGCCGCCTTCGGCGGTCTCCAGCAGCTGGTCACCCACGAGGCGGACCACGCGGACGCGCTGGATGCCGAGTTCGTCGGCGTCGATGTAGGCCAGCAGGCCGTCCGGCCCGAAGGCGGCGGGGATACGGAGCCCGTCGGGGGCGATGGTGCCGAAGTACTGCCCGTCGGGGGTAAGGATGTCCGTCGGACCGGGCTCGCCGGGAAGAGCGGAGCGCCGCACCCAGATGCGGTCGCTCCAGTCCACGGCCAGCCTCCTGATCACCGGCATCTCCTCCGGGAACATCAGGTCCTGGATCTGGTCCTCCTGCATCCTCCGCATGGCTTCCTGCATCGCCTCCGAGTCCATGGGGTTCCCGCGGCCGGCCGTTCCGCCGACCGAAACCGTGCTCGAGACGACGAATCTGCCGCCCGCTCCTCCGCTTCCGCCTTCGGCCAGCGCCGCCAACCGGTGCTCGCGCTCCGCATCCCGGATCTCGTCGGTGACGGCGACCGGCGGGATGGGTCGCTCCAGTGTCCCGGTCACCTGCCCGGAGGCGTCGAGGATCTTGATGCGATAGCCCACGGAGTCGGCCAGGGCGACGCGACCATCCCGGAGCACGCCGAAGCTCAGGGGGAGGGGGAACGCTTCCATGCCCGACATGACCATTAGAACGTTGCCGGCCTGCGTCTCCGTCTCCGTCTCCTCGCCGGGTGGCCCCGGCCAGGCCGCGTGGAACACCTCGTGCGTCCCATCGAGCCGGTACCGGCGGATCGGGCGACCTTCCGGCTCGGCGTCGTTTCCACCGAGCAGGCGTGAGAGCGACCCACCGATGAGTTCGGCCGAGAGGATCGTGCCGTCCGGCAGCGCGTAGATCGGATTGCCGGGAGCCCCGTCCGTCATGTTGAACGCGGCCGCCCCGAGGAACTCGCCATCCCGGCCGAAGAACTGGATGCCCCTCGTGAGGTCGTTCACGCCGATGCCGCCGTCGGGGAATACCGCCATCCCGATCGGTTGGCTGAGTTCCCCGGGACCCTCGCCCTTGTTCGAAATCGTCCGCGCGAATTCACCGGACGGATCGACGACGACGATGTGGCCCGCGTCGTTGTCGAGGATGAACAGCGTGCCGTCCTCCCCGAAGGCGACACCGACCACGCTGCCGAACATCTCCCACTCGGCCCCGTCCAGCACGCCGACCGTGTAGACCTCCTCCACGCCGGGCGCGAGGGAGATGTCGGGGCTGTCGAGTCCCGCGGCGGCGGGTCCGGCGTCGCCCGATCCCGCGTCTCCCCCGCAGCCGATGGTCGCAAGCGGGAGGGCGAGCAGGACGAACGGGGCGACATGACGCGGGCGGCAAGGAATCTTGCGCATAAAATTCTCCCAGGGCGAAGCGGGCGACAGCGGCGACACACCGGCCTGACGCCGCCTGTGACAGTGGAGACCGGGGCCAAGGTTGCCCGTGGCGGGCGACTACTTCCCGAGGCGGAGTCCGGGGATCAGTGCGGGCGTGGTGGCCTGGTAGTCGCGGTATCCGGGGTATTTCGACGCGGAGATCTTTTCGGTGAGGCGCGTGGACGGAATGAACAAGCGCCGTGAGCAGGATGAAGCCGAGACCCGTCCAGTGGAGCCATTGGCCCGAGGCGGAGACGGCGAACAGGTAGAACACCCACCACATGCCCAGTTCGCAGAAGAAGTTGGGATGGCGGCAATGGCGGAACAGTCCGGACGTCAGGAACGGCTGCGCCACATCTTCCCCGGCCGCGATCCGCCGCTTCTTGTCCTGCTGGAAGCGCCACATCTGCCCGTCCGCCACGGCCTCGCCGACGAACAGCACGAGGAACAGCGCGGCGGCCAGGAAATCCAGCCAGCCGAGCGGGGTTTCGGCCCCCACGTTCGCCTGATGCACGGGAGACGTGAACAGCCAGATCAGGAGCATCTGCCCGAAGCTGATGAAGGTGAGGTTCACGACCTGCAGGGCCACCGGCCCCATCTTCTCCCGGACGGCGGCCCAGCGATAGTCCTCGCCGCCCCGTCGGTATACTCCCTTGCGTAGGGAATTGAAGGTCAGACGCGCGCCCCAGAGGACGACGAGCGCCGTCATGAGATTCACGCGAGGGGAGGCGAAGTCCATCCCGGCGGCGACGATGAGGCAGTACACGGGCGGACAGATCGTCCACACACGGTCGATCGACGAGAAGTCCCGCGTGACGGCTCCCACCAGCCAGACCACGGTCGCCAGGATCAGGCAGAGATCGAGCGCCGTCCCGAAGGGCGTCCCCCTCAGCGGGTGTGCGATGAGATTGATGTCGAACATGCGCTACCTCAGGTCGCGGTCAGCCTCCTGACCAGCGTCTGCAACCAGTCGGCGACCTCGCTGACTTCCTCCTGGAGCTCCTCGTGGCGCTCGTATGCGTCGGCGCCCGGCGCCTGGTCGGCCCGCCCGGTCATGCCGGCGAGATAGTTGAGCTGGCTGAGGAGCATGGGGCGCGGGTAGCTGCCCGCCGCGTCGTTCACGCGCGCGTCGAGTTCGGCGAGTTCCTCGGCGAGTGCGTCGAGCGTCTCGTTGCGGCCGCCGCCGGCGTCCGCGCGCGCCTCCTCGATCCGATCGCGCAGGTCGTCGATGCCGTCCGCGACCTCACGGGCGTCCGCCATCGTCTCGCGCACGGCGAGGTTGAACCGGTACTGCTCCTCGAGGTCGGCGATGGTCACCCCCTCCGCCGCCACCCGCGGGTCGATCCGGAGTGCGAGCCCGGTCTCGGTCGTTACGTCGCCCGCGGAGAGCCGGACTGTGTACTCGCCCGGCGGCACGATCGGCCCGCCGCGGCCCTCGCCCTGCGAACGCAGGTCCCAGCGCAGCCGGTGCACGCCCGGCGCCGACGAGACGCCTCGCATGGGACCGCTGCGCGGCGCCATGCGCTGCATCGCCGGTCCCCCCGCCCGGGCCGCACCTCCGCCCCCGCCGCTGGCGTAGGAGCGGATGACGTCACCGCCCGCGTCGAGGATCTCGATCCGCACCGTCTCGTCGGGTCCCAGATCCGGCGAGATCCAGTAGTTGATGTCCGCGCCCGCGCCTCGGTAGTCGGGCCGCGCCGTATTCGAGGCCCATTCGAAGCCCGAGTTCCGTCCGGGTCGCGTGCGGTACTGCGGCCGTCCCTCGAACAGGTGGGCCCCGCCTCCCGCCGCGACCGACCCGTCCGCGCCGATCTCGTGCAGCGGCGTGAGATCGTCCAGCACCCAGAATCCCCGGCCCATCGTCGAGAGCGCGAGGTCCTGCCGGTACACCTCGATGTCCGTCACGGGCGTCAACGGGAGATCGAGCTGGAAGGACTGCCACGTCGCCCCGTCGTCGAAGGAGATGAAGAGCCCGAACTCCGTCCCCGCATACAGGAGGCCCGCACGGTCCGGATCCTCGCGCACGACCCGCACGGGCACGTCCGCCGGGATCCCGTTCGACCCGTCGGTGAGAAGCGTCCACGTCTCGCCCGCGTCATCCGTCCGGTAGACGTAGGGGCTGAAGTCGCCGAGCAGGAAGCGGTACCCGGCCACGTACACCTTGTCCGGATCGTGCCGGGAGATGTCGATCGAGTTGATGCGGCCCTCGGGCGGCATGTCCGCCGGCGTCACGTTCTCCCAGGACGCCGCGCCATCCAGCGTCACGTACACCGGGCCATCGTTCGCACCCGTCCAGATCACGTCCGGGTCGTGCGGCGAGGCCTCGATCACGTAGAGCGTGGAGTAGTGCTCCTCGCCCGTCGCGTCACGCGTGATCGGCCCGCCCGACACCATCTGCCGCTCGGGCGGGAACGCCGTGAGGTCCGGCGAAATCCGCTCCCACGTGCGGCCCCCGTCGCTCGTGCGATGCACGTACTGCGAGCCGTGATAGACGAGGTTCGGGTCGTGCGGCGAGACCTCGATCGGCACGACGCGCTGGAAGCGGTAGGGGAGGTTGGCGGGGTTCGTACCGTACATGTTCACCGCGCCGACGTAGTACTGCTGCTCCTGCCCGGTGCGCTGGTTGTAGACCCCGAAGCGCCCCTTGCAGTTCGCGTACACGACGTCGGGATCGCCCGGCTTCGGCACGGCAGGGCCCGTCTCGCACCCGCCCGGCGAGCGCCAGTACGCGTCCGGACCGCCCGGCGCGGAGACCGACGGCTGACGGCTCGGCACCGCGACCGTGAAGGCGTCGTCCTGCTGTCCCGCATAGAGCCAGTACGGGAAGCGGTCGTCCACATCGACCTGGTAGAGTTCGGCGGTGGGCTGGTTGTTGACCGGCGACCACGTCTGCCCGCCATCCAGCGTCACGACTCCGCCGCCGTCGCTCCCGTGCACCATGATCCGCGAGTCGTCCGGGTTGATCCACAGGTCGTGGTCATCCCCATGGACGTTCGGGATCGTGCTGAAGGTCCGCCCCCCGTCCGTCGACTTCCAGGTGGACAAATTGAGGACATAGACCACGTCTCCGTCCGTCGGGTCCGCGATCACGTTCGCGAAGTAGAAGGGCCGGTGCATGAGCTGATTCCGCGGGTCGTCGTTGATCAACTCCCACGTCTCGCCCGCGTCGTCCGAGCGGTACAGGCCCTCGATCGGTTCGGGCGCCTCCACGAGCGCGTAGACCCGGTCGGGCATGTCCGCCGAGACGGAAAAGTCGACCTTGCCGATGAGGCCGTCCGGGAGCCCGGCCGTGATCCGTCGCCACGTGTCGCCCCCGTCCGTCGTCTTCCAGATCCCGTCCTCGTCGCTCGCCCCGGAGATGATCGACCAGGGACGCCGCTGCGCCCGCCACATCCCGGCGTAAATGACGTTGGGGTCCGCCGGATGAAACTCGAGATCCACCGCCCCGACGGAGTCCGAGGTGAAGAGGATGCGCTCCCAGTCCAGGCCGCCGTTCGACGAGCGATAGACGCCCCGCGTCTCGTTGTTGATGAACGGGTTCCCCATCGCGGCCGCATAGACGAGGTCGGGATTGTCGGGATGGGCCTTCACGGAAGCGATCTGGCCGCCGTCCTCAAGCCCGACGTGGGTCCACGTCTCTCCCGCGTCCGTCGACTTATGGATGCCCTTCCCGATGATGATATTCGAGCGGATGCCGTCCGAGCCCGTCCCCACATAGATGATATCCGGATCCGAGTCGGCGGCTTCGATATGGCCGATGGAGGGAGACCGGAAATATCCGTCGGAGATATTCTCCCACGTCATCCCGTAGTTCGTCGTCTTCCACACGCCGCCGCCGGTCGCCCCCTGATAGAAGGTGTGGGGATGGGACCGGTGGCCCTCGACCGCCGTGACGCGGCCGCCGCGCGAGGGGCCGACGAAGCGGAAGGAGAGGCCGCCGAAGAGGCTTGGATCGACGGTGTCCGCGGCCGGGGCCGGGTTTCGGACGCCGGCGGGAAGTTCCCCCGCGCTCGCGCCATCCTGTGCGACGAGCGGCCCCGCGAGGGCAGCGACGGCGGCCAGAGGCGCGAGGACGGATCGTGTTCCGGGAATCGGGGCGGGGAATCGCATGCCTGCTCCTGAGTTATCGTGCCTTGACGAGCGCTTCGCCTGCGAGGGCGTCCGTGAAGCGGCCCCCGTCGATCGCGAGCGTACCATTGACGAGGGAGTACTCTACCCCCTCGGCGAGACCGTGCGGGTCGTCGTATTCGGCGGTGTCGCGGAACCGCTCGAGGTCCACGACGATGACATCGGCGACCGCGCCTGTTTGGAGCACGCCGCGGCCTTCGATCCCGTACACGCGGGCCGGGAGCGCCGTCATGGCGTGAATCGCCTGTTCGAGCGTGGTGACGCCTTCCTCCATCACGTACTTGCGGATCCGCCTCGGGAAGGCGCCAAAGCCGCGCGGGTGCGGGTGTCCTTCGCCCGGCACCCAGAGCGAACCGTCGGACGCGGTCATCATCCAGGGCTGCGCCATGAAGCGCTCGATGTCCTCGTCGTTCATGTTGAAGGAGGTCAGCCCGGTGCCGCCGCCTCCGCCTCCACGCGCCTCCACGAGCAGGGCGAGCGCGGTCTCGATCGCGTCCATCCCGCGCTCCTCCGCGACATCGGCCAGCGTCCGGCCCCCGTAGGGACCGCCCTGGAGCATGAGCCGGTCGGCGCCTCCCCGGCGGTCGAGGTTTTCCCACATCTCCGGCACGAGCCGGGCGCGCTCGCCGGGGTCCTCGATGCGCTCGTACAGGTCGCCACCGGCGCCGGCGAGCGCCCAGCGGGGGACCAGGGCCCCGATGATGCTCGTGCCGGACGCCCCGTAGGGATACTGGTCCGCGTAGACCGCGAGACCCTCCGCCCGGGCGGCCTCGATGCGGCGGACGACCTCGGCGGACTCGCCCCAGACGCGCGGGCCGAGCGCCTTGATGTGGGTGACGACGCCGGTGATCCCGGAACCCCGCGAGATCTCGATGACTTCGTCCACGGCCCCGAGCAGGCCGATCGAATAGTCCGACTCGTCGCGGATGTGGCTCTGGTACACGCCCCCGTACCCGGCAGCGATCCTCGCGAGTTCGACGACCTCGCCGGTGGGGGCGTACGACCCCGGCGAATAGTAGAGGCCGGAGGAGAGCCCGAACGCGCCCCCGTCCATCCCGTCGCGCACGTAGGTCCGCATGCGGTCGAGTTCCTCGGGCGTGGCCTCGCGCGCCTGCATCCCGAGCACCGCGCGGCGGACGCTCCCGTGCCCGACGAGCTGCCCCACGTTCACGCCGACGCCGGGGTCCCGGATCCGCGCCCGCTGGTCGGCGAGGTCGACGCTGCCGCCGCCATCGGGGTTCGCGAAGATCGTCGTGATCCCCTGCGCGAGAAGGGGACGCGCCGTCCGCAGTTGGTCGCGCAGCAGCGCCGGCATGGCGTGGGAGTGCGTGTCGATGAAACCGGGGAAGACGTGCAGGCCGTTCGCGTCGATGACCCGGCCGGCGGTGGCCGCGCCCAGGTCGCCCACGGCGGCGATCCGGTCCCCGTCGACCGCGACGTCGCCCGCGCGCGACGGCCCGCCCGAACCGTCCACGAGCGTGCCGCCGCGGATGATGAGGTCGTAACTCTGCGCCGCGGCGGGCCGGGCCGTGGCCGCCCCGGCAAGCAGGCCTGCCGTGGCGAGGGTGGCGAAGAGGGCCGGGAGCGCCCGTCCGGCGTGGCGGCGCGCGGTCGGGGAAAGCATGTTGTCGTCCATGCGCTCGAATCTGTCGGATCGCACGCGGCCCGCACAAGAAAGCGGCGCCCGACGCGGGCCCGCACGGAGAAGGTTCCCGCAGGCACCCTCATCGGAGGCACTCATGCGCCGGTATCGTCTTCCGCTCTCGCTCCCCGCCGCGGCCGGCTTCCCGCTGGCCGGGTTCGCGGCCGCCGTCTTCCTCGCGGCCGGAGTCTCTCTCGCGAAACCGGTCTCGCTCGAAGGACAGGCGTTCGAGGACGCGCGCGGGGACATGTCCATCGCCCTCGCGGGCGACGCGATCATCTCGCGGAAGATGTCTCCGTACCGGGAGCCCGAGTTCCTCGCGCTGCGCGACATCATTCAGAACGCGACCACCGCGTTCGTGAACCTCGAGATCCTGTTCCACGACTACGAGGACGACGTGATCCCGGCGGCGGCGAGCGGCGGCACCTACATGCGCGCGGAGCCGGAGATCGCGCATGAACTCGCCTGGTTCGGGTTCGACATGGTGAGCCTGGCGAACAACCACACGATGGACTTCGGCGCCGGCGGGGCGAGGCGCACCGTGGCGGCGGCCGAGGCGGCGGGACTCGCCGTGGCCGGCTTCGGCGAGAACCTCGCGCGGGCGCGGGCCCCGGCCTACGTGGACACGCCCGGCGGACGGGTCGCGCTGATCTCGATCGCCTCGACCTTCGCCGACGCGATGCGGGCCGGCCACCAGCGGCCGGACGCGCGGGGGCGCCCGGGGCTGAGCCCGATCCGCTACGAGCGGCACGTGACGGTGACGGCGGAGCAGATGGCGGGCCTCCGCGACGCGCTCTCGGTGGCGGGACGGGGCGGCGGCTCCGGCCCGAGGCTGAACTTCGGCGGCATGACCTTCACCGTGGGTGACGAGCCGGGCGTGAAGACCGTGCCGCATGCCGGGGACCTGGCGGAGATCATCGAAGTCGTGAAGGAAGCACAGCGTCAGGCCGAGTGGGTCATCGTCACGAGCCACTCGCACGAAGGCGCGGACCGCCGCGAGGTGCCGGCGGACTTCCTCGTCGACGTCGCCCGGGCGACCGTCGACGCGGGCGCGGACATGTTCGTGGGCCACGGCCCCCACATCCTGCGGGCGATCGAGATGTACCAGGGCAAGCCGATCTTCTACTCGCTGGCGAACTTCGCCATGCAGAACGAGACGATCGAGTTCCAGCCGCAGGACAACTACGAAGCCCAGGGGCTGGGGTACGAGGACCTTCCGGGCCGGTTCCAGGATGTGCGGATCGAGCGGGCCGGCGCCTCGTCGTTCCCGGCGGGGAAGGGGTTCTGGGAGAGCGTCGTCCCCGTCGTGGAGTACGAGGGCGGGCAGCTCAAGGAGATCCAGCTCCACCCGATCACCATGGGCTGGCAGCTGCCGCGGCCGGTGCGCGGGCGGCCGATGATGGCGGACGCCGCGCTCGGGCAGGAGATCCTCGAGGGTCTCGCGAAACTCTCCGCCGAGTACGGGACGACCATGACGATCGAGAACGGCGTCGGCGTCATCCGGCCGTGATCGGCTCGACTTGCGCTAACCGGCGGCCAGGAACCAGGGCAGGACTCGAAACCCGTCCAGGTCGAAGGTCTCCGTGCCGCCGTGGACCAGAACGCCGCCCCGATTCGGGTTCGAGGGAATCGAGGTCCACCACTTCAGGGCCGAGACGGCGTCCGGCGGTACGGTCCGACCCGACTTGACCTCGACCGGGATGAGGCGGTCGCCCGCATCGATGAGGACATCGATCTCGTGGCCCGTGGCGTCGCGCCAGAAATACAGGTTCGGATCGCGGCGCATGGCGGCGAAGGCCTTGATGAGTTCCGAGACGACGAAGGACTCGAAGATGGCGCCTCGCAGCGGATGCCTCTCGAGCGTCGCCGCATCTTCGATGCCCAGCAGGTAGCACACCAGTCCGGGATCGAGAAAGTGAAGCCGAGGACGCTTGCGGAGTCGCTTGCGGTAGTTCGCGTGATGCGGCGGCAGCGTGGTCGCGACATACCCGATCTCCAGGGCCGTTAACCATCGGCGGGCGGTCTGTTGCGTGACCCCCGCATCGCTCGCCAACCCGCTGAGGTTGAGTTCGGTCGCGGTGCGGGCGGCCGCAAGCCGCACGAAGGTCTCGAAGGTCCTCAGATCAAGCACCTGCGTGACCTCGCGCAGATCGCGCTCTACATAGGTTCGGAAGTAGTCGGCCATCCATTCGCGCGGCGAGAGGCCCCGGTCGTGTACCGGCGGATAGAACCCGGTCAGGAGCGTCGCCCACGGATCCATCTCCGACAGCCGCTTCGCCACCCCCGGCTCCAGGGGCGCGCCGTGTCGATCCAGCTCGCGCGGGTCCAGTGCCGCGAACCCGTGCAGTTCGGCGAGCGAGAAGGGGAGAAGCAGCAGGAGCGCGGTTCGGCCCGCCAGCGTCTGCGAGACGGATTTCATGAGCAGGATGTTCTGCGACCCGGTGACGATGAACCGGCCGGGCCGCCCGTCCTCGTCCACGAGTCCCTGCACATACGACAGCAGTTCGGGCGCCCGCTGGATCTCGTCGAGGATCATGCGCTCGCCTTGCGCCAGAAACCCGCGGGGATCGGTGGTCGCCCGCGCCCGCACGTCGGGCGCCTCGAGCGAAGCGTACCGGTGCTCGGGGAAAACCGCTCGCACGAGGGTGGTCTTCCCGGACTGCCGTGGCCCGGTGACGGTAACGACGGGATAGCTCTCCGCCGCCCGCCGGAGCGCGGGGGTCAGGTGTCTGAAAATCATGCAGAGAAGTCTGGTGGATGGACCGGATCGTGTCAAATCGGTGATTGAATCACCGAAATAGCACGGCTTGGTCGAGCCGCCAGCGGGGGTTGACGCCGTCGCGTCACACGGCGGCGCTATGCGGGCAGCGTCACACCGTGACCGGCGAGATCTCCTTGCGGGGCGGGGGATAGGCGCGCGGGGACGGCCGCAGGCCGGTGGCGGCGAACGACTCCGCCGCCTTGAGCGCCGCGAGGACAGGGTTGATGACGGGAACGCCGAGGCGCTCACCGAGCTTCCGTGCCACGTCGAGGAATCCCATCGTCATGCAGCCCAGCACGAGCGTGTCCGCGCCGGCGCGCAGCGCCGCGTGAGCCTCCGTCTCGAGCGTTTCGAGCACCTGGTCCGCGCGCTGCCGCAGTTCGAGCACCGGGACGTCCACCGCCCGGATGTCCGCGACGAGCCCTTCGAGCCCGTAGCCCCGCATCTGCCTGCGGATCGCCGGCACGACCTCCTCGACCACCGTGATGATCGCGAAGCGCTGCCCCATCTGCGCCGCGGCCAGCGCTCCCGCCTGGCCCGGGCCGATGACCGGGAAGTCGACGAGTTCACGGGCAGGAGCGAGTCCGGGGTCGCCGAAACACCCGATGATCATCGCGTCGAACCCCTCCGACTCCAGGCGGGGGGCCGCGTGCAGAATGCCGGGAACCGAGAGATATTCTTCCGCGGAGGATTCGACCGATGCGGGGCCGTCGTCGGTCTCGCGAACCTCGACTTCCGTGCCCCCGAAGGCCGCGCCGTTGAGGAAGGCTTCACGCCGCACGAGTTCCGGCGGCCCGAGGGGACCGCGGGACATGGGCCCGGGAAGGAAATAGACAATGCGCATGGTCTCACCTGCCGTCTGGAGCCGGTTCTCGATCACGATCGTCTCGCTCGCGACTGAAACTGGAATATAGCAGCGTGCCGAGCGTTCGTCTGGACGAGCGGGATCTTGCGTTCCTGGGGGGAGATGAGGGGGAGGGTGCGCGGCTCGCGATGTCGATCCTCGTGCGCATGGCCGACGTGGTCGGGGCGCGGGAACTGCTCGACATCACCGCGGCGCACATCGATTCGTCGCTCTACCAGGGACCCGCGACGCTCGAGTTCGCGGAACGGCTGGCCGATGGCGGTGCGCGGGTGCGGGTGCCGGCGACGCTCAACGTGTCGGGCGTGGACGAACACGGCTGGCGCGAGTGGGACGTGGACGAATCGTGGGCGGAACCGGCGCGGCGCCAGATGGAGGCGTACGAGGCGATGGGTTGCGAGCCCACCTGGACGTGTGCGCCGTACCAGACGCAGGCGCGTCCGGGGGTCGGAGAGCAGGTCGCGTGGGGCGAGTCGAGCGCGATCGTATTCGCGAACTCGGTGCTGGGGGCGCGCACGGAGCGCTATCCGGACCTGCTGGACATCTGTTGCGCGGTCACGGGCCGGGCGCCGGCCGCGGGGCTCCATCTGACCCGGAATCGGGCGGGGCAGGTGCTCGTCGACCTTTCCCGCATCCCGCGCCGGCTCGCGGCCGAGCCCGCGCTGTATCCGGTACTGGGACACTGGATCGGTCTGCGGGTTGAGGGACGGATTCCGGTGCTCGACGGGCTCCCGGCCCGCCCGGGAGAGGACGACCTGAAGGCGCTTGGAGCCGCCATGGCCTCTTCAGGCGCGGTGGGCCTGTTCCACTGGGTCGGCCTCACGCCCGAGGCGCCGGATCCGGACGCGGCGTTTCAGGGGAGGGAACCGGCGACTCGGCTGCGGCCGGGCCCGACCGAGTTGCGGGCGGCGCGGGACGAACTCGGCTCGGGACTTTCCGACGCGGAGGGCCTCGACCTCGTCGTGCTGGGCAGCCCGCACTTCTCGCTGTCCGAATTCGCGGCGCTGGCGGGACTCGTGGAGGGACGCCGGTGCCACGCCGGGGTGCGGCTGGTGATCACGACGGGCCGCGCGGTGCGCGCGCTGGCACGGGAGGCCGGCTACCTCAACGCGATCGAATCGTTCGGCGGGGAACTGACCGTCGACACCTGCATCCTGACGACGCCGATGCTGCCGGAGAGCATCCGGCGGCTCATGACGAACTCCGCCAAGTACGCCTGGTATACGCCGGGCCTGCTCGAGCGCGCCGTCGCCTTCGGAAGCCTGTCCGACTGCGTGGAGTCGGCCGTCGCGGGTCGCGTCACGCGGGACGAGGGCGCGTGGACCGCCGGGCCGTGAGCGATCGGTCGGCCGCGTCGGACTCCGGTCCGCTGATCGGTCGCGCGCTCGTCGCGGGCGCCGCGGAAGGCGCCGTCCTCTACTCGTCCGAGCCGCTCAGCTTCTGGGGCGGCTACGACGCGGAGACCGGTGAGATCATCGACCGGCGCCATCCGCTGGCCGGCCAGGTCGGCGCGGGCCGCATCCTCGCCATTCCGGCGACCCGCGGCTCCAGCACGACGACCGCCGTCCTCCTTGAGGCCATCCGGCGCGGCACGGCGCCCGCCGCCTTTCTGACCCGCGGCCCCGACACCTTCCTCGCGCTCGCCGCCATCGTCGCCGCTCAGCTCTACGACCGCGCTCCGCCCGTCATCGCGCTATCCCGAGAGGAGTTCGATGCCCTGCGGCGAATCCGTCACGCCCGGGTCGAGCCAGGGGGTACGGTGCTGGCCCGCTGACGGGCCCCGGAAGCCACACTCCGTGGCTCCGGACGGTTGCCGGGCGCGGTGTCGGGCTGGTGGCATGGGGTCCTGCTCATCATTCTAATTGTCCGGCGGCCCGGCCGGGGGCCGCCTCCCCCCCGAACGGAGGGATGGAAATGGACTGGGACGCGATACTCCTCGAGCCGATCCGCGCTTTACTCGATCAACTGGTCGGGTTCCTGCCCAACCTCCTCGCCGTGCTGGCGATTCTGATCGGTGGCTGGATCGTCGCCAAGCTGATCAAGACGGGGCTCGTCCGGCTTCTCGGGGCGGTGAAGGCGGACAGCGTGGCCGAGAGGATCCAGTTGGCGGAGATGTTGGCCAGGGGAGGCATCGAGCGCACGTTCTCCCAGTTGGTCGGAGCCCTGGCCTACTGGATCGTGATGCTCGTCGTGCTGGTGGCGGCGCTGAACGCTCTCCAGCTCACCGCCACCGCCGAGTTGCTCCAGCGGCTCGTCGGCTTCCTGCCCACGATCGTGACGGCCATCGTCGTGTTGATTCTCGGAATCCTGGCTGCCGGTTTTCTGGGGGCGACGGTCCGCGCCGTAGCGAGCAACTCGGGCATCGCGCAAGCTCAGGTGCTGGGGCAGTTCGCGCAGGTCGTCGTCATCATCTTCGCCGTGGTCGTGGCCCTGCAGCAGGTCCAGGTCCAGTTCGTGGGCGACGCCTTCCTGATCATCCTCGCGGCCATCGGCTTCGGCCTGGCACTCGCGTTCGGGCTTGGATGCAAGGACCTGGCGGGCCGCTGGATGAGCGACCTGGTCGACCGCCTCTCGCCGCGAAAGGACTAGGCCGGAGGAGCCGGCTCGGAACTCGCCCGGCGGGTTCCGAGCCGTCGGGTTCAGCGGCGGTAGTCGAGGGGCGGCGGGCGGTCGCCCAGCAGCGCGGAGTACTCGAAGTCCGCGCCGCGGTGCGCCCGCAGTTCCTCCCACGCGGCGGCGATCACGTCGGGTGACTGGAAGAGTTCGATCGTCGTCAGGGCGAGCGTCTTCGCCGCGACGATCATCCCCTTCGTCCCGATATCCGTGCCTCCGGCCGCGACCGCCTGCCAG
Source organism: Gemmatimonadota bacterium (assembly GCA_022825725.1). GTDB lineage: Bacteria > Gemmatimonadota > Gemmatimonadetes > Palauibacterales > Palauibacteraceae > Palauibacter. Next base: position 43,745 of record JAJDWE010000010.1, read on the forward strand.
CTGTGGGCCGAGGTCCCCGGCACCCAGGTGGCCGTCGACAGCCCCGTCGTCGGTACGACCCAGCTGACGTCGCCGACGTCGGTCGATCCGCCGCCCGCGGGGTCGACCCCGAACTCCTCGATCTCGGCTTCGGAGCCCAGCGGCTGTCCCGAGCCGCCCACGAACGAGTCCTGGATCTCCATGGCGAAGGCGCGCTCCGCCTCCGTGTACTCCACGCCCCCGACCTTGCGCAGGTTGGCGTCCATCACCTTTCCGAGGGCGACGTTGGGCACGAGGTCGTACAGCCCGTGGATGACCTCGTACTCCATCCCCGTCCCGGTACCCATCGCCGCGCCCTCGGCCGCGCGCGCCACGCGCTCGAACAGTCTGAGCACCGTGGGAGCGTCCGGGTGCCGCACGTAGTAGTAGACCTCCGCGAAGTCCGGCACGACGTTGGGCGCGAAGCCGCCCTGCGTGATCACGTAGTGGATGCGCGTCTCCTGCGGGACGTGCTCGCGCATGAGGTTCACCATGTGATTCATCGCCTCGACGCCGTCGAGCGCACTCCGTCCCCGCTCCGGCGCGCCCGCCGCGTGCGCGGAATAGCCCCGGAAGCGGAACTTGGCGGACTTGTTGGCCAGCGAGCGCCCCACTCGCGCGCTGTTCCGCGCCCCGGGATGCCAGTGCAGCGCCACGTCCACGTCGTCGAACAGGCCCGCGCGCACCATGTACACCTTCCCCGCGCCCCCTTCCTCGGCGGGCGTGCCGTAGAGCCGGATCGTCCCCTCGTGGCCGGTCTCTTCCAGCCACTCCTTCACCGCGATCGCCGCTGCCACCGAGCCCGCGCCGAACAGGTGGTGTCCGCAGGCGTGGCCCGCGCCTCCGATGATGATGGGAGAGCGCACGGGCACCGCGTCCTGCGAGATGCCCGGCAGGGCGTCGTACTCGGCCAGAATCCCGATGATCGGGCCTCCGGAGCCGTAGCTCGCCACGAACGCCGTGGGCATCTCGGCGACCCCGGATTCGATCGAGAACCCGGCCGCCTCGAGTTCGCCCTTCAGCAACTCGGAACTCTTCTCCTCCTGGTAGCCGACCTCGGCCCACTCCCAGATCTGACGCGCCACGCTCCCGTAGTGGTCGCTGCGCGCCTCGATCGCGGCGATCTGCGTCTCCTGGGCCGCCACGGGGGCCAGCGGGAATACGGCCACGAAGGCGCCGGCGAGGAGTCGGCGGCCGCGGAGCTTCCTGTTCACGACGGGGCACCTGGCTGACATGGACATGCGTCTGGAACTCCTCGAAGAGGGACGGATAGAACGGTCTGTAGAAGCTGGCCCGGCGAACCGCGTCTGGCTAGCCTTGGTCGCCGTTTCTCGTACCGGTCACGGGGGTTGGGGGTGGAGAAGATGAAGTCGTGGATCGTGCTTGCCCTGGCCGTGGCGCCGACGGCCGCGCCCGTCGCGTCGCTCCAGGAAGAACTCCAGGAGGAGCTTCAGGAAGAAGCGGAGACCCTCTGGTCCTACAACGCCGAGTTGAGCCTGCTCTTCACCTCGGGGAACTCCACGGTGCGCACCTTCGGCCTCGGCGGCGGCGCCCGGCGCGAATGGGGCGGGGGAGAGCTGTCGCTGAGCGCGGGAGGTCTTCGAACCGAGTCCGGCACGACCCGGCGCATCGCCGTGGGGACTCCGGACAACTTCACCGTGGCGAGCGACTCCGATCCCGAGCCGACGGCCGAGAACTACTTCGCTCGGGGCGAATTCGAGCGTTCGTTCTCGGATCACGTCCACCTCACGACCGGCGCCGGCTGGGAACGGAACACCTTCGCCGGGTACGAGAGCAAACTCTCGCTGGTGGGCGGCATCGGTAACGTGTGGATCGACAACGAGAGGACCCGGCTCAAGAGCGACTACGGGATCACGCTCACCTCCCAGAACGATGTCGTCGACGACCCGGACAGGAGTTCGACGTTCGGCGGCATCCGGGTTTCCACGAACTTCCGGCGTCAGTTGACCGAGACGGCCAACCTCGAGAGCACGCTGACGCTGGACGAGAATCTCACGGACGCCTCGGACCTCCGCGCCGACCTCGCGAACTCCCTTGCGGTCGACATCAACAGTTCGCTGGCCGTGAAAACGGGCCTCCGGCTCGCGTGGGACAATTTGCCGGCGCTGACGCGGGCGCCGCTGGAAGAGCCCGCGGGGACTCCGACCGGGGAGACGGTCCTCGTCCCGCGCCACAAGCTCGACTCCACGCTGACGATCGCGCTCGTCGCGAGCTTCTAGGGGCAACGCCGCAGGGACGAGGGACTCAGCGTCAGAACAGGCCGAGCTGGTCGGGGGGCGCGTTGCCCACCGCGGGACGGTCGCGCCAGCCCGAGGCTTCCCGGATCGGGGCGCTCCGCGGCTCCGCGCAGGCCGCATCGTCGTCGGCCACGCGATTGACCCGGCGGCTGACCGCGAACACCTCCAGCGCCTCCGCGTCGAACGGCTGAAGCGGTTCCATCGTGCGCTCGGAGATGTCGAGGTCGAGCCACATCTGCGCGCCCTCGCCCTCGAGGATGACGGGCATGCGATCGTGCAGCGGTTCGAGCAGCTCGTTCGCGTCCGTCGTGATGATCGTGCAGGAGGGCATCCGGCCGTCCGGTCCCCGCCACACGTCCCACAGGCCCGCGAGCGCCATCGGCCTCCGGTCCCGGCGCCGGATGAGGTACGGCTGCTTCAGGCCGCCCTCCTTCCGCCACTCGTAGAAGCCGTCGGCGAGGACGGCACAGCGGCGGTCGATGACGAGGTCTCGAAACGCACGCCGGGTTTCAAGCGACTCGGAGCGGGCGTTGATCATGGGCGGGAGCGAAGTGCGATCCTCAGCCCAGTTCGGGATCAGCCCCCAGCGAAGATGAACGAGTTCCCGTCCGCCGGCGCTCCGCCGCAGCGCGACTACCTCATCGGTGGGCGCCACGTTGTAGCGGGCGGGCCATTCCTCAAGCCGCGAAGGATCGGCCTCGAAGAGTTCGGCCAGCTCCGGAACCGGGGTCTGAAGGCTGAATCGTCCGCACATGCCGCCAAGGTAACGCGCTCCGCGAGCGATGGCCCCGTTGCGGGTCCCGGCGCGGGCGCCGAGAATCCCCCGACCCCGCCTCAGGCGGCCGTCCCCCCGAACCGGGCATACACGAGATGAAGATCGCGCTTGTTCAACAGTTTGCGGGACCCGACCGCACGCGTAACCTCGAACGCGCGCTCGACGCGATGGGGCGTGCCGCGTCGGAGGGCGCCGATCTCGTGGCGTTCCCCGAACTCGCGATCGACCGCTTCTTCCCGCAGCGGCCGGACGATCCCGGCGCTGCGGAGCTCGCGGAACCGATCCCCGGTCCGACCTGCGACCGAATCGCCGCGCGCGCCGCCGAACTCGGGCTCGTCACGGTGTTCAACCAGTACGAACTCGGGCCCGACGGGCGGTGTTACGACAGCACGCCCGTCTTCGACGCGGACGGCTCGCTGCTCGGGGTCACGCGGATGATGCACATCACCGAGTACGCGTGCTTCCACGAGCAGCACTACTACGCGAAGGGCGACACCGACGCGCTCGTCTACGACACCGCGGTGGGACGCGTGGGCGTCGCGATCTGCTACGACCGACACTATCCCGAGTACATGCGGCGCCTGGGAGAACGGGGTGCGCAGCTCGTCGTCATCCCGCAGGCGGGCGCGGTCGGGGAGTGGCCCGAGGGGATCTTCGAGGCCGAGTTGCGCGTCGCGGCCTTCCAGAACGGCTACTTCGCGGCGCTGGCCAACCGCGTCGGCGCGGAGCCCCGCCTCACCTTCGCCGGCGAGTCCTTCGTCGTCGATCCCGAGGGCGTCGTCCTCGCGCGGGCGCCGGAAGGAGAGGAGACGATTCTCTACGCCGACGTGGATCTTTCGCGGTGCGCGGCCTCCACCGCCCGCCGGCTGTTCTGGCGCGACCGCCGCCCCGACGTGTACGCGCGCTGGACCGAGCGTCCCGCCGCGGCGTCGTCCGTGCCCGGCCGCTGACTCCGACCGTCCGCCGCCGCCGGCACCCGCTCGTGGAACTTCTCATCGTCGTGGTCGCCCTCATCGGCCTGATGGCCGTCGTCCGTCTGCTCATGCCGCGGATCGTCCCCTTCTTCGTCTTCTATCCGGAAACGCTGCAGCCGCACGAGACGCACCCGCGATTCTGGGGATTCCCGAAGGCCACCGAGGTCCGCATCCCGACCGAAGACGGCGTGGAACTGCACGCGTGGTGGTTTCCCGCGGACCCCCCGGATTCCCGGCGCGGGACCGCGATCTACTTTCACGGCAACGCCGGGCACCTGGGGGATCGCGGGACGGTGGCGGCGGCGCTCTCGAACCTCGGACTCGACGTCCTCCTGCCCGACTATCGAGGCTACGGGGCGAGCGAGGGGAAGCCCGCGGAGGAGGGGCTCTACGAGGACGCGCGGGCAGCCTACCGGTGGCTGGTGGACGAGCGGGGCGTCGATCCCGGGCGGCTCCTCCCCCTTGGGAACTCCCTCGGAAGCTCCGTGGCGGCGGAGCTGGCGGTGAATCGGCCGGTGGCCGGTGTCGTCCTCCTCGGGCCGTTCACGGACACCGTGGCCATTGCCCGGCATCGCCTGTCGTGGCTGCCCGACTGGTATCTCGACTGGTTGCACAACCGTTTCGACACGCTGGAGCGCGCGCCGCGCATCGAGGTGCCGACGTTCGTCGCCGCCGGCGAGGAGGACCAGGTCATTCCGCCCGGCCAGAGCCGGGAGGTTTTCGAGGCGCTACGGGGACCGCGCCAGTGGCTCGAGATCCCGGGGGCGGGACACAACGACATCTTCTCGCACGGAGAGCTGTGGCGGGAACTCCACCGCTTCACCCGCAACGTCCTGGACGACGCCGACGCGGACTTCCCCCGGGGAGATCGAGGGGGCTGACGGCCGGCCGGTCTATCGAGGTCGAAAAATCGTGGCCCCCGCCGTCTCGCCCGCCCGGCGAAGCCGACGGTCGAGCGATGCCAGCGGCAGCGAACGCCGAAGGGCAGTCTCCACGTAGGCGGCGTCGTAGGCTGAAAGTCCGTGCCTCGCTGCCAGATGAAGGATCGCTCCATCGCTGTGGTCGTCATCGACCAGGATCCGCATTCCCTTCAGATCCGCGAGCGTGGCCGACGCATCGGCCGCGGTCATGCGTCCCCTGCGCCGATTGACCGCGAGACCGTTCAGGACTTCGTACCACCAGATCCGCGGGACGATGGCGAAGTGCTCCAGCGTCAGTCGGACCGCCAACTCCGCCAACGGATCATCTTCATCCGCAAGACACCAGGAAAGTGCAACCGATGCATCGATGACGAGCGACATCAATACCTGTGCCCCTCGTGGATCGTTTCGATGATTTCGGAGATTGACACGCGCTGCGGCAGGCGCTTCCGGCGTTCGCGGATGCGGCGGGCCGCCGCGTGGGCACGAGCGCGATCGTCCTCGTCGACGGGGACGAGCCGGGCGACCGGGCGGCCGTGGCGGGTGATCGTGAGGCTCTCGCCGTTGGCCACACGGTCCAGAAGCCGCGGCAGGTGGGTCTTGGCTTCGTAAGCGCCGACGCTGTCCATCTCATTCCCCTTCGAAAGTCAGACCAGACGATACGACCAGTCTGATTCTAGGCGATGGTCGGCCTGGCGGGAAGTAGCGGGGCTGGCCCCGCGTCACACCGGAGCGAGGAGCCAGGCTGCGGCGGCGGCCAGGTCGGGGGCGATGTGCACCGGGTCGGCGTCGTCGGGCCGGGGTTCGCCCTTCCGGTTTACCCACAGCACCGGGATCCCGAGCGAGGTGGCGGGGACGACGTCGTGGAAGAGGCTCTGAGCAACGTGCAGCCAGCGGTCGAAGCCGGCGGCCCACTCCCGCCCGCGCTCGAAGTGCGGGGCGGCCGGCTTGTAGCTCCTGAGCCTCTGCGCCGTGCCGAGGAGGCCGAATTCGACGTCGAAGTGCTCGAGCGTCCCGGCGAGCAGATCGTCGTCGATGTTCGACAGGATGCCGAGCGTGACCCCGCCGTCCGCGAGGCGCGAGAGTGCCGGATTCGTATCCGGGAAGGGCTGCCAGGCGGGGATGCTCGCGGGGACTCCGGCGGCAGCCTCCTCCGACGTATCCCAGCCGTTCGCGCGCGCGACCTCCATCGCGGTCTCGGTGAGCAGCTGCCGGTAGGGGCGGTACTCGCTCGTCTTGAGCCGGTTCTGGGCTGCATGGAATTCACCCAGAAGCAACTCATCCTCCACCGCGGCCGCCTCCGCGTACGCGGCCCGGAGCGCCGCGAGAATCCCGCCCTCCCAGTCGATCAGCGTGCCGTAACAATCGAACGTGAGGAGGGTGCCTCGTCCCGCCGTCCCCTCGAAACTGTGCATGTTCTCCCTCGAAACCGCTACGTTTCCCCCATGTCGGCCGGCGAGATCTTATCGGGCGTGGCAGGGGACGGCCACCGGAGACCGAACCCCTTCGCGGGCGGCGGCCTCGACCGTGCCACGCACCTGCGGGCCGATCCCCGGTGGCTCTCCGACCGGCTGTCCGATCCGGCCTCGCGCGTCGTCCCCGTGTGGCGCGAGCGCAGCCTGGTGTCGCAGGCGGCGCGGGATGTCGCGACGACAGCGGACGGATCGTCCTATGAGCCGGTACTGCTCCCGCCCGCCGTCGCGGCTTCAGCCTCGGAACCACCGGAGGACTGGATCTTTCTCGGACTCGACGGGGGGCAGGACGGAGGCCGCGCACTGTTCGCCGCCGACATGTCCGGGGACGCCGGGGAAGCCCGGGAAGCCAAGGAAGAGTCGCCTCCCGATAGCCCGCTCGACGGAGCGGGGGAGTTCCTCGATCTCCGCGGAGTGGGGGCCATGCTGGGGCAGCGCGACGGCTCGCTCCTGGCTTACGCCCGCGCGATCGTCACCTGGAGTCGCCGGCACCGCTTCTGCGGCACGTGCGGCTGTCCGACACGCCCGGAGCAGGGAGGGCATGTCCGGCGCTGCGCGGACGAAACGTGCGGAGTCGACCATTTTCCCCGCACGGATCCGGCCATCATCGTGCTCGTGACCGATGGGGACCGCTGCCTCCTCGGGCGGAAGGACATCTGGCCGGAGGGCGTCTACTCCACGCTGGCCGGCTTCGTGGAGCCGGGCGAGAGCCTCTCCGAAGCCGTCGTCCGGGAGGTCCGTGAGGAGTCGGGGATCGAGGTGGGCTCCGTGCGCTACCGTTCGTCGCAGCCCTGGCCTTTCCCGGCGTCGCTGATGCTTGGGTTCCGGGCCGAGCGCGTGGGCGGGGAGTTGAACGTGGCGCGCGAGGAACTCGTCGACGCGCGCTGGTTCGACCGCGTCGACTTCGCCCGCCGCCGCGAAATCGGCCTCCGGCTTCCGGGCCGCGTCTCGATCTCGCGCCGCCTGATCGAGGACTGGCTCACCGGATAGCCTACCGCGGGTTGGCGCCGGTGGTCCCGGCAGCGAGCGCGACGACCTCGATGGCGGCCTCGCGCATCGTCACCGCGAGCGTGCGTCCGTCGGGGCTCACGCTCGGCTGGAGGGCGCCGAGCGCGCCGGTCGTCACCTGGTCCGTCGCGCCGGTGGCGATATCCACCCGCCACACCTGGAAGGGCCCCGAGGCGTCGTTGCGCGAGTAGAAGAGCGACGCGCCGTCGGCGCTCCACTCGGGCGCGCTGTACGGCTCGCCATTGACGAAGGAGACGACCGCCGTCGGGGTCCCTCCCTGGGCCGCCACCGTGTAGACAGTGACGCGTCCGTCCTCATACGAGCGTCCGTAGAACGCCAGCCGCTCGCCGTCCGGCGAGAAACGGGCTCCCATGGCGTAGCCCTCGAACCCGTCGAGCGGGACTCGGAGAGGTTCGGCGGCCGCGGTCCCCGTCACGGGATCGACGGCGACCGTGTAGACGGACCCCGGGTTCCCCTCGGACGGCGGGCCGTGGCTGCTGAAGGCGAGCGCCCGCCCGTCCGGGCTCCAATCCGGCTCGCCGGTGTCCGCCCCGGGTCCGAACCGCGTGAGTCGTGTGGGCCGCTCGCTCCCGTCCACCGGGACGAGCCATACGTCGTCGCTCTGCTCCAGGTGCCCGTGGAAGGCGAGCCACCGGCCGTCGGGCGACCACGCGGCACCGTAGTCTTCGTGTTCCTCCGAGAGGAGCACTCGGGGCGCGCCGGCCGGTGCGCCGTCCGCGTCGAGGTCGAGGACGCCGAGGTCGAAGTCGATGGGCATGCGGACACGTCGCCAGGAGAAGGTGATGAACCCCAGTGCCCGTCCGGCCGGGTGCCAGGAAGGCAGGAAGGCGCTCGTGGCAGCGGCCGGCATCGCATCGGTGGGTTCCCCGCCGGTCACCGGCACGAGGCCCACGCTAGTGCGATTATGGTACACGCTGAGGGCGACCCGGCCGTCGGCGAGCGGCGTGACCGCGAGCACGTCGCGGCCGCCGTGCTCCAGCCGTTCGACCGGGCTCCCGTCCAGCGGCACGCGCCAGGCGACGAAGAGCGAGTCGCCGATTCCCGCTGCCGCGAGATGGAGCGCGTCGCCGGTGGGGGACCACTCCACGCGGCGGTCCCAGTTGAGCTGGAGGCCGTCGGCGAGCGTGCGCGTCTCGCCCGTCGCGATCTCCGTCACGGCGAGGTCCGAGCGTGCGCCCGCGGCGCGATAGTACGCGACGGTGCTCCCGTCGGGAGATTGCGCGGGCGCCACCCATCCTCCGGCGCGGTCGACGAGCACGGATGTCGCGCCGCCGGGTCCCGGCGCATACGAGACCCACGCGGTATCGGCACCCGCGTATCGAAGCGCGGTCACGGTCCCGTCGGGCCGCAATCGCGGATAGTCGATGCGTGCGTCCCCGGGGTCCACGATGCGCGACTCCCGGCCGGTCGTCGGGTCCAGCGTCCAGACCCCGTGGCGGTCGGACTGGCGGTCGACGTAAACGACGCGCGAACCGTCGGGCGACCAGGTCACCCGCGTCCGTCCTCCCGGGGTCCTCGTCATCGCTCGGCCGACCCCGGTCGCCACGTCGTAGACCGTCAGCGACCTCTTGTCCGCGGCATAGTCGGCGAATACGACGCGATCGCCGGCAGGTGACGGAATGCCCGGGTAGGCATCGTAGAGGTCCGTAGGGACGTGTCGCGCGAGCACGCCGTCCGAGAACTCTTCGACCTCGCTTCCGCACGCCGCCGCCGCGAGGAGCGGCGCAGCCGCAAGCACAAGCCTGAACCTGCCGCCACGCGGCCCGCCGAGGGTGAAGCTCATCCGATCTCCTTCCGGTCACGTGACTTCACACGCACCGAGACCTCATCATTGTCTTCATCGGGCGGCGGACGATATTCGTCGTGAGTCGCGACCGTCAACGGACATCACGCGTTCCCGGAGCCTCATGTACCATGGCCGGCAATTCGACTTCACCTGATGCGATCGACCGAACGATCGAGCTGGACGCCTCGCCCGCCCGCGTGTGGGTGGCGCTCGCCGATCCCGAGGGGCTGGCCTCGTGGTTCCCCGACCGGGTCGAGGGACTCGCGCCGGAAGAGGGCGCGACGGGCTGGCTCGTGTGGGATAGGCACGGCCGGTACGCGATCGCGATCGAGTGGATGGAGGCCGGCCGCCGGCTCGTGTGGCGTTGGGCCCGGAAGCCGGAGACCCCCCTCGAGGGCGGCTACAACACGACCGTCGAGTGGACGCTCACCGAGCGCGAGGGCGGCGGGACGATCCTGCGCCTCGTCGAGAGCGGCTTCCGAACCGAGAGCGACCGCCAGGACAACGTCGGCGGCTGGGAGCACGAACTCGGCGAACTCGCCGACTACCTCGCGACCGCCTGACGCCCTCCCGTCCGACGCGCGGCTGGCCGGCGGTTCCCCCTACGACTTCGGGATGTCCTTGCCGGGATCCACGAAGGGGCGGGGCACGACCGTGGCGTCGCGTTCTCCGTCCGGCGTCGTCACGCTCAGCCGCGTGCCCAACTCTCCGGAGGCGGCCGGCACCAGGGCGTAGCCGATGTTCCGTCCGAGACGGGGCGAGTGGACGGCGGAAGTCACGAAGCCGATCTCCTCTCCGTCCCGGCTCACCGGCCAGCGGTCCATGTTCAGGTCGAGCGGGGCGCCCGAGATCTCGATGCCGGCGAGGAGCCGCCGGGGGCCCTCATCGGCGATCCGGGCCAGCGCCTCGCGGCCGATGAAGTCGCCCTCCTGGTCGAAATCGACCTGCCAGCCGAGCCCGACCTCGTACGGGTTCGTGTCGAGCGTCATGTCGATGCCGTAGTTGAGGATGCCGGCTTCGATGCGGCGGATGTCCGACGGACCCGTGGGAGAGATGCCCAGGTCTCGGCCCGCCTCCATCACGCGGTCCCAGAGTTCGACGCCCCGGCTCCCGTCCCTCAGGTAGATCTCGTAGCCGACCTCGCCGCTCCACCCCGTGCGCGTCACGACCACCGGGATGCCGTCCAGATCCGTCTCCAGGAACCAGTAGTAGCGGAGGTTGAGGACTTCCTCCCCGAAGAGCCGCCGCACGACCTCCTTCGATTTGGGGCCCTGCACCTGCATTGGCGAGACGTCCGGCTCGCGGATCTCGACATCGAGGCCGGCGTTGAGCGCGATGCCTTTCGCGTACAGCAGGACATCGCTGTCCGCCAGCGCGAGCCAGAAGTGGTTCTCGCCGAGGCGCAGCAGCACGGGATCGTTCACGATGCCGCCGTCCCCGGCGCCGATGAGGACGTATTTCCCCTGTCCGACGGCGCACTTCGACAGGTCCCTGGGGGTGAGCAGGTTCGTGAACTCGAAGGCGTCCGGCCCCGTGATCTCCACCTGCCGCTCGACGCTCACGTCCCACACCGTGACGCCGGTCAGGAGCTTCTCGTACTCCGCGTGCAGGTCGTCGTACCGGGTGGGGAGAAACATGTGGTTGTAGACGGTATAACTCCGGCACCCGTCCCGGAGGGTGGCCTCGAAGTAGGGGGAGCGCCGGAGGCGGGCTCCGCGCTGGATCAAGGCCATGTCGAAGGTCTCGGTCATGAAGGTTATCCCTCCGGTCTACGGGTCGGGTCGGTGTTCTCGAGACGGAATCGGCTGGATTGCCGGCAGCCGGTCAGGCGGCATCCGTGCCGGTATCGGGGGGTGCGATACCGACACGGGCCATAGGGTAACGAGTTCGACGATTACCGTCAGGCGGGGATGCCTTGCTTCACGGCTCGGGTCATTGCGTCCACGAAGCGGTCGAGTTCCTCGAGCGTCGTGTAGGTGGACGGCGAGATCCGCAGGCCCGTGAACTCGGCGTGGTTGATGCCGACGGTGAAGATCCGGTGCTTGTTCCAGAGCCAGTTGCGGAGCGCGCTCGTGTCGATCCCCTCGACCTGGACGTTCGCGATCCCGCACGCGAAGCCGGGCTTGAGGCTCGTGTTGAGGCGCACCCGGTCGTGCTCCAGGAGCTGTTCGGCCCAGTAGTTCCGCAGATGGACGAGCCGCGCCTCCTTGCGCTCGCCGCCGACGAGCTGGTGGAAGGTGAGCGCTTCGCCGATGGCGAGGAAGTTGGCCTCGGGGTGCGTGCCGATCGCCTCGAACTTGCGGATGTCGTCGTTGCTGCTCTCGGGCGCGGCCTGCAGCGGCCAGATCTCGGGGATCTTCTCCCTCCTCACGTAGAGGAGGCCCGTGCCGACGGGGGCGTGCAGCCACTTGTGGAGGCTCACCGCGTAGTTGTCGCAGTTGAGCTCCGAGAGCGTAAAGTCATGGTGCGCCATCGAATGTGCGCCATCGACGATGACCGGAACGTCGTAGCCGCGCGCCATCTCCACGACCTCGCGGACGGGGAGAATCTGCCCCGTGATATTGATCATGTGGCACATGAGGATGAGGCGCGTGCGATCGGTGATCTGCTCCTCGAACAGCCGCACGATCTCCGCCGGGTCCTCGGCCGGGATCGGGATCTTGAACTGCTTCATCACGATCCCCTCGCGGCGCTCGCGCTGCTGGAAGGTCGTGATCATGCGCCCGTAATCCTGCGTCGTCGTCACGACTTCGTCGCCGCGCTGGAGATCGTAGCCGTTCTGCAGGATCTGGAGGCCCTCCGACGCGTTGCGCGTGATCGCGACCTCCTCCGGGTCCACGTCCCACTGCCGGGCGAGGCGGGCGCGGACGCCCTCACGCTGCGGCTCGAGGATCTGCCACCCGTTGTAGACGGGGATCTGGTTGGCGAAGTCGAGGTCCCGCTTCATCGCCTCGAGGACGTGGGCGGGCGTCGGGCTCACGCCCCCGTTGTTGAGGTTGACGAGGGAACGGTCGGTCGTGAACGCCTTCTGGATCTCGAGCCAGAACTCCTCGTCGCGCGCGATCTCCTCGGGGGAGCCGGGCGTGCGCGAAGCCTCGCGGGCGGCGGCGATGGCGGTGTTCCACTTCGTCGGAACCATGGTCATGGCTCCCGCGGCTGCGGCGGAGCCTCCGAGGCGGGCGAGGAATCGTCGGCGGGTGGGCATGCGGCCTCCTGGCTGGTTAGGCGCGGTCGTCGCCTTTCAATGCTGCTGCCAAATAGACGGTTTTCGGCGCCGCGAGCAAGTCCGGAACCGCCGGCGCCGGGCTCGCAGGCTGCCCGCCCCGCGCGTCAGTCCCGCGTCGTGATCATGGCCAGGATCGGGTCGATCGCTTCCTCGGCCAGTTGCTCGAGTTCGGCGGGCGTACGGTTCTGGATGGGGTGCGGGACCCACACGATGCCGGGTTCGAAGCCCAGCGAGCGCGACTGGCTGCGGGCCGCCGCCTCGAACTCCGTCGTGACGACGAAACAGCCGGGGATCCCTCGTTCGTCCAGGTCTTTGAGGTCGTGCAGACCGCACGACGTGCAGGACCCTCAATCGGCCAGCGCCTGCACGACGACATCAGCCTCCGTGGCGATCCTCTGCAGGAGTTCAGTGGGTGCGCGCCGCGCGTTGGTCGGCTTGTCCGTGCGGATCGTCTCGATGCCGCGCACCTCCAGCCGCGCCTTCACGTGGTCGAGGAACTCGTCGCTGCGGAGCTTGCCGATCCCCTGGAGCGCGACGACCCGTCCTTCGAGCGACGGCGGCGGCGTGCGTCGGGGCCGCATCTCCGGGGCGAGTTCGGAAGTGGGATCGTGGAGGACGGTGGCCGGCGTTGCCGGGCTCGCCGCGGTTGAAGCGGTCATGTCTCGATCTCTCTCGTGATGGGGTGTGAGTGCTGCCAGGCGCGGCCGCCGGGCCAGCCGGCGAGGATCGCGGAGTACAGACCGGCCGCGCCGCCGGCCCGGGCGAGGAGCAGTCCGCCGGGCGGAAACTTGGGCACGTGGCGGCGCGTCTCCGAGTCCGGCACGCCCTCCGCGAGGCCGCCGGCGCCGCGGGTCACGTCGCCCAGCGGACGCGTCGTCGCCTCGAGGAGCGCCTCGGTGATCCGCGCCCGGCCCCAGCCCGCCTCCCGGTAGATGGCGTAGTGCTCCGGCGAGAGGAGGAGCACGGCGTGCGCCCACTCGCAGATCTTCGGATGACAGACGGCGAGCAGGCACGCGGCGAGCGAAGCGGTCAGTTCCTCGGGCGTCCGGGAGGCCTGGTCCATGATCCCCTGCACGCCCTCGCCCTGGAAGAGCGTGACGGCGTCGGTCCCCCGGGGGAGGCCGCGCGAGACTGAGAGCGGCTCCCACTCCTCGTCCGACTCGTCCTCGGCGAAGCAGAAGGTGTACTTGCTCGGCGCGCCGAAGGTGGAACGGTCGATCTCGCCGGGACGCCCGCCGCCCACGTTGTGCACGATGAGGTTGAGGGCGCGCCCAATGGTCGCGTTGGCCCGGTTCCCCTGTCCGAGGACGTTGAGCCCCGAGTTCATCCCGATCCGACGCGCGATGGGGCCGTTCACGATGATGAGTGGGGCGGTGAAGCAGGTGCTGCACAGGATCCCGTGCAGCGTGAAGTCGGGATCGAGCGCCGCCTCGAGCGCCGCGAGCAGGACGGGCATGTACTCCGGCTTGCAGCCCGCGAGCACGGCGTTGATCGCCACCTTCTCCACTGTGCATTCCGCATAGTCGGGCGGCACGGTCCCCACGATCTCGCCAGGAGGCCGCACTGTGCCCGAGAGCATCCGCAGGATCCGCTCCGGGGTTGGGGGGACGACCGGAAGCCCGTCCGTCCAGCCGCGGTCGAAGCACGCTTCCACGGCATCGGCGTGCGGCTCCAGCGCTACCCGCCTTGCCTCCAGGCCCGTATCCCCG
>JAJDWE010000056.1 GCA_022825725.1 Gemmatimonadota bacterium
GAAGGCTTTGGACAGCCGCCCCAGGGTCCGAGCCTGACCCAAAATCAATCGGCGGGAGTCAATCAGCGGGAACTCGATCGCCGAATCCCGTAAGCTCAATGCCTACAACGACATGTGAATCAAAAAGCTCATGTCGCGCCGCCCGATCCCGGTACCGATGGCCTGTGACCTGCGGTCGGCCGAGAGCGTCTGGTATCCGGGTACAGGCAGATCAATCAGAAGGAGGATCGGCATGAAACGGCGGACACTTGCGGGTTCGGCTTTGGCCCCGCGTACTCTCATGGCTTCGGCAGCGTTTGTGGCGCTGCAGAGTCTGTCGGGCGCGGGAGCGTTGGCGGGTCAGGAGGCGCACACGTGCGACGATCGGGCCGGGCTCCGCATCGCGGTGCTGGATGCGACGGGATTGGTGCGGGTGAGCGATGCCGACGTGCGGATTCGCTGGGTCGACGTCGTCCGTAGTCCGGTGCGCAAGCGCTCCGGCGGTGACGGCGGCTTCACGCATTGCGCTCCGCGAGACGCGACGAAGGCGACGGTGTGGGCGGAATCCGGGGACGGGTCGAGCGAGCAGGCGTCCGTCGAGCTGATCCCGGGCGAGACGAGTGACGTCGAACTCCGACTCCTGGGGGAAGACAACCCCGGGCGCCTCGAGGGACGAATATTCGACGCCGTGACGAAGGACCCGGTCACCACCGCGGCCGTGACCGTGGCCGGTCGCCAGGGCGAAGTCGAGACCGACCGCTGGGGACGGTACATCCTCACGGGCATCCCCGCGGGGACGAAGCAATTCCAGGTCCGCCGCATGGGGTACGAACCCCTCGAATACATCGTCACCGTCAAGCCGGGACTCACCACGCAGGTGGACATCGGCCTCGTTCCGGATCCCGTCGAGATGGAGCCCCTGGTCGCGACGACGATCCGATCGCGCGGGCTCGAGAGCAAGGGGTTCTACGAGCGCCAGTATTGGGGCGAGATGCTCGGTGTCGGCGAGTTCCTCACGCCGGAGTACCTCGAGCGCTGGCGTCCGATTCGCATGAGCCAGCTGCTCGAGCAACACACGATGCTGCGCCCGCGACTCGTGCGCGCGGGCAGGACGCGCGGGACTCTCGGTGACTGCCTCCAGGTGTATCTCGACAACATCAACGTGGGCAATCTCGACAACGGCAGCGGGAGCAATTTCGCGCTCAACTCGGTCGTGCTACCCAGCGAAGTCGCCGGCGTCGAAATCTACCGGAACTCCACGTCGCTCCCGGACGGCCTGATGCGATTCGGCGTCGGACGGTGCGCCCTCGTCCTGATCTGGACGGGATAGCGCTGGCGGAGACTCCCTCAGCCCGGGCTGTCGATGAATTCGGCGACGTGTGCGGGGGCGAGGCGCGCGGTGTGGCGGGAGACCGCGATCATGACGATCACGTTCCCGACCATGCCGTAGATGCCGGGGTGGACGCCGGCGGTCGCGGCGGCCGAGACGAGATCGAACCGCAGGGCCAGCTCGAGGAAGAACGCGATGCCGCCGCCCGCCACGAGGCCCCACAGCGCCCCCGCGCGCGTGACCCCCCGCCACAGGAAGGTCACGACCGTCAGCGGGAAGAGTTGCGCGATGAACCCGTAGCTGAGGAGCAGGAGCTCCACGAGGCTGAGTCCGGGGATCAGCGCGAGCCCGTAGCTGACGGCGCCCACGAGGATCACCATGTGGCGAATCCAGCGCCGCTGCGCCGCGTCGTCGAGCGCGCCCGGCCGCAGGTTGCCCCAGAAGTCGCGCACCGCCACGGATCCCGCCGCGTGCAGCAGCGCGTCTCCGGTGGACATCGACGCCGCGAGCGCCCCGGCGCAGAAGAGGCCCACGATGAGCGGCGGCAGCCCGATCTGCGCCGAGGTCACGATCGTGGGCAGGATGGCGTCCGCCGGCTCGACGCCGGGGAAGGCGAGCACGCCCGAGAAACCGATGAAGAGGATGGGGACGAGGAAGAGGGCGAAGGTCGGATAGTAGACGACGGTCCGCTTGAGGGTGTCCACGTCGCGGGCCGTGTAGATCTTCATGAAATAGTGCGGCCACACGCTGAACCCGAAGGCGGAGATGGCGACGGCGCTCGAGTAGGCGCCCCAGCTCCACGGCTGTCCGTCCGCCCCCAGTCCCGGCCCCCGCAGCATGTCCGGGAGCCCGGCGGCGATCGCGTCGAACATGGGACCCACGCCGCCGTGCAGCTTCGCCGGCAGGTAGAGGCCCAGCCCCCACGCGAGCACCATCATGAACATCCCCTGGAAGGTGTTCGTCCAGCCGACCCCCAGGACGCCGCTCCGGAAGACGTAGATGAGGACGACCCCGTACGCGATCGCGGACCCGGCCCACTGCGGGACGCGCCCCTCCGTCACGACGTTGAAGACGTACCCCGCCCCCTTCATCTGGATCACCAGGTAGGGGACGAAGGCGAAGACGGAGAGGACCGCGAGGATGGCCGGGATCGCGCGGCTGTCGAAGCGGTGCGCGAAGAGTTCGGCTTGTGTGACGTAACCGAAACGCCGGCCGAGGGCGGCGACGCGCGGGCCGAAGAAGTACCAGGGGACGAGCCCGACGGACGCGTAGGCGAGGATGTAGAAGGCCGCCGCCCCGCGCGAATAGGCCCAGCCGGGCCCGCCCAGGAAGGCGAACGCGCTGAACACCGAGGCGCCCATGATGAAGTAGAGGACGAGGAAGTTCAGCGAGCGGTCGCCCGCGACGTAACCCTCCGTGCTGTCCGAGGCGTGGCGGCCGGAGGCGAGCCCGATCGCGAGCGAGGCGAGCAGGTACCCGATCGTGACGAGGAAGACGATCAGCCAGGCGGGCATCAGCGGCTCTCGCCGTTCGGATCGCCGTCGACGGTCTCCCGCTTCCGCTCCCACAGGTAGTACCCGAAGAGAACGAAGAAGGAGAAGAGGAGTCCGACGACGACGTAGAAGAGCGAGAACGGCATCGCGAGCACGCGCGGCTCGATGGTGGCGAACCACGGATAGACGGGCCACACGAGTGCCGCAAAGAGAAGCACATAGAAGGCCGCGACGGCGACGGCGACCGGGTTGCGGCCGGGAGGCGGAGCGCGGCTTGGTTCGTCCATGGCCGCAAAAGGCCGGCTGTGAGGGATCCGGTCAAGACGGGTGGAACGGTTGAGCGGCGGGCTCGATCGAACGATCTTGCGGCATGTCCTGCACAAAACGAAGCCGCATGCGCTCGACCATCACGCCCGGCCTGCTCCTCGTCTGGCCCGCGCTGGCGTTGCCGGCGTGCGGCCCCGGAGCGGCCGCATCCGGCGCGGCCGAGGCCCCCCGGGATCTCTCCACCGGAACGCACGTCGTCCTGCTGGGGACGGGGACGCCCAATCCGGAACCGGAAGCATCGGGCCCCGCCAGCGCGGTCCTCGTGGACGGACGGGCCTACATCGTGGACGCGGGTGTCGGCCTCGTGCGGCGCGCGGCGGAGGCGGCCGACCGCTACGGAGCCGAGAGTCTCACGGCGGCGCGTCTGGACATCGCCTTTCTCACGCATCTGCACAGCGACCACACGGTGGGTCTGCCGGACCTGATCCATACGCCCTGGGTGGCCGAGCGGGAGGCGCCGCTGAAGCTGTTCGGCCCCACCGGGACGGCGGCGATGGCCACGCACCTGACGGCGGCGTGGGAGCATGACATCCAGAACCGGCTCACCGGCCGGCAGCCGACGACGCCGGACGGGTGGCGCGTGGAAGTCGTCGAAATCGACCCGGGGGTCATCTACGAGGACGACCGCGTCCGCGTGACCGCCTTCGCCGTGCAGCACACGGGCTGGCCCGAAGCGTACGGCTTTCGGTTCGACGGAGGGGGGCGCTCGGTCGTCATCTCCGGCGACACGGGTCCGACGGAGGCGGTCGTCGAGATGTGCTCGGGGTGCGACGTGCTCGTGCACGAGGTGTACTCGGCGACGACCTTCCGCGACCGTCCGCCGGAATGGCAGTCGTATCACGCCCAGGCTCACACGTCGACGGTCGAGCTGGCCGAACTCGCCGTGCGGGCGCGCCCGGGAATCCTCGTCCTGCATCACCAGTTGCATTGGGGAGCGACGCCGGAGGAAATGGTCGCGGAGATTCGCGCTGCCGGCTACGACGGACCGCTCGCATACGGCCGGGATCTGGACGTGTACTGAGATGGGTCCGGGCTGGAACATCCGGACCCACACCTCCCGCGCGGTCCTTGCCCCGGCCCTAGCGGCCATCGCGCTCTCGGCGCCGGCAGACGCGGCTCAGTCTCGCGAGCCGCCCGCATCTCCCGAAGCCGCTGCAGCGATACGGATGGCGCGGGACGCGCAGCGCGCGTTCGAGCACGTCCGGCGCCGCAATTTCCCGCGGGGCCCGCTGGTCAACCCGAAGTGCGGTGAGGGGATCGGGCGCTTCTGCCTCGTCGAGGGGTGGGATGACGACGATTGGGAGCCGGTCCCGGAGGAGGCGGAGGTCCTGGAGGAGCGGCACGCCCTGATCGCGGTCCTCGACAGCGCCGCCCGGATCATCCCGGGCGACGAGTGGCTCACGGGGCAGCGCGTCGCCTACCGACTGGAGACGGGCGGCGCGGAAGAGGCGCTCGCGCTGCTGGAAGCGTGTCGCACGGAGAGCGCGTGGTGCGCCGGGTTGGCCGGATTCGTCCTCCAGGAGAGTGGCCGCTACGCGGAGGCGGAGTCGGCCTTCGATCGCGCGCTCGGCCGGATGACCGAGGAGGAGCGCTGCGGCTGGACCGCGCTCGGGCCCGTACTCGACCGCCGGACGCGCGGCCGCTACGAACGCTTCGCCTGCGGCAGTTCGCCGCGACGGGCGGTGGAGCGCTCGTTCTGGCACCTTTCCGACCCGTTGTGGCTCGTCCCGGGACTCGAGCGACGCTCGGAACACCTCGCCCGCCGCGTGCGCGCCGCGCTCCAGGCCGATGCCGCGAGCCCCTGGGGGATGCGCTGGGGCGACGATCTCACCGAAATCACGCTGCGCTTCGGCTGGCCCGGCGGCTGGGAGCGGGCGCGTCGCCGGTTCGTCGGCTCACGCACGGATGAGATCGTGTGGTCGCACCGCCTCCCTGGGGCGCAGCGCTTCACGGTGGCGCGACTCGGGCCCGCGGGCGATGAGCCGCTCTGGGAGCTGGATGAGCCGGAGGGCCGCACTAGCTGGGCGCCCGTCTTCGGTGAGATCGCGAACCTTCCTCACCAGGTGGCCAGCTTCCGGCGGGACGGTCGCCGGCGGGTGGTCGCGGCGTTCACATGGCCCGACTCCCTGCCGTCCTGCGATCTGGAGAGCGGACTCTTCCTCGCCGACGCCCACGGCGTGATGGCGGCCAGCACCGGCCGCGGCGACGGGCCGCTCGCGGTCGCGGAGCTTCGGGCGTTCACCCCCGCCACGTTCGTCGGCGTCGAAGCGCGTTGCGACGAGGGCTCCGGCGCCGCACGCGCACGGATGCTCCTCCCCGACGGCCATCCGCTGCTGTCCGACATCCTGCTCCTCGACGCCGGCGGCGCCTCCCCCTCCAGCCTCTCGGAGGCGCTCACCCGTGCGCGAGGCGCTCGCACCGGCCGGGCGGGCGAGACTCTCGCCGTCTACTGGGAGTGGTACGGCTCTCCCGCCGCGGCCGCCGCTCTCCAGGTGACGCTTTCGCTCGCGCGAGAGGGGAAGGGATTCTGGCGCAGAGCACTCGAATGGAGCGGCCTCGCCCGCGGGGACACCGAACAGGCGGGCATCCGCTGGCTCGAGGCGGCGACGAATCCCGGCGCCGAGGGCCGCACCCTGGAACTCCGCCTTCCCATGCTCGACGAGGGGCAATATCGCCTCACGCTCCAGGTCGTTTCTCCCACGCAGGGAACGGCGGAGTCCAGCATCGAAATCGAAATCGTCACCGCGTCCCCGACCGCCGCCGTTCGGCCAGGCCGAGCCGTCGACGCGCGACCCCGGTTCGTCCCCGACCCGCCCCGATCAACGCAAGGAGCAGAGCCGTGATGCACGCCAGGATCTTCCCAGCCGCCGTCCGCGTGTTCGCCCCCGCGACCGTTTCCGTCCTCGCCGCCGCCGTGCTCGCCTCGGCGTGCGGTCAGGCCGGCGACCATGCGGAACCGGCCGCCGAGGCCGCGACCACCGGGCGTACGCCGCAGTTCGAGAACGAACACGTGCAGGTCTGGAAGAGCGTGATCGCGCCGAACCAGCCGCTCGCGATGCACCGCCACGACAACCCCCGCGCCATCATCGCGCTCAAGGGAGGGACGCTCACCGTCGTCAGCGACGCCGGGGAACAGCGGGACATGACGTGGGAGACGGGTCGGGCCTATTGGCTCGACGCCGATCCTCCGGGCGAACTGCACGGAGATGTGAACCGGGGATCCGAACCGGTCGAGGTCATCGTCGTACAGTTGAAGGGCGTCGGCGGAGGGTCGGACACGCCGTGACGGGCCCGGCCCCAACGTGCATATTCCGCCCCGCGCCACGACAGGATCGACCCGCAGCCACACCGGAGGCCCCCATGAACCACCGCGCCCGACTCCCGCGACGCCCGGCAGCCCGCGGCTCCGTCCTGGCCCTCGCCCTCGCCGCAGCCGCGGGGTGCGCGCCGGACGGTTCCTCGCCCGCGACCTCGACCGCTCTGGCGCCCGATCAGATCCTCGCCGATTCGCTCATTGGCACCTGGGTCGAGGCCGCCGGCGGCATGGAAGCCTGGCATGACATCGAGTCGGCCCGCTACACGATCACCACCGTGTGGTACGACTCCACGGGAGGCATCCGCCGCATGCGCCCGCGCCGCGTCGAGTACCGGAAGGTGGACGGCGTCGAGCAGACCCGCATCGAGCGCCCCGAGGCCGAGGGCCTCTACGTCCAGACCTTCACGGGCTCCGAGATGTGGGCCACGCTCAACGAGAGCCTTCTGGAACCGGGAATCCGCGCCTGGGATGAATCCGAGTACGTGGGACGGGATGTCGTCTACTGGTTCGGACTCCCGTACAAGCTCTTCGACCCCGGCGTGAACCGGCGGGCCGGACCCCGGGCGGGGGGGGGATACGAGGTGCGCATCACCTTCGGCGACGGCGTCGGTCTCCAGTCCGGCGACCGCTACTTCTACTATTTCCTCGACGACGATCCCTGGCCCGAGCAGGTCCACTACATCTCGCAGGGGAGGGGAGAGGAGAGCCGGGCGCGCATGTACTGGGATGGCTACGAGCAGGTCGGGGACTTCACGTACGTCATCTCGCGGCTCTACCGGGACACGGAGATGAACCCGACCCGCGAACTCCGCCACGATGACGTCGAACTGAACCCCGCGCTGTCCGATTCCATCTTCCGGCGTCCGACTTCGTGAAATCCAGTCCGGCGGACCCGAGCCGGGCGGTCGAAGACTACCTGAAGGCCGTCTACAAGCTTCAGCAGGCCGGCGACCCCGTATCCACGACGGCGCTGGCCGAGGAACTCGACCGCTCCGCGGCGTCCGTCACGAACATGGTCAAGAGTTTGGCGGCGCAGGGGCTGCTCCGACACACGCCCTACAAGGGGGTGCTCCTCACGGCCTCCGGAGAGGCGGCGGCGCTGCGAATCATCCGCCGGCACCGGGTGATCGAACTGTACCTGATCGAGAGGCTCGGCTTCTCCTGGGAGGACGTGCACGCCGAGGCCGAGCGCCTCGAGCACGCCGCCTCGGAAGCGCTCATCGACCGGATGGCGCAGGCGCTGGGGGAACCGTCGATCGACCCGCATGGGAGTCCGATCCCGACGCGCGACGGCGAACTCGCGCAGACCGAGTGGATCCCCCTCGCCGAGTTGAAGCGAGGGCGCGGCGTCGTGCGTGAGGTCTCCGACCAGAGTCCGCGGACGCTCCGGGAACTCGCCGCCCTCGGGCTGTTCCCGGGCACGCGAATACGGTGTCTGGGCGAGCGGGCCGATGGCGTCGCCCGCCTCGAAGTGGACGACCGTTCCTTCGACGTCGAACCCGTCCTCGCGCGCGCCGTCTTCGTCGAACGCGAGCCCTAGCCGGGTCTGCCGCGGGCCGTCAGTCCAGCAGGGCGGGAAGGACCGTTCCCGCCTCCCCGAGCAGCGCCAGCGTTGCGACCTCGGTAAGCGCCGTGCGCTGCACATTGACCTCGACGATGTGGCCGCCGGCCCCGCGCGTCGCGAGCGGAAGCGCCGCGGCGGGGTAGACGACGGCGCTCGTCCCGACGACGAGACACAGATCGGCCCGCTCCGCCAGCCGGCGCGCGCGGTCCAGCAGGTCGGGGTCCAGCGTCTCGCCGAAGAGGACGACATCGGGTCGCCGGAGGCCCCCGCAGGCGGAACACCGGGGGAGCGTCTCGCCGAGCGGCTCGGCGGGCCAGCGCGCCTCGCAGGACTCGCAGCGGTCGCGACCCACGGCGCCGTGAAGCTCGAGCGGCAGCGCCGCCTCCGCGGGATCCTCTCCCGCTTCCTCCAGCGCGGCGCGCGTGTGGAGACCATCGACGTTCTGGGTCACGAGTCCGGCCTCCCCCCGCCGCAGGAAGAAGCGCGCCAGCGCCCGGTGCCCTTCGTTGGGTCGGCGGCCGGCGAGCACCGAGCGCCGCCAGGCGTACCACTCGAGCACGGTCCGCGGATCGCGCGCGAGCGCTTCGGGCGTTGCGAGCTCCTCGGGGCGATGGCTCTTCCACAGCCCCCCGGCGTCACGGAATGTCGGAACTCCGGATTCGGCCGAAATCCCGGCCCCCGTCAGCGCGACCACACGCCGGGCTTCTCGCACGAGCCGGCGCGCCTGTCGCCATTGACCCTGTTCCATCGTCCCCCGATCTTGTGACCCCGACCTCAACCCCGGCTCGCATGCCGCGCCCGGGTCCGCAGCGCCGCCCCGAAGGACGACGAACCGCATAACGGACGATGAACGCGTGAGCACGAGAATCAAGGCCGAGGGAGACGTGTGGCGGGCGGAACTCGCCGACGAGGGGGGGGAGCGCGTCGTCGTGTTCTTTTGTCAGAGCACCGACCAGCGCCCCTACCGGGTGGTTCGCCTGGATCCGGATCGGCACGGCGGGAGCGAAGCCCTGGAGGAGATGTCCGAGGAGGACCTCCGGGGTCTGTTCGAGGCCTCGCGTTCGATGGGAATCCCCCGCGACTATCCGACCTACAGTCGGTGACCGTTCCCGTCGCCGGCGGGGCCGCCGCCGGGCGCGGAACGAGTCCGTGCGTCGACCTGCACCTGCACTCGACCGCCAGCGATGGAACGCTCGCGCCGGCCGACGTGGCCCGGGCCGTGGCGGACGCGGGTCTCGACGGGTTCTCCCTGACAGACCATGACACGACGCAGGGACTCGCCGAGGCTGAGAAGGCGGCGCGAGAGCTCGGCCTCCGTTTCCTGCCGGGGGCGGAGTTGTCGGCGAACGAACCCGGCCGGTCCGTGCACCTCCTGGCGTACGGGTTCGATGTGGCCGATTCCGGCCTGCAGGCTTTCCTCTCCCGCTACCGCGAGGATCGGGTGCGGCGCGCGCGCGAGATCGTCGAACGGCTGCAGGCAGCGGGCGCAGCCGTGACCTGGGAGGACGTGGAACTACAGACGGGCGCCGCGGCCCCGACCCGGGCCCACGTCGGACGGGCGGTGGTGGCGTGCGGCGCGGCCTCCGATATCAACGAGGCATTCCGGCGTTACCTGTCGCGCGGATGTCCCGCCTTCGTCGGCAAGGAACCCACGCCGCCGAAGATCGTATTCGATCACGTGCACGCGGCGGGCGGTGTCGTCTGCCTCGCACACCCGGGCAGGATGCACGGCGAGGATGAAGTCCGCCGCTGGGTGGGCGAGGGTCTGGATGGCGTCGAGGTCGTCCACCCCGCGAATCCCCCGGCCGTGCGGAGCCGCATGAACGCCCTCGCCGGCGAACTCGGCCTGCTCCGTTGTGGTGGCTCGGACTGGCACGGACCCGACACGGGCCGGCGGGGTGTTCCCGGGTGGGCGCACGTGCCCATGCGATGGCTGGAGGAGATCGGCCGGAGGTCGTGCCGGGAGGCCGACCGGCAGCCTGCCTGACGGGCCGCCGCCGGGCCGCCGGCGTGCCGTGCTAGGGAGAAACGACGGAGTCGGTTATCTTGAGGGAGACGGGCAGCGCAGGGAATCCTGCGCGCCGAGTACCCGAAGCGATGCAGGCAAGGGCGGTATGAGCGAAATAGCACAGGCCACGCGATCGGCCGAACCCATCGTCACGCTGACGCCGGAGGCGGCCGCGAAGGTCTTGGAGTTCCAGGCCGGGACGGACACCGAGACCATCCTGAGGGTGAGCGTGATTCCGGGCGGGTGTTCCGGCTTCGAATACGGGCTGGACATGGACACAGCGGTGCGCGAGGACGATTTCACCTTCGAGTCGGAGGGGGTGCCCGTCGTCATCGATCCGTTCAGCGCCCAGTACCTGGCAGGCCTCTCCATCGGATACCACAGTTCGTTTCAGGGCACGGGGTTCACCTTCGAGAATCCGAATGCGACGGGGAGTTGCGGCTGCGGGACCTCTTTCGCCGTCTAGCCATACCATGCCGTTTCGCGTCGGACTGACCGGAACGGTGGCCGCCGGCAAGAGCACCGTGGCCGGCAATCTGGCGGAGCGGGGCGCCACCGTCATCGACGCCGACGAACTGGCGCGCGAGATCGTGCGCCCGGGGTCCCCGGCATACGGTCACATCCGCGAAGCGTTCGGGAGAGGCGTCATCGGCCCCGATGGGACCATCGACCGATCCGCGCTCCGGGAGGTGGCCTTCGCCGACGAGGGGGCCCGCGAACGCCTCGAAGAGATCTCCCACGCCGGAATCCGTGAACTTCGGACCCGCCGTATCGGCGAAGCCGCCGCAGCCGGCGCGCGCGTGATCGTGGAGGAAATCCCGCTCCTGTTCGAGGTCGGCCTGGAGGACGACTACGACATGATCGTCGTCGTGGATGCGCCGCGAGAGGTGCGCGAGGCGCGGGCTGTGGGGTCCCGGGGCTGGACCGCGGAGGAGTTCGCCGCGATCGATGCCGCTCAACTCGCGGCTTCGGAGAAACGGCGCCGGGCCGATCGCGTGCTCGACAACCGGGGCGATCCCGGGGAACTGGACATCGCGACCCGCCGACTCTGGCGGGAGATCCTGGGGGCAGCCGGCGGGAGCGGATCGTGACTGTGTCCCCGATGCCGCCGGCTCGTGCCAAGGCGCTCGAAGCGATCCGGCGACGCCTGCGCGACGCATCTTCCGTGGTGCTCACGACCCACGTGAACCCTGACGGCGACGGCATCGGCAGCATGGTCGCGCTCGCTTCCCGGCTGCTGCGGCACGGAGCCGAAGCTACGATCGTCACCCCGAGCCGGCCGCCGGCTTCGCTGCGATTCCTCCTCCGGGACATCCCCGCGCTCGTCGAAGAGGATCCGGCGGCCGCGGACCCGCTGAACGCGGCCGACACGATCGCCATCCTCGACACCGCCGAGCCCAAGCGTCTCGGCGGCCTGCCCGAACATGCGGAGCGGACGGGAGGCGTCCTGATCGACCATCACCCGCCCGTTGGGTCTCCGATCGTGACGCCGGCGATCCGCGACCCCGCCGCCTGCGCGACCGGTGAACTGGTCTACGACCTGCTCTCGCTCGACGACGAGGGGCTCACGCGAGCGGAAGCGGAGGCCCTCTATGCGGCGATTTCGACGGATACGGGCTCATTCCGTTTCTCGAACACATCCCCCCGCGCGCATGCGATCGCGTGCGTGCTCCTGGAGACGGGGGTGGATACCGGTGCGCTGTACCGCGCGCTGTACGGCGTGTACAGCCGGGGGCGGCTGGCCCTCCTGCGGCTGGCCCTCGAGGGCCTGGAGGTCGACCCTCGCGCCCCCATCGCCTGGGTCGCGCTCGACCGTCGGGCCCTCTCGAGGACGGGTGCTCGAAGCGACGACATGGAAGGTCTGGTCGAGTTCCCGCGCCGGCTCGCGGGAATGGAGGTCGGACTCCTCTTCCGCGGCCTCGCGCGCAATCGAACGAAGGTGTCGCTGCGTTCGAACGGGGAAGTGGACGTGTCCGGTGTCGCGCAGCTCCTCGGCGGCGGCGGACACGCGAAGGCTTCCGGCGTCCTCGTCGAACTGGACCTGGACGAGGCGGTACGCGTCGTACTGGACGCGTTGCGCCCGCTCGTGGAAGCGGCCGTGGCCTCGAAAGAGGATCGATAGCGCCCGCCGGGCGGGGCGTGGAGCGGGCGCCGCGGATTGCCTCCGTCCGGGCCATCGGGGTATGTTGTAGACGTGCCGTGCGTTCGGGGCTGCCGGTAGCGGGGCCCAGGGTGGGGATTCGGCGGGGAGGGTGAGATGGACGCGAAGGTCACGAAGGAACTGCCGCACGCAGGGAACGGGGTCATGGACGATCCGCGTTCTCGCGCGGCCCGGCTCGGCGACCTCGGCCGGCGCATCCCTCCGCCCCGCATTGCCGATGTCTGGCTCTTTCCGCCCCTTCCGCAGGTGGAGGAATCTTCCGAGTTCTTCCTCTTCACGAGAATCCTCGAGGATGGTGGGCGCGCCCTCTACAGCGCCCGCATGGTGCCGGCCAACGGTACGCCCGCCCACCAGGTGGTCGTGGAACACGGACGGGCGCCGGCGAACCGCGTGCCTGGTCTGGTGGCCGGACTGCAGCGGCGACTCGGACAGCCCGCGGCCGTCCGTCACGTACCGATCGAGGGTGATGGCAAGCGCTGGGAAGCGCTCCTGGAACAGTCGCGGGAGGCGGGGGCCTCCGTTGATCCCGCCGGACGGGGTCGTTAGCTTCGACAAACGCAAGAATCGGCCGCGAAGGCCGAGCGATGGCCCGTTCCCGACGGTGTGATGGTCAAGTGAGTCCTCCCGAAACTCCACGCCGAGGCGTGTCCCGAGAAGAGTTGCGTCGTGCCCTGGAAGCCGGCGGACACCGGTTTACGACCCAGCGCGCGGCCGTGTACCGCGTGCTTTCCGGCACGTCCTCGCACCCGACGGCGGACGATGTCTTCACCTCGGTGCGCGAGCGGATTCCCGATATCAGCCTCGCCACGGTCTACAAGGCGCTCGAGGCGTTCGTGACTTGCGGGGTCGCTCGCAAGCTCTCGCTCGGCGTGGGTCCCGCGCGCTACGATGGCCGCACCGATGATCACGAACATATCCGCTGTCTCTCCTGCGGCCGCGTTCAGGACATCGAAGGCCTGCGCCCGCGCGACTGGATGGAGGGTCTGGCCGACATGACGCCGTTCAACGTCGTTGGCTACCGGCTCGAGCTGGAGGGCTACTGCCCCGACTGCCTGCACTGAACGAGGCCGAACTCCCCCGCGCGCTCGCGGAGCACGCCTGGACGGACCGCCACAACTTCCTCGATCTCCCGCCCGAACTGTGCCGTTGGGAGACCGCGGGCGCCGTGATCCTCCCCATCCCCTACGAAGCGACGACAAGCTGGGGGACGGGTACGCGCGAAGGTCCGGCCGCGATCATCGAGGCGTCGCGCTACATCGAATGGTATGACGAGGAACTGGACCGCGAACCGTACGAGGTCGGCGTGTGCACGCTCCCGTCCATCGATCTCGGTACGGCCGGCCCCGCACCCGCGATCGCGAGGCTCCGGACCCTGTACGACGATCTGCTCGAGGCTGCGGGTGACCGGTTCGTCATCGGACTGGGCGGAGAACATTCGATTTCCAGCGCTCCGGCCATCGCGTGGGCGGAGCGACTCGGCGGCGACGTCACGATTCTCCAGTTCGACGCGCACACGGACCTCCGGGATCGCCACCACGACTCTCCGTGGAACCATGCCTGTGTCATGCGCCGGGTACTCGAGCACCGGTCGATCGGCGGCGCGGGCCGGCCGAGCGCGACGAATATCGTAGCGGTCGGGATCCGGGCGCTCACGCGGGAGGAGCGGGACGTCATCCGCGAACACGGGATGGAGGTCGTGTTCGCGCACGAGATGCGGCGGCCGGGCTGGGTCGAGCGGGCGGTGGAGGCGCTGGGGGAGAACGTCTACATTACGTTTGACGTGGATTTCTTCGATCCGTCGATGATACCGGCCACGGGCACGCCGGAACCCGGCGGTGGAAGCTGGTGGGACGCGCTGGATCTGCTCTCCCGGGTCTTCCGCGAGCGCCGCGTCGTGGGCGCGGACATCGTGGAACTCGCCCCGCGGCGGGGCGAGGAGGCTTCGGCCTTCACGGCGGCGAAGCTCGCCTACAAGATGATCGGGTTCTGGTCGGAGTACCGGTAGCCCGGAGCCGCCGGAGCGTTCAGGCGCTCGCGACCCGCCGCTGCTCGATGCGCTCGAGTTCCTCGGCCTCGAGTTGGCGGCGAAGCAGGCGCGCGTAGACGCCGTCGGCCGCGATCAGATCTTCATGGTTTCCGCGCTCGACGAGGCGTCCATCGTCCAGGACCAGGATCGAATCGGCCGTGCGCACCGCCGACACGCGGTGAGAGACGATGATGGAGGTGCGCCCGGACATGTATTCGCGCAGCGCCTCCAGGATCGCGGTTTCCGTCTCCGAATCCACGGCCGACAGCGCGTCATCCAGGATGAGGACCGGCGCGTCGCGGTGGACCGCCCGGGCCAGCGTGGCCCGCTGTTTCTGTCCGCCCGAGAGGTTGATGCCGCGCTCGCCCAGGCGCGTGTCGATCCCATCGGGAAGGACGGCCAGCGTCTTCTCGAGCTGCGAGACGGCGAGCGCGCTGCGGAGTTCGTCCGAGACCGGCTCCCCGGCGTCCCTGCCTCGGTACAGGAGTTCGATGTTCATCCTCAGCCGCATGCTGAACAGGAACGGCTCCTGCGGCACGAAAGCCATCGAGTCGCGCAGCGAACCGAGGTCGAGTTCCCGGATATCCACGCCGTCCAGACGAATCGTCCCCGCCGTCACGTCGTAGAGACGGGGGATGAGCGCGGCCAGCGTGGATTTGCCGCTCGCGGTCGCGCCGACAATGGCGACCGTCTGCCCGGGTTCGATGCGGAAGGAGATGTTTCGCAGCACTTCGCGCTCCGTTTCCGGGTAGCGGAAGGAAACGTCGTCGAACTCCAGCGCGCCCCGCACCGACGCGAGCGGGACCGGCGACTCCGGGTCCCGGACGGCGGGAACGATATCGAACAGTTCGTTGAGGCGGCCCATCGAGGCCGCGCCGCGCTGGAAGAGGTTCGTGACCCAGCCGAGAGCGATCATGGGCCACATCAGCATCGTGAGGTAGAAGGAGAAGGCGACGAAATCGCCGAGGGTGATGGCGCCGCGGACCACCTGTCCTCCCCCGAACCACAGGACGACGACCGCGCCGACGCCCGTGAAGAACATGAGCGATGGATGGAACAGCCCCCACACGCGGGCGAGGGAGAGATTGCGCGACTTGTAGTCACGGTTGAGCGTCGCGAAACGTCGGGTCTGAGCCTCCTCGCGCACGTACGCCTTCACGATGCGGGTCCCCGCCAGGTTCTCCTGGGCGAAGTTGGAGATCTCCGAGAACTGGGCCTGGATCCTCTCGAAGCGCTCATGAATCTGTCGGCCGAAGATGAACACGATGGGGGGGAGGACGACCATCGGGATCATCGCCCAGAGCGTGAGCATGGGATCGATCCAGATCATGAGCCCGAGCGCCAGCGTCGCGACGGTGGCCGTGTTCACCGCGTACATGATCGCGGGTCCGGCGACCATGCGGACCGCCTGGACGTCGTTCGTCGAGCGGCTCACGAGATCGCCCGTGCGCCAGGCATCGAAGAACTGCGGCGGAAGCCTGAGGAGATGCGCGAAGAGGGCGCTCCGGATATCCGTCTCCATTCGGCGGCTCAGCCCGTTGAGGAGCTTGCGCATCCAGAATCTCGTCGCTCCGGCGACGATGGAAATCGCCGTGAGCACGAGAGCGTAGCGCAGGATGAGGTCGGGGCGGAGTTCCCTTTCCAGCGCGTCGACCGCCATCTTCAGCACCCAGGGGCCCGCGACCGTGAACAGATTGCTCACGATCACGAGCGTAAGCCCGACCGCGATACCCAGGCGGTACGGGCGGAAGTAGGGCAGCAGCGCTGTGAGCGATCTCAAGATGTCTCCGCGGGAGCCGGCCGGGCGTTTATTCTGCGGGGCGCACGGTTCGAACGTATGCGCGGGTTGCAGGCTGTACAACGACACACGGGAAGGAACACGATGGAACGGACGACGTCGGCGATTCTCGTTGCGCTCGGCGCGATGACCATGATGGTGGTGGGCTGCGCGCCGGAGATCGGCCCGGGAGCGGAGGGCGGCGCGGAGGCGAGCGATGCCGCCGCGGAGAGCGCGGCGGCCGCGTCGCCCGTGCGGCGGGCACCGACTCCGCCCGTGGCCGGGGGGGCGGTGGCCGAGCCGGGCGGCGCTCCCGAGATGACCTACACGATGGTGACGGTTCAGACGGGCGCGGAGCTGGAGGTCGAACTCATGGATGCGATTCGACCGGCCGACCTTCGGCCCGGGGACGCCCTGAAGTTCGGCGTGACGCGGCCGTTGATCGAGAACAACATGGTCCTGGTGCCGCTGAACTCGCTCATCAATGGCGAGATCACGGCGGTCGAGGTCGCGGCCGAAGCCGGGGCCGACGATGAAGCCGGCCGGGACGGCGAGCGCGTGATGGTGAAAGTGCGCTTCGCCGATGTCTTCTTCAACGGAGAATCCTGGCCCATATCGGCGTCGGTGGTGGAGATCATGCCGGGGCCCGGCGGCGGCGCGGCGCCCGGAGGGGCGGCCCGCATGAATCTGGGGCGCGTCCTCGCCGGTGGCCGCCAGGGCGCCGTTGCGGGCGCCGCGGCGGGCGCCGTGGGAGGGTCCGCAATCCTCCTCGCGGCCGACGGAGAAGAGCCGGCGCTGCCGGTCGGGACGATCCTCCGGCTGCGGCTGGACGAGCCCCTGGTGTTCGGGCTTCCGAACATCGGAGAATGAAATCGACGCCGGCGTGGACGCCCCGTCAGACGCCGACTCGCGGACACTCGGATTCGAGCGGGCATTCCCCGCAGCGCGGGGCTCTCGCGACGCAGAGCGAACGGCCGAACGTGATGAGCAGCATGTGCATGCGGAAGCGCTCGGAGGGAGCGACGGTCCGCGAGAGGGCGGTGTAGGTCAGGTCGGCGGAAGCCCGCGGCGGGACCCATGCCAGCCGCCGTGCGATCCGGAGGACATGCGTATCGACCGGGAGCACGGGTCGGCGGAGCGAGAAGCAGAGCACGCACGCGGCGGTCTTCACCCCCACTCCCCGGAAGGTCGTGAGATAGGCGATCGCCTCCTCATCGCTCATCTCCTCGAGGTGATCGAGCGTGATCCGCCCCACCTCGGCCCGGAGCCGCTCGAGCGCGGCGTGAATGGCCGGCGCCTTCCGGTTTGCGAGGCCGGCGACGCGCACCGCGTCTTCCAGCTCGGCCGGCGTGGCCCGAAGCACGGATTCCCACGAGATCGGCCCGGCCGCGGAAGCGCCGCCCGCCTCATCCCCGACCTGCCCGGCCGGATACCGCGCCGCGAGAGTTCGCCAGGCGCGATCCCGATTCTCGTCGGTCGTCGACTGGCTGAGGATCGTGAGGACGAGTTCGTCGAGAGGGGCGAGGCGGGGCTTGTCGGGAACGGGGAAGCGCTCGGAAAGGCGCCTGAGGACGAGGTCGGTCCCCGGACTCCGCGTCGCCTGAGGGCCGGAACTCACGTGGCGCGCCTCTCCTCTTCGAACCGGTGTGACTCCCGCCCCCCGGGCGAACCTTCTACGTTTGCGCCAAATGTACCCGGACGCCGCGAACTCCAGCAACGAGCCGCAGGGCTCCCGAGGACCTGACGCTTGGATCCCCGCCTGACCGAGGGGCGCAACCCGCGCACCCGCGCCATCGATCGTGCGGACAGCGCAGCGATCGTCCATATGATACAGGCGGAAGATCGCGCGGTGCCGGAGGCCGTCGCCTCGCAGGCCGACGCGCTCGCGCGCGTCATCGATGATGTGGTGGAGCGCTTCCGCCGCGGCGGGCGTCTCGTCTACGTCGGCGCGGGGACGAGCGGCCGCCTCGGCGTGCTCGACGCGGCGGAGTGTCCGCCCACGTTCGGCGTCGACCCGGGCCTCGTGGAGGCGATCATCGCAGGGGGCCCCGGCGCGCTCGTGCGAAGCGCCGAGGGAGCGGAGGATTCCCGGAAAGGCGGGAGTAAGGCGGTGCGGACGTTCGGCGTCTCGCCCGCGGACCTCGTGCTCGGGATTGCGACGTCGGGGAGCACGCCGTACGTCCTCGGGGCGCTGGCGGAGGCGGCGGCGTGCGGCGCGGGGACCGCGTTTCTCGGCTGCACCGCACCGCCCGCGGAGGTGACGGAGGGGGTGGACCACCTCATCCTGCCACTCGTGGGGCCCGAGGTCATCGCGGGCTCGACCCGCATGAAGGCGGGGACGGCGACGAAGCTCGTACTGAATACGATCACCACGGGGGCGATGATCCGCAGCGGCCGCGTGTTCGAGAATCTCATGGTCGACCTGCGGGCGCGATCCGCGAAGCTGGTCGACCGCGGGCTCCGCATCTTCGCCACGCTCACGGGGGCGTCGCGCGAGGAAGCGCACCGCGCGCTGATCCGCACGGGCGGCGCGGTGAAGACGGCGCTCGCAATGCACGCGTTGCGCGTCGACCGCGCTCTGGCCGAGCGGTACCTGGACTGCGCGGACGGCTTCCTGGGCGTCGCGGTCGAGCGCTTCGGCGGCCCGGAGCGTCCCTGCTACGGCGGCTACCCGGCGGCGCCGGGCTGGCCCGACGGCGCGGCGCTGCTCGCGCGGCTGAGCGAGGCGCCAACTCGTCTCGTTGCCGCGCGAGCGGCCGGCGCGGCGGCCGAAGCGGCCGGACAGCGCATCGCGGCGCGTCGAACCGCGTGGACGCCGGGCCAGCACGCCGCGCACCTGGCGGATTTCGAGCGAAACGCCGTGCGGCCGCGGGTCGAGCGGTGGGTCGCGGCCGTCGACTCTGGAGGGTCTCTCCCGACATTCGAGAACTGGACCGCGGACGCCCCTCCGTCCGAAGGCGGCTTCGAGGCCGAGACTGCCGGTTTTTCCGCGGAAAGGGCTCGCACCGTGGCGGCCGTGGCCGAGGGTGCGGAGCCGGTCGCCGCGGCCCTCGCCCGTCGCGCCCGCGTCGGCTTCGAGACGCTGACGCTGTACCAATTTCTGCGGGGCGTCGCGCAGCACGACGCGGCGCACGAAACGAGGCTGCGGGAGCGCGTGCACCCGGCATTGCTGGACGAGGCGGACGCGTGACCCTCTGGGTCGGCGTGATGTCGGGGACTTCGCTGGACGGCATCGATGTCGCCGTCATCGAGGCGGCGGGTGACGACGAGCGGCCGGCGGACTGGCGCGTCGTCGCCTTCGAGACGGAGAGCTACGACAGCGCCGCGCGCGCACGGATCGCCACGGCCATCACCTCGGGGAGCGCCGCGGCGATCTGCGCGCTCGACTTCGAGCTGGGCGAGAGGATCGGCGCGGCCGTGAACCGGACGCTGGCGTCCGCCTCGCTCCGGCCGGCGGACATCGAAGCCATCGGCAGCCACGGCCAGACCGTGTGGCATGAGCCTCCCGCGGGCGCCCGGGGAGGGTCGACGCTGCAACTCGGCCAGGCGGCGGTCATCGCCGAGCGCACCTCGTGCGCGGTCGTGTCGGACTTCCGGGTCCGGGACGTGGCGGCGGGCGGGGAAGGCGCGCCTCTCACGGCCTATACCGACTGGCTCCTCTTCCGTGCACCGGAATCACGCGCGATTCAGAACATCGGCGGAATCGGCAACGTGACGGCGCTCCCCGCCGAGTCCAGTGGATCGACGCCGCAGGCCTACGACACCGGTCCCGGGGTCGTGCTCATCGATGGCGCGGTCGAGTGCCTCACGGAAGGGCGATCCCGCTTCGATCTCGACGGAGGAATGGCGCGGCGCGGCGCGGCGAGCGAAGACGCCCTCTCCGATTGGCTGAGCGACCCGTTCTTTCGCCGGCCCCCGCCCCGGTCCACGGGGCGCGAGCGCTTCTCGCGGGACCGGCTGCTGGAATGGCTGCGGAGACACGCCGCGCTCTCACCCGAAGACACGATCGCCACGCTGACGGAACTCACCGCGCGCACGATCGCGGACGCCTACCGCTGGATCCGGGAGCCTCCCGCGGCGTGCTACCTCTGCGGCGGCGGAGCCCGGAACCCGGTCCTCGCATCGCGGCTGGAGCGGCTGCTGGATCCCATGCCGGTCCGCGACCTGTCCGCCCTCGGCCTGGATGCGGACGCCCGCGAGGCCGTAGCCTTCGCGTTTCTGGCGCGACAGCATGTGCTCGGGTATCCGGCCAACGCCCCGTGGGCCACCGGCGCGCGCGGTCCCCGTCTTCTCGGAGTGCGGACCGCCGCGTGATCCGGCCCCACCTGGACCCGGCCCGGGTCGTCATCGAGGCGCTCCGGCTCGACCGCTGGTCTCCGGACGAAGTGGAGAGGCGTGCGGACCGGGCGCTCTCCCTCGGCGTGGGAGGGTTCATTCTGTTCGGCGGCGAAGCGGATCGCGTCGGTCGTCTGGTCGAACGGGTCCGCGACGACGCGGCGCGGCCGCTCTGGATCGGGGCGGACCTCGAGCGGGGCGCGGGTCAGCAGATCCGCGGCCTGACCGAGTTGCCCCCGCCCGCGGCTCTCGCGGCGGCGCAGGATCCGGGCGCCGCAGTCGCCGCGGCGGGTCGCGTCACGGCTCGGGAAGCGCTGTCCGTCGGGATCAACTGGGTGATCGCACCGGTGCTCGATCTGGATGCGGAACCTGACAACCCGATCATCGCCACGCGCAGTTTCGGCGCGGATCCGCGGCGTGTGGGAGAGCTGGGCCTCCGCTGGATCGACGCCTGCCAGGCGGCCGGAACCGCGGCGTGCGCGAAGCACTTCCCCGGCCACGGCAGAACGACCGAGGATTCACATATCGCGCTGCCGTCGATCGATGCCGCCGCCGAACTCCTCGAGGAGGACCTGGCGCCTTTCGCGGCCGCCGCGGATCGGGTCGCAAGCGTGATGGTGGCACACGTCGCCTATCCGGCTCTCGGCGGCGAGCGGGCGGCGACGGTGGAGCCGAACATCGTCTCGGGACTCCTTCGCGGACGGTTGGGATTCGAAGGGGTCGTGACGACGGACGCGATGATCATGGGCGGCGCCGGCCCCGACGATGCGGACGCTGCCGTCGAGGCGGTGGTCGCGGGATGCGACCTCATCTGCTACCCCGCCGATGCCGGCGCGACGATCGCGTCGCTGACGCGGGCCGCCGACGACGCGCGCTTTGCCGCCAGGCTCGAGGAGGCCCTGACCCGCTCGGACCGGCACTGCCCGCTCTCCTCGCCGGCGGCGCGGCCTGCGTTCCAGCCCGTCGCCTTCGCCCGGGATACGATCGTGGGGGATGTGGAGGTCGTGAGCGGCTGGACGCCGCGGGTGCCGACCCGGGTCGTCGGCGTGTCGGACGACCCCGACGTCGGGCCGCCGGCGGGCCGGGCGGGACCGCTGGGCACGATCGTCGCCGACGAGCTGCGCGCGACCGGCTGGCGGATCACGGACAACTCCGACGCCGGGCAGTGCATCGTCGTACTCGCCGCGACGCCCCGTGGCTGGAAGGGCCGCGGCGCGCCCGCAGCGGAAGTGGTTGAGCAGACGCGCGCCCTCATCCGCTCGGCACACCGCGGCCTCGTCGTCCTGCTCGGCCACCGCCGCTGGCTCGATGTGCTCGGCGTCCCCGGCATCTGCGCGTGGTCCACCGAGACGGTGATGGAACGGGCCGCCGCGGACTGGCTGCGCTCCGCGGTCGGCGCCACCGCGGCGGAGACGCAGCCCCGCAGGGCAGGCCGTTGAGTCCGGTCGACTGGTGGATCGTCGCGATCTACCTCGCGCTCACGTTCGGCGTCGGACTGTGGCTCTCGCGCCGGGCGCGCGGGAGCATCGTCGACTTCTTCGTCGGGGGACGCGCGCTGCCGTGGTGGCTCGCGGGCACATCGATGGCCGCGACCACCTTCTCGGTGGATACGCCGCTCTACGTCTCGGCCCTCATCGCGCGCCGGGGCATCGCCGGCAACTGGGAATGGTGGTCGTTCGGCCTCTCCCACCTCCTCCTCATCTACCTTTTCGCGCGTCTGTGGCGCCGCGCCGGGATCGTCACGGACGTGGAACTCACGGAACTTCGCTACGGCGGCCGCCCCGCCGCCGTCCTGCGGGCCACGCGCGCCTTCCTGTTCGCGGTGCCGATCAACTGCATCTCCATCGGCTTCGTCATGCTCGCCATGCGCAAGGTCGTCGAGGCTCTCGGGCTCCTCCCGGACCTCTCCGGCTGGATGCCCGGGGATGAGCGCCTGTGGGCCGTCGTGGCCCTCTCCATATTCGTGCTCGCCTACGCGGGCATCGCCGGGCTGTGGGGCGTCGTCGCGACGGACTTCTTCCAGTTCTTTCTCGCCCTCTTCGGGGCCATTCTCGTGGCCGCCTTCGCCCTCGCGGAAATCGGGGGGATCGCGGAACTCAAGGCCCAGCTCGCGGCGGCGGGGCGGAGCGATGTCCTGGGGATGGTCCCCCGGCCGGGGTCCGAAGCCCTCCCGTTCGGGACCTTCCTCGCCTACCTCGGCATACAGTGGTGGGCGTTCCGCCGCTCGGATGGCGGGGGCGAATTCGTACAGCGCCTCCTCGCCTGCCGCACCGAAGCGGACGCCGAGCGCGCCGCATGGTGGTTCGTGTGGCTTCACTATGTGGTCCGCGCGTGGCCGTGGGTGCTCGTCGGACTCGTGGCCGTCGTCGTCTTTCCGGATCTGGCCGACCCCGATCTGGGATACCCGATGCTCATGCTGCGCTACCTTCCCGCCGGCCTCCTGGGGCTCGTCGTGGCGTCGTTCTTCGCCGCCTTCATGTCGACCGTCTCGACTCAGATCAACTGGGGCGCGAGCTATATCGTGAACGACCTCTATGCCCGCTTCATCGACCCGGACGCCTCGGCCGCGAGACTCGTGTTGCTGGGCCGGCTCGCCTCGGCCTGCATCGTTGCGGTCGCGACGGCTGCAGCGTTCTTCGCCAACGACATCGGGGCGCTCTTTCGTTTCATGATCGCGATCGGCACGGGGCCCGGAGCGGTGCTCATCCTGCGCTGGTTCTGGTGGCGGGTGAACGCCTGGGCCGAACTCGCCTCCATGCTCGCCGGTTTCGCCATTGCCCTCTGCTCCTACCTGCCGGCGTTCGGCGCGATGGAGTTCGGGACGCGGCTCGCACTGACCGCCTTCGGGTCGGCGGCGGTCTGGCTTCCCGTGATGTGGTTCACGCGCGCCGAGGACGAGGCGACCCTGCTGGAGTTCTATCGACGGGTACGACCCGCCGGGCCGGGCTGGCGCGCGATCCGCGAGCGCGCGGGCATTTCTCCCGACCTTCCCCTCCGCGAGGCGCTCCTGCGGACGGCCGGCGCAACGCTGCTCCTCTTCGGGGCGATGTTCGCCCTCGGCGGCACGCTGTTGCTCGAGCCACAGACCGCCGCCCTCTCCGCCGCCGTCGCCGCCCTGGGCGGAGGCGGGCTCTGGATCCTGCGCACCCGGCGGGCCCTCCGGTAGCCCGCGAGGCGGTTTCCCGGGATTTCCCGGCTTGACCACAACATATGGTGTAGTTATCATCTGGAGGCCACCACATATAGCGGTACGTGTGGAAAAAACACGCATTTTGTGTGGAAAGGCTGTGGAGTCGTGGAAAACTTCACGATGATCCACAGCGATCGCATACGAAGAACCAGAAACGATGGGCGCGGGGTACGTCGATCTCCGCGCCCGTCAGGCTTCCCGGCCTAGGCCGGCATTCGACTCGCGCGGTCGTCGGGTCCCGGCCGAAGCCGGTTTTTTCCGCGGGTTGGCTTGATTTGTGGACGGTCGAGAACAGGAAGGCGGGGGGCGGCAATGAATCCACCGGATGTGGCGGTGCGGGAGGGCGCGTCGACGAGCGCCCCGGTACGGGGTGAGATGCGGGTGGGATCCAATGCCAGGCCGGCCGACCTCGCCGAGCCCGGACTTGCCGAAAACGCGCGGACGGTGCTGGCGCGCCGGTACCTGAAGAAGAATGACCGCGGCGAGCCCATCGAGGGGCCGCGCGACCTCTTCTGGCGCGTGGCCGATGTCATCGCGTCGCAGGATGGCCGCTACGGGGCGACGGACGAGGAGATCCTCGAGCGCACGGAGCGCTTCTATCACCTGATGGCCGACGGCATCTTCGAGCCGAACAGCCCCACGCTCATGAACGCCGGGCGTCCGCTCGGGCAACTCTCCGCCTGCTTCGTGCTTCCCGTTCCGGACAGTCTCGACGGCATCTACGAGACGCTGCGGGACATGGCCCTCATCCATCAGAGCGGAGGCGGCACCGGGTTCGGCTTCAGTCGCCTTCGTCCTTCCGGTGACGTCGTCAAGTCGACGATGGGCGTGGCGAGCGGCCCGGTCAGTTTCATGGAGGTCTACGACGCCTCGACCGAGGCCGTGAAGCAGGGCGGGACGCGACGGGGCGCGAACATGGGCATCCTGCGCGTCGATCATCCGGACATCCGCCACTTCATCGAGTGCAAGGCGGACAAGACCCGGATCACGAACTTCAACATCTCGGTCGGCGTCACCGACGCCTTCATGGCGGCGGTCCGGACGGGTGCGGACTACGACCTCATCAGCCCGCGGACCGGCGATGTCGTGGATCAGCTGAACGCCGAGGAGGTGTTCACGAGCGTCATCTCCAGCGCGTGGCGGAACGGCGAGCCCGGGGTCTTCTTCATCGACGAGGCGAACCGCTACAATCCGGTCCCGCACCTCGGCGACTACGAAGCCACGAACCCCTGCGGCGAACAGCCGCTGCTTGCCTACGACGTGTGCAATCTCGGCTCGATCAACGTTGGCTACTTCGTCGACGACCAGGGTCGAATCGACTGGGACGGGCTCGGCGAGGCCGTCCACGAGTCGACCCGTTTCCTCGACAACGTCATCGATGCCAACCGCTACCCGCTCCCGAAAATCGAAGATCTGTCCCAGCGGATCCGCCGCGTCGGCCTCGGCATCATGGGATGGGCCGACCTGCTCGTAAGGATCGGCGAACCCTACGGCTCCGAGCGCGCCGTTGAACTCGCGCGCGAGTTGATGGAGTTCGTCGACGAGCAATGCAAGGTCGAGTCCGAACGGCTGGCCGCCGAGCGCGGCGTTTTCCCCGAGTGGGAGCGATCGATCTGGGGTCCCGACGAGACGTGCGCGCGGGACGGCGACGGCAATCGGATCCGCCCCGAACGCCGGCTCCGCAACTGTAACCTGACGACGATCGCCCCCACGGGGACCATCTCGATCATTGCGGGGTGTTCAAGTGGGATCGAGCCTCTGTTCGCGGTCGCATTCATGAGGAATCAGGCAGGCGTGCTGATGCCGGATGTTAATCCGGACTTCGTGCGCCGTGCGAAGGAAGGGGGTTGGTACTCCGAGGAGCTGATGCAGCGCATCGCCGACGAGGGCCACATCCACTTCGATGAAGTGCCGGGGGATGTTCAGGGGATCTTCGTTACGGCGCACGATGTTCCGCCCGAGCAGCACATTCGCATGCAGGCGGCATTCCAGGCGCACTGCGACTCCGCCATCTCGAAGACGTGCAATTTTGCGACGACCGCCACGGAGGAGGACGTGCGCAAGATCTACGAGATGGCGTACGAGTTGCGGTGCAAGGGGGTCACCGTCTACCGCGATGGGTCGCGTGACGAGCAGGTGCTGTCGACGGGCAGTACGGCGAAGGATGTCCAGCGTCAGACGAGCGAGAGCGGCTCGGCCGTTGTGGCGGACGGAGTCCGGCTCGAAGCCGTCGATGTGGAGCCCGCACTCGCCGGGGATCTCGCGGGCACGCTGGAGCGGCTCGCCGCCGCGGAGACTCAGAACAGCGAACTGCAGACGCACAACCGGAGGCTCGAGAATGCCGTCGAGGAGAAGCAGCGGCGGATCACCGAGCTCGAAGGTTCCAGAATGCGTCGCGTCGAGAGACGGCAGCGGCCTGCCGTTCTGCGGGGCCACACCCGGCAGATCGAGTCGCCGCTGGGCACGATGTATGTGACGATCAACGAGGACGAGCAGGGTCGCCCGTTCGAGGTCTTCGTCGCCCTCGGTAAGACGGGAGGGGCGGCGATGGCGGATGCCGAAGCCATCGGGAGGCTGTGTTCGCTCGCCCTGCGCTCGGGGATTTCACTGCGCGATGTGCACAAGCAGTTGCGCGGGATCTCTTCCGACCGGGCCGTCGGACTCGGTGCGAGCAAGGTGCTCTCCGGTCCGGACGCGATCGCTCAGGTCATCGAGCGCTACCTCGAGGAGAAGGAAGGGATTCAGCAGACACTTCCCATCGAGGATGTCGAGACCGCCCGGAAAAAGAACACGAACGGGGGCGCCCGGTCGTCGCAGCGCCCCGTGATCGAACGTTACCAGGAGTCGGCGGCCCGGCTCTTCATGGGCGTGTGCTCGGAATGCGGGAGCAGCCTCGCCTTTGAAGAAGGCTGCGCGAAGTGCTACGCTTGCGGCTACAGCGAGTGCGGCTGACGCCACAGGTTCAACCACCGGCGTAGCGGCCTCCGGCGGGGTTTCCGCCGGGGGCTGCGGGATCCGCGCAACTCCGTCGGGGGCCTGCCACTTGAACACACCTTCTCCTTCACGCCGCTCGACGAGATCGGTCGACATCGGAGGCGTCCGTGTGGGCGGCGCCCACCCGATCGTCGTCCAGTCGATGACGAACACCGATACGGCGGATGTCGCGGCCACGGCGGATCAGGTCCGGGAACTGTTCGAGGCGGGCTCCGAAATCGTCCGCATCACGGTGAACACGTCGCGCGCCGCGGCGGCCGTGCCGAAGATCGCGCGGCGTCTCGAAGACCAGGGGTTCGACGTCCCGCTCGTCGGCGACTTCCATTTCAACGGGCACATCCTCCTTCCCGGTCATCCGGATTGCGCCGCCGCCCTCTCCAAGTTCCGCATCAACCCGGGGAACGTCGGCCGAAAGCGGCGCGATGAGCAGTTTGCGACGATCGTCCGCTGCGCGATCGAGCACGACAAACCGGTCCGCATCGGGGTCAACTGGGGCTCGCTGGATCAAATGCTCCTGACCCGGATGATGGACGAGAACGCGCGGCGGGCGGAGCCGCTCGATGCGCATCGGGTGACCCTCGACGCGATCGTGGAGAGCGCGCTGGCTTCCGCCGAAGCCGCGGAAGGCCTCGGTCTCGGGCCCGACCGGATCGTGCTGAGCGCGAAGGTGTCGCGCGTGCCGGATCTCGTGACCGTGTACCGGGAACTCGCGTCCCGCTGCGACTACCCGCTGCACCTCGGACTCACGGAAGCGGGGATGGGGCGGAAGGGCACGGTCGCGTCCTCGGCCGCTCTCGCCATCCTGCTCTCCGAGGGGATCGGCGATACGATTCGCGTGTCGTTGACGCCGGAACCCGGCGCCGACCGGACCGAGGAGGTCCGGATCGCGCAGCAGCTGCTGCAGTCGCTCGAGCTGAGGAGTTTCAAGCCTCAGGTCACGGCGTGCCCCGGGTGTGGAAGAACGACGAGCACCTTCTTCCAGCAGTTGGCGCTCGACGTCGAAAGCCACATTGCGGATCGTCTCGCGGCCTGGCGGGAGCACTATCCCGGCGTCGAGGATCTCTCCGTGGCCGTGATGGGGTGCGTGGTCAACGGGCCCGGCGAGTCGAAGCATGCGGATCTCGGCATCTCGCTGCCGGGGGTGGCCGAGGCGCCGACCGCGCCGGTCTATGTCGATGGCAGGCACCACTCGACGCTGCGCGGCGATGGGATCGTGGAGGAGTTCCTGCAGATTCTCGACGGGTACGTCGAACGCCGCTTTTCCTGAGACAGCGGAGAGAGCCGCCGGACAGGGCGGGTCTTCGGCCAGCGGCGGGGTCTTCGGCTAGCGGCGAGCCTTCTGCCGACGCCGCCGCCGACGCCGACGCCGTTCCGCCGCCTTCATCTTGCGACGGCGCGCCTCGCTCGGCTTCTCGTAGAACCGGTGCTTCTTGATATCACGGAAGATCCCGGCTCGCTGAACCTTGCGGCGGAATTTTCGCAGCGCGCGGTCGAGTTCTTCGTTGTCGCGTAGCGTGTACTGCAAAGTGTATGCCTCCTGACAGGGCAACCCGGACGGCCCGTAAGCGCAACAGGGGCGAAGTTTAGCGGCCCCTGCGGCAGCGCGTCAAATATCCCGCCCGTGCTCGGTCACGGCTCGATCCTCTCCCGAGCGGCGTCGGGGGTCCGCACCCGGCGCGAGATCGGGCGGGAAGTTTGCATCGAGGGCACGTTCAAGCCTATAGTAGATTCTGGAAGCCCGAGGACCGTGCGGCTGGGATGAAGGGGAATCGAGGAGATTGTCCGACCTTCCGGCGGCACGGTCTTTTGCGTCTCTGGTTGCTACGTAAGGCGTAAGGAGGCTGGACATGGCAGGTCCCGTTGCCATCTCATCCGACGGCACCCTTGAAGTCGAAGGTCACGCCTATCTGATCCCCGCCGAGTTCTCCGCCCGCGAAGTCTACAGTTACCGCCGCCTCATGGAGCCGATACCGGACATCCCCGGCGGAACGAGCCTCAACCCGGAGCAGCGCCGCCGCCAGCGCGCTTACTTTCTCCGCCGCGCCGCCGCCTGTATCATCCCGGGCTTGCAGGTGAAATCCCTCGAGGGGCTCCCGCTCGGCCAGCTACAGCACATGCACGAGTGGATCGTAGCCCACCGACCCGATCTCTCGGAGGCTGGCCGGCTGCCTGGATAGGAACCGTGGCCTCCCACGCCATTTGGGCCACGGATGAGCGCAGGTTTCCGCAGAGCGAAGATCGTCAGCACGATCGGACCCGCCTCCTGGGACCGGGACGTGCTGCACGACCTGATTGAAGCCGGCTCCGACGCAGTCCGCATCAACTTCACCCACACACCGACGGATCGTGCGGCCGGCCTCGTACGGAAGATCTCCGATATGGCCCGCGACGTCGGCCGGCCGGTGGCGATCATCGGCGATCTGGGTGGGCCGAAGATCCGGGTCGGGGATCTGCCCGGCGACCAGCTCGATATCGAGCCCGAAGGCACGTACTGGTTCTTCCCCGAAGGCGAAGATGCTCCCGCCGGAAGCTCGCCGCGCCGACAGATTCCGACCACATATCCGGAGCTGGCCGAGGAGGTCGCGCCCGGAAACCGGATTCTGCTCGACGATGGCCACTTCGAGTTCGCGGTCCGCGAGGTCTCCGACGACCCGCCATGGGTTTCGGCCGTGGCCTTCAGCGCCGGCGTCCTCAGGTCCCAGAAGGGGATCAACCTCCCGGGCGTGCGGGTCGGGGCGCCGGCGCTGACGGAGAAGGACATCGCGGACATCGAGTTCTCCGCCGAACAGGTCATCGACTACCTGGCGCTGAGCTTCGTGCGGGAGCCGGCCGACCTCGAAACGACCCGCCAGAAAATGGACCGCGGGTGCCTGCTCATCGCGAAGATCGAGAAGTCGCAGGCGCTGGAGAACCTGGCGGAGATCCTGCCTCTGAGCGACGCGGTGATGGTTGCGCGGGGCGACCTCGGCGTGGAACTGCCGTACGAGGAAGTGCCGATGATCCAGAAGCGGATCATCGGCCTGGCGCAGGAACGGGCGCGGCCGGTGATTACGGCGACGCAGATGCTGGAGTCGATGATCGAGAGCCCGCAGCCGACCCGGGCGGAGGTGTCGGACGTCGCGAATGCGCTGCTCGACGGCACCGATGCGGTGATGCTCTCGGCCGAGACCGCCGCGGGCGGGTACCCGGTACGGGCCGTCCTTACGATGGACCGGATCATCCGCCGCATCGAACATGAGCGACTGGGGCGGACCGGGCGGGTCGGCAAACAGGTCGAGGGCTTCTCGAAGATCCAGCAGACCACGTCGGGCGCGATCGCGGCGTCGTCGCTCATCGCGGTCGAGCGGGTGGGCTCGCCGTTCATCGCGACGTTCACGCAGAGTGGCTACACGGCCCGCATCGTGTCGGCGCAGCGTCCCTCGGTCCCGATCCTGGCGATCACGGACCAGTGGAGGACGTACAA
Source organism: Gemmatimonadota bacterium (assembly GCA_022825725.1). Taxonomy (GTDB): domain Bacteria; phylum Gemmatimonadota; class Gemmatimonadetes; order Palauibacterales; family Palauibacteraceae; genus Palauibacter. The sequence continues at coordinate 29,964 of JAJDWE010000056.1, forward strand.
TCAGCTGGCGCTCGTGTGGGGCGTGCAGCCGGTCCTCTTCCACGGCGGCATCAGCTATTCGAGCATGCTCGACAAAGCCCGGGATGTGGCGCTCGAGCTCGGCATGGGCGAGGCGGGACAGCGCTTCGTGGTGACGGCCGGAGTCCCCTTCCACGTCCCCGGCACGACCAACATGATGCGCGTCGAAGAGTTGTGATCCGCCCCTTCCGCCACTGACGCCCGCCCCATGAGAGTCCGTTTTCTCGGTACCGGTACCTCCTTCGGCGTTCCGGTGATCGGCTGCGACTGTGCGACCTGCCGCTCGCCGGACCCCAGGGACCGACGCACGCGCCACGGGCTCCTCATCGAGACCGGCGGGACCCGTCTCCTTGTGGACACGCCACCGGAACTTCGGCTTCAGCTGCTGCAGGCGGGTGTCGACCGGCTGGACGCCGTCTTTCTTTCGCACGAGCACGCGGACCATACGCACGGAATCGACGATCTGCGGGTCTTTTCGCTGCGGCAGGGCCGTCCCGTCCCGGTCTACGTGGCGCGCGAGTTCGACGCCGGCATCCGGCGGCGCTTCTCCTATATCTGGGGAGATACCCCGCGCCAGCCCGGATCCGCCGTGCCGCGACTCGATCTGACCCTCTTCGACGACCGGGACGTCATCGAGCCCTGCGGGTTCCCGCTGAAGGTCGTGGCGCTTCCGCACGGAGCATACCGCAGCTACGGGTTCCGCCTCGACGGTCTCGGGGTCCTGATCGACGCGAAGTCCGTACCCGAAGATGCCATGGAGGTGTTCGCGGGCGTGGATGTTCTCGTCACGAATGCGCTCTGGTTCGGCGACCCGCACCCCGGACACTTCTCGATGGAGGAGGCCGCGTCGACGGCGCGTCGACTCGGGGCCCGACGCACGTACATTACTCACATCGCGCACAGGACGAGGCACGCGGAGATAGAGCGCCGCCTCCCGGCCGGCGTGATGCCGGCGTACGACGGACTGGTGGTGGAGCTGTGACGGCGTCCCGGACCACGGAGCACATCCGGAACTTCTCCATCATCGCGCACATCGACCACGGGAAGTCGACGCTGGCCGACCGGCTGCTCGAGCGTACCGGCGCGGTGGATGAGCGCCGGATGCGCAAGCAGGTCCTCGATACGATGGATCTCGAGCAGGAACGCGGGATCACGATCAAGCTCAACGCGATCCGCATGGCCTACGGATACCGGGACGGGATCGAGTATCAGCTCAACCTCATCGATACGCCGGGACACGTCGACTTCGCCTACGAGGTGAGCCGGAGTCTCGCCGCGTGCGAGGGGGCCCTCCTCGTCGTCGACGCCACGCAGGGCATCGAGGCGCAGACGCTCGCAAACCTCTTCCTCGCGCTCGAAGCGGATCTCGAGGTCGTCCCCGTTATCAACAAGATCGACCTTCCTGCGGCCGACCCGGAACGCGTGGCGGAAGAGGTCTCGGAGTTGCTCGGTGTGGATCCCGCCTTGACGATCCGGACGTCGGCGAAGGAAGGGGTGGGGGTCGATGCGGTTCTCGACGCCATCGTCGAGCGCGTCCCGGCTCCGGGCGGAGACCCCGAGGCGCCGCTGCGGGCACTGATCTTCGACTCGCAGTACGACCGCTATCGCGGAGCGATGCCCATGCTGCGCGTCGTGGATGGCGAACTGCGCGAGGGTATGCGCATCGGGTTCGGACGCCACGACGCCGTCTACGACGTCGATGAGGTCGGCTTCATGCGCCTCGGGTTCGAGCGCGCCGGCGCCCTCCGCTGCGGCGAGGTCGGATATCTCACGGCCCAGATCAAGAACGTGGGCCATACCCGGGTCGGCGATACGGTGCTGGACGCGGGAGACCGGGCCTCGGAGGTCCTCCCCGGCTACCGCGAAGCGAAACCGATGGTCTTCGCCGGTCTCTATCCGACGGACTCGGACCAGTTCGAGGAGCTCCGCGAGGCGCTCGAAAAGCTCCAGTTGAACGACGCCAGCCTCAACTACGAGCCGGAGACATCGGGCGCGCTCGGCTTCGGTTTCCGGTGCGGCTTTCTGGGGCTCCTCCACCTCGAGATCGTGCAGGAGCGGCTCGACCGGGAGTTCGGCGTCGACCTCATCACGACGCTGCCCAGCGTGGAATACCAGGTGACGCTCACGAACGACGACGAGATCCAGCTCGAAAACCCGTCGAAGATGCCGGACCGCGTCCACATCAGCGAAGTGCGGGAGCCTTTCGTCCGGGTTCGCGTCGTGTCCCCGGCCGAGTACATCGGCGCGATCCAGAAGATCTGCCACGACCGGCGCGGCAGGTACGTCGACCTTCAGTACCTGGATCCAACCCGGGTCGAGATCTCGTATTCGATGCCCCTCGGCGAGATCGTCCTCGACTTCTACGACAAGCTGAAGTCCGTCTCTCGCGGCTACGCTTCGCTGGACTACGAAGTGACGGGCCACGAGCGCTCGGACCTCGTGAAGCTGGACATCCTTCTCAACGGGGCGGCCGTGGACGCGCTGAGCGTCATCGTCCATCGGAGCCGGGCCTACGAGTTCGGACAGAAGATGGCCCGCAAGCTCAAGGAACTCATCCCGCGGCAGCTCTTCGACGTGGCGATCCAGGCGGCGATCGGGCGGGACGTGATCGCGAGGACGACGGTGAAGGCACTGCGCAAGAACGTGACCGCCAAGTGCTACGGAGGCGACATCACGCGAAAGCGGAAGCTCCTCGAGAAGCAGAGGGAGGGGAAGCGGCGCATGAAGCAGGTCGGGAGCGTCGAGATCCCCCAGGAGGCCTTCCTCGCCGTCCTGCAGGTCGAAAGCGACTAGTGTGGCGGCTGGAGCGGTTCGGTCCGCCGGTCTATGATTCCCGTCCATGATCCTCCGAAGCGCGGTAGGCGGCGGATCGTCCCACCAGCTCGAAGCGGGCAGGGGATGTGAGCGGAAGAAACCACATCATCGGTGTCGATCTCGGGGGAACCACGATCAACGTCGGCGCCGTCCCGGTAGACGGCGGCACCGTGCTCGGCATGCGTACGCTGCCCACGGACGCGCACATCGGCGCGAAATTCGTCGTGGACCGGATCGTGTCGATGATCCACGAAGTCAAGCGCGATGCCGCGCGTGAGGGCGGATTCGGGGAGGATGCGATCGTCGGGGTCGGAATGGGGGCGCCCGGCCCGCTGGACCGCGACACCGGCACCGTGATCGAGACGCCGAATCTCGGGTGGCGGAACTTCCCGCTCCGCGATCTGATCGTAAGGGGAACCGGACTCGAGACCGAACTCGACAACGACGCGAACGCGGCGACGCTCGGGGAGTGGTGGCAGGGCGCGGGGCGCGGGGTCGACAACCTCGTGGGGATCACGCTGGGGACGGGGATCGGCGGCGGCATCGTGCTCAACGGCGCGCTCTACCACGGGGCCTCCGACGCGGCCGCGGAGATCGGGCACATGACGATCGATCCCACGGGCCGGAAGTGTGCGTGCGGCAACTACGGGTGCCTGGAAGCCTACGCCTCCGGGCCCGCGATCGCGGCCCGCGCGGTGGAAGGACTGAAGGCGGGCGCCGAGAGCATGCTGCTGGATCTCGTGGAGGGCGACCTGCGGGCGGTCACGGCCGAAGCCGTGTCCGATGCCATCGTGGCGGGCGACGAGTACGCCGCCGAGGTGATGCGGGAGACCGCGGGGTACCTCGGGACGGGTCTGGCGAACCTCATCAACATTCTCAACCCCGAGATGATCGTGGTTTCGGGGGGAGTGACGCGCGCGGGCAGGCATCTCTTCGATCCCCTGCGCCGCGAGGTCAGGAAGCGGGCCTTGCGGCCGGCGGCCGATGCGTGCCGGATCGTGCGCACCGAACTCGGCGGCCTGGGGGGAGTCATCGGTGCCGCCGCCGTGTTCCGCGTCGCACGGCTCGGACCCCTCTGAGTGACCGATGCCGCGGCTCGGGATCGTGGGGACGATGGTGTGGGATACGATCCGCGCCCGGGACGTCGGCCGGGAGGAGCCGGTCGAGGAATGGGGAGGAATCGCCTACGCGCTGGCCGCCGCCGACGCCGCCGCGGCGGAGGCCGGGGATGGCTGGACCCTGTTTCCGATCCTCAAGATCGGAAAGGACATGCGTGAGGCGGCGGATCTCTTCCTCGGGGGGCTCGAGCGCATCGACTCCCTCGATGGCGTGTGGACCGTGACGGAACCGAACAACCGGGTCGAACTCATTTACCTCGACGACGCGCGACGCTCCGAGAAGCTCACCGGCGGAGTACCGGGCTGGACCCGGGAGGAGCTCGTGCCCCTCGCACGCTCGTGCGACGCGATCTACGTGAACTTCATCGCGGGCTGGGAGGTGGATCTCTCCGCCGCCGCGGCCCTCCGAACGGCGGCGGAGGGTCCGGTCTACGCGGATCTGCACTCGTTGATGCTCGGCGTGGGGACGGACGGAGTGCGCGCTCCGCGTCCGCTCGACGACTGGCGCGCCTGGCTCTCCTGCTTCGATGTCGTGCAGCTGAACGAAGAGGAACTCGGCACGCTGGCCGCGGGCTGGGAAGATCCGTGGGCGCTCGCCGCGGACGTCGTGGGTCCGGTCACGCGGGGCCTCCTCGTCACGCTCGGGGAGCGCGGCGCGGCCTGGGTCGCGACCCGCGGCTTCTGGAAGGCGCCGACGGATCCGCGCCCTCAGCCCGGCGCCGTCGCGCCCGCGGAAGCGCTCGTGAGCGGGAGGGTGGAGCCCGAAGCTCCGGTAGCGGGGGGCGACCCGACCGGCTGCGGCGATGTGTGGGGGGCGACCTGCTTCGTGACGATGCTGAGCGGTGAGGATCTCGAGTCGTCCGTCCGGGCGGCCACGCATGCGGCGCAACGGAACGCCGGATTCCGCGGCGCATCCGGGCTCGGCGAATACCTGCGCTCCGAGACCGGCCTCCTGACCGGCCGGGCGGGACGCCGGGCGCAGGGTTCCGCGTGAGCCGGGTCGTCCGCGTCCCCGAACGTCTGGACGAGTCCTCCTTCGAGACGCTGGTCCGGCGCGTCCGCTCGGAGGGGAATCCGAAGGCGCGTCTCCTGCTCGATGCCCGCTCCGTCGGCTGGGTTTCGCCGTACGGGCTCATTGGCCTTCTGGCGGTCGGTCAGGAGGCGCGGCTGCGCACGGGGCTGCCTCCGCTGATCGAGCCTCCGCGAGATTCCGAGGTCCGTTCCTATATCAACCGCATGCGCTTCTGGCCCGCGGCTGCACAGGTGTTCGACCTGAAGCAGCTGCCGAAACCGTCTCTCGAGATCTCCGACGCCCTCATCGAAGTCACGACGATTCGCTCCCATGAGGACGTCCATTCGGTCGTGGAGGGTGTGCGGGACCGTGCGCAGCGCATCCTGCACGACCGGCTCGGCTACTCCCGCCCCGCCGTGATCCACTTCTCCATCATGCTGTCGGAGGTGTGCCAGAACATCCTCGAACACGCCGACTCGATCGGTTGGGTGTGTGCGCAGCGATACCGGTGGCAGCGCCGTCTGGGCCGCGACGTCGTCGTGCTCGCCGTGATGGATGTGGGCGTGGGCTTCCAGGGCTCCCTGGGTGCCGAGCATGCGCGCCGGTATGGAGAGCGGTGGTCGGCGGCAGCGGCGCTGGAGGCGGCCTTTCTGCGCGGAGAGTCGCGCTTCCCGGATCCCGGTCGCGGCCAGGGCCTGCAGGCGATCCGAAGCCAGATCATCAAGTGGAACGGCACCATCCGTATCCGAAGCGGCGATGCGAGCATCGCCAGGGTGCCGGACTGGGACGACGGCGAGCCGCTCAGCACGAATCTGCCCCGCTTTCCCGGCGCTCAGGTTCTGATCGTCCTGCCCGAGCGGGTCGAGAGCGAAAGGACGTGATCGCGTGAGGCCGGCCGTCGCTCACACGACGCTGTTCAGCTACCTCGTCACGCGTCCCACCGGCCGGACGGTGCGGGCGACGGTCGAACGCCAGATCGCCGGCGCGGACCGCACGGTCCTCGCGGTTCTCGACCTGCGCCACGTCCCCGTAATCGACTTTTCCTGCGCGGACGAGATCGTCGCGAAGCTCGTCCTGCTCGCGTCGGACGCCTCCACGCGCCGATCCTTCATCCTCTTTCGCGGGATCGCGGAGCACCACCTCGGACCGATCGACTCGGTCCTGCGGCGCCGGGGGCTCGCGGCCGCCGCGGAGAGCACCGACGGGGAACCGTTGCTGATGGGCGCGCTCGATCCCGGCGCCACCGCGGTGTGGCGCGAGGTCTGGAGTCTCGGCCGCACGGGCGTGTCTCCGCTCGCTGACCGGCTCGAACTTCCTCTCGACCAGGTGCGAGGTCTGCTTGATGACCTTGTCGCACGAGCGCTCCTGATTCGTGACGGCGAGCGCTACGTCTCGCTCCACCACGCCCTCCTCGACGCGGGACCGACGTCTCCCGCTCCCACGGACCGCCGCGACCCATGAGCCTTCGACGCCGTGCGGGAGTCGGACTGGCCGCCGGCCTTGTGACCGTGGGAGTTCTCACGACGTTTGCGTGGTTCCATCTGCAACGATCCATGCAGCCGCGATCCGGCCGGCACCTCCTGTCCGGTCTGGCGGAGCCGGCCGTGGTAACGTTCGACGAATGGGCGGTTCCCTCCATCTCCGCCGCGACCGAACTCGACGCCATGCGCGTCCAGGGGTTCATCCACGCCTCCGACCGGTTGTGGCAGCTGGAGCTCTTCCAGCGGGTCGCGCGCGGACGTCTGGCCGAACTCTTCGGTCCGGTCGCCATCGACGCGGACCGCCTCGCGCGTACGCTGGACCTGTGGTTGGCCGCGGGCCGCGAACTCGACGAGATCGCGGAGACGGATCGGGCCCTCCTCGAGGCATACGCGGAGGGCGTCAACGCCCGCATCGCGAGCTGGCGCGGGCCGTGGCCGCCCGAATTCCTCATCCTCGGCATCGAGCCGCAGCCGTGGAGTCCGCAGGCGTCCCTTTCGATCGGCCGCATCATGTCGCTGGACCTTTCAGAGTGGCGGGAGGAACTGGACCGGATGACCGCGCTCGCGACGCTCGACGCGGATCACCGGCAGGCGTTGGCGGCCGGATACCCGGCCTGGGGGCCCACCATCCTCCAGGACACGCTCCCCTCCGGCACCTCGCCGCCGCGGATCGCCGTCGCGCCGGCCCCGATTCCCCCGGATCCGGGTGTCGCCCCTTCGTCCCCCGATCCTCTGATCTACCTCTCCCGCTTTGGGTTCCACGCCTCGAACTCCTGGGCGCTGGCGGGATCGCGCACTGCGGATGGCGTTCCGCTGCTCGCGAACGACATGCATCTCGCCCTCCGGGCGCCGTCCACCTGGTACCTCAACTCCATCGCGGCCGAGGATTCGGAATTGGCCGTCGCGGGTCTGTCGATCCCGGGAACCCCCGGCGTCATCGTCGGACTCAACCGGGATATCGCATGGTCGTTCACGAACGCCGAGGTGGACGACGCGGACTTCGTCGTCGAAGGCATCAACCTCGACGGGTCGATGTATCGCGACGCCGACGACTGGCGACCCTTCGAGATCCGAACGGAGGAAATCCGCGTGCGGGGGCGCGACGAGCCGGAGACCTGGGTCGTACGTTCGACGGCGCGCGGCCCGGTGATCACGGATGTCGTACCGGCCGGAGGACTCACGCTGTCGCTGCTGTGGACCGGGCTCGAACCCGGGGGTCCCGTCGCGGCTCTCCTCGACATGAACCGGGCCTCCGACGTGGACGCGTTCGTGGCGGCGGTCGCACACTTCCGTTCGCCTCACCAGAACGTGGTCTATGCGGCGTCGAGCGGAGAAATCGGCTACCGCATGGCCGGGTCCGTGCCTTTGCGCCCGGCCGGAGAAGGCGCCTCCCCGATCTCCTTCGAGCGCCTGCCCGGGGGCTGGCCGGGCTTCTGGCCGCCTGAGGCGATGCCCGCGTTGCGGGACCCGGAACGCGGCTATCTCGTCAGCGCGAACAACCTCCAGGCCCGGTTCCTCTTCGGACGTGTGGGTGCCTACTACCCGGCGCCGTTCCGGGCCCGGCGCATCGATGACCTCGTGTCTCGCGCGACGGACTGGACGGTGGAGGACATGCGCCAGGCGCAACTGGACAGCCACAGTCTCTGGGCGGAGCGCTACCGGCCACGCGCCGTGCGGGCCGCCCGTCGCGCGGGCCTCGATTCGCTCGCGCTCCGGCTCGAGGGCTGGGATCTGCGCACCGAGACCGCCTCCCGGGGCGCCGTGCCCTTCTTCACCTGGCTTTACCGACTGCGCGAACTCATCGTCGCCGATGAGTTCGAGGACGGAGACGGGTGGTTCCCCGATCTCGCGTTCATGGAGATCGTCGAAACCGGGGACAGTGCCTGGATCGACGATGCGCGCACACCGGAGGTCGAGCGCCTCGAAGCGCTGGAGGAAGAGGCGGCTCGCACCGCGGCGTTCGCGCCTGCAGGCGCATGGGGGGAGGTCCATCGCGAGCGGTCGGCCCACCCGCTCGGAACCGTGGCGCTCCTCGACCGCCTGTTCGGCTTCCACGTCGGGCCCTATCCGTCGCGTGGCGGGCCCCACACCGTTCGCCCCGACGCCCCGTCGCTCAGATCGCGTCTCGACTCCACGGCGTGGAAGTTCCCGGTCGTGAGCGAGTACGGCCCCAGCGCGAGATTCGTCGCTCGGGCCGCGCCCGCGGACATGGCGGGCTACTTCCTGCTGCCCACGGGCCAGGCCGGCAACCCGCTCGATCCACACTATCGAGACATGGGAGCCGTGTGGACCGAGAGTCCGCTCATCCGGCTCCGCCCGGGCCGGTCGTCCACGACGGTGGAAAGCGAGCTCCTTTTTCTGCCCGGCTCTCGTTGACCGCCGGACGGCGGAATCCTACCTTTCTCAAGCCCTCCGAAACGTCGACTCCGGGGTGTCCGCAGGGCACGGAAACGCTCCCCCGACCCGCGCCAGGATCCAGACGATTTGAGCACTGCCACCGTTGAGAGCACGCTCGACGAGATCGAGAGAGTCCTCGACGACATCCGTCCCGCGGTGCGCGCGGATGGCGGGGACATTCAGCTCGTTTCGTTCGACCCGGAGAGCGGGTGCGTCGCGGTTCGGCTCGTCGGCGCCTGCTACGACTGTCCCATGTCGACCGCCACGCTTCGGGCCGGGATCGAACAGCACCTTTGCCACGCGCTCCCAATGGTCCATTCCGTCGAGGCCGTCGCGTAGTCGAGCGTCAACCCGTGTCCGACTCGCCGACCCGCGGCCCGCGGCCGCTTCCGATCATGGATCCCGCGCCCAAGCGTCCCGGGCCGCCCCCAAAGGGCGACGACGGGGGAGCGGCACGGCGCCACCCTTCGCAGGCGCCGCCCATGCCGGGTGTGGGCCGTGTCGTCGCGGTGAGTTCGGGCAAGGGTGGCGTCGGGAAATCCACGATCTCCACGAATCTCGCCGCAACCTGGACCCGTCAGGGCCATCGCGTCGGACTGCTCGATGGTGACATCTACGGCCCGGACATCCCGACGATGTTCGGCATCCAGGAGAAGCCCCGAATCGACCGCGAAGAAGTCGTGCCTCTGGAGGCGCACGGGGTGAAGCTCATGAGCATCGGCTTCCTCATCGAGGAGGACGCCCCGGCGATCTGGCGCGGACCCATCATCATGGGCGTGATCCGCCAGTTCATACAGCAGGTCGCCTGGGGGGAGCTCGACTACCTCGTGATCGATCTGCCGCCCGGGACGGGCGACGCGCAGTTGTCGCTGTGTCAACTCGTGCGCGTGGACGGAGCGGTCATGGTGACCACGCCCCAGGACGTGGCGGTCGGCGGCGTGCTGCGTGGTATCCGGATGTTCGAGAAGCTCGATGTGCCGGTCCTCGGCATTGTCGAGAACATGCGCGGCTTCGCGTGTCCCGGGTGTGGCGAGACCCACGACATCTTCGGCGCCGGCGGCGGCGAGCGGCTCGCCGGCTCGATCGACGTGCCCTTCCTGGGCGCCGTGCCGCTCGGCGTGTCGGTGCGCGAGGAGAGCGATCGAGGCGTCCCCACGTCCATCGGAAGGCCGGACGCACCGGAAGCCCGCGCTTTCGCGAGCATCGCGTCCGCGGCCGTCACCCGCCTGGAGGCGGTGGAAGCCTTGCGCGGCGAGGCTGCTAGCCGTGCTCCACGATGACGGAACCGAGCCCGGCGACCAGCGTGACTTCCAGCCGCACGCGCGCCGTCTCCCAGTTCGGACTCAGCCAGTAATCGCCCACCTTCTCGAAGCCCTCCGCGCTCAGTGAGGCGAGTCCGCTCCGCCGAACCCGGACGCCGATGTGGGCCGGCACCCGCATCAGGAGTTCGCCCAGTCCCATCCTGATCTCGGCTTCGGCGCTCGATCGCCAGGATCCGGAGAAGTCCAGGATCACATCGCCGACGAAACCGTAGAACTCCAGGCGCCGGAAGCGGGCGTTGCCGAGGTTCTCGGCCATGAAGGCCGTGGCGCCCGACCTGATGGACAGCAGCTCCATCGCCGCACGGTTCTCGCGAGCGAAACCGACCTCGACATCGCTGGCGCCGGTGATGAGTTCAAGCGCCGTAAGATGGGCGCCGCCGAGGTCGAGGCGCGCTCGTCCGGCGCCGATCCCGAGCCACAGATCCGTGGGCACCGAGGGATTCAGCGACAGGTCCAGCCTCCCGGCCGCGTCCGCATCTCGAGGAAGGTCGTCGAGTTCGAGTTCCAGGTCGCCGGACCACGCCGCATCATCGGCATCGCCCCCGCCCTCGGGAGATGACGACGCGGTCAGCCGAAGGTGTCCCGTTCGACCGACACGACGCCATTCACGACGGGGAAGGGAACGTTCGGCGTCGTAGCGGAGCCGCACGTCGTAAAGCAGTTGTGTCTCCGAGGGGGATACGTCGAGCCGCCCCCCCGCGTACATCAGTTCGATTTCCAGCGCTTCCAGGTCGCCGATCTGCCGCGCCGCCCGGAAGTCCCGCCACTCCTGCGCCGCGACCGGCGTCAGCGCTCCGCCGAACGAGAGGAAAACGAACACGGCCGGCAGCGTCCGCGCCGCGGCGCGGGCTATCGGGGCATCAGGCATCATCTGCGGGGGCGGAGGGCGGATCGGTCCCGGCCCTCGCCGACGCACCATCACCGGGAGCGCTGTCCGCCGACCAGTCGATTACGACGCTCCGTCCGCCGGCCCGCGTGAGCAGGACGCTCCCGAACCCGGCCGTGACGACGATCCAGGTGCCGACGATGGCCACGAAGAGAATCAGGCCGCGTACGAAATCCGCCGCGCCGCCGAACACCCACAGGGCGGCACCGGCGGCGAAGGGGAGCACCAGCAGCGCGAGTCCGCTGACGACGTAGTAATAGGAGTTCGAACGGCGAAGTCTCTCCAGCCATTCGGAACGGAAGCGGCGTCGGGCGAATATCTCGCCGCCTGCGTGCGCCGCCGCGAGATATCCGAAGACCCCGGCGAGCCCCGCGGCGACCAGGAAGAAGGGGATGACCAGCCATGTGATGACCAGCACGGTGAGGACGAGAAGCACGGGGAGGAACAGCACCTCCCCGGCGAGGCCCATCGCAAACGAGCGGGCGAACTCCAGCCGAACCGTATCCGAGACGGTCTCCAGCCGGCGCCGCCCGAAGTACACGAGCAGCAAGCCGAGTGCGGCGAGGACCATGAAGGCGCAGCCCGCGGCGATCACCCCCTCGGCGGCTCGCCCGAAGTTGCGCGCCAGACGTGACCCGAGGCCCGGCTGCGCGGGCCGCATGTGCATCGGGGTTTCGAACGACTCGACGCGCTGAGCGGAGGGAACGTCCGGCGCTGCTCCCGCCGACGGTTCCGACGGCGTCAGCCGGATGTCGGAGAGGATCTCCCCTTCGACCCTCGACGCGTCTTCACCGAAGTCGACCTCGCCTCCCACCTGGAGCACATCACCTCGGACGCGCGCGCCGCCGTCGAGCACGAGCGCGCCGTCCAGCACGAGGATGTCGCCAGCGACATCCCCATCGAGTCTCAGCGTTCCGTCGAGAATGGCGATATCTCCCGGGATCGTGGCCTCGGCGAGCACCTCGTAGTCGCCGTGGACGATCATGGCCAGCCGGCCCTCGGTGAATTCGCCGGAGTCGCCGAGCCGACTGAGCGCGTCGCGCAGCCGGTCCAGCTCGCCCGTGACGTCGAAGCCGAGTCCGCCGGGGACGATCTGCATGGGTCCCGGTTGGCCGGAGATCCCCGGCGCCGGCTCGCCCGCCGGGAAGGCGGGCGCATCGCCGGCCGGCGATGGCGCCGCGAGCCCGAGAATCGCGTCGATCCGACCGGCAAGGGCCCGGGCCGCATCCCGGTCGGCAGCCTCCGCCGATGCACTCCACTCCTCCAGGAACCGTCGGAATTCGACCAGGCCGCCGCGCACCGCGGAAGCATCCTCTCCCGCGTGCTCGCGGAGGAAATCGCGCCAGGCGCTCTCCAGGCCCCCGCGCTCCGCGTAGGATCCGATCCCGATTCCGTCCACCTCGACGGTCTCGCCCTCGAATCGAAGTCGATGCTCGGTACCGCTCTCCAGTTCGAACCACAACTCGGCCCGGCCGACGGCGGAGAACGTGATCGCGGCGTCGGCGATGCCCACTTCCTGCGCGCCGACCGGAAGTGCGACCGCGAAACAGGACAGGAACGCCAGCGCCCGCGTCATGCGGCCCTCTCGATGCGAACGCGCTGTGGAAGCGGCTGCCGGAACATCCGGGCCATGAACCAGAGGGAGGCGAGTCCGACAAGACTCGACAGCGCCAGGCTGCCGAGCGCGGCGGCGGGGCTGATCCGGTCGGTGATCGATCCACCCGCGTCCACGAGGCCGAGACGGTATGCCAAACGGCCCGTCGCGAGCATGGCGTCGACCAGAACGGCCCGCGCACCGCCGAAGGCGACCGCGAGAAGCTGGCCGGGCGCCAGGCCCTGAGCGCCGAAGAGCCAGGCAGCGGCGCCACCCGACACGGTGAGCATGGCCGCGCCCGCCGTGGCCAGCGCTGCCCGGCGCCGCCGCGCGAAGCGCAGGATCCGCTCCGGCCATGGCACCGGCAATCGCACGCGGGCCATGACCGCCGCGGCGAACGCCGGGGCGGGAGACCAGGTGCGGAGCCTTGAGAGCGCGCGGTCGAGCGCCGGATGAGGCAGGTCGACGCGCGCCAGGACATCGCTCGCGAAGGAAGGCGCCGGCGACCGCTGGGGCAGCTGTGCCAACCGGTGATCGAGCGCGGCACCCGCGAGGTCGACCCGTCGTGCGACACCCTCCGCAAATCCGTCCGTCGGCCGATGCGGGGCCAGACCCGCGAGAAACGCGACGACGTCCCGCACCGCCTCCACTTCCTTTCGGCAACGGGCGCACTCGGCCAGGTGGTCGGCCGCCGTCCCGGGCGGGGACGCCGCCGCCGCCCGGCTGGCGAATCGCTCGATTTCCTCAGGTGTAAGGTGCGGCAAGTTCACTCCTGTTCTCCCCTGGAGGCGCCGGCAACCCTCGAGAAAAGCGGCTGCCGGCTCCTATGGCTCCGTCAGATGTACGAGAGCGGCCTTCAATTCGTTTCTCGCCCGGTGGATATACGTCTTCACGGTGCCGAGCGGGATCTCCATCACCTGCGCGATCTCATCGTACGCGTAGCCCTCGATGTGCCGCAGGAGGATCGCGGTTCGGTATTCGGGTCGCAGCTGTCCGATGGCCGCTTCGATCTCCGAGCCGAGTTCACGAGCCTCGAGGAGTTCATCGGGTCGTTCGTCACCGGAGACCAGCGTGATTTCCGTCGCGGCCTGCCGGTCCGGGGTCACGGCGTCCGGCGCCCCGTGCATGGAAACGACATCGAGTTCCTTCCTGCGCAGATGATCTATCGTCAGGTTGTAGCCGATCTTGAAGAGCCAGGAGGAAAACTTGTAGGAGGGATCGTAGCGGCGGAGATTGTTCAACGTGCGGACGAAGGTCTCCTGGGCCAGGTCCTCCGCCAGTTCCCTGTCCCGCACCATCCGGAAGATGAGGGAGAAGACGGGACGTTCGAACCGGAGCACGATCTCGCGCGCAGCCCGTTCATCGCCGCGGAGGCACATCTCCACCAGCGTCTGCTCGCTGTGATCCGAGTAGCTCACTCGATCCTGCCCCTCCGGGTCGCGGCGGCGGGCCGGCGGCGGCCGGGTCGCCGCGACCGACGCGACACGCCGGGTTCCGGCCCATCCTACACGGCTCCGCGACCAATATGCGCACCGAAGGCCGTTGACGGCATGCGTCGATCCCGTCCCGGGGCGGACGATGCTAACGCTGGCAGCCGACACAGAAGAACGAACTCCGTCCGGCCTGCACGATCCGACGGATCGGTCGGTCGCAAGCGGGGCACGCGACGCCCTCGCGCCCGTAGACGTCCAGCCGCGTCTGAAATGAGCCCGAGCGGCCGTTGACGGCGCGATAGTCCCGCAGCGTCGTTCCCGCGCTCTCGAGCGCCTCGCGGAGGACCGCCCGCACCGCCCGATGCAGCCGGCGCACCTCCTGCGCGTCGAGCGACCCCCCGGGTCGGCGCGGGTCGATCCTCGCGCGGTACAACGCCTCACTGGCGTAGATGTTCCCCAGACCCGCGACGCGCCTTTGATCCAGCAGCGTGTTCTTGATCGGCGCCCGCAGCGGCGCGACGATGCGAGCCAGGCGGGCCGCGGTGAACGTTCGGCCAAGGGGCTCCGGTCCGAGCGCGGCCTCGCGGGTCTTCCATGCCTCGGGCGTCAGCAGGTCGAAGCCGCCGAGGCGGCGGACATCGTCGTAGAAGAGCGTCCGGCCATCGTCGAGTTCGAGGTCGAGGCCCGGATGCCGGAACTCCGCGGAGTCCGGACGCTGCGGGGCGAGGGCGAAACGGCCGGTCATGCGGACCTGGACGCGCATCAACCGCTCCACCGGACCGTCGATGCCGTCCTCCGCGTGGAGCGGGAAGAGCAGGAACTTGGCCCGGCGGCCCGCGTCTCCGAAGATGCGTCCGTGCACGGCGCGGGAGAACGACCGCGCCGAGAGCCCTCCGAGGATCAGGTCGTCGTGATGAACCCGGGTGCGGCGGATCCGCCGGCCTCGGAGGAGCGGGGCGAGATCCCGGCGCATCGTCTCGACCTCGGGGAGTTCCGGCACGACCCTAGGAACCCGAAGTCGCGCCCGAGGAACGGATTCGCGCCGACGCGTCCGGCCCGAGCCGGCCGGGATCCAGTTCGTGCCAGCCGATGTCGGATCGCGAATGGGCGCCCTCGAATCGGATCCGGGCCGCAGCCGCGCGGCTGCGCCGCGCCGCTTCTTCGAGCGTCCCGCCGAACCCGGTGACCCCGAGCACTCGCCCTCCGGCGGTGACGAGCCGCCCCTCCCTCATCGCGGTCCCGGCGTGGAACACCCTCACCTTGCCGGGGTCGAAGGCCGGAATCTCGATCGGCCGCCCGGAATCCGAGCTCTCCGGATATCCGGCGCTCGCCAGCACGGTGACGAGCGCGTGCCCGGGAGCGGCTTCGGGACGCCAGCCGGCGAGCGAGTCACCGTGCGCGACCCGCATCATCGGCTCGAGCAGGTTCGAACTCGTGAGCGGGAGGACGACCTGTGTCTCCGGATCTCCCATCCGACAGTTGAACTCGACGACGCGTGGCCCCGCGGCGGTCAGCATGAGCCCCGCGTACAGGAACCCGCGATAGGGGGCGCCGGACTCCGCCATCGCCTCGAGCACGGGCTGCGCGATCTCGCGCCGCACCTCGTCGATGAAATCCGGATCCGCGGGAGCCGCGGGGGAATACGCCCCCATGCCGCCGGTGTTCAGGCCGCGGTCTCCCTCGCCGACCCGCTTGTAGTCCCGGGAGGTGAGCAGCGGGACGGCGCGCTCCCCGTCCGCCACGAAGAACACGGACAGCTCGACGCCGCGCATGAACTCCTCGATCACGACCCGTCCGCCCGCGTCCCCGAACTTGCGGCCGACCATCATCTCCTCGATCGCCGTCCGGGCTTCGCCGCGCGTTTCGCAGACGATCGCGCCCTTGCCGGCGGCCAGGCCGGAAGCCTTTACGACGAGGGGTTCCTCGTGGCCCGCGACGTAGTCCAGCGCCGCCGCGGCATTGTCGAACGTCTCGTGGCCCGCAGTTGGAACGCCGCAGTCGCGCATCAGTTGTTTGGCGAACGCCTTGGAAGCTTCGAGCCGGGCTCCCGCCCGGTCGGGCCCGAAAACCGGCAGGCCGGCCTCGGCGAAGCGATCGGCGATCCCCGCCGCGAGAGGCGCTTCGGGTCCGACGACGGTAAGGTCGATCCGCCGCGCCGCCGCGAAGTCGAGCAGGCCTCCGATGTCTTCGGCCCGGATGTCGACGAGTTCCGCCGTGCCGAGCATGCCCGGGTTGCCGGGCGCCGCGTAGATCGTGGCGTCCGGCGCGTCGCGGCGGAGACAGTCCGCGAAGGCGTGCTCCCGGCCGCCGCTTCCGATGATGAGGAGGTTCATGGCGGCAGGATGACGTGCCCGTCCCCGCCGGGCAACGGCTAGCAGCCCGTGGCAAAACCCCGCGTCCGCGCCGAGAGCGGTGAAGCGCTCGCCTGACAAGGAGCGACGAGGGAGCATGGCCCTTGCCATGTGACCGAGGAGCGACGCCGAGCGAAGCGTTTCAGGCGAGATGCAGCGCCGCTCGAACGCAGCGGGGATTCTGCCACGGGCTGCTAGTCTTCCGCGCGTCCCCTGAAGGCGCCGGTCAGCCGGTCCCGCAATCGATCCACCGCGGCGTCGACCTCGTCGAAGAGTTCGCGAGCACCGTCCTGATAGCCCTTCGCCGCCTCGCGGAGATCCTCGCGATACGGGCGGTCGTCGTTCTCGTCCCGGTGCTGGTACTCGCCCGCGAGAATGCGGTCGTACTCGCCGCTCTCGATCCAGTCGCGCAGTTCGGCCACGCGGATCACCGCGAACGGATGGGTCTGGCCGAGCACGTTGAGCACCTTGTAGACCGCATCGAGGAGGTCGCCGCCGGCCCGGTACTCGTCCGACTGCGCGATGAACTCGTCGAGATCGAGCGTGACCCCGCGCATCCCGCCCGCAAGCTGCATCAGCGCCGACATCGTGACCTGGGGATTCTGCACGGCGAGGACGCCCGCGCGGTCGGAGGAGAGTTCGCTCTTCCGATACCACTCCATGAGGGCTACGTGGATTGGGATCAAGGCGAGACCGGCGAGCGGATAGCGAAAGAGAACGAGATAGCGGATGAGGATCAGCAGCGTGCGGTAGAAGACATGGCCCGAGAGGATGTGCCCGACCTCGTGACCGAGCACGGCCTCGACCTCGTCCTCCGATAACACCTCGAGCATCGAGGAGTTGAGGACGATGAACGGCTTGCCGAAGCCGACGGCCCCCGCGTTCACGACCGGCGTCTGGGAGATGTAGCACTCCGGCCGCTCCTCCAGATCGAGCACTTCGCACACGCGGGCGAGCCGCGCGTGGACCCACGAGTACTGCTTTTCCGACGTGCGCACCGCGTTCGCCTTGAAGGCGAGCCGGAGCGCCCGTTCCCCGAACAGCCCGAAGATCTTTCGCAGGGCGAGGTCGAACCCCGGAATCCTGCGGAGCGCATTGAGCGCCGCCCGGTCCGCCGGGTGTTCCCACGAGACCGGGGCGATCTGCGTGAGGATCCGCCTCTGGTGTTCGTCACCTGCCGCCATCAATCACCCCCTGCGCGTCAAATCGCGCCTCCTGTGAGCCGGCCGATTCGCGGGGCCGGCTTCCGCGCTCCCGGTTCTACGTCCGGCCCCGATTCACTGTTTCAACTCCGGGACTGCCGCACCCCGCCGCTCAGAGACGGGCGAGGGCCTGCTCGATGTCCTCCGCGAGGTCGTCAGCGTCCTCCACGCCCACCGACAGCCGGACGAGTCCCGGGCCCAGTCCGATCTCCCGCTTCTTTTCCTCGGGCACCGAGGCGTGGGTCATCGAAAAGGGAACGCATACCAGGCTTTCGACCCCGCCGAGACTCTCGGCCAGCTGGAACACCTGCGTGAGTCCGGCGAAGCGGTTGGCCCGTTCCTCCGTACCCAGATCGAAGCTCACCATGGAGCCGAAGTCGCGCATCTGACGCCTGGCCAGGGCGTGCTGCGGGTGGTTCGCGAGGCCGGGATAGAGGACGGATTCAACTTCGTCGTGCCCCTGGAGGACATCGACGACCCGTTGCGCGTTCCGGCAGTGGGCCGGCATGCGCAGGTGTAGCGTCTTCGTGCCGCGGAGGACGAGCCAGCAGTCGAAGGGGCCGGGGATGGCCCCGCTCGTCTTCTGTTGAAAACTGAACCCTTCGGCGAGTTCCCCGGAGTTCGTGACCAGCGCGCCACCGATCATGTCGCTGTGTCCGTTGAGGAACTTCGTCGTCGAGTGCATCACGACGTCCGCGCCATCGTCCAGCGGGCGCTGGAGAAAAGGGGTCGCAAACGTGTTGTCGACGGACAATACGGCCCCCGCCTCGTGTGCGATCGCGGCGCACGCCGCGATATCCGTGATCGTCATCGTCGGGTTGCTCGGCGTTTCCACGTGGACGAGGCGCGTCTCCGGGCGGATCGCGGCGCGAACCTGATCGAGATCTCCCGTGCTCACGAAATCGAAGTCGACGCCGAACCGCTCCCACACGTGTCGCAGCATGCGATCGACGCCCCCGTAGACGTCCGCGCCGCAGATGAGGTGGTCGCCCGCGCTGAGCACCGTCTTGACGATGGCCTCCGTCGCGGCGAGGCCCGAGGAGAACGCCGCGCCGTACCGCCCGTTCTCGAGGGCGGCCAGATTCGCCTGCAGGGCTTCGCGCGTGGGGTTCCTGACCCGCGCGTAGTCGTAACCCTCGCGCGGTGAGCCGACGGCGTCCTGCACGTAGGTCGATGTCTGGAAGATCGGCGTCATGATCGCCCCGGTCGTGGGGTCGGGGCGCTGCCCGGCGTGGATGGCCCGGGTTCCGAACCGTCGGGCGGCTGGGTCCACGTCTTCATCTCCGGCTCGGGTAGAGGCAGGCGACGCGTGTCACGACGCATCGCGGATTCAGTGTAGTGTCGCAAGGTATTCCCGCCGTGCGGGGACGGCGACCGGAGCCGTCGCCGCAAGCCGCGCGGACGCCCAACCATTAAGATCCCGCGTCCATCTCACCGTTGGTGGAGAACAGCGTGTCAAGGTCACTCATCATTTCTGCTTCAGGCATTCGCGGAATCGTCGGACAAGGGCTCACGCCCGACATCGCGGCCCGCTACGGCGCCGCCTTCGCCAGCCACATCGCCGCCGGAGCCCCGGGCGGGGGGCACATCCTGATCGGTCGTGACAGCCGCGTCTCAGGGCCCGTGCTGCTCGATGCCGTGTCCGCGGGGGTCCGGGCCGTCGGGCTGGACGTCTGCGACCTCGGGATGGTGGCGACGCCCACGGGTCTCCTCGCCGTGGAGGAGGATGAGGCCGCGATCGGCGGACTCCTCGTTACGGCATCCCACAACCCCGCGCCCTGGAACGGACTCAAGCTGGTGGCGCGCGAAGGGCGGTTTCTCTCGCCGGACGCCGGACGGGACGTCCAGCGAAAGTTCGAGGGAGAGATCGAGTACGTCGGGTCTGCGCGCACGGGAGAGAGAAACGCGCGGGAAGGCGCCGGCCGCGCCCACATCGAGCGGATTCTGTCGCTGCCGATCATCGACCCCGAACGCATCGCGTCGAACGCGTTCCACGTCGCACTCGACTGCGTGCGCGGCGCCGGGGGGCCGATCATGCTCCCGTTGCTCGAGAGCCTCGGCTGCCGGGTGAGCGGCCTCGATCTTGAACCCGACGGCCGTTTCCCTCGGCCCCCGGAGCCTCTGGTGGAGAACCTCGGGAAGCTTTCCGAACGCGTGACGGAAGTCGGCGCGGACGTCGGCTTCGCCGTGGATCCCGATGTGGACCGTCTCGCCCTGGTGGACGAGAAGGGGCGTCCCGTGGGCGAGGACTGGACCCTCGCCCTGGCCGTCGAACTCGTGGCGGCGCGCGAGCCCGCGCCCGTCGTGACGAACCTCTCCGCCAGCCGCCTGATTCAGGACGCGGCGGATCGCGTCGGCGTGCCACTGCTCCGCACGCCCGTGGCGGAGGCCAACGTCGTCGCCCGCATGCTCGAGACGGGAAGCTCGATCGGGGGAGAGGGGAACGGCGGCGTGATCTACGGAGGGCTCCACCTCACGCGGGACGCCCCGCTGGCCGCCGCCCTCATCCTGCAGTTTCTCGCGGAGAGCCGTTCCACGCTCGGCGCGGTGGTCGACGAGCGGGTCTCGTACCGGATCGTGAAGCGAACGATCCCCCGGGAAGGACTGGGTGTGGAGAAGGCGCTGGCCGCGATCGCGGCCGCGGCCCCGTCCCGAGCGGAGGTGGACCGGCAGGACGGAATCCGGCTCGAGTGGCCGGATGGGTCGTGGATCCACGCCAGACCGTCCGGGACCGAGCCGATCTTCCGCGTCATGGCGGAGGCGCCGCGCGAAGAACTGGCGGACGAGCGCGCGGACTGGATCGAAGCCCTCGTGCGGCGCGAGGTCTGAACGACGGATGTGCGGAATCGTCGGTTACGTCGGGTCAGCGGAGGCGGTCCCTCTTCTCTTGAACGGGCTCCGCCGCCTCGAGTATCGCGGGTACGACTCGGCGGGCCTCGCCGTCCACACCGGTTCCCGCCTCGATCTCCACAAGTGCGCGGGCCGCGTCAACGACCTGGCGGACCGGCTCGCCGGGGTCCCGCTCTCCGGGAAGGCCGGGATCGCTCACACCCGCTGGGCGACGCACGGTGCGCCCACCCACGCCAATGCCCACCCGCTGACGGGCAGCCGGGGCGAGGTCGCGCTGGTCCACAACGGCGTGATCGAGAACTGCGACGCACTGCGAACGAAGCTCACCGAACTCGGCCACCGCTTCACGTCGGAGACCGACACCGAGGTCGTCGCGCACCTGATCGAAGAAGCGTTCCAGGGGAACCTCGAGCGCGCCGTCGCCGCCTCGCTGACCCAGGTGGAGGGCACGCTGGGGCTTGCCGTCATGAGCGTGCACGACCCGGGGCGGATCGTCGTCGCGCGCCGCGGCGCCCCACTGCTGCTCGGGATCGGGGAGCAGGACGAAGAAGCGACCTGGGTGGCCTCGGACGTGGCGGCGGTTCTCGAACACACCCGCGACATCGTTTATCTGGAGGACGACGAGATGGCCGTCCTCACCTCTTCAGGGCACCGGACCGTCGATCTCGGGAGAAGCCGCGGCCGCGTCGGCTGGGAGCCCGTCCCGAAGGAAATCAGCCGCGTCGACTGGGATCTCGAGAAGATCGAAAAGGCGGGATATCCCCACTTCATGCTCCGCGAGATTCACGAACAGCCGCACACCGTGCGCGATGCGATGCGGGGCCGGCTGCTGGCGGAGGAAGGCACGGCTCGGCTGGGCGGGCTCGACGAATTCCGCCCGGAGATCGACGGTGCCGAGCGCCTCATCCTCACCGGGTGCGGGACGAGTTGGCACGCGGCGCTTGTCGGGGAGTACCTGATCGAGGCGCTCGCGCGCCTCCCGGTCGAAGTGGAGTACGCCTCCGAGTTCCGATACCGGAACCCGATCATCGCTCCGGGGACCCTGGTGGGCGGCATCTCCCAGTCGGGGGAGACCGCGGACACGCTCGCGGCCGTGCGCGAAGCCGGACGGCTCGGGGCCCCCACCTTCGGCATCGTCAACGTCGTGGGATCGACGATCGCGCGGGAGACGCGCGCCGGAATCTACACGCACGCCGGTCCGGAGATCGGCGTCGCGTCCACGAAGGCCTTCGTGGCGCAGGTGGTGTCTCTCGCGCTCCTCGGCCTCATGCTCGCGAGGCGGCGCGGGATGAGCCGCGAGGAGGGCCGCGGCTTCGTGCTCGCCCTCGACGGGCTTCCCGCCCTCATCGAAGAGGTGCTGGCAACGGAGGACCACATCCGGCGGGTGGCGGAGGAGTTCGCGCCGGCGCGCAACTTCCTCTACCTGGGGCGGGGCCCGAACTTCCCGATCGCCCTCGAGGGGGCGCTCAAGCTCAAGGAGATCTCCTACATCCACGCCGAGGGATACCCGGCGGCCGAGATGAAGCACGGCCCGATCGCGCTCATCGACGAGGACATGCCCGTCGTCTTCATGGCTCCGCGCAGTGCCGTCTACTCGAAGGTGCTCGTGAACATCGAGGAGGTGAAGGCGCGCGGCGGCCGCGTGATCGCGCTCGTGACCCGCCGGGAGGACGATCTCGCCCGCAAGGTGGATCACCTCATCCCGGTGCCCGCGACGCTGCCCCTCCTGCAACCGATCGTCAACGTCGTTCCCCTGCAGCTTCTCGCCTACCATATCGCGGTCCTTCGGGGTTGCGACGTGGATCGCCCGCGGAACCTCGCGAAGACCGTGACGGTCGAGTAGTCCTTCGGACGCCGGCACCCCGCCACCCGGCAGCCCGTGACATTCTGCGACGGGCTTCCAGCGGAGTGAAGGGGTTACAGCGCGAAAGGGCCGGTGGTATGTTTGGGGCGTCGCGGCCGCCGCCGGGCCGTGCCCATCAGGCTGGTCGCCCGGTTGCGCGTTCCACCGGGATCGGGATTGGAAGGGGATGCCAAGCGCCTACCTCCAGGGGATGAAGGATCAGGTCGCACGATACGCCGGCACGTTGCGTGACGTCGTCATCCTCGCGCCCGTCTACGGTTTGTTGATGTTCACCCTCATGAAGGATCCGCGCCTGACCCGGCAGCAGCGGATTCTGGTGGATGCGGCGATCGCCTACCTCGTGAGTCCGGATGATGTGATCCCGGAGGATGAGGTCGGGCCGTACGGTTTTCTGGATGATGTTTTCTGCTGTGCGTATGTGACGCACCGGATCGGAGAGGAGCTTGGCTGGGATGTGGTGGAGGAGCACTGGACCGGCGAGCGATCGGCGCTCGAGGTCTCGAACAACCTGCTCGCCCGCGAGCGGGAGCTGCTCGGTGGGGCAGGCGATGACGTTCTCGAATTCGCGGGGCTCCTCGACCGGCGGTCGGATTCTGAAGTGGAACGCCCCCAGCTCGTCCTCACCGCAGCCGGCGGGTAGCGCGGGCATCCGACCGCGGATCACGGCGGCGCTGGCCGTGCTCGCCGGACTCGTCGGCGCGGAATCGCTGGACGGCCAGTATCGCCTGACGGCCCCTTCCGGCAGCGTCGTGGAGTTCGAGGCCGACCTCCTCCTCGGCTTCCGGGATCGTACCGACTCCCTCATGACCGATCTCGTGGAGGACCCTCTCGTGCTCTACTACCGGTCGTTCGGGCGGGAGCTGGACGAATCCGAGGCGCGGGATGCATGGCCATGGAACGCGGTCGAAGTCGTGACGGATTCGAGCGCTGCGCTCGTGATGCCTGGGAATCTGAGGGAGGCCGGCCGGGCGTACGAGAGCTACGCGGTCCTGCGAATGCACGCCGTGCGTCAGGATCCCGACGTGGCCTGCGAGGAGCTCTTCTCACGGGAAGTCGAGGCGGTCGACGGGTTCATCGACGGATGGGTCGCGGCGCGACTCCTCTTCGGCGGGCCCGCGTACGAGCCGCTCGACGAACTCGCCTTCGCGCGCGAGGCCGGCGTCCTCGCAGGACTCATCCTCGACCGGTCGGACCGTCAACTGGGTGGTTGCCTGCAGGTCTCCCGCGAACGCCGCGCGGAGGAAATCGCCGCCTACCGCGCCTGGCGAACGGAACGCTACCTCCCTCCGGGCGGGCGATGAGTCTCCGGCTCTACGACTCCCTTACGCGGCGGCTCCGCCCGTTCAAGTCCCTCGAACCGGGCCGGGTGCGGATGTACACCTGCGGGCCCACGGTGTACGATCGCGCGCATATCGGGAACTTCCGCGCCTTCACATGGGAAGACCTGCTCCGCCGCTACCTCCGGTTCAAGGGATACGAGGTCTGCCAGGTCATGAACCTCACGGATGTCGATGATCGGACGATCGCGGCGGCCTCTGCCCGGGGCGTGCCGCTGGCCGACGTCACCGATCCCGTGATCGAAATGTTCCTCGAGGACTGGGAGACGCTCGGGCTCGAGGAACCGGAGCACCGGCCGCGGGCGACCCGATTCGTCGAGGGGATGATCCGGCTGATCGAAGCGCTCTCCGAGCGGGGACTCACCTACGAGAGCGAGGGTTCCGTGTACTTCGCGATCGGGCGTGCGCCCGAATACGGGCGGCTGGCGGGGATCGACTGCGCGGGACTCGAGGTCGCCGGCAGGGCCGCGGGGGATGAGGAGTACGACAAGGATGACCCGCGAGATTTCGTCCTCTGGAAGGGCGCCGACCCCGACCCCGACGCCGATGGGGCCGTGGCGGTGTGGGATTCTCCGTGGGGGCCGGGCCGGCCGGGCTGGCACCTCGAGTGCTCGGCGATGGCGATGCACCACCTGGGCGAAACGCTCGACATACACACCGGCGGCATCGACAACCTCTTCCCCCATCACACCAACGAAATCGCACAGTCGGAAGGGGTGACGGGGAAGACGTTCTCGGAGTTCTGGCTCCATGCCGAACACCTTCTGGTCGAGGGCCGGAAGATGTCGAAGTCGCTCGGCAACTGCTTTACGATCCCGGAACTCGTCGAACGCGGACACGCGCCCTCGGCGATCCGGTATCTGCTGCTCAGCGGACATCATCGGGCCCAGCTGAACTTCACCTTCGACGGTCTGGAGGCCGCGGCGAAGGCCGTGAACCGCCTGTACGAGTTCAGGAACCGCCTGCGCGAGGCCGGCGAGGCGGAGACAGATGCCTCGACCGGTCTCGGAGCGGTCGCGGCGCGAGCGAGCGCTGCGTTCGAAGCGGCGATGGACGACGACCTGAACGTGAGCGAGGCGCTTTCCGCGGTGTTCGGACTCGTCCGGGAAGCGAATCACCTGCTCGACCGCGCCCATCCTCGAGCCCCGTCGGGCGTGGACGCCGCGCTGGCCACGATCGACGCGTTCGATCGCGTTTTCGGGGTGCTCGCCGTGCGGGACCGCGAGTCATCCGGTGGCGACGACGAACTCGTCGCATGGGCCACGGATCGCGTCGGAGAACGCGAACGCGCCCGGGCGAACCGGGACTTCGCGCGCGCCGACGCGATTCGCGCCGAGCTCGAGGCCCGGGGCGTGATCGTCGAGGATCTGGCGGAGTTCACTCGCCTTCGGATGGGGGGGCGCACGATCCAGGTGCCGCGTCCGCTCCGGGTGGCGAGATGAGGCGATGGCCCCCGCGAATGACGGCCGAATCGGGTGCCCGAAAACACCTTGACGATCGGCCACAGGTGCCCCTATGTTAGAAGACTGTTGTGCGGAAGGGTCGCTGGCGTAGCTCAACCGGTAGAGCGTCGGATTTGTAATCCGGAGGTTGTGGGTTCGAGCCCCACCGCCAGCTCGGTCGAGTCGGACGAACAGCCGCCCCGAAGCGGCGAACCCTGGAATTCATCGATCGGGCGTCGATCGGGCGCCAGGTACCGGCGGTGGGGTACCGAAGCGGCCAAACGGGGCAGACTGTAAATCTGCTGGCTTATGCCTTCGGAGGTTCGAATCCTCCCCCCACCACCTTCACGAGACCACTGACGAAACAAAGGGCGTAGCCCGCGCGCGAGCAAGAGGAGCATCCGTCGCGGGGCCACTCCGCCGAACCCGTAGTCCGAGAGGAGAACGAGGGGCGATGGCGAAGGAAAAGTTCGAGCGAACGAAGCCGCACGTGAACGTTGGGACGATCGGTCACGTGGACCACGGGAAGACGACGCTGACGGCGGCGATCACCCAGGTACAGGCACAGAAGGGATACGG
>JAJDWE010000052.1 GCA_022825725.1 Gemmatimonadota bacterium
ATCGTCGGCGGTGAGGAGCGCGATCAGCGCCCACGCGGTCTGGATGACCTGGCTCTGCTCGTGCGGGACGTATCGGCCGATGGCGCACCCGCTGTGGTGTTCGCCCCACCCCCCGTCCGGTCGTTGACGGTCCAGCAGCCACCGGCACGCGAGACGCAGCGCGGGATCCCCGGGACGGGCACCGGCGGCGACGAGACCCCGGACGCCGAACATCGTGCCGTAGATGAACTGGACGCCCCACGCACCCCGCCAAGACCCATCGCTTGCCTGGCCCCGCCGAAGCCACGCTTCGGCCTTTGAGACGGCATTCGCAATCTCTCCATTCGTCGAGAGTGCGAGGCGCTGCTGGCAGCCAGCCAGCGCCGCGAGGCAAGACGCGGTGCATTCGACGTAGGAGCGCTCGGTCATCGAGTCGCCGAACATCTCCGCGGGATTCAGCCACTCCAGTCCGATCCTCGAACGCCGCGCCTCGTAGCTGCCGAACCCGCCATCGCGGTTCTGGCCGCGCAGCATGAACCCGGCCGCATCGCGGAGCATGGTCGCGTCGGCACCGTCGGGATGCGCTTCGATGATCCCCGCCAAGGCTTCGGCGGTGCAGTCGGTGACCGGCCACCCATGCCACGCCCCGGGGAAGCACCAGCCTCCTTTCGGGTCGGTGCGATGCGCCTCGCGAAAACCTTCGAAGCTGACGCCGATCTGTTGCCCGCGCAGGTAGGATGCCCCGTGCCGAAGGGCGTCGCCGACGCCGTCAACATCCGCGACCGTTGCCAGTGCTTGCAGAGAGAGTCCGGTATCCCAGGAAGCGCTCCTCGCTCCGGTGACCCGCGCTCCATCCTCCTCGTCCTCCCAGATCCAGCCGTCCAGTTGCCTAAGCGCCCGGCGGCAATCGGTGTCGTACGGATCATGCAGCCACAGGGCGAGGATGTTGATGAGACCGCTGACGGGCGAGATGCTCGCGTGGTCGGTGGTTCGCAGCTCCCACCTGATGCGCCGGAGGATCGCTTCCACGCATCGCGCTCGGAGACGCTTGCCGTGGAACCGTTCAAACACCCTCGCGAACCCATATCCGGCCCGAAGCCACGGGCTGGGCTGGGCGTAAAGATCCTCGTCTCGCAACCGGTTGCGGCACCCGGAGAAATCGATGTCCGCGAACGGCTCGGCAAACAGCTCCCCCCGCAACGAAGCGGTCAACGGCGTGACGGGCACCTGAAACCGCTGCGCGTAGACCGCGGCCATGGCCATGTAGATGAGCCGCGTGTGGCAGTACCAGTTGGCGGGATGCAGGGGAACCCGGCGCGGCAGGCTCCAGAGCTCCGGCAGGATGGGGTTGACTCCGCGCCAGTCGTGGAGATTGAGGAGCGCCAGCCAGAATTTTCCCCAACTCGGGATACGGAGAACGTCCTCTTCCCGCAGGAATCGTCGAGCCGACTCTATCAACGGGTCGTCCCGCTCAACTCCGAGAAGTCTCGCCGCCACATAGACCAGCGTCGAGACGAACAGGTGGGGAGCCGAGTGTTCGTGCAGACCCCAGGCACCCCCTTCGAGACGGGTCCGTTCGAAGGACCGCAGCACGCGGCGGCGGCGACCGGGGCTGAGCCGCAGTCCAAGGAGATGGTGCAGCAACACGTACTGCGCCGTGAGCATGGGACACCAGACCATCTCGCCTTCCCAAGCGCCGTCCTCCCCTTGGAGGCTCAGCAGGCGCGCACTCGCGCGGCTCAAGGCCAGTCCGGCGTCGCATGAAGCCACTTCGCCCGGGGGCGTCGGACGGGCGTTGCCCGGACCCGGCGGCATCGACGCCGGCAACGCGCGACCCAGGGAGTCCAGAATCCGCTCGTCCTCTGTTCCCCTCCTCCTTGCCCTGCGCAGCAGCTCGACGCTGCGCAAGAGCCACCCGACGCGAACGGACAGCGCATGAACGGTGTCACGGGTACGCCGCCAGGCGGTCTGGTCGCAGGATCGCGGGATCTCCCGGGCGATCGCCCGGGCCAGCATCGCGCCTCCGGTGAGATTGAGACGGGCTGGCGATGTCTCTTCGCAGGCGAGTAGACGGATGGTCCGATCGCGGAATGAGGAACTCGCCCGCCAACGCCGGTAGACGGCGCGTCTGACCGCAGCGGACTCGGACCGGTGATCGACGAAGACCTCGTAGAGCTCCATGGCGAGGAGTTCCGGCGTGTGGGTTGCCCTCAACCGCCTGCGCCGAAAGTCGTCGAAGTCGCCGGCCTCGGCCAGCGTCAGCGCATCGCCGAAACCGAGCGTCATTCCCGACGCCGTCATGGGATGATAATGCCCGGCCGCATCGCCGATGAGCACGCGATGCGGGGTCCCGTACGTCACGCGCGGCCTGAGTTCATTGGCGGCCGTGTCGAACCTTCCCGCCCGAAGCGCCTCGAAGAAGCCGGGTCGGAGGTTCTCGGGAATCAGGCCGGCATAGGCATCCGAGAGGAAGCCGATCCGGTCCCGGGGGATCCACTGGTCCGGCGGTACGTCCACGATGATGCGGACGTGTTGCTCTCCCAGTTGGTACATGAGAATTGGACCCGGCCCGCCGAGCACGACATACCCGTAACCCTCAAGCGGCAGGCTCGCTCCTCTCGTCGTGACTCCGACCATCCGCGAGCAGGTTGTCCGGTCCGCCGATACGCCCAGCGACCGGCGCACGGTCGAAGCCCGGCCGTCCGCGCCCACGATCCGCCCCGCAGTCACGGACTCCTCGGCTCCGTCACGGACAAAGACGACCCTGCCGTCCTCCACCGAACGCACGCGGGCACGGTGGATGAAGGCGACATCGGACTCGTTCTCGACCGCGTCACGCAGGACCGATACGATCGCCTCGTGTTCGCACGACAGTCCGTGAGATCCGTCCGCATAGGGAAGCACGATCGGCTCGGATCCGTCTTCCGGGAGAACTACGAAGCCCCTGCCCGTTGTACTGCATGGCTGCGTCCCCAGCTCTATCCCCAACTCGCGAAGGATCCGGACGGCAGGCGGATGCAGCCACTCCCCCGCCATTCGTCTCGAAGACCTCAGATTCGCTTCCAAGAGGGCGACGCGAGCGCCCCTCCGCCCGTGCGCGATGGCGCACAGGCTGCCCACCGGACCCGCGCCCACGACGACCACGTCGTAGTCCTGCGAGCGGTTGGCGCTCACCGGAAGACGCTCTCGTCAGCGCGGCGTCGGTGGCAGACCAGGCACGGTGTCTCGGGACCCGGCCGCCAACTCCCGCAATCCGGGGCCGTGCCGCCGGCGAAGCCGGTTCGCTCGTTGTGATACCGCTTGTCCTCACGCACGGGAGCGGCGAACACCTCCGGTAGCCGGTGAACAATGGCGGGAGACACCATGAAGAGGGTGCCGACCGGAACCTTGTTGCCTGCGTATTCCATGGGCCAGAGCACCTTGCGGATCAGCGGCCAAGGGCTCGGATCCTAAGGTCGATGTTCGTGTGAACCAGCCAGCGGTGCTCGATTGAGGCGATCGGTCATCCGTGGAGTCCAGTGCCTCCTAAGATGTCAACATGGACCGGCCTCGTTCAACTCTGCGGACGAGGCTGCATACCGGCCTGCTGATATGGAAGGGCCCTCTGTCAAGGTAGGGTTTTCGTTGTTCTGCGTGAGCCGAGGGATGAGGGGTCGCCCGAGGTTCGCTTCGACGGTGAATCCTCCTGATATACGCCGGTTGGCCGGGGCCAGAGCGGC
>JAJDWE010000045.1 GCA_022825725.1 Gemmatimonadota bacterium
TTACGGGATGTTCGTCACTCGGGTCGGCTACAGGTTCGACTCTCTGGAAGAACGGGTGGGGCGACTTGAACAGCGCATGGACCGCATCGAGGAAATCCTCGTGCGCATCCTAAAAGCTGTCAAGCGTTCTGTGTAATCCCCCATGAATTCCGTCTCAACTCCGGGGTAGCGGGAGGTATATCGTCCTCGGAGCCGGTGGCACGCCCGGATCCGATCTCGCATGTTGCGGGCACCCTGGCGGTCGAGGACGAACAACCGAGCCGGGGCAGGGATCGTGCGCTCGACGGCGCGAACTCCCGGAGCCCCGTCTCCATGCCGTCAGGAGGACCACATGAATTCACGCTGTCGCGGTATCGCCGCCGCAACGACGCTTACGTTCGCCGCCGTTCTCGCCTCGTGCGGGCAGTCCCCCGCCGTCCGCACCATCCCCACCGAGGGGCCGCTCCGGCTGCGGATGGCACCGCCCGAGGGCCAGGTATCCCGCTACGCCTACTCCATGGAAACGAGCATCGAGAGTCCCATGATGCCCTCGACCGGCGGCCCGCTCGTCACCATGGCCTGGCAGCAGGTTCAGACGGTCCTGAGTGCGGACGATGAGGTCATTCGCCTCCGCGGGGCGGTCGATTCGGCCAGCACGACGATGGGGATGCCGATGCCGGGGATGGACGACATGCTGCCCGACCTCTCCGGCATGTCTTTCACCGTCGACATGGACCCGCGCGGCAGCGTCCTGCAGGTCGTGGAGAGCCAGGGAGTCCCGGAAGATGCCGGGGTGACCGTCGAGACCATGCTGCAGGGAGCCGGCCATTCCGTGCTGCCCGAAGAGGAGGTCAGTCCGGGGGATTCCTGGCTGGTCGAGACGCCGATCGAGCTCCCGATCGGGACCGGCGGAACGATGTCGATGGACATGGAATTCACCTACACGTTCGTGAGTCTCGCCGACGGCCTCGCCACCCTTTCGTTCGAGGGGCCGATGGACATGGACATGGACTTCCAGGGCATGGCGATGAGCGGCGCGGGGACCTTGTCCGGAACGATGGTCGTCGACCTCGTCGAGGGCCGGAATGTCAGCCAGACGAGCCGGCAGAGCATGGAGATGAGCGTGGCCGGGACGTCGATGACGGTGAATACGACGACCACACTCGAACTGATGCCGGACCGTTGACGCGGAACCGGCCACGGGAAGTCCCGAACCTGAAGCCCGGAACCTCAATGGAGGACCAATGAAATCAATCCCGCGCGGTGTCGGCGCCGCGACCATCGCCCTCGCCTTCGCTCTCCCCGTGAGCGCGCAGACGCTCCTTCGACTCGCTCCGCCCGAGGGTCAGGTGAGTCGCTACGTCTACTCCATGGAAATGACCATGGAGAATCCCATGATGCCCACTTCCGGCCCCGCGGTGAGCGTGCGTTGGGACCAGACGCTGACGACCCTCAGCGTCATCGACGAGGTCATCACCGCTCGTGCAACGATCGATTCGGCGGCAGCGACCGTTGCCATCCCCGGCGCTCCGCCGGCGCCGGATCTGTCGGGAATCGCCTTCGAGATGGATATGGATTCGCGGGGCGTTGTGCTGAACATCGACGCCGAGGAGACCCAGGGCGGTGAAGCCGAGGAGTTGGCGAGAGGCCTTCTGGAGGGTTCGAATTTCTACCGGCTGCCCGAAGCCGAGGTCGGCTCAGGGGACTCCTGGATCGCTGGCGTGCCGGTGCCCCTGTCCATGGGCGGTCCGGCGGAGACGACGGAGGTGGAGCTCACGTACACCCTTACGAGCCTCGAAGACGGGCGGGCGACGATCACGTTCACGGGTCCGGTGGAATCCACGCTCGACCTGGGAGGGATGCCGGCGGGCATCAGCGGGGAACTGAACGGGTCCATGATCGTCGATCTGGCGGCGGGCCGATACGTGCGTCAGGAGAGCCTGATGGCGCTCGAAATGGCGGTTGGCGGGATGGCGATGCCGATGGAGACGACGATGACCCTCGAACTCGTCACCGATCCGAGTTAGCAGGCCTCATCGGCAGCACGACGCGGGACGCGTGGACCGCGTTTCGCTGCACGGTCCACTCCGGGACGCTGCCGTCGCGGGGATAGCGGAGGAATGTGTCCGCATCCGCGCCGGCGATGGCGACCCGGATCCTGTGGCCCGCGCGGAACAGGACCGAGGTCGCCCACAGGTCGAAGCTCAACTCCGCGACCTCCCCCGGCACGAGCGGGAGGGCGTCCGCGCGCGATTCGCTGCGGTGCGGTCCGTACTTCCTGTAGAGCGGAGGATCCTCCGTCACCGCGCGCATGACGCCGCGGAGTTGCCCCTCCGTGATGTACCGCACGGTGCCGTCCGGAGCGACATCCTCCAGGTAGGCGATGAAGGCGCCGTCCGCTTCGGTTGACGCCAGGTACAGCGTGACGACCGGGTGGCCGGTGATCTCGAGGTCGGCGGCGAGCGGGGCGCTCGTCCAGGTCAACAGCTTTCCGTCCTCCTCCCGGCGGTCGCCGTACACCACGTCGCCGCCTCCGCCGTTCGTGTACCAGCGGTTCCTCGTCCCCGTCGTCGCCGTGAAGTCGACCGTGTAGCGGTCTTCCCCGGTTTCCGCGGCGGGGGCTTCGGTCGAAAGCGCGCCGTCCTCGCGGAAGTACCAGGCGACGTCATCGAAGCCCTCCGGCGGCCACGTCTCCGTGCGCGACCAGCGGTCGGCGCCGAGCGTGTAGTAGTGGATCTCCGTCGGCGTCTCCCCGGATCCGTCCTCCCTGAGGTGGGCGTCGAAGAACGCGACGAGTTCCTCGAACCGGGCATCGGCGTCGGGTTGTACGGGCGTGTCCTCCGGCTTGAACGGGTCCGTGTCGTTCCGCGCCCCGTGGTCCCACGGACCGATGAACACCTGCTGCGCGTTGGAGATCGTGTTGTAGCGGCCGAGCGTGCCGTTCACCGTTCCGGCGTCCTGCCAGCCGACCCGGATGAACATGGCCACGCCGGACTCCTCGATCTCCGGGAGGTGGCCGGAGGGACTGCGGCGGTGTCCGACGTTCGTCTCGCCGTAGGGGCCGAACGGGTCGTCCCGGAACTCGTACTCAAGCGCCGCCTCGAACGGCACGGTATTCGCCTGGTGCTCCGCCACCGCGGCGGCGAGCAGCGATCCGTCGAGGTCCGCGTCGACCGGTTTCACGCCGGTGACCCGGCTCCGCACGTCGTCGCAGGCAGCCCCCATCGCGTCGGACAGGCCGCAGATATCGTTCAGGTCCTGCATGCGCGTGCGGTTCGACCAGTCCTCGAGGAAGCCGACCGTGAGCACACCGCCGGGGAAGATGAGGTGGCCAAAGTTGTCAAAGTCGTTGAAGAGGGGGGCGACCGCCTTCACCGCGGGGCTCCGGTTGACGGCGAGCATCTCGGCGGTGTTCCCGGCGTAGGAGACCCCGTAGGCGCCCGCGCGCCCGTTCGACCAGGGCTGGCCCGCAATCCAGTCCGCGACCTCCCCGTAGTCCGTGACCTCATCCTCGGCGAGTTCGAAGCGGCGGATCCCGAACGAGGCCCCGCTTCCGCGCCCGTCGACGAGTACGAGCGCGTACCCGGCCCGGTTCCAGCGCTCCGCCTCGGCAAAGTTCGAGGTCTCCTCGAGGGGGACGCCGACCTCGCCGCGGGCGCGCCAGTAGCGGGTCGCCCGCATCATGGCCGGGAGCCGGTCCCCGGGCTGGATGCCGTCGGGCAGCCACACGTCGACGGCGATGCGGACGCCGTCGCGCATGGGGATGTGAAGCGCCTGGTTGCGCGTGAGCGCGCTCACCGGAGCGGCGCCCCCCGCATCATCGCCGGCTGCGGACCCGTCGTCCGTGGCGGCATCCCCGCAGGCCGCCGCGGCGATCGCGACCAGTCCCGCGAGCCGCCGCGCAGGCGCGCCGGGACCGCGATGGCGCCGACGTTTCACCAGGCGATCGCGTGGCCGTCCCGGCGCGGATCGGATCCGCCGGCGAGGGCGCCCGTCTCCCCATCCCGGTACACCCCCTGGACGCCGCCGAGGTTGCCGGGCTGGACCAGGTTGTGCCCGCGGTCGGCGAGTTCCCCGTACACCTCCGGCGGGAAGCCCGCCTCCAGGTACGTGACGGAGTCCTCAGGGATCGGCGTCAGGCCGCCGCCCCGGTTGAGGCACATGCGGGGCGACGCGATCGCGAGTTGCATGTCCATCCCGCCGGCCGTCAGCTTCGTGATCACCTGCCCCACGGTCTGCGGGATCGTGTAGCCGCCGGCGGCGCCGACAGCCGCGACGAGATTCCCGTCCTTCATGACCACGCACGGGGTCATCACGCCCTTCGCCTTCTGGCCTCCCGCGATGTAGTTGACGTGCCCTTCCTCGAGGGAGAAGCCGAACATGTGGCCGTTGTTGAGGAAGATGCCCGTGTCGCCCGCGATCACGCCGCTCCCGTAGAGCGCGACGAGAGATTGCGTGAAGGCGACGGCGTTCCCCCAGCGGTCCGCCGAAGAGAGGCTCGTCGTCCCGAAGAACGGGAGCGGGGCGCCCGAGAACGAGGCGATGCGGGCGGGGTCGATCGTCGCCCGCTGCTCGTCCGCGTATTCCTTCGAGATGATCATGTCGACCGGGATCTCCGCGTCTTCGTTCCCGGTGTTGTACCGTTCGTCGTCGATCAGGGCGAGCCGGTTCGCCTCGAGCCACAGGTGGGCGAACTCGGAGCTATAGAGATCCATGTTCGCGAGATCGAAGCCGTCCATGATGTTGAGCGCCTGGAACATCGTCATCCCGCACGATCCCGGCGGCATGGCGTACAGATCGTGCCCCTGGAAGGTCGTCGTGATGGGCTCTCGCCATGCGACTTCATAACCCTCGAGATCGGCCTTCGTCATGTGGCCGCCGTTCTCGGCGAGGAAGGCGACGATGCGGTCCCCGATCTCGCCCATGTAGAAGTCGTCTGCGCCTTCGCGGGCGAGCCGGCGCATGCTGGCGGCGAGTTCGGGCTGCTTGATGATCTCGCCCATCCGCGGCGGACGACCGTTTGGGAACATGATCCGGGTGCTGGACGGGAACCTGCCGAGCTTATCCGCGCTCCCGTCGGTATGGAGCGCGTCGAACTTCGAGATGACGAAGCCGTCCTCGGCGAGCTGGATGGCGGGCTCGAACACGTCGCCGAGGCTCATCGTCCCGTAGCGCTCGAGCACGGCGGCCCAGCCCTTGAAGGCGCCGGGTACGATCGGTGCGCGGTAGCCCATCTCGACGTCATCCGGCGTGATGGTGCTCGCCGAGGAGGCCGCGGGCGCCCGGCCGAGCGCGTCGAGTCCGACGACCCGGTTCTCCTCCGCCAGGTAGATGAGCATGAAGCCGCCGAAGCCGCCGAGCCCGGACATGTAGGGCTCGGAGACGTTGAGTGTGGCGGAAGCTGCGACGATGGCGTCGATCGCGTTTCCGCCCTGCATCATGATCGTCGTGCCGGCGAGCGAGGCGTAGTAGTCGGCGGCGGCCGTCACGCCCCGCCGGCCCCACACGGTGCCGTGCGCGGGGCCGAGGAGGCCCGGCACGTTCGAGTCCTGGGCGGGACCCCATTGCCCGATCCCGTCGGGGGGCGCGGCGGCCGTCTCGGGAGCGCGGCAGGCGATCAGGCCGGATCCGGCGGCGGCCGCGGCGGAGGTGGCGAGGAAGTCACGGCGCTTCATGGCTCGACTCCTGGGCAAGAGGAGGGGTTCGCGGACCCTGATCCTAGGCCGCGGGTTGCCCCCCGCTCAAGACCCCGGCCGTGGCGTTCACCGGCGGCCGGGGTGCGAGCCGACCATTCCCTGCCGGGCTACGGCGTGACCGTCACCATGCGATGGCGTGGCCGTCCCGGCGCGGGTCGGATCCGCCGGCGAGAGCCCCGGTCTCGGCGTCGCGGTACACGCCCTGCACGCCGCCGGGGTTACCGGGCTCGGCCAGGTAGTGGCCGCGGTCCTCGAGTTCGTCGTACACCTCGGGCGGGAAGCCCGCCTCCAGGTACGTGACGGAGTCCTCCGGGATCGGCGTGCGTCCTCCGCCCCGGTTGAGGCACATGCGAGGCGAGGCGATCGCGAGCTGGATGTCCATCCCGCCGGCCGTAAGCTTCGTGATCACCTGCCCCACGGTCTGCGGGATCGTGTAGCCACCCGCGGCGCCGACGGCCGCGACGAGGTTTCCGTCCTTCATCACGACGCACGGCGTCATCACGCCCTTCGCCTTCTGGCCGCCCTCCAGGTGATTGACGTGCCCTTCCTCGAGCACGAAGCCGAAGGTGTGGCCGTTGTTGAGGAAGATGCCGGTATCGCCGGCGATCACGCCGCTCCCGTAGCCGCTCACAAGCGACTGCGTGAAGGCGACCGCGTTCCCCCAGCGATCGGCGGACGAGAGGCTCGTCGTGCCGAAGAAGGGGAGCGGCCCCCCCGCGAAGGAGGCGATGCGCGCGGGGTCGATCTTCGCGCGCTGCTCGTCCGCGTATTCCTTCGAGATGATCATGTCGACGGGAATCTCCGCGTCCTCCTTGCCCGTGTTGTACCGGTCATCATCGATGAGGGCGAGCCGGCAGGCCTCGAGCCAGAGGTGTGCAAACTCGGAGCTGTAGAGGTCCATGTTCGCGAGGTCGAAACCGTCCATGATGTTCAGCGCCTGGAACATCGACATCCCGCACGAGCCCGGTGGCATCGCATAAAGATCGTGCCCCTGGAAGGTCGTCGTAATCGGTTCCTTCCACGTGACGTCGTACGCCTCCAGGTCGGCCATCGTCATGTGGCCGCCGTTCTCGGCGAGGAAGGAGACGACGCGCTCGCCGATCTCTCCCATGTAGAAGTCGTCCGCCCCTTCCCGGGCGAGTCGGCGCATGCTCGCGGCAAGGTCGGGCTGCCTGATGATCTCGCCCATGCGCGGCGGACGGCCGTTCGGGAACATGACGCGCGTCGTCGACGGGAACTGGCCCAGCTTCTCGGCGGCGGCGCCGTTCGTGTGGATCTCGTCGAAGCGCGAGACGACGAACCCGTCCTCGGCGAGCCGGATCGCGGGCTCGAACACGTCGCCGAGGCTCATCGTCCCGTAGCGTTCGAGAACAGCGGCCCAACCCTTGAAGGCGCCGGGCACGATGGGCGCCTTGTAGCCTTCCGCGAAGTCAGCGAGCGTCATCGTTTCCGGGGACGAGGCGGCCGGCGATTTGCCGAGCGCGTCGAGTCCGACGACCCGGTTTTCCTCGGCCAGATAGATGAGCATGAAGCCGCCGAAGCCCCCGATCCCCGACATGTAGGGTTCGGAGACGTTCAGCATGGCGGAGGCGGCGACGATGGCGTCCACCGCGTTCCCGCCCTGCATCATGATCGTCGTGCCGGCGAGGGAGGCGTAGTAGTCAGCGGCAGCCGTCACGCCCCGCGCCCCCCACACCGCCCGGTGCGCGGGCCCGAGCAGGCCGGGTACGTTCGAGTCGCCGGCCGGGCCCCACTGCCCGCTGGCGGCGGTGGCGGCGCCCGCGGTCTCGGGAGGCCTGCATCCGATGAGACTCGATCCGGCGGCGGCGGCGGAGGTGGCGAGGAAGTCTCGGCGCTTCATGGCTCGGCTCCTGGGCAGGGGGGATCGCAGACCTTGATCCTAGACCCCGGGTCGCTCGCCGCTCAAGGCCCGGGACGCGGCGACGTGAACCCGCGCAATAACCGCACGACTCCCGCCTATGGGCTATCGTAGACGGCATCCTCCTCGCCCATGAAGTCCCGGAGAAAGGGCCATCGCACGTGAACGACCCCGTCATCGCCGACCCGCGCCGCCCCGACAGTACGGTCATCGCCGCCCTCCGGGGCCTCGATGGACGCGCCACCCTGGGCGATGTCGTCTCCGCCACCGGATTGCCGGACCACGAGGCCGCGGTCACCCTCAAGTCTCTCCTGGAGACGCACCGCGGCCACCTCGAGGTCTCCGATTCGGGCGACCTCCTCTACCGGTTCGATCCCTCGCTCATCGAACGGGACGCGGAACCGTTTTGGGCGCGCTTCCGCAGAATCGCCTGGTCGGCCTTCACGGTCGGCTTCAAGATCTGGACGGCGGTCATGCTGGTCGCCTACTTCGTCGCCTTCGTCGTGATCCTCATCGCGCTGATGACCGCCAACCGCGACGGCCGAGGCTCCGGCGGGCGCAGGGGCTTCGGCCTGGGGGACTTCTTCATCCTCCACTGGCTGCTCGGGGGCAGCGGGTGGGACCGGAGGGGCCTCTACTACGGCGACCGTCATGCCCGGCGGCTCCCGAAAGACGCCCGTCCGCCCTTCTACAAGAAGGTCTTCGCCTTCATCTTCGGCCCGGAGGAGCCCAGGCCGACGCAACTGCAGAAGGACCGCACGGTCGTCCAGTTGATCCAGGCGCGGAAGGGTATCCTGACGTCGTCGGAGCTGATCGAGCACACCGGCCTCTCCATCGACGACGCCGTCGAAGAGATGGGACGCCTGACCGGGGCCTACGGAGGCGACCCGCGGGTTTCGGACGCGGGCGAGGTCGTGTACGCCTTCCCCGAACTGATGAAGAGCGCCCATGGGGCGGTCCGCGCGCGAGAGCCGAAACCGGCATGGATGCGGCTGGAGTACCCGAAGAAGCTGACGGGCAACAGCGGCGGGGCCAACGTCGGCATCGGCGCCATGAACGGCTTCAACCTCACAATGGCGAGTGTCCTCGGGCTGCCCTCCACGGTCGATCCGGTCATCTTCTACGGACTGGGCATCGTGCCCTTCGTCTTCAGCGGCCTCTTCTTCGCGATTCCCATCGTCCGCTCGTTGGGACTGGCCGGGGAGAACCGGGCACGCATGCGGCGCAACGTGCGGCGTCTGCTCGTGGGTCTGGTCTATTCTCGCAGCGTCGACACCGTCCGGTGGGTCGCGGCCGCCGACGCGATCCGCCACGTGACGCGCGCACTCGAGGACCAGCAGGTGCCGCCGAAAGTGATCCTGACCGAGCTGGAGCGCCTGGCGGCCGAGTTCAACGCGGAAGTGGAGGCCGAGGATGACGAGTTCACGTATCGTTTCCCCGCGCTACGCGAGAGCTTCGTCGAGGCGGAACTCATGCGGCGCCGGCTGAAGCTCCAGGATCAGCGTCTCGGCCCCATCGTCTACGCCACCTCCGACACCGCCGCGGAGGCCTCGCAACGAGACATGGCCGCCTTCGACCGCGAACTCGAAGAAGCCCGACTCGACCTCGCGCGCTACCTCCCTTCCCCCAGTCGAGTAGGCTTCGAGGAGGATTTCGAGGTGGTCATGGAGCCGGCCCCTACGAGGCCGGGGAGGACTACCGGCCGGCGCCGGCCACCCCGGCGCGGATCCCCTCCCTGATCCCGTCAGACGCCCCCACGGGCCCGGGATCGAGCGACGACCGCTCTACCAGGCGATGGCGTGACCGTCGCGTCTCGGATCCGACCCGCCGGAGAGGGCGCCCGTCCCAGCGTCGCGATGCACCGCCTGCACGCCGCCGAGGTTGCCGGGCTCGGCCAGGTAGTGGCCGCGGTTCGCCAGTTCCTCGTAGACCTCCGGCGGGAACCCGGCCTCGAGATAGGTGACGGAGTCCCCCGGGATCGGCGTCCGGCCCCCGCCGCGGTTGACGCACATGCGCGGCGAGGCGATCGCGAGCTGCATGTCCATGCCGGCCACCGCGAGCTTCGTGATCACCTGGCCCACGGTCTGCGGGATCGTGTAGCCGCCCTGTGCTCCCACCGCCGCGAAGAGGTCGCCGTCCCTCATCATGATGCACGGGGTCATCACGCCCTTCGCCCGCTTGCCGCCCTCGATATGGTTCAC
The DNA here is from genome assembly GCA_022825725.1 of Gemmatimonadota bacterium. Lineage (GTDB taxonomy): Bacteria > Gemmatimonadota > Gemmatimonadetes > Palauibacterales > Palauibacteraceae > Palauibacter. Next base: position 9,756 of record JAJDWE010000045.1, read on the forward strand.
GTGACCCTCCTCGAGCACGAACCCGAACATGTGTCCGTTGTTGAGGAAGATCCCGGTGTCGCCCGCGATCACGCCGCTCCCGTACGCGTTGACGAGCGACTGCGTGAAAGCGACCGCGTTGCCCCACCGGTCGACGGTAGAGAGGCTCGTCGTCCCGAAGAACGGAAGCGGGGACCCGGAGAAGGAAGCGACGCGCGTCGGATCGATTTTTTCGCGCTGTTCGTCCGCGTACTCCCGGGAGATGATCATGTCGACCGGGATGTCCACGTCCTCCTTTCCGGTGTTGTACCGGTCGTCATCGGCGAGGGCCAGCTTCATCGCTTCCAGCCACAGGTGTACGAACTCGGAGCCATACAGGTCCATGTTCGCGAGGTCGAACCCATCCATGATGTTGAGCGCCTGGAACATCGACATCCCGCACGAACCCGGCGGCATGGCGTGCAGGTCATATCCCTGGAAGGTCGTCCTGATCGGCTCTCGCCATTCGACCTCGTAGCTCTCGAGGTCGGCCTTCGTCAGGTGGCCGCCGTTCTCGGCCAGGAAGGCGACGATGCGGTCGGCGAGTTCGCCCTCGTAGAGGTCGTCCGCCCCCACGCGGGCGAGGTGGCGCATGCTCGCGGCGAGTTCGGGCTGCTTGATGATCTCGCCCATGCGGGGCGGGCGCCCGTTCGGAAAGAACACGCGCGTCGTGGACGGGTAGCGGCTCAGCTTGTCCGCGCTCGACGCCGTGTAGCGCTCGTCGAACTTCGAGATCACGAAGCCGTCCTCGGCGAGCTGGATCGCGGGCTCGAACAGGTCGCCCATGCTCATCGTGCCGTAGCGCTCCAGGGCGGCGGCCCACCCCTTGAAGGCGCCGGGCACGATGGGCGCCTTGTAGCCCATCGCGAAGTCGTCGAGCGTCATCGTTTCCGGGGACGAGGCGACGGGCGACTTGCCGAGCGCATCGAGCCCGACGACGCGGTTTTCCTCGGCCAGGTAGATCAGCATGTAGCCCCCGAAGCCCCCGATGCCGGACATGTATGGGTCGGACACGTTCAGCGTGGCGCACGCGGCGACCATCGCGTCGATCGCGTTCCCGCCCTCCATCATCGTCTTCGTGCCGGCGAGCGACGCGTAATAGTCCGAGCAGGCCGTCACGCCCGTCCGGCCCCACACCGTCCCGTGCGCGGGTCCGGCCAGGCCGGGGACGTGCGAGTAGTCGCCGGAACCCCATTGGCCGGAGGTGACGGGCGGAGCGGCGGACGTCTCGGGCGTGCGGCAGGCGACGAGGCCCGAGCCGGCTGCGGCGGCAGCGGAGGTGGCGAGAAAGTCTCGGCGTTTCATCGGACGGCTCCTGGCAGGGGGATCGCAGACTTCGATCCTAGATCCGGGCCAGCCGATCGTTCAAGACACCTACAGCTCGAGGTCGCCGCCGGGATCGCGCCGTCGCAGGCGTTCGAGGACTATCTCCGCCTCCCGCAGCCGGGCGCGGCGGGCGTCTTCGTCGAGGGTCGCGGCCGCCCAGTCGGGCCGGCCGTCCAGCTCGGGTACCCGGAGCACGGACCCTTCACGGCTCCCGCCCGGCAGCGCGCGGACGGGCACGTCCTCGGTTCGCTCATCCTCATCGCGGACGAGTACGGCGCTCGCACCCTCCATCCGGTCCACGACCCACATCACGTCGTGCGGAGCGGCGTCAGGCCCCTGCCTCCGGGCGTTCAATAGTCGAACACGAGCACCACCGCCCCCGTCCCGTCGTAAAGAGTCGCGGTGTCGCCGCCGTTGTTCCACACGGCCTGACGGCGACCCATGTAGTAGCGGTTGTTGTCCGCGCTTCCGGGACCCGTGTGGACGAAGAGCCGCCCTCCGGCCGCGAGCACGGCACCCGCGGGGAACGTGAAGCAGTGGCTCGCCCGATCGCACAGCGTCCAGCCGCCGATCTCCTGGTCCTCGGAGGCCAGGCTCTCGACGATGGCATATTCGCCGTTCGGATTCCTGTGATCGTTGCCGGGCGCATCGGCGTGTACGCGGAGTCGGAGCCGCGCGTCACCGGGCGGAGCCGGGACGCCGGTCGGCCCGGGAGCCGCCACGGGCCGGCGGCGGCGCGGGCGGTCCCCCGCTCTGCCGTGCAACGCAACCTCCCCGCCGAACGAGACGTCGTAGTCGCCGCTCCCACGCCCCTGTACGGAGACGTGGCCTTGCCGATCCGTGCGGAACACGGTGGCCCCCGACGCCTTGTATGCCCGGAGGGCTGCGGGCCCCGGATGGCCGTAGTTGTTGTCGCGGCCCACCGAGATGACGACGACCCGCGGGCTCGTCGCGTCCAGGAACTCCCACGTGAAGCCGTTGTCGCTGCCGTGGTGCGGCGCCTTGAGCAAAGCCACCTCCCGCACGGCCCCCTGGTTCACCAGGTGGGTCAGTTGCCGGACCTCCGAATCGCCGCTCAGGAAGGCCCGGAACTCTCCAAACCGCACGAGCAGGCTGACGGAGCGGTCGTTGTGTCCCGTGCTTCCGCGAGGGAGGAGCGGCAGGACGTCGATCGCCACCTCGCCGAGCGTGAGCGTACGGGGCGACGCTTCGAGGTAGGTGATCTCCGGCCGGGCGTCGAGCGCTGCCATTAGCCGCCGGTAGGTCGCCGTCGTGTGCGGCTCGCCGTTGTCCATGTAGAAGCGAACCGGGAACGTCTCGATCACCCCGAGCATGCCGCCGATGTGGTCCGCGTGCGGGTGCGTGGCGACCGCGAGGTCGACTTCGTTCACGCCGAATCCGCGGAGTGCTGCGACGATATCGTCGGGTCCCGCGTCGATCAGCGCGACCTGCCCCCCGGGCGCCTGGATGAGGACTGCGTCCCCCTGGCCCACGTCCAGAAACGTGATCCGGAGAACGGAGTCCGCAGCCGGGACGCGCGCCGCGCCGGCAGGTGGCCTGACCCGCGCATCGGCCGTTGCGGGCAGGACAGCCAATAACGTGAGGATAGCCACGCAGGCTGAGGCCAGCGCAGTGGCGTTGGTCGTTCTGCGGGGTCTCGTCATGATGACCGTCAAGATGACCGCTGCGTCGTCGATTTGTCACTCACTCCTCCGTCATCGGTTTTCCGGCGCAGTACGTCCGGGCCTGTGTGGACCAGTCGTCTTGCGCGGCGGGCAACGGGCGAACCACTGTGCGGATTGTCCCGTTTTGCCGCTGATGCCGGCCATCACCCCGGAGGTTCCGATGGCGCTCCAGTTCATGATCGAGCGATCCCCCCGCCTTCCCATCACGCTCCTCTTGCCCCTCGCCCTCGCGCTGGGCGCTGCCCCGCCCGATTCGGCCGTCGCCCAGACCGCCTCCGAACGCGCGGCCGCCGCGGCGTCGGTGCTCGACTTCCGGGAACTGGGACCCGCGATCATGGGCGGGCGCGTGGCCGATCTCGCCGTCGTGGAGAGCGACCCGCGCATCTTCTACGTCGGCCTCGGCGCCGGCGGCGTGTGGAAGACGACGAACGACGGGATGACGTGGGACCCCGTGTTCGACGATCAGCCGACGGCGTCGGTCGGGGCCGTGAGCGTCGCGCCCTCCAACCCCAACCACGTCTGGGTCGGAACGGGCGAACCGGCGAACCGCCAGAGTTCGCCCTGGGGAGTCGGCGTCTTCAAGTCGACGGACGCGGGCGGCACCTGGACGCAGGTAGGGCTGGAAGACACCCGCCACATCAGCAGGATCAAGATCGATCCGCGGAATCCCGACGTCGTCTACGTGGGGGCCGTCGGCCACCTGTGGGGTCCGAACGAGGAACGCGGCCTCTTCAAGACGACCGATGGCGGGGCGACGTGGGAGAACATCCTCTACATCGACGAGCACACCGGGATCATCGACCTCGTCATGGATTACAACGACCCCAACACGCTCTTCGCCGCGACGTATCAGCGGCAGCGCACGGGCTTCGGGTTCGCGGCCGGTGGCGGCGGGTCGGGGCTCTGGCGCACGACGGACGGCGGGGAGAACTGGACCCGGCTCGAGGACGGGCTGCCGGAGGGCGAACTCGGCCGCATCGGGCTCGATGTCTACCGCCGCGACGGCAACCTCGTGTACGCGATCGTCGAGGCGCACGAGGGCCAGGGCGTGTACCGCTCCACCGACCGCGGCGAGTCGTGGGAGTTCATGAGCGACCGCAACCCGCGGCCGATGTACTTCTCCCTCATCCGGATCGACCCCAACAACCCGGAGCGGATCTACCTCGGCGGCGTCCAGTCCTCGGCCTCGGACGACGGCGGGCGCACCTGGTGGCCGGGGAACGCGACGGACCAGATCCACTCCGACCACCACGCGCTGTGGATCAACCCCGACAACTCGAACCACCTCATCAACGGGAACGACGGCGGGCTCGCCTTCTCGCGCGACGGCTCCGTCACGTGGCGCTCGATCCGCAACATGGCGATCGGCCAGTTCTACGAGATCGACGTCGACATGAGCGATCCGTACAACGTGTGCGGCGGCCTGCAGGACAACGGGAACTGGTGCGCCCCGCACCGCACGCAGGCGACATGGGGCGTCCGCAACCGCGAGTGGAAGCACATGTGGTTCGGGGACGGGTTCCACAACCACTCCGACCCCGAGGACCCCAACATCATGTTCTCGGAGTCGCAGGGCGGGAACATGGCGCGCATCGATGTGGCCACGCGCGAGGGACAGTCGATCCGGCCGTTCCCGCGCCCGACGGGGGACGAAGCGGAGGGCGAGGAGCGCCGCTACCGGTTCAACTGGGATTCGCCGTTCGCGATCTCCCGCCACGACCGCGCGACGATCTACCTGGGCGGCAACCACCTGTTCCGCTCGCGGGACCGGGGCCTCAACTGGGACGAGGCGAGCCCCGACCTCACGAAGCAGATCGACCGCGACACGCTCGAGATCATGGGCCGCGTCGTGACGGACGAGACGCTCTCGGACAACGACGGGATCGCCTCCTACGGCAACATCACGGCCTTCGCCGAGTCGAAACACTCGCCCGACGCGCTCTACGTGGGGACGGATGACGGGAACCTGCAGGTGACGCTCGACGGCGGCGCCACGTGGACGAACGTGATCGGTCAGGTGCCGGGCGTGCCGCCTCGGACCTACGTGAGCCGTCTCGAAACGTCGTATGCGGTGGACGGCCGGGTGTATGTGACCTTCGACGGGCACCGGAACGACGACTACGCCCCATACGCCTACGTGAGCGAGGACCACGGCGCAACGTGGCGGCAGATCACCGCCGGCCTCCCGGACGGCTGGTCGGTGAACGTGATCCGGGAGCACCCGCGGAACCCGGACCTGCTCTTTGTCGGGAACGAGGTCGGCGTCTACATGTCGATCGACCGTGGCGAATCCTGGGCGCGCATGAAAAATAACCTGCCCGTGGTTCCAGTGGACGACATCGCGATCCACCCGCGAGAGAACGACCTCGTCGTCGGGACGCATGGGCGCAGCATCTGGATCCTGGACGACATCACGCCGCTGGAGGAGATGTCCGCGGACGTGTTCGCCTCCGACTTCCGGCTGTTCGGCGCGCGGCGCGGCACGATGTGGTCGATGGGCATGGACTGGCCCTTCCAGCCGGCGACGTTCATCGCGCCCAACCCGCCCGCCGGGATCCCGCTCCGTTACTACCTGGGCGACTGCGTCGACTCGGACGGGGCGAGCCTCGATATCCTCGACGGCGGCGAAGTCGTCCGCACGATGGACGCGGCCGGGGAAGCAGGTGTCAACGAGGTGCTGTGGGATTTCCGCGTGGATCCCGCCTTCGAGGCCGGCGGCGGGGGCGGCGGCTTCTCGCGGGGGCCTCCGGCGGGTGCGGGGCCGCGCGTGCTCCCGGGGACCTACACGGTGCGGCTCACGGTCGGGGACGAGAGCCAGGAGACCGAGGTCGGCGTGCGGCTCGATCCGCGGCGCGAAGCGAGCCGGGCGGCGCTGGTGGCGCGGCAGGACGCGATGATGCGGGCCCACGCGCTGGCCGCGCCGGTTCGGGATGCGCGACAGCGGATCGGCGCCATGAACGGCCGGCTCGACGAGATCCGGGCACTGCTCGACGACGCGGATATCGAAAATGGCGACCGCGAACGGATCGAGGGGATCGCCGAGGAGATCTCCGGTCAACTCGAGGAGATCGGCGACGACCTGGGTGATGCCGCCGGGGGCAGCGGAATCGCGCAGATGGAAGGGTGGTCCGGTGAGCCCACGGCGGATCAACTGTACCGGATCGATCGGGCGTGGGAGGCGCTGCCGCCGGTGGCAGAGCGCATCAACGCGCTCCTGACGACGCGCATGCCGCGGCTGGAGGCGTTGCTCGGCGACCTCGCGGTGACGCCGGATCTGGGCGACCCGATCCGCATCCCGCCGCGGCGCTGAGGCCGGGAGGGCGGCGGGCCGTCGGCAGACGGCCCGCCTCGCCGCCCCGCCCGAGACCTCGCAGACGCAGACGGAACACCCCATGAGCGAGCGCGCAGCGCCGCCGTCGCAGGCGAGCATCGCCGTCATCGGGGCCGGCATCGTCGGCAGCTGCCTCGTCGAGCACCTCGCGCAGCGGGGCTGGGACGATCTCGTCCTCATCGAAGAGGGCCCGCTTCCCGACCCCGGCGGCTCCACCGGCCACGCCTCGAACTTCATCTTTCCCACCGATCACAATCGCGAAGTGGCCATGCTGACGCTGGAGAGCCAGCGGCAGTACGAGGCGCTCGGCGTGCAGACGACGTGCGGCGGTGTCGAGGTCGCGCGCACGGAGGCCCGGATGGAGGAACTCCGGCGCCGCATGACCTCCGCGCGAGCGTGGGGCATCGACGCCGAACTCCTCACGCCGGCGGAGGTGGCCGAGCGTATCCCGTTCGTGAACCCCGGCGTCATCCTCGGCGGCTTCTGGATGTCGTCCGTGTCCGTGGTCGACGGCGTGCGGGCGGGAACGCTGATGCGGGAGCGGGCCCTGTCCCGGGGAGCGCTCACGATCCTGGACAACACCGGCGTCACCGGAATGGAGGTCGAGCACCGTCCCTCGGGACGCCCCCGCCTGCGGGCCGTCCTCACCGCGCGGGGCCGCATCGAGGTCGAGCACGCGGTCATCGCCTGCGGCGTGTGGAGCCCTCTCATCGCGGAACTCGCCGGCGCCTCGATTCCGCTCACGCCGGCGGTCCATCAGATGGCGGACCTCGGCCCGGTCGACCTTCTCCGCGCCACCGGCGACGAGATCGGCTATCCGATCGTGCGCGACATGGACGCCTTCATGTACGAGCGTCAGAAATACGAAGCGATGGAGGTCGGATCCTACGCGCACCGCCCCATCCTCGTTCACCCGGAGGAGATCCCCTCGCGCGAGGCGTCGGAACGCTCCCCCACGGAGATGCCGTTCACGGAGGAGGACTTCGCGCCCCAGTTCGAGCAGGCGCGGGAGATCATGGGAGAACTGCTCGAGGGCACCGAGATGGGGTACGCGATCAACGGTCTCCTCTCCCTCACACCCGACGCGCATCCGGTGCTGGGCGAGACCGCGGAGGTGGCGAACCTGTGGTCCGCGGCTGCGGTCTGGATCAAGGAGGGGCCCGGGGCGGCGCGGCTCCTCGCCGAGTGGATCACGCACGGCCATCCCCGCCTGTGCGACCCGCACGAATCGGACATCACGCGCTTCCAGCCGCACGAGCGCACGCGCCGCCACGTCCGGGCCCGTGCCCGGGAGCACTTCAACAAGACGTACGGAATCGTCCACCCGCGCGAGCAGTGGGAATCCCGCCGCGACGTGCACCGCTCGGCGCTCCACGCGCGCACGGAGGCGCTGGGAGCCGTGTACTACGAGGCGCGCGGCTGGGAGCGCCCGCAGTGGTACGAGTCGAACGCCGACCTCGTCGAGCGGTACCGCATCGCCGACCGGCCGCACGAGTGGGACCGACGCTGGTGGTCTCCCATCATCGAAGCGGAGCACCTGCACCTGCGCGAGAAGGTCGGCGTCGTCGACCTGGGCGCGTTTCAGATCTTCGATGTGACGGGTCCCGGGGCGCTCGCCTGGCTGGAGAGAATAGCGGCCAACGCGTGCGACCGGCCGCCCGGGACGTCCATCTACACCCCGCTGCTGACGCCGGACGGGGGCTTCAGGGCCGACCTCACGATCCAGAGGCTGGCGGCGGACCATTTTCGCGTCGTGACCGGCGCCTTCGACGGGGCGCGGGACGCGGCCTGGTTCCGCAAACACCTGCCGGACGACGACTCCGTCCGCTTCGAGGATCTCTCGGCGGGAATCTGCGCGCTGGGCGTATGGGGCCCCGCAGCGGAGGCGCTCCTCGGGAAGATCTCCGGGACGACGCTCTCGCAGGCCGAGTTCCCGTACGCCTCCGTGCGCGGCATCGTGCTGGGCGGGATTCCGGTCACCATGTGCCGGATCTCCTACGTCGGGGAGAGCGGGTGGGAGATCTACGTGGAGGCCGCGCGCGCGACACGGGTGTGGGACGCCGTGCGGGAGGCGGGCCGGGCGTTCGGCCTCAGGCCCGTGGGCGCCGGGGTCTACGGCACGACGGGCCGCATGGAGAAGGGCTACGCCCTCATGGGGGCCGAGCTCACCTCGGAGTACTCGCCGGTCGAGGCGGGCCTGGCGAGGCCGCGCGTGAAACGGGCGGACTTCATCGGTCGGGCCGCCTACGTGAAGGCCCGGGAGGCGGGGCCCGCGGCGCTGCTCCGCACGCTCACCCTGGACAATCACGCCGACGCTTCCGGCCTCGCCCGCTTCCCCATCGGAGGCAACGAGCCGCTGCTGGGGCCGGACGGAGAGCGCATCGTGGACGCGCGCGGGAGGGAGTCCCGTGTCACGTCGGCGGGGATGGGTCCCTCCGTGGGGAAGTACCTCCTCATGGCGTACCTCCCGCCGGAACTCGCCGCCCCCGGGACGCGGCTCCGCGTCCTCTACATGAACGAGGCTTTCCCGGTCACCGTGGCGGCCGGCACCGCGCTCTTCGACCCGACCGGCGCCCGCATGAGATCGTGACCACCTGGCCTCGTCGCGGTGCACCCGCCGCCGAGCGCCGGGCTACATCGCGGCGTCGCGGCCCTGGGCCAGGGCGACCTCGCGGGTGCTCGGGTTCGCGGACGGTCTGAACGGGACCTCGCACACGCGGGCGGAATCGGGCCTGCCCGGCTCGCTCGCGTACTCGTCCGGGAGCCACACCGCAAGCTCCGTACCGATGGCGGAGTCGGCGGGGGGCACGTATCCGAGGGCGATGTTGCTGCCCAGCTCGGGAGCGTACCACGGAGACGTGAGGTACCCCACCGGATCGCCGCCGTCCGCGCGCGAGACGAGCCAGAAGTCGGGCGCGTAGTCGTCGATCGGCCGGCCGCCCAGCTTCATCCCCACCAGCACGAGGGCGAACGGGGAACGTCCCGCCTCGATCTCGGCACGCTGGCGCTCCAGCGCGACGCGCCCGATGTAGTCGCCGGGCTTCTCGCGCGGCACCTGGTAGGCGAGGTGGCACTGGAACGGGCTCGTCTCGTGGTCGATATCCTGTCCCCAGGAGAGGATCCCGGCCTGGATGCGGCGCTGATGCCCGGGGGCCGTGACCATCAATTCGTGCGCCTTCCCCGCCTCGAGCACGGCGCTCCACAGCTTCTCCGCGTGCAGCGTCGCGTCCCTCAGGTAGATCTCGTACCCCTTCTCTCCGGAGAACCCGGTCTGCGAGACGACGACGGAGCAGCCGCCGATCTCCGCCTCCAGGAGCCCGTAGTAGGGGATGTCCCGCACCGCATCGCCCACGAGGTCGACCATCAGATCGAGCGATCTCGGCCCCTGGATCTGCAGGGGACAGACGTCGACCTCATCGATCTCCACGCGCATGCCGAGCCCGACGTTCACGCCCTGGAGCCAGAACATCAGGTCGGAGTCGGCTAGCGAGAACCAGAACTCGTCGTCGGAGAGCCGCAGGAGGACCGGATCGTTCAGGATCCCGCCACGCTCGTTGCACAGGATGACGTACCGCGCGCGCATCGGGTCGATGCGGGTCGCGTCGCGGGTGATCACATAGTCCGTGAAGGCCTCCGCGTCCGGTCCCCGGACCCGGATCTGCCGCTCCACGGCAACGTTCCACATCGTGACGCGGTGCGTGAGCGCCTCGTGCTCCACCGCAGCGCCCCCGTGCTCGGGCCGCACGTAGCCGCGGGGGTGGTAAACGCGGTTGTAGGTCGTGGCCCGCCAGCAGCCCGCCTCGTGAGAAAGGTGCCAGTAGGGCGACTTCCGGACGCGGGTGGAGATGAGAAGCTCGACCGGCGTCCGTCCGCTCTGTCGGAGGTTGATCGGAACGATCCGGTCCGACTGGTCCACGCCCGCGGGTTGGCCACACGTCATCACCATCGAAGGTCCTCCTGGCTCACGATAGATGTCGCCGCGGTGTCCTCGGACGGCGCTTACGCGTTCTTCCAGTCCGCGAGGATCTCCGCGTCGCGGTCGAGGTTCAGTTGGAGCTGCGTCCGGCGTTCCTCGGGTTCGCTCAGGAACCAGTCGAGCGTCTCGCGCGCGGTGACGGCAAGAGGACGGAAGCGCAGCCCCGCCTCGACGCCCCGGTGCGAGCGGACCTGCGCCAGTCCCCGCGTGGGGCCGCGATGCGAGTACCAGAGGGGGAAGCGCGCGGGCGGCTCCCGGTTCCGGAGGAAGGCTTCGTCCACCCATGTGAACGACACGCGCGACGTCGTGACGGCGCGGATCCCGTACAGGAACTCGTCCATCCGGGTCCTGTCGAGCGTCGGCCCGGCGACGTTGAAGATCCCGCCGGTGTCCTCCTCCAGCAGGTGCATGCAGAACTCGGCCAGGTCCCGCACATCGATGAACTGCACGGGGTTGTCCATGTCGCCCGGCGCGATCACCTCTCCCCCGTGGTGAATCCGGGCCGGCCAGTACGTGAAGCGGTCGGTGGGATCTCCCGGGCCCGCGACGACGTGCAGGCGGGCGACGGTGCCGCGGTCGCCGTAGATCTCCTGCACCGCCTCCTCGCACATCACCTTCAGCTCCCCGTAGTACTGTCCCACGTCCTCGCTCTCCGGGTCCGTCACCTCGAGCAGCCGCGCATCTTCCGGCAGTTCGTCCTGGTCGAAGTCGTACACCGAGCCGGTGGAGGTGAAGAGGTACCGGCCGACGGAATCGCTCAGGAGGTTGGCCGAGTCGCGCACCAGGCGCGGGACGTAGCCGCTGTTGTCGATGACGTAGTCCCATTCCTTCCCCCGCAGCGCGTCGAGCGCCCCGTCCCGGTCCCCGATGAGGGTCTCGACGCCGGGAAAGAGACCGGGGTTCGTGCGTCCGCGGTTGAAGAGCGTGACCTCGTGTCCGCGCGCGAGGGCGTGCCGCACCATGTGCGGGCCGATGAAGCCGGTCCCGCCCAGGATGAGCAGTCGCCCGGGCCGGGCCGCGTCTACGGTCGCAGCCGCTTCGGAATCGGTCGAGGGTCGGGGCTCTCCCGCGCATGCCGCGGCCCCTGCCGGGAGCACCGCCGCGCCCGCGACCGCGAGCGAGGTCCCCGCGAATTCACGTCGTGTCACCGTCATCGAAGACCCTCCCTGTTTTCGGTCGCCGGATCGCGTGGAAACTGCGAGATCCAGCAGCCCGTGGCCATGCGTGCCGTACGCTCAGGATCGCATCTCGCGCAGCGCTTCGCCAAGGAGGGCGATGTCCGCCTCGAACGACTCCGGGGCGAGTGGGCCGAAGGAGAAGCGGAAGAAGCTCGACAGCGGCGAGTCGCCGCCGAGGCGCTCCATGTCGCAGTCGATCCCCTTGAGGATCGCGGCCCCGCGCGTGAAGAGATGCTCGTTCAGCCGCTGGGCGGTCCAGCCGTTCGGGAGCCGGCACCAGTGGTAGAAGCCGCCGTCGCCCGAGAAGAGTTCGAGGCCGAGTTCCTCGAAGGCCCGGCCGTAGCGCTCTCGCTGCATGGCGTAGAAGGCGGGGACGGCTTCCCGGACGTGGAGCATTCGCTCGGGTTCCAGGAGTTCGACCGCGTAGCATTGCGACGGATGGGACACGCCGCCCATCCCGAACGAGGAGAAGTTCGAGAGCACCTCGATGTGCCGCTTCGCCGCCACGGCCCATCCGATGCGGATGCCGGGCGCCTGCAGACCCTTCGTGGCGGCGCCGATGACGAACAGGTTGCCGCGCTCAATGTCGTCGACGTGCGCGAGGGCGCTCACCGGCTCGTCGTGGAGAAGCTCGTAGGCCTCATCGACGAGGAGCCCCATGCCGTCCTGTGAGCTGGCCTCCACGAGCGCCGCGAGTTCCTCGCCGGTCCGCGTCACGCCGGTCGGGTTGCACGGATTGCTCAGCAGCATCAGGGTGCGCCCATCCCGCGGTGCCGTATAGGCCGGGACCGGGGGCCGGAACCCGTTGTCCACGCCGCTGTGCACGAGGTGATAGGGACGTCTCAACCGCTCGAGGACATCGTAGTACGGAGTGTATTCCGTGGACGCGAGGCGGACCTCGATATCGGGTTCGAGGAAGAGCAGAAGCGCCACGATCGCGGGACGCCCGCCCGCGAACACCATCACGTTCTCCGCCGTGATCTCGACGCCGTACGACTGCCGGTAGTAGGCCGCGATGGCCTCCCTCAGCGCCGGGAGCCCCCACGCCTTGGGATACTTGCGGTGCTCGGAGGTCACGGTCACGGTCGACGGAAGCGCCGGGCCGTCCGGCAGGGCGTCCGTGCGCGGGAATCCCTGGCTCCACGGGTTCGTGCCGGGCTCGCCCATGTAGGTACCGAACGCCCCCAGGAAGGCGTACAGAGTCTCGTAGATCCCCATCGGGGGCACGTATCTCAGGTACAAGCCGATCGCTCCTTCCGGTTAACGGTCAGGGGGACGGCGATGCCTCCACGGTGAGCGTCATGAGCATCCCCCGGCTGTCGTGACCGGCCACATCGCACACTACGGTGTAGCTCCCGGGAGAAAGTTCGAGTTCGACGAGACGAACCTCCCCGGTATTCACGTCCGTCTCGGTCTCCCAGAGGACCTGCCCGCTCGCGGGGTCCACGAGCTTGAGGTTGTGCATCTCGAAGCCCTGGTTGCTGAGGCGGAGGACCGTGGGCCCTGCCGGCAGTCTCGACGGCATGCCGATCGCGTACTCGAGCAGAGCCACGTCGACCGCGTCGGCCGCGTACACGGCCGACAGATCCGGCTCCGAGGCGGAACCGGCCGCGGCCCGGGACGCGGCCGCGCCGGGCGGATCCGCCGCCTCGGCGGGCTCCCCTTCTCCGCCGCATCCGAACGCGAGTACCGCGGCGACGACGAATATGCCGCGACGCGCGGCCACCCGCGGGATCCGCGTCGCTGTCGGCGATCTCAGCGGGGGCGGCCGCAGCACTTCTTGTACTTCCGGCCGCTGCCGCAGGGACACGGCTCGTTCCGCCCGGGGGCTTTCGTGGCCGTCGCCGGAGCGCCCGTCCGGCGGGGGCTCTGGCCGGCACGGAGGGCTGCGCGGGCCGCGGTGTCATCGGGGGCCAGTTCCTGCACCGCGGCGGAGGCCGCGACGCCGGTGGCCGAAAACGCCGGCTCGCCCGCGGGGGGCTCGCCGGACGCGGCGGCCGGCGCGGGCGCCGCTCCCCG
>JAJDWE010000048.1 GCA_022825725.1 Gemmatimonadota bacterium
AGCTCGTGAACGCCCACCGGGACGCCGCTCAGAATGAACCGGCCCATTCGGTTGGTCTCGGCCACCTCGGCCCGGCCCGGGACCGACACCGCCGCCGCCGCGACGGGCTTCTCAGTGAGAGCGTCTCGCACCTCGCCGATCAGGCGTCCCGTCCGCACTTCGCCCAGGTGAAGCAGGAGTCTCGCCTCGCGCGACGTCCCGGCGGCGATGGGAACCACGGTTTCGTCGCTCGACGCGTCCCCGAACTCGGCCCACACGGTGGCCCGCTGGGCGTCCCGCGGGGCGCACAGGATGAGTCGCCCGTCGGGTCCGGCGTCCTCGCGCACCGGCCTTCGCGCACTTTCCGATTCGGTCCACCGCAGGACGACCGTCGCCCCGGGAATCGGAACCGACCCGGACTGGTCGAGCACGACCACCCGGAGCACGCCGCGCCCGCCGCAGTCCGGCTCCTGGCCCATCAGGTCCGCGCCTCCGGCGGCCGACAACCCGAACACCGCAACCACCGTCCCGTGGGACCGAATGAAGTCGAAGCACCTGGTCAAGCGTCTCATTCCGCTGCCTCAGCCGAGTATTCATTCACCCCGTTACGGGGCACTGTCCCGGTTCATTGTCCACTTGACGTCTCCCGACACTCCCGGGTCACTCGAGGAGCCATTCGATCCCCTTGGGACCGGCGTTCACGACGGGGGTGTTGCCAGCCCGGGAGCGGACGCCCCAGGAGTCGTGGATGTGGCCGCAGACGACGAGGCGGGGACGGGTCCGTTCGATGGTCTCGAGGACGGCTGTGCTGCCCACGTGCCGACCCGACGCGGCGGTGTCCGCGTGGCCGAGCGGAGGGGAGTGGGACACGAGCACGGCGCCCTCGGGGCAGGGCGCGAGGAGGTCCCGGGCTTCGTCTTCCGTGAAGTCGTAGCTCCATGCGCCGAAGGGCGTCACCGGCACCCCGCCGCCGAGGCCGAAGAAGGGCATGCCGCCGATCTCGACGCCCGTGCCGTGCAGGACATGAGCCGGCGGCCAGCCGTCGCACGCCTCGGAGAGTTCCTCGGCGGACTCGCCGTTTCCGGGCACGAGGACGGTGGGGGTCTCGATCGCGGCCAGGACTTCGACGATCCCGGCCAGCCCGCGCCGTTTCACCGCCAAATCGCCGGCGCCGACGACCACGTCGAAGTCGGCGGCCCGCTCGACGATCGACGCGGCGGCCGCAAGATCGGTGTGCAGGTCGCTGAACAGCAGCAGACGCATGGCGAGTCGCTCCGTAGTTTGGGGATATGCGTGAACCGAAACTGCTCATCTATGGCGCTACGGGATATACCGGGCGGCTCGCGGTCGCCGAGGCCGTTCGGGCCGGGCTGAAGGCCATCGCCGGCGGCCGGGACCGGGAGAAGCTCGCCGCGCTCGCGTCGGCGACCACCGCGGCGCGGGGCCTCGAGACCCGGGCCTTCCGGCTGGACCGCCCGGATGCGCTGGCCGGCGCGCTGGAGGATGTTTCGGTCGTCCTCCACTGCGCGGGACCGTTTTCGCGCACGGCCCTCCCGATGTACGACGCCTGCCTGAGGACGGGCACGCACTATCTCGACATCACCGGAGAGATCGATGTGTTCGAGACGCTGGCCGCGCGCGGGGCGGAGGCCGCCGGGGCGGGCATCATGGTCATGCCGGGCGTCGGGTTCGACGTCGTCCCGAGCGACTGCCTCATCGCGGACCTCGCCAAGCGGCATCCCGGCGGCCGCACTCTCAGGCTGGGCCTCGCGGCCCGCAGCGGCGCCTCCCGCGGCACCATGCGGACGGTCGCCCAGGCGATCGGGCACTTCCGGGTCCGGCGCGACGGCGCGCTGGCGACAGTGCGACCCGGTGAACTGCGCCACGCGTTCGACTTCGGGCCTCCCCCGCGCGCCGCGCTCGTCGGCGTGCTGGGCGATGTGTCCACGGCGTTTCATTCCACCGGCATACCGAATATCGAGACCTACCTTCAGGCGACTCGCTCCTTCGTGCGCCTCACGAAGATCCTCCGCAGCTTCGGCCCGCTGCTCGCCGGACGGATGGGGAAGGCGGTGCTGAACCGCCTCCTCGACCGTGCGCCGGAGGGACCGAGCGAATCGGCGCGCAGGACGGCGCACGGGATTCTGGTCGCGGAGATCGAAGACGCGGAGGGGAGGCGGGTCGCGGCACGCGTGCGGGTACCGGACCCCTACGGCTTCACCGCGACGGCGGGCATCGCCATCGCGGGACGCGCGCTCGCGGGAGACTTCAAGCCGGGCTTCCAGACCCCGTCTTCCGCATACGGCGCGGACCTGTTGCGCGAGTTCGATGACGTGACGTGGGAAGTGCTCGACGATCAGGCCACGGCCCGGTAATCCTCGATCTCCTGATAACCCAGCGCCTCCAGCGCCTCCCGGATCTCGCTCCGGGCGCCGGGCGTCCCCACCGCGAGGAGCATGTACGGGCGGGCGGGCGCACCGAACGCCGGGAGATCCTCGGGGCGGAGGACGACGGCTCCGTGGATGCTCTGCCCGATCTTGCGGGGGTCCAGGTCCACGAACGCCTCCACCGGGCGCGCGCGACTCGCGGAGCCGCCCTGTTCGAGCCAGCCGCGCGCGAAGGCCTTGCCGACCTTGCCGGCGCCCCAGATGACGAGCGGCCGTCCCTCCGGTATGCGGCCGTTCGCGAGGTACGCGATCTTCAGACGCCGGAAGGCATCGGGGCCGTAGCGGTCCGACCGCTCCGACAGCCGGTGCGGACCCAGCCGCCACTCGTGGAGGATCTGCGGTACGTTCGTCATGCGGCAGCTTGCCGCGGACAGCCGCAGGATGAGGTCGTAGTCCTCCGGTCCCCGGGTGTCGCGATAGCCGCCGACGGCCTCGAAGGCATCGCGCCGCACCATCAGAGTGGGGTGGGCGATCGGACATTCGACGAACAGATCCCGCTCGACCGCGGCGGGTTCGGTGAGCCCGTTGATCCAGCGCTCGTAGCGGAGATAGCCCGAGCCGCGCCGGGGCCGGGGGAAGTAGCGGACGCCCGTGCCGCACGCGGCGATGCCGGGGCGCCGGGCCAGGAGGTGGAGTTGCGCGGCCAGCCGGCCGGGGCGCGCCACGTCGTCGGCGTCCATGCGGGCGAGGAGCGGCGACCGGGCCTCGGCGGAGAGCCGGCGCAGTGCGGCGACGATCCCCGAACCGTCACGATCGACGAGGCGGACGCGACCGTCCCGTTCCGCCCACGCCCGGAGCAGCCGCCCGGTGCCGTCTCTCGAACCGTCGTCGAGCGCGAGCACCTCGAAGCGCGGCTCGGACTGCGCGGCGAGACTCTCGATGCACACGCCGAGGAACGGTTCGGCGTCCCGGCACGGCAGGAGGATGGAGACGCGCGGCGCACCCGCCCCGGTCACGCCGACCCGGCGCCGGCGACGGCCGCATCGCGCCCGAGCCGCTCGGCCCGCGCACGGAGGAAGGCGCCCGTGCGCGAGGCCTCGGACTCCGCGATGACGGCGGGCGGACCCGCCGCCACGATGCGGCCTCCGTCCTCCGCCGGCCCGGGCCCCATGTCGATGACCCAGTCGGCTTCCGCGACGACATCGAGATTGTGTTCGACCACGACGACGGCGTGCCCCTCGCCCACGAGTTCACGCAGCACCGCGACGAGCGTGCCGACTTCCGCCACTCCCAGGCCGACGGTCGGCTCGTCGAGGATGTACAGCCTGCGGCCGGCACCCCCCCGGCGCGCGAGTTCCCGGGCGATCTTCAGGCGCTGCGCCTCCCCTCCGGAGAGCGTCGTGGCCAGCTGGCCGAGCCGAAGATATCCGAGACCCACCCGTTGCAGCTGCCACAGCCGCGCTCCGAGACGGTCGTGCCGGATGAAGAAGCGAATCGCTTCGTCCACGGTCATGTCGAGGGCGTCGCGGATCGAGCGGCCACGGATCTCGATTTCGAGCACCTCGGGACGGTAGCGCGACCCCCCGCACGCCTCGCAGGGCACGGAAACGTCGGCCAGGAAGACCATCTCCACCGTCTCCTCTCCCGCGCCCTTGCAGCGCTCGCAGCGTCCGCCCGGACGATTGAAGGAGAAGTACCCCGCCTCGTATCCGCGGGAGCGGGCCTCCGGCACGGCGGCGTATGCGTTCCTCAGCGCCGTGAAGGCTCCGATGTAGGTCGCCGGGTTCGAGCGTGGCGTGCGGCCGACCGGCCGCTGGTCGACGAGCACGACGTCCTCCAGAAACTCCGCGCCTTCGAGCCGGTCCCAGGAGCCGGCGGGCTCGCCCAGGTGCGGCTTGGCGGAGGAGCGGTCCGTGATCTCCCGTTCGAGGGCGTGGTACAGCACGCCGCGGATGAGCGTCGACTTCCCGGAGCCCGAAACGCCGGTGACGAGCGTGAGCGACCCCAGCGGAATCGCGACATCCACGCCCCGAACGTTGTGCAGGCGCGCGCCGCGCAGGACGAGTCGGGGACCGCCACCCGACGGTGACGCGCCCCGCCCGGCGGCGGCCGCCCTCCGCGCGAGGGCCCCTCCCGTGCCGGTCTCCGAGGTGAGGATGTCGTCCCAGCCGCCCTCGAACACGATCTCGCCGCCCTGCTCTCCGGCCCCCGGTCCGAGTTCGACGATGCGGTCGGCCCTCTCCAGCACCGACGGCTCGTGCTCGACGACGAGGACGGTGTTCCCGCGGTTCGCGAGCCGCTCGAGGACGCCGGTAAACGCATAAATATCATGCGGATGGAGGCCGATCGTGGGTTCGTCGAGGACATATAGCGTGCTGACGAGCCGGCTCCCGAGACAGCTCGCGAGGCGGATCCTCTGCATCTCCCCCCCGGAGAGGGATCGGGCCTGCCGGTCCAGCGTCAGATACCCGAGTCCGACTTCCTCGAGAAACGACGTCCGGTGCTCGAGTTCGCGAAGGATCGTCGACGCGACCTCGCGCTGAAACCGGGTGAGGTCGAGTCCTGCCGCGAGCCAGCCGGAGATCTCCTTCACGGTCCACCGGGCGACTTCGGCGATGTGCCGCCCCCCCACGCGGATGTTCAGCGACTCCGGCTTCAGGCGGTAGCCATCGCATTCGGAACACCGCTCGGGAAGCTGATACTGGCGCAGAAAGACGCGAATATAGGCCTTGTACCGCTTTTTTTCCTTCGAGCGGAGAAAGGGGATGATGCCGCGGAAGCGTTTCCCCGCGTACTTTCCCCCGTTCAACAGGACGTCGCGGCTTTCGTCGGGAAGCGCCTCCCACGGGAGGGACGCGTCGAGTCCGGAGGCGGCGGCAAACTCTCTCAGGCGCGCGCGCTCACGCCGGTAACGAGGCTTCGACCATGGATCGAGGGCCCCTTCGTCCAGCGAACGGCCCGGGTCGGGAACGATGAGTTGTGGGGAGTACTCGAGCACGGCGCCGAACCCCGTGCAGGTGTCGCACGCTCCGGCGGGGCTGTTGAAGCTGAACAGCTGGGGGGTGGGCTGCGGAAACGCGAGGCCGCACTCTCCGCAGCGATGGGCCTCTTCGAAGTCGTGGCGCTCGGGTGCCTCGGCCCCGCCCCGCCAGAGGAGCGCGACGGCGGCGCCCCTCCCCTCGGCGAAGGCCGCGGCCAGCGAATCCGCGATCCGTTCGCGGTCCTCCGCGCGGGATCCGACCCGGTCCACGATCACGAGCGCCTCGCGGGCCCGCGTCAACGCCCGAACCTCGTCCCCTTCCCCTTCCTCCTCCTCCAGGTCGATGTCCGGCAGATAGAGTTCGCGACCGTCGGCGAGGACGCGAACGTACCCCCGCGCCCGGAGGTTCTTCACCACCCTCTCGCCGTTCCTGCGCTCTTCGCGGGGAATGGGGAAGGCGATGGCGAGCCGCGTCTTCGGACGGGACTCGAGGAGGGCGTCGGTGGCCGACGTCACGGTGTCCGGCACGACGGAACGCCCGCACTCCGGACACACGGTCGTCCCGACGCGGGCCCACAGGAGTCTCAGATAGTCGTAGACCTCCGTGATCGTGCCGACGGTGGAGCGGCTCGACTGCACCCGGTTGCTCTGGTCGATGGCGACGGAGGGACTCACGCCCTCGACGAGATCGACGTCGGGCTTCGGCATCCGCTCGAGGAACTGCTTGGCGTAGGTGGAGAGCGACTCGATGTAACGCCGCTGTCCCTCCGCGTAGATCGTGTCGAAGGCGAGGCTGGATTTTCCCGAACCTGAGGGCCCCGTGAGGACGGTGAGGGCCCCACGCTCGATGTCGATGTCGATGCCCTTGAGGTTGTGCTGCCGGGCGCCTCGGACCCGGATCCGGTCGCTCATGGGAGCATGATGGCCGGCGGCGACGGGGCGCGCCAACCTGATTGGACCGCAGGCGGCGAGTTCGTACTATGGGGCATGCAAGCGCCGGACGGTCCCCTCCAGGAAGAAGAAGCGCTCGGGAAGGCGTACGACGCCCGCCTCATGAAGCGTCTGCTCGCGTACCTGCGGCCGTACCGGGGCAGGGTCGCGATCGCCGTGCTGATGCTCGTGGCCGCCTCGGGCCTCGCGCTCGTCGGCCCCTGGCTGACGATGGAAGTCATCGACCACGCGATCCCGGCCGGCGATTTCGGCGCCATCCGCAACCTCGCGATCCTGTTCTTCGTCTCGCTCGTCCTCTCCGGACTTCTGGAGTACGGGCGCACGATCCTGACCACGTGGATCGGGCAGAACGTGATGGTCGACCTGAGGCAGGAGATCTTCCGGCACCTGCAGCGCCTCCGGCTCGCGTACTTCGACCGGAACCCGGTGGGACGCCTGATGACGCGGCTCACGAGCGACGTCGAGGTCCTGAACGAGATGTTCACCTCCGGGGTCGTCACGATCTTCGGGGACGTTTTCACCGTCGCCTTCATCATGATCGCCATGCTCGTGATGGACTGGCGGCTCGCTCTCGTAACCTTTGCGGTCCTCCCCCTCGTGTTCGTGGCCGCCTGGCTCTTCCGGAAGAAGGTTCGCGAGGCATACCGCGACATCAGGATCCGGCTCGCCCGCATCAACGCCTTCCTGCAGGAACGGATCACCGGGGTGCGCGTCGTGCAGCTGTTCCGGCAGGAGCGGGCGGCCACGCGCTGGTTCGGCGGGATCAACGATGACTATCTCGAGGCCCATCTGCGCTCGATCACATACTACGCGCTCTTCTTCCCCGTCGTTGAAGTGCTCGCGTCCGTCGCGCTCGCGCTCATCATCTGGTACGGTGGCAACCAGGCCCTCGAGGGGACGGTCACGATCGGGGTCATCGCGGCCTTCCTGCAGTACGCGAAACGGTTCTTCCGCCCCATCCAGGACCTGTCGGAGAAGTACAACATCCTGCAGGGCGCGATGGCGAGTTCGGAGCGGATCTTCCGGCTCCTGGACGAGGCGCCGGGGATCGAGGACCCGGTGGATCCCACGGACCTTCCGGCGAGCGTGAAGGGCCGCATCGAGTTCGAGGACGTCTGGTTCCGGTACCTGTCGCCGGAGGAGGATGCGGCGGGGGTCACGACGCCAGCCCTGGCCCACGCCGCGGCCTGGGAGGGGGCGGAGGGGCGGCTCGACGAGGACGCGCCGGACGACGGCTGGGTGCTGCGCGGCATCAGCTTCACGGCGGAGCCGGGGCAGCGGCTCGCGGTCGTCGGCGCGACGGGAGCGGGCAAGACGACGCTGTTCAGCCTCCTCATGCGCTTCTACGAGCCGCAACGCGGGCGCATTCTGCTCGACGGGGTCGACATCCGGGGGCTCCGGCTCGCCGACCTCCGGCACCGGATGGGCCTCGTGCTGCAGGACGTCTATCTCTTCTCGGGCTCCGCCGCGGACAACATCGCGCTCGACCGCGAGGCGGTGGGGCGCGATGAGATCCGGGAGGCGGCCCGCCAGGTCGGGGTCGACCGGCACCTCGCGCGGCTGCCGAAGAAGTACGACGAGCCGCTGAGCGAGCGGGGCGGGAACCTGTCCGTCGGCGAGCGCCAGCTGGTGTCCTTCGCCCGCGCCCTCGCGGGGGATCCGCCCATCCTGCTCCTGGACGAGGCGACGAGTTCGGTGGACTCGGAGATCGAGGCCGAGATCCAGGCCGCGCTGGAGCGCCTGATGGAGGGACGGACGAGTCTCGTCATCGCGCACCGGCTCTCCACCATCCGGGGGGCCGATCGCATCCTCGTGCTGCACCACGGACGCATCAGCGAATCCGGCACGCACGACACGCTGCTCGAGAGCGGCGGCCTCTACGCGCAACTCCACCGCCTCCAGTTCCAGAAGCCGACGGCCGCTGCATGAACGCCATGCTGGACTGGGCGGCGGCGCTGGATATGCGCCTCGTGCTCGTGGCCCTTCTCGTGGCCCTGAACCTCTGGGCGACCTGCATCACCGCGCTTTCCACGGCGCCGAGGCGAGAGAAGACGCTGTGGGTCGCCGTGATCTTCCTCTGCCCCATCGTCGGCAGCGTGCTCTGGTTCGTGTTCGCCCCGAAGCTCTGGGCGGAGCGGCGCTAGACGGGCCGCCGGCAGCGTTCGCGGCCGCAGGTCAGGACGGCCATAGCAGGCGCAGGAGGTCCGCCGTACGGGTAGCGGCGCCGGATCCCGCTTCGACGAACGCCCGGGCGGCCCGGCCGTGGCGCCGGCGGCGAAGCGGGTCGGCCAGCCCGGTCAGGGTGTCCGCGAGCGCGCCGGTCGGGGAGACGAGCCCGCCGCCTGCCGACGCGAGGGCGCGGGCGTCGGCCCGGTCGTGGCGGGGGCCGAAGACGACGGGCAGCCCGGCCGCGGCGGGCTCGAGCACGTTGTGGAGCCCGGTGCCTCCCAGGCCGCCGCCCACATAGGCCGCATCGCCCGCCGCGTACAGCTCCGCGAGCCGGCCCACTTCGTCGAAGACGATGACGGAGGCGTCGGGCCCCGCGGGCGTATCGCCGATCGTGCTCCAGCGCGCCACCCGTTCCCCGCGGGCCGCGCACGACGCGACCAGGGCATCAACGTGCGCGGCGGTCGGCTCGTGCGGCGCGATCACGAGCTGCCAGCCCGGACCGCCGTCCCGTCGCACGGCCGCCGCGGCATCGAGCAGCGCGCGTTCGTCCGCGGGCCACGTGGAGCCGGCGACGAGCCGCGGCGCCGCCCCGGACGGCGCACCGAGCGCATCGCGGAAAGACGCCGCCGAGCCGTCGGCGCGGGCGCGGTCCGCCCGTTCGAGCGCGAGGTCGAAGGCCCCGTCCCCCGTCACCGCGAGCGCCCCGGGCCGGACGCCGAGCGCTGCGAGTCGGCGGGCATCCTCCGGAGTCGCGGCGCCGACCGCGTCCAGCCGCGCATACGACGCGCGGAAGAGTCGACGAGCGAGGGCGCCGGAGCGCCGGCTCCCATCGCGGACCGTGCCGTTGATGAGCGCGGCGGGCACCCCGGCCCGTCCGGCCGCGGCCACGAGTCCGGGCCACACGTCCAGCTTCGCGAACACGAGCAGGCCGGGCCGCACCGCGTCGAGCGCCGCCTCGCAATCGCGCGCGCGGTCGAGCGGCGGCGGGCCCGAATGATCCGGGTCCAGCCACGCGAGCGCCGCCCTGCCCGACGGCGAGCCGTGCGTGACGACGAGCTGTGCCCGCGCGGCGTGGGGCGATCCGGACCGCGGGCCGCGCAGACGCCGGATGGCCGGCACCGCCCCGAGCAGTTCGCCGGCGGAAGCGCCGTGCAGCCACACGAGCGGGCCGGGCTCCCGGCTCCGCCCCCACGCGGCGAGTTCCGCGGTGGAGCGGCGCCGGGCCGCGAGCGCCCGCGCGAGGTCAGGCCGGGCGCGCC
>JAJDWE010000014.1 GCA_022825725.1 Gemmatimonadota bacterium
TGCTCGCCTGCTCGCCTGCTCGCCTGCTCGCCTGCTCGCCTGCTCGCCTGCTCGCCTGCTCGCCTGCTCGCCTGCTCGCCTGCTCGCCTGCTCGCCTGCTCGCCTGCTCGCCAATCTAATATGACCCACAAGCGTGCCGGCCACGTCCGGGGCCGCGCACTTCGTCCAACTCTTCGCCGAAGACGATCGCTTCAACGTGTCGTCCATCGTCGCCGCCCCCCCGGTTTCCCGTGTCCCGCGCCGCCACCGCCGCCCGTACCGCGAACGCAACTTTTCCAAGCGCACTTGCTTCTTTCCTACGCGCGCGCGGGGCGTCTCACAACCACCAATTTTGGGGGGTCGCCCACCCATTTTGGGGGGTCGGCGGATCGCGCATCTCCGTTTAGGCGCGGTACTTAGCGGGATTCGGGGAAGTGGCGGATGTGGAGCGTCCGGGGCGGGAACGGCGCGGCGGACGACTTCGGGGGTCGAACTCCGCCGTGGCCGACTCGCGACTCAGGCCGCACATTGCTCGCATGGAACCCACGAGAGGGTGTCGACCGTCGTCCGAACGTCGAACCCCGGTCCGGTTCGCGGCGTTCGGTTTGGCCGCGCTCGCCCTTGCCGGCTGTTCGTCATCCGGGGAGGAGGCGGCGTTTCCGAGCCGGGGCATCGAGATCGTCTCGTGGGCGACGCCGGGCGGACCGACGGACCTCCTCTCGCGGGCCCTGGCCGAGGCCGCGCCGCCGCATTTCGAGGGCCGGCGCGTCACCGTCATGACCCGGCAGGGCGGGGCGGGCGCCGCGGGCATGCAGTACCTGCAGGGACGGGAAGGCGACCCGCACGTGCTCGGCGTCTTCACGGCGAGCGGCACGGTGAACATGGCGACGGGGCGGATTCCGTTCTCTCCCGGGGATTTCACCCCCATCCTCCGCATCCAGATCGACCCCTTCCTGGTCGCCGTGCGGGACGACAGTCCCTTCCACACGCTCGGCGACCTGTTCGAGGCGGCACACGCCCGACCCGGCGAGGTCTCGGTGTCGGGGTTCGGGGCGGCGTCGGCCCACTTCCTCGGCTTCGCCCGGCTGAGGGCGGCGGCGGGAGACCCGGACGTGCGGTGGATCGCGTACGAGGGGTCGGCGGACGCGGTGGTGGCGGCGCTCGGGGGACACACGGACGCGGCGCACACGAACTACAACATCGTGCGCGAGCACCTGCGGGCGGGGACGATGCGGGTGCTGGGGGTGGCGCTTCCCGTCGAGGCGCTGCCGGAGACGCCGAGCTACGCGGAGCAGGGGTACGACCTGACGCCGGTCCACTGGCGCGGGGTCGTGGGACCGCCGGGGCTGGATCCGGCGCTGCGGGCGGATCTGCGCGAGCGGCTGATGGCCGCGATCGAGGACCCGGGGTTCCGCGAGTACATGGAGCGGGCCGCGCTCGAATACGCGACGATGGCGGACGCGGACGCGTTCGGCGTCTGGATGGCCGAGGAGGTGGCGACGAGCCGGGACATGCTGCGGCGGCTGGGAATCCTGGATGAGTAGCGCCTCCGCGGGCGGGACGACGCGGTTGGGCCTGCTCGCGGAAGCCGGACTGCTCGCCGTCGTGGCGGCGGGGGTGCTGCTGGACTCGCGCTCCTACCCCGGATCGCTGGCCGAGGGGGCGCCGGGTCCGGCCTTCTTCCCGCGGCTGCTCGCCGTGCTGCTCATGGGCTGCGCGGCGTGGCTCGCGGTCCGGGCCGCGCGGCAGCCGCCGGAATCGGACCCGGGACGTTCCCGCGGGAACGCGGCCCCGGGCTCGGGAGCCGGCCGCGGGGTCCGTCTGGCGCTCGGAGCCGCGTGGATCGCCGTCTTCCTCCTCGCCTGGCCCCGGCTCGGGACCGTCCTGTCGGTTCCGCTCCTCGTCGCCGGGCTGATGTGGCTGACGGGCGAGCGCTCGCGGGTCGCGCTCATCGCCGTGCCGCTCGGCTTCGCCGCCTTCATCTACCTCGTGTTCATGGTGGTGCTCGGCGTACCGCTCCCGTCCGGGTTCTGACCCGCCGCCCGTGTCCGCCTTCCTCGACGGCCTGCTGACGGCGATCCAGCCCGGGAACCTCGCCGCGCTCCTCGCGGGGAGCCTCCTTGGCGTGTTCGCGGGCGCGATGCCGGGGCTGAGTTCGACGGTGGGCCTCGCGCTTGTCCTCCCCGTCACCTTCGCGCTCGACCCGACGCCGGCGCTCCTGATGATGGTCTCGATCTACATGGCGGCGGAGTACGGCGGTTCGATCACCGCGATCGCGATCGGCGTGCCGGGGAGTTCGCCCGCCCTCGCCACGACCTTCGACGGCTACGCCATGACGCGGCGCGGCGAGGCGGGACGCGCGCTCGGAATCTCCCTCTTCTCCAGCATGAGCGGCGGGCTCCTCGGCACCGTCCTTCTCGTCCTGGCGCTGGGGCCGCTGTCGCGGGCGGCGATCGCCTTCGGGCCGGCGGAGTACTTCGGGCTCGGCGTGTTCGGGCTCTCCATCGTCGCGAACCTCGTGGGAAAGGACCCGTTCAAGGGGATCGTGAGCGCGCTCCTCGGACTTCTCTTCTTCGTCGTCGGGCTCGACGTGCTCACGGGGGCGCCTCGGCTCACGTTCGGCACGAACGCGCTCATGGACGGTCTCGGGCTCGTGCCCATGCTGATCGGCTTCTTCGCGATCGCGGAGGCGCTCGCGGCGGTGACGGGCCGGCGCAGGTCGACGCCCCCCGGGAGCGGCATCGCGGGCGCCCTCCCGAAGGCCCGCGAGCTGTTCGGGCTGTGGCGCACGATTCTGCGGGGATCGGCCATCGGGGGCCTGATCGGAGCCATCCCCGGGGCCGGGGCGACGATCGCCTCCATCGTGGCGTGGAACGAGGAGCGCCGGGTCTCGAAGACGCCGGAGCGGTTCGGGACGGGCCTGCCGGCGGGAATCGCCGCGCCGGAGGCCGCGAACAACTCCTGCGTGGGGGCGGCGATGATCCCGCTCCTCGCGCTCGGAATCCCCGGTTCCGCCAGCGCCGCGGTCCTCCTCGGGGGCCTCACCGTGCAGGGGGTGGCGCCCGGCCCGCTGCTCATGACGGAGCGCTCCGAACTCGTCTACGCGCTGTACGCGGGGTTCGTGGTGGCGGTGCTCCTCATGCTGGCCGTGGGGCGCCTCGGGATCCCCCTCTGGACGCGGGTGGTGCGGCTGCGGCCGTCGATCCTGATGCCGCTCGTCGTCGCGATCTCCCTCGTGGGCACGTTTTCCCTCCGCGGCAACGCGGCGGATGCGTGGGCCGCCCTCTTCTTCGGGCTCGTCGGCTTCGCTATGCTGCGAGGCGGCTACCCGCTGGCGCCGGCGGTGCTCGGCCTCATCCTCGGTCCCATGATCGAGACGAACTATCGGCGGGCGCTGAGCCTGTCCTCCGGGTCGCACTCGGTCTTCCTGGAGAGCCCGATCAGCCTGGTGCTGCTCGTGCTGGCGGCGGTGAGCTTCGCGGCCCCGGCGGTCCGCAGCCGCCTGATTTCCGGGAGGGCGCGAGGGCCCGAACCCGAACCCGACGCACCCGAAGGCCCCGACACACACGACCACGAACCCCGGCGAGAGGAACACGAGTGAGCGCGACGCGTGCGGTCATCGACTTCATACTCGAGACATCGATCGACGACTTCCCCGAGAGACTGCTGGCCGAGGGGCGGCGGTGCGTGACCGACGGCACCGGCGTGATCCTGGCCGGCTCGACGGACGCCTGCTCGCGCATCGTCCGCGACCAGATCGCCGTGCAGGGCGGGAAGGCGCAGGCGACGGTGCTGGGCCCGCCGGACGTGCGCGCCCCCGCCTCGCTCGCCGCCCGGGCGAACGGCACGGCGGGCCACGCGATGGATTTCGACGACACGCAGCTCTCGAACGCGCCGGACCGGATCTTCGGGCTCCTCACGCACCCGACGGTCGCCCCGCTCGCGGCGGGATACGCGATGGCGGAGAGGGAAGGGGCCACGGGGGCCGGGTTCCTGGAGGCCTTCCTCATCGGGTTCGAGGTGGAGTGCAAGATCGCCGAGGCGATCGACCCGAGGCACTACATGGAGGGGTTCCACTCGACGGCGACGATCGGCACGCTCGGCGCCTGCGCCACGGCGGCGAAGCTGGCCGGCCTGGGGGCGGACGACCTCGCGATGGCGCTCGGGATCGCGGCGAGCCTGTCGTCGGGGATCCGGCTCGGGTTCGGCACGATGACGAAGCCGCTCCACGCGGGCCGGGCCGCGGAAAACGGCATCCTGGCGGTCGACCTCGCCGCCCGCGGCTTCACCGCCGGGCACGACGCGCTGGAGGCGCCGTGGGGCTTCTTCCGCGTCTTCGGCGGCGGCTTCGAGCCCGAGCGGCTGGTCGGCGCCCTGGGCTCCCCGTACACGTTGCTCGACCCCGGCGTGTCCGTGAAGCCGTTCCCGTCGGGGAGCCTCGGCCACCCCAGCATGGCCGCGATGCTCGAACTCGTCACCGAGCACGACCTCGCGCCCGATGATGTCGCCGAAATCACCTTCCGCGCCGGGCACAACATCCTCAACCCGCTCCGCTATCCCGTGCCGCGCAACGAACTCGAGGCGAAGTTCTGCATCCCCTTCGTCCTCTCCAGCATCGTCCTTCGGCGGCGGGCCGGGATCCGCGAGTTCCACGACGACTTCGTCCTCTCGGAGGAGGCGGCGGACATGATGCGCCGGGTCACGGTGACGTTCGACGAGGAGATCGACGCCCGCGGCTACGACCGCATGCGGAGCGCGATCGACGTGCGGCTCCGCGACGGAACCGAGCTTCACACCGAGGCGGACACGTATCCCGGAGGACCGGAGCGGCCGCTCACCCGGGAGGAGCTGCACGACAAGTTCCGGGACTGCGCGAGCCTCGCGATGGACGACGCGCGGATCGACGGCGCGCTGGACCGGCTCGAACGCGTGGACGACCTCGCGCACATCGCCGACCTCGTGGAAGCGCTCTCGACGGCCCCGGCCCGCGCCGCCGCCGGAGTCCCCGCGTGATGCGCCGCGCTCCCCGCGGGCTCGCGCTGCTGGGCGCGCTGTGGCTCGCGGCCTGCGGCGATGCGGCCCGCTCGGGCGAGGGGACGGACGCGGCCCCGGACGCGGCGGCGGACGCGGCGGGGCGCGGACCCTACGATGCGCTCCAGGTGGAGACGGATCTCATGGTGGAGATGCGCGACGGGATCCGCCTCGCGACGGACGTCTACCGTCCCTCGCGCGAATACGAGCCCGTGGATGGACCGTTTCCCGTCCTCCTCCACCGGACCCCGTACGACAAGACCTCGCGCGGACTCGTGGACCAGGCGCGCTGGTTCACGACGCACGGCTACGTCGTCGTGCTGCAGGACACGCGCGGGCTCTACGCCTCCGAGGGCACCTTCCAGAAGTACCACGAGTTCGACGCCCCCGACGGCTACGACACGATCGAGTGGATCACGGGGCTCGACTACGCGGAACCCTCCGTCGGCATGTGGGGCACCTCCTACGGCGCGCACACGCAGGCCGACGCCGCCAAGCTGAACCCGCCGGGACTCCGGACGCTCGCGCTCACGATGGGAGGCCTCTCCGACGCCTGGACGCACAAGGTCCGCAACCACGGCGCGCTCGAACTCGGCCAGCAGCTCGGCTGGGCCCACCTCCAGCTCGCCGCGGTGGCGGACGACCCCGAGATCCGCCTCCGGCTCGCCGAGGAGCCGCCGTCGGACTGGTTCCCCGACACGCCCTTCCAAAAGGGGGAGAACCCGCTCTCCGTCGCCCCGAATTTCGAGGACTACTACCTCACGATGCAAAACCACGGGGACTACGACGAATATTTTCGAGGCATCGGCCGCAACTGGGTCGAGTACTACGACGAGACGTCGGACGTCCCGATGCTGCACGTCGGCGGCTGGTACGACTCCTACGCGCCGGGCACGATCCAGAGCTTCGTCGAACTCTCGCGGCGGAAGTCGTCGCCCATGACGCTCCTCATGGGCCCGTGGACGCACGGCGGGAACAGCCGCTCCTACGCCGGCGACATCGAGTTCGGAGCCGAGGCCGCGGTCGAGGATTTCTCGCGCGAGTTCCACCTGCGCTGGTTCGACCGGCACCTCCGCGGGCAGGTCGCGAATGAGCTGTTCGAGGGCGACGACCGGCTCGCGGGCGAGGCCGCCGGTCCCGTCACGATCTTCGTCATGGGAGGCGGCGACGGCCGCCGCGACGGGAACGGACGGCTCTTCCACGGCGGCGAGTGGCGCACCGCGCAGGCCTGGCCGCTCGAGGGGACGGAAGTGACGTCCTTCTACCTCCGCGCGGGGGGCGCGCTCACGCGCGAGGCTCCCGGCGCGGACGAGGGGTCGACGTCCTACACCTACGATCCCGAGCACCCGGTGCCCACGATCGGCGGGGCCTTCTCCGGCGCGCTGAAGCGGGGCGGCTACGACCAGCGCGAGCGCACCTTCCGCTCGCTCGAGGGCGGCTCCGAGAACGGCTTCTTCGCCTCCGAGGTCGACGGCCGCCGGACCGCCGACCGGACCGACGTCCTCGTGTTCGAGACCGCGCCCCTGGCGGAGGACCTGGAGGTCATCGGCCCGGTCACCGCCACGCTGTGGACCTCGTCCACCGCCCCCGACACCGACTTCACCGCCAAGCTCGTCGACGTCTATCCCCCGAACGCAGACTATCCCGAGGGCTTCGACCTCAACATCACCGACGGCATCCTCCGCGCCCGCTACCGGGATTCCCGCGAGCGGGAGACGCTGATGACGCCCGGAGAGGTCTACGAGATGGAGATCCGGCTCTTCCCGACGGCGAACCGGTTCCGGGCCGGCCACCGCATCCGGCTCGAAATCTCGAGTTCCAACTATCCCCGCTTCGACGTGAACCCCAACACCGGCGAACCGCTGGGGCGCCACACGCGCATGGTCCCGGCCGACAACACCGTCCATCACGCCGCCGCCCGCGCGTCGGCGATCCACCTCCCGCTCCAAAGGAGATAGACCGTGCAAGACGTCAACTGGCTCGCCATCCTGGTCGCCGGAGTCGTCCCCCTGGTCGTCGGCTTCCTGTGGTACGGCTCGATCTTCGGCAAGCAGTGGCTCGCGCTCATGGAGACCACCGCCGAGGAGATCCAGAAGGACTTCAACCCGGTGAAGACGCACGGGGCGAGTTTCGTCCTCTCGCTCGTCACCGCCTACGTCCTCGCGCAACTCCTCGCCGTGATGGGCGGCTCGGGCGCGATGATCGGAGTCCACGTGGGGCTGCTGGTCACGATCGGCTTCGTCCTCAACGTCGGCTACCAGGGCGTGGCCTACGAGCAGCGAAAGCCCGGAATCTTCTTCCTGAGCCTCGGCTACAACGCCGTCGCCCTCATCGGACAGGCGGTCGTGCTCGCCGTCTGGCCCTGACCGAGGCCGTTGAGGATCCGTTGATCCGGAGGGGGAAGTAGAACTCGGAAGCTTGGCACGCTCGACGACTTCAGAGTAGGTTTCCGAGTAATGGATCTGAATGAGCTGCTCCTCCGGCCCGAGGGGAAGACCCTCGAGTTCAAACAGGACCTTTCATCCCCTCGGGGATTCCTGCGCACCGTCGTGGCGTTCGCGAACACGGCGGGCGGTACCGTTCTCATCGGCGTGGAAGATCGGACGCGGCACGTCAGGGGCGTCCGCTGCGCGCTCGACATGGAAGAGCGGGCCGCGAGCCTGATCAGCGATTCCATCCAGCCCGCGCTCTGGCCGGACCTCGAGATTCTGAGGTTCCGCAGCGCGCAGGTACTCGCCGTGCGCGTCCATCCCAGCCCCGCGCGACCGCATTTCATCGCCCGGCAGGGACTCGAAGCGGGCACGTACGTGCGGGTGGGCTCGACCAACCGCCAGGCGGACCTTCCACTGATCGCGGAGATGCGGCGTTCCGCCACGGGCGAGTCCTACGACGAGCAGCCGGTGCCGGCGCTCGACTCGGAAGCGGTGGACTTCCGAGCGGCTTCGGAGTTGTTCGCCTCGGTCCGGAAACTGAGGCGGCGCGACCTGGAGACCCTCCGCCTCGTGACCACGCATCAGGGCCGGTCCGTACCCACGGTCGCCGGCGTGCTGCTGTTCGGCGGCGACCGCCTCGAGCACTTCCCCGACGCCTGGATTCAGGCCGGCCGCTTTGCCGGGACGGTCCGGTCGGTCATCGTGGACCAGACGCGGATCGAGGGGCCCCCGATCGAGGCGATCGAATCGGCCGTCTCGTTCGTGAAGAAGCACCTGCTGCACGGCGCCACCATCGGTCCGGTGCGGCGCATCGACCACTGGAATCTGCCGCCCGAAGCCGTGCGGGAAGCCATCACCAACGCCGTGGTGCATACGGATTATGCACAGCGCGGCGCCCCGATCCGCGTTGCGATCTTCGATGACCGCGTGGAGATCGAAAACCCCGGCCTGCTGCCGTTCGGGCTCACGCTGGAGGATCTGCCGCGCGGCGTCTCGAAGCTCAGGAACCGGGCGCTCGGCCGCGTCTTCCAGGAACTCGGGCTCGTGGAACAGTGGGGGAGCGGGGCGCCGCGCATGATCGGCGCCTGTCGGGACGCGGGTCTGCCGGCGCCGGTCTGGGAGGAGATCGCGTTCCGGCTGCGCGTCACGCTGCGCACGGAGAAGGTGGGTCCCGCGCTGGTGGACGACCGGGACGGCACGATCCTGCGTGTGCTGGAGAGCGGGGTCGGACAGGGCACGCGCGACATCGCCGAAGCCGTGGGCCTCTCGACCCGCTCCACCCGCACGCGGCTGGCCCGGCTCGTCGAACGCGGGCTCGTGCGCGAAGTCGGCACGAGTCCGAACGATCCGCGGCGGGTCTACGTCAGGTCGCCCTCGGACGCCCCGGCCCCGGACGACCTGGACGACTTCCGGGGCTTGAGGACGAAGCGGTAGATGAGGTAGCCGGCGACGCCGAGTATGAGGACCGTCGGAATCCAGCCCAGGAAACTGAAGATCGTGCCCGCGGCGACGGCGGCCGCGATTCCCTCGATGCGTCCGACGATCCGGTGTCGCCGGCGGGCCTTGTCCAATTCCTGCCGTGAGTAGAGTTCGGGCAGGAGATCCGAATCCACATCCTTCATCGCGCATCCCCCTTCATCAGGCATCCCTCATCAGGTATCCCTCTCGTCCGGGGCCGGAAGATCCTACGATGGCGGGGCCCGAACCGTTTCCGCCACCGTCCCCTCCAAGGCCTCTCCCGCGCGCGGGGGATTCGGTAGGTTCAAGCCGTTCGACATTTTTTCAACGGAGATTCGAAATGCGCGTCTCGACACCCCGCTTTTGCCGCGGACTGCCGGGCTCCCGAGTGCCGTCGGCCGGCCTCCTCCTCGTCATGTCCGCGGCGCTCGTCCCGCCGCAGGCGACCGCGCAGTCGACGATGCCGCCGGAGGGCGGGTTCGCGGACGCACAGCGGACGGAAGGGGCGATGCCCGTCATCCTTCCGCTGCGCGAGCGGGCCGCCGTCATCGACCGCTGGCTGGAAGGGCGGCTCGAGACCGTCGCGCCCGAGATCATGCGGCGCGAAGGGGTCGACCTCTGGATCGTCGCCGCCCGCGAATACAACGAGGATCCGGTCATCGAGACGATGCTGCCCTCCACGTACATGGCGGCCCGTCGGCGCACCGTCCTCATCCTCCACGACCGGGGACCGGGGCAGCCGCTGGAACGGCTCGCGGTGGCGCGGTACGACATCGGGCCCTTCCCGCGCGCGTGGGATCCGGAGAGCGAGCCGGACCAGTGGGGGCGCGTGGCGGAGGTCATCGCCGAGCGCGACCCGCAGCGCATCGCGGTGAACCGCTCCTCGACCTTCGCGCTCGCGGACGGACTCACCGGAACGGAGTACGACGGGCTCATGGCCGCGCTCCCGGCGAAGTACCGCGAGCGGGTGGCCGGAAACGAGCGTCTCGCGATCGGGTGGCTGGAGACGCGGACGCCGGAGGAGATGGAGGTCTATCCGCAGATCGTGCGGATCGCGCACCGGATCATCGCCGAAGGCTTCAGCGCGAAGGTGATCCAGCCGGGCGTGACGACGACCGAGGATGTCGTGTGGTGGTATCGCGAACGGATCCTCGAACTCAAGCTCCAGACCTGGTTCCAGCCAAGCGTCTCCGTCCAGCGCCACGAGAAGTCGGGCGGCGCGAGGGAAGGGGAGGGCGACTTCTCCGGCCCTCCGGACGAGAACGTGATCCGTCCGGGCGACCTGCTGCACGTGGACTTCGGGATCAAGTACCTGCGCCTGAACACGGACACGCAGCAGCACGCCTACGTGCTGAAGCCGGGAGAGGACGCGGCCCCGGCCGGCCTCGTGCGCGCGTTCACCGTCGGGAACCGGCTCCAGGACATCCTCACGGACAACTTCGCGGCGGGGCGTTCGGGCAACGAGATCCTGGCGGGCGCGCTCGCGCAGGCGAAGGACGAAGGGATCGACGCGACGATCTACACGCACCCGATCGGCTTCCACGGCCACGGCGCCGGACCCACGATCGGCCTCTGGGACAACCAGGGCGGCGTTCCGGGGCGCGGCGACTATCCGCTCTTCCCGAACACCGCGCACTCGATCGAACTCAACGCGGCCGTCCCGGTCCCGGAATGGGGCGGACAGACGGTGCGCATCATGCTCGAGGAGGACGCGTTCTTCGACGGCGAGCGCACGTGGTACATCGACGGCCGCCAGACGGATTTCTGGCTCATCCCGCGATGAGGCGGAGACTCGCCGTGAGGGCGGTCCTCGCCGTGGGGGCGGTCGTCGCGCTCGGGGCCCTGGCTCCGGCGACGGGCGGCGGACTCGCCGCGCAGATGCCGGACGCGTGGGTCCTCGTCGGACAGGACGCCGAGGACTATCGCCTCAGGCTCGACCCCGAGGTGGCCCATTCCGGGTCTTCGAGCATGCGGCTCGCGGCGCGCGGCAACCGGCGGCGCAGCCAGTGGGCCGCGAGCGTGCAGCTCATCGACGCCATCGCCTACCGCGGAAAGCGGATGCGCCTCCGCGGATATCTGCGGGCCGACGACGTGGATTCCGGCGGTCTCTGGGTGCGGGTGGACGGCATCCTCGAGGGGAAGTACGCCATGCTCGCCCTGGACAACAGCGAGGACCGGCGCGTCGAGGGAACGCGGGACTGGGAGACGCGCGAGATCGTGGTGGACATCCCGCCGGAAGGCGTTACGATCCTCATCGGGGCGATGATCACGGGCGATGGAGAACTGTGGGTGGACGACCTCTCCTTCGAGGCGGTCGCCGAGGATGTGCCGCTCACGACGGAGCCGGAGGTCGTCATCACGGACCAGCCGTACGCGCGCCCGCCCGGCGTCTTCACGACGCCCACGAACCTGGATTTTGAACGAGAGATGAAGGACCCAATGGAGAATATCGAGAATATGAAGAATATCGAGAATATGGAGTCGAACCGATGAGGCGCGCGGCGCTGGGGGCGCTGGGGGCGCTGGCCGTGGCGGCGTTCGCGGCCGGCTGTGGCGGGGGTGAGCGCGGGGGATCCGCGGGGGACGCCGCCCGGGCCGCGGAGCCGGCGGAAGGCGCGCTCGCCTCGTACCGCCCCCTCCCTCCGCTCGAGGTCACGCACCTGGACGGCCGGCCGGCGGATCTCGGCGAGTTCCATGGCCGGGTCGTCGTCCTGAACCTGTGGGCGACCTGGTGCATCCCCTGCCGCGACGAGATGCCCGAGTTGCAGCAGATGCACGCGAAGTACGCGGCGGATCCCTTCGAGGTCGTCGGGATCTCCATCGATGAGGGAGATGTCGCGCTCGTCGAGGGCTTCCTGGAGGAGTTCGACATCACCTATCCGAACTTCCTCGGCGACGGTCCCGGACTCACGCAGGCGCTCGAACTCTACCCCGGCGTGCCGCACACGCTGCTGGTAGACGCGGAGGGTCTGATTCGGGCGTACTGGGGCGGCCGCTTCCATCCCTTCGAACCGGAAACGGCGGCGCTCGTCGAGAGGGTCCTCGCGGAAGCCCAGTAACCCGTCGTGCAGCCCGGCGCCTCGCCGCGTGAGGGGGAACGGATGGCGATCGAGATCCGCCGGCTCCGTCCCGGGGACTGGGATCCGGTGCGGAGGATCTACGAGGAAGGGATCGCGACGGGGGACGCGACCTTCGAGACGGAATCGCCCGGCTGGGAGTCGTGGGACGCGAGTCATCTCGACAGCTGCCGACTCGTGGCCGAGCGGGAGGGGCGCGTCGTCGGATGGGCGGCGCTGGCTCCGGTCTCGGGGCGCTGCGTGTACGGCGGCGTGGCGGAGGTGAGCGTCTACGTCGGCGGAGACGCGCGCGGGGGCGGCATCGGTCTCCGGCTCCTGACCGCGCTCGTCGAGTCCTCCGAGCGGGCCGGCCTCTGGACGCTGCAGGCGGGGATCTTCCCGGAGAACGTCGCGAGCCTCCGCATCCACGAGCGGGCCGGCTTCCGCCGCGTGGGGCGGCGCGAGCGGCTGGGGAAGCTCGGCGGGCGGTGGCGCGACGTGGTTCTGCTCGAGCGGCGGAGCCCCCTCGTCGGCACCTGACAGCCCGTGGCGGAAGGCCCGCTGCGGTCGAGCGGGCTGGCCGACATCGGTGTGCCCCTTGACGTTTGGCGTCCGGCAGGCGATCATTGCGCGCGTTCGGACGAGGCCCGGAGCGTCGGGCACGGCCGAACTGAGAAGGCAGGATCGCAGGATCGGGGGGGCCTCTCAACAACAGGTCGCCCCTTTTTCTTTAGTTTTTTCATCTGCGTGGCGGGTGCCACGACCCTGGCGCGGGGGAGACCGCGTCGAACAGGTCAGCAGTCGGCAGCTACGGGTTTCCCGAACTCCGACATGACTAACGAAGGAGTAGGAAATGCGTACGAGAGGTACCGTGAAGTGGTTCAACGACCAGAAGGGCTTCGGGTTCATTACCCCTGAAGAGGGTGGTAAGGACTGCTTCGTACACCACACGGCGATTCAGGCGGATGGCTTTCGCACTCTGAAGGAGGGCGAGGCCGTCGAGTTCGACGTTACGGACGGGACGAAGGGCCCGGCTGCGGAGAACGTGACCCGCGTCGCGTGATTTGCCGACCGCCACCAGGCGAACGGTGAGTTCAAAGGGGCCGCCCGGCGACGGGCGGCCCTTTTTTGTCAGCCTATTCGAAGGCGGCTCAGCGTGATCGGTGCGTTGATGCCTCCGATGATGACGGTGACCGGTCCGTCCTGGGTATCCAGCACTCCTTCAGCTTTGGTGCAGACGATCTGACCGGTGATCCAAATCCCGTTGTCCCCGGCGGTTCCTTCAATTGTACAGTCCGAAACGAGATCGCTACCGGAAGCGTAAGGGAGTTGGGCCGACCAGCGGAGGAACACGTTGGGATGGCGGTGATCGCCATCCCGTATCGAACCCGTTACGGGAAATCCGATGTTGATCGTCATGCTGAAAATGCCGGTCACGACCCCGGCGGTCCGCTCGCGCAGGTCGAGCGTCAACCGTCCTGACGGAAGTACCGCGTTCCACGTACCCGTGATCGATGGTTGGTCCGGATCCACTTCATTGACGCCACTGCTGCTGTCACCGCATGCGGCCAAGCCGAGAAGCGCGATGCCGATGCACCAGGGTCGACGGATGATCACGTCCACGGCGTTTCTCCTTTTCGTCCGAGATCCTGCATGGTGGTGACACCCGCGAGATCTGCCTCGTAAGACGACGCGAACCCGTGTCCCGTCACATCCGGTGGCCGTATGATCCGAGGGTGTCAGCGCAGCCCGATCCCAGCCACGGAGAGCGTCCGATGACCGCCGCGCGCCGCAGTACCCGAGTCTCCGCACCGTCTCTCGCAGCCTCAGCCCTCTGCTGCCTCGCCACCGTCCTCCTGTGCCTCGCCGAACCCGTCGTGGCCCAGGCGGGGGCCGAGTCCGGTCCGCTTCGCATGGAGGACATCTTCGAGGTCGAGATCGCGGGGGATCCGCAGATTTCTCCGGACGGGCGCCGGATCGTCTACGTCCGCCAGCGCGCGGACATCATGACGGACAGCCGTTTCTCGAGCCTCTGGATCGTGAACTCCGACGGCTCGGGCCACCGGCCTCTGACGACGGGGGACTTCAACGACAGCTCGCCGCGCTGGTCGCCGGATGGCACGCGGCTCGCCTTCATCTCGAACCGGAGCGGGGACGCGCAGATCCACGTCCGCTGGATGGATTCGGGTGAGACCTCGGTCGTCACGAGCGTGACGGAGCCGCCGCGGTCCTTCGAATGGTCGCCCGACGGGACGCGGATCGCGTTCGGAAAGCTGGTGCCGGAGCCGGCGCCGGTGATCGGGGGGATGCCGACGCCGCCGGAAGGGGCGGAGTGGGCCGAGCCCGCGCAGGTCGTCGAGCGGCTCGTGTACCGCTTCGACCAGT
Source organism: Gemmatimonadota bacterium (assembly GCA_022825725.1). GTDB lineage: Bacteria > Gemmatimonadota > Gemmatimonadetes > Palauibacterales > Palauibacteraceae > Palauibacter. Next base: position 14,342 of record JAJDWE010000014.1, read on the forward strand.
TGGGCGATCTCCCGCACGGGTTCGTGCACGTCTTCGTCGTCCCGTCCGAGGGCGGCACGGCGCGCCAGATCACGAGCGGCGACAACCACTGGGCCGGCAACGGAATCGGCGGGACGCACTTTTCGTGGACGCCGGACGGCTCGGGCCTCGTCATGTCGCGCGACCCCCGAGGGGGCGACACGGAGAGCGTGTTCGTGGCGGACACGGAGGTGTTCGAGGTCTCCGTGGCCGACGGCACGGCGACGCAGCTCACGGATCGCCGGGGGCCGGACGACGGGCCGATCGTCTCTCCGGACGGCCGCCACATCGCCTACTTCGGCATGGACGACCGTTTCCAGGGCTACCAGCTCACGCGGCTCTACGTGATGAACCGGGACGGGAGCGACCCGCGTTCGCTCTCCGAGGGACTCGACCGCGAGGTCTACGGGGCGACGTGGACTCCCGACGGGTCGGGGCTGTACGCCCTGTACGACGACGAGGGGATGACGAAGCTCGCCCTCTTCGGCCTCGACGACGACGGGGGCGGCCACCGGGTGCTGACCGAGAACGTCGGCGGGATGGCTCGGGCGTATGCCGGCGCGACGTACTCCGTGGCCGACGACGGCAGCTTCGCGATGAACTACACGACGCCGGCCGTCATCTCCGAAGTCGCGACGGGCCGGCCCGGGGGCGACGTCCGCGTGCTCACGGGGATCAACGACGACCTCATGGCCAAGCGCGAGATCGGCGAGGTCGAGGAGATCTGGTACGAGTCCTCGCACGACGGGCGTCCGATCCACGGCTGGATCATCAAGCCGCCCGGCTTCGACCCGTCCCGCGAATATCCTCTCATCCTCGAGATCCACGGGGGACCGTTCTCGAACTACGGCGCGCGCTTCGACCTCGAGAAGCAGCTCATGGCGGCGCAGGGCTACGTCGTCCTCTACACGAACCCGCGCGGGAGCACGAGCTACGGCGAGGAGTTCGGGAACCTGATCCACCACGCCTACCCCGGCGACGATTTCCACGACCTCGTCTCGGGGGTGGACGCCGTCATCGACCGCGGCTACGTGGACCCCGAGCAGCTCTACGTCGTGGGCGGGAGCGGAGGCGGCGTCCTCACGGCCTGGCTCGTGGGCCGGACGGACCGGTTCCGCGCGGCGGTGTCGTGGTATCCCGTCATCAACTGGTACAGCTTCGTCCTCACGGCGGACATGGCCGCCTACGGCGTGAACTACTGGTTCCCCGGATACCCGTGGGACCACGTGGAGCACTACGAGTCGCGCTCGCTCCTGAGCGTGGTCGAGAACGTGACGACGCCGACCCGGATCGTGACGGGCGAGGAGGACTGGCGCACGCCGATGTCCGAATCCGAGCAGTACTTCAAGGCGCTCAAACTGCTCGGCGTGGAGACGTCGCTCGTGCGCTTCCCCAACGAGCCGCACGGCATCCGCCGCCGCCCGAGCCACCACATCGGGAAGATGCTGTCGACCCTGGAGTGGTTCCGCCGCTACGCCGCGACGACGTCCTGACCCGGCGGGGTCCGCTGGACAGGGGGACTTGATCTCCCTATCCTAAAGATTGTTGAATATCGAACCTTTGGAGTACGATATGCAACAATCTATACCGAGGCCACGCCTCATGGGCGCGATCCGGCGGGGGTTGTCCGAGGCTCCGGTGGTGGCTCTCCTGGGCGCGCGCCAGGTGGGGAAGACGACCCTTGCCGAGCAGGTCGTGTCCGCCACGGAGTCCGCCATCATCTTCGACCTGGAGAAGCGGGGCGAGAGGGCGGCTCTGTCGGCGACGCCCGAAATGCTGCTCCGCAACGCGGAAGGCCTCGTCGTCATCGACGAAATCCAGCGCATGCCGGAACTCTTCGAGGTCCTTCGGCCCATCTGCGACGCCCGCGACCGCAAGGCCGTGTTCCTCGTCCTGGGCAGCGCCTCGCTGGACCTGATCGAGGGGGTTTCCGAGACGCTGGCCGGCCGCGTCCAGTTCGTGGATGTGGGTGGCTTTTCCCTCGCCGAAGCCGGACCGGAGCATCAGGATCGGCTGTGGATGAGAGGCGGCTTTCCGCGCGCGTACCTCGCGCCCTCGAGCGGGGCGTGGTCCCGCTGGATGGAGTCCTTTACGCGCACGTTCCTCGAACAGGACATTCCGGGGCTGGGCTCACGGGTGTCGTCCGCGGCGCTGGGCCGCTTCTGGAGGATGCTGGCGCACTATCACGGGCAGACCTGGAATGCGGCCGAACTGGGACGCTCCATGGACGCGAGCGTGACCGCCGTGAGGAACTACCGCGACCTGCTGTCGGGTTCGTTCATGATCCGCCAACTGCCGCCGTGGTTCGAGAATCTGGGCAAGCGGCTCGTGAAGTCGCCGAAGGTCTTCATCCGCGACACCGGCGTTCTCCATTCCCTGCTGGGGATACGGGAGATGACCGAGTTGGCGGTGAATCCCCGCTACGGCGCCAGTTGGGAGGGGTTCGCCCTCGAGCAGACGCTCCTGGAGCACGGAGAGCGGGAGGCGTACTTCTACGGAACCCAGCGGGGGGCGGAACTGGACCTTCTGCTCCTGCGGCGAGGACGACGCTGGGGCTTCGAGTTCAAGTGCACGGAGGCGCCCCGGACCACGAAGTCGATGCACGTCGTGATCCGGGACCTGAACCTCGAACGTCTATGGGTCGTCTACCCGGGGGATGTCGAGTATCCGCTGACCGACACCATCACCGCCCTGCCGCTCAAGCGAATCGGCGACATCTCCCTGAGTTAGCGCCGGGTTAGCGTTGCGTCAGCGCTCCGTCAGCGGGCGACCTGGAAGGGGGCGGTGGCGACCTGGTCGTCCCACCAGATCGTGAACACGCCGCCTTCCTGCGTCATGTCCATGAACGAGATCGTGAGCTGGTCGGCGGACATCATGATCGTGTCCACATCCATCGTGGTGCGCAGCACGTCGCGGTCGGGCGTGTAGCCGTAGGACCCCCAGAGCGCGTCGTCGTTCTCCTCGCGGAAGTTGTCCTTCGCGCCCCAGTTCGAGAAGACCAGCGTCCACTCGTCCTCGGAGAGTTCCGCGAACACGCTGTACTCGCCGGCCGGCAGGCGCTCGCCGCCGAACATGAGATCGGTCTCCGTCATGAAGCGCGTGGACTGGTCCGCGCCGACGCGCCAGAGCGGGGCGCCGCGGAGGAACTGCTGGCCGTATTCGTCGCCCGAGCCGAACAGGTCGCGGCCGCGCAGGATGGGACGGCCGTAGGTCACGACGACCCAGGAGCCGCTGTAGCTCCCTTCGGCGTCATAGCCGCCGCCCACCTGGGTCGCCGCCTCGCCACGCGGGCTCGCGCGACGGTCCTGGGCGTCCGCGGGCGCGGCGAAGGCGAGGGCAGCGCCGAGGGCGAGGGCGAAACAGGGGACGGCGCGGAACATCTTCTTCATTCGTACCTCCAAGCAGGTTCAAGCGCGGCATCGCCGGCCGGCGACGCGCGAACAATCCCGAAGCGGGCCGGGCATCCTACGGTGGCGCGCGCGAACCCGAAAGCCGGGTGCGTCGCCGCGGCAGGCGGCCTCCGATACAATATCGACCCATGAAGAGAACACGGCCCGCAAGAGGAACGTTTCGGCGGATCTGCCCGGCCGGCTTCGCGGCGCGCGGCGTGGTCGCGGCGGCGGGCGGCCTGGTCGCGGCGGCGGCGTGCGGGGGCGGGACGCCGGACGTGGGGGAGGGCGGGGGAGCGGTCGCGGGCGCGACGGTCGCCGTCGAGGCGGTGCGGGCGGAGATCGAGCGCGTCACGCGGCGTTGGGAGGCGTCGCTGATCGCGGGGGCGCCGGGCGAGGCCGTCGCCGACGTCTTCACGTCGGATGCGGTGCGGCTGCCCTCTGGAGAGCCGGCGGTGCGGGGGCACGAGGCGATCGAGCGCGCGCTGGCGGGTTCCGTCGCGCTGCGCGAGGCCCGGTTCACGATCGAGGACCTCGAGGTGGACGGGAATCTGGCGTTCGCGAACGGGACGTACCGGGTGCGCGGCCCCGACGATGTCGAACTCGAAGGCAAGTTTCTCGAGGTGTGGAAGCGGCTCGAAACCGGGTGGCGTATCCACCGCGTCATGTGGGACTGACGCCCCGGCTCGACTGACAACTCTGTGGGAGATTCTGACGCGATGAAGAAGATGAGGAAGACGGGAAGGGCGCCTTCGACGGACGCCGTGCATGCGGGCGAGCAGCAGCCGAGGCCGGAGGGGGCCGTGGTCACGCCGATCTACCAGACGGCGAACTACGAGCTTCGCGGCGAGGACTACCACGACATCGGGTACATCCGGCTCAGCACGACGCCGAACCATCGCGTGCTCGGGGAGCGGATCGCGGCGCTCGAGGGGACGGAGGCGGCACTCGCCCTCGCGAGCGGGATGGCGGCGATCGCGGGATCGCTGCTCACGGTGCTGTCGTCGGGGGACCATGTGCTCGTGCAGGACACGCTGTACGGCGGCACGGCGGCCTTTCTGCAGCAGGACCTGCCGCGCTTCCGGATCGGGCACACGGTGATCGACCCTCAGGATCCATCGGGCTGGGCGGCCGCGCTGACGCCGACGACGCGCGCGATGTACGTGGAGACGCTCACGAATCCGCTCGTGCAGGTCGCGGATCTCGAGGCCGTCGTCGCGTTCGCGCGCGAGCACGGGCTCGTGACGCTGATCGACAACACGTTCGCGAGTCCCATCAACTTCCGGCCGGCGGAGATCGGCTTCGACCTCGTCCTCGAGAGCTGCACGAAGTACATGAACGGCCACAGCGACATCGTGGCCGGGAGCGTGGCCGGGCCGGCGGATCTCGTGCGCCGCGTGAAAATCATGCAGGACCACCTCGGCGGCTCCCTCGACCCGCACGCGGCGTTCCTGCTCGAGCGGGGGCTGAAAACGCTGGGCGTGCGCGTCCGCGAGCAGAACGCGTCGGCCGGGCGGCTCGCCGCGCGGCTCGAAGCGCACCCCGCCGTGTCCGTCGTCCACTATCCGGGGCTGGCGAGCCACGCGCAGCACGAGCGGGCCGCGCGCCTGTTCGACGGCTTCGGCGGGATGATGTCGTTCGAACTCGAGGGCGGGGTCGACGCGGCGGAGGCGTTCATCTCCGCGCTGGAGATCCCGATGGTCGCGGCGAGTCTCGGGGGGCCGGAATCCCTCGTCGTGCGGCCCGCCGCGGCCGTCCACGCGGGCATGTCCGCCGAGGAGCGGGAGAAGGCCGGCATCCGGGACGCCCTCATCCGCTTCTCCACCGGGTTGGAGGCGACGGAGGATCTCGCGGCCGACCTCGATCGGGCGCTGGCGAGCCTGCCGCGGGCGGTCGCGGGCCTCACCGCGTGAAGCCCCCCGGCCTGCCCGAGATCGAGGCGGCGCGCGAACGGGTCTACGCGGCGGCCCTCCGCTCGCCGCTCATCCGCCTCGGCGTCGACGAGGGGCCCGAGATCTGGCTCAAGCTCGAGAACCTGCAGCCGATCGGCTCCTTCAAGATCCGGGGGTCGGCGAACGCGATCGGCCTCATCCCGCCGGCGGAGTTGGCGGCGGGGGTGTGGACGGCGAGCGCGGGGAACATGGCGCAGGGGGTCGCCTGGAACGCGCGGCGGCTCGGCGTCCCGTGCTCGGTCGTCGTCCCGGAGACGGCGCCGAGGCTCAAGCTGGACGCGATCGCCCGGCTCGGCGGGACGGCGGTGAAGACCTCCGTCGCCTCCTGGTTCGAGGTCTTCCGCACGCAGCGCTTCGACGGGATGGACGGACGGTTCGTCCACGCCTTCATGGACCGCGACGTGATGGCGGGGAACGGAACCATCGCCCTCGAACTGATCGAGGATCTTCCCGACGTGGACGCCGTGATCGTCCCCTTCGGAGGCGGCGGACTCGCGTGCGGGATCGCGGCCGGGATGCGGGCCGTCGCGCCGGACGTGCCGGTCTTCGCGTCGGAGGTGACGGGACAGGCCCCGTTCGCGGAGTCGCTGCGCGCGGGCCGCGCCGTCTCGATCTCCTATACGCCTTCTTTCGTCGATGGAATCGGGGGTCCGCACGTGGAGCCCGCCATGTGGGAACTGGCGGAGGATCTCCTGGCGGGTTCGGCCGAGATCACGCTCCGCGACACCGCCGACGCGATCCGCCTGCTCACGGCCCGCAACCGCGTCGTGGCCGAAGGGGCCGGCGCTTCCTCGGTCGCGGCCGCCCTGTCGGGCGCGGTGAGGGGGGACAAAATTGTCTGCATCGTGTCCGGGGGGAACCTGGATCCGTCCAGCCTCGCCACCATCCTCGCGGGAGGCGTGCCGTGAGCGACATGACCGATCCGCCGATGAAGCTCACCACGTCTCAGGTCTCGCTGATCCTTCAGCGCGCGGCCGAGATTGACGCCCGCGGTGACACGCTGAGTGTCGACGAACTGGAACGGATCGCGGCCGAGGCGGGGATCGACGCACGGGCGACCCGCACGGCGATCGCGGAGTTCATCGCCGAGGAGATGCCCGCTCCGGCTCCGGAGCCCGCCGTTCCGACGATCCCCCAGACTCCGGCGGTCCCCCGCCCCCGCCCCCCAAGGTCGAGTTCGCCTTCTCCCCTGCGCATCCTCTCGGGCGGCGCCGTCGGGGTCGCGTTCGGGTTCACCCAGGCGCTCTCCGAGTCGGCTGCGTTCCTGGGTTTCGGCGGCGCCGTGCTCTACCTCGTGCTGCGTGCGGTGCAGAGCATGAAGCGCGGAGACCAGCTCGACTTCCAGCTCCAGAACTTCGCCCTCTGGCTTGGCACTCTGGTGGGCACGCTCGCCACGGACGTCCTCGAAGGGGACGAGGTCACCGCGATAGTTTTCCTCGTCTGGCTGATCACCTCCTTCCTGGGCGGACTCCTCGTCCGCTTCGGCCCCCGGGAGGAGGAGGCGGAGGACGACATCCCACAACTCGAGCCCGGAGGCCGCTAAAACAATGACGAATCCCCCCAAGAAGCTCACCACATCCGAGGTCTCGCTGGTCCTTAAGCGCCGGCGGGCGGCGGAGTTCTTCGCGCGGGCCAGGGAGTTGGCGGCGACGACCGCCGACACGCCGCAGACGGACAGCACGGTTCTGGTCAGGGAGGACCGGGATCGATGAGAGTCCGGCACGCATCCGGTGTCTCGATGTTGCTGGTTGCGTGGACGGCCTCCTGTGGCGCTCCCGCCGACGAACGCGGCGGGTCCCGTGGCGGCGCGGCGGCTTCGGAACGCGCCTCGGCGGGGCTGGAGGCGCTGCTCGATTCGGCGTGGGTCCGGGACCTGGAGACGAACCCCGTCATCCGCCTGCGGGAGGGGCTGGATGTGGAGCGGCTCCCGGAACTCGGCTACGAGGCGGCGGAGGAGCGGGCCGCGTTCTTCCAGCGGCAGCTCGACCGCGCCCTCGCCATCGACGGGGCGGCGCTCCCGGCCGATGAGCGCGTCACGCTGGAGACCCTCGTCTGGCAGGCGGAGATGGCCGTCGAGGGACACCGGTACTTCTGGCTCCGGAGCGTCCTCACGCCGTATTCGAGCGTCCTCCGCGGCTACAGCCAGATCTTTCCCCTCCTCCCGCTCGAGGATGAGGCGGACCTCGACCGGTTCGTGGCGCTCGTCGAGCAGGTTCCGTCCCACGTGCGCGACCTCGAGGATTACGTGCGGGGGCAGTTCGAGCGCGACTTCATCGTGCCGAGCCGGAACCTCGCGCCGGTCGTCGATCTCGTGCGCGCCACCGCGGGGGAGGCCGAGGGCGGCCCCTTCGCGCTCCCGGCGGATCGCGCCTCCGCGCTGGAAGCCGGCCGGGTGGCGGAGGCAACGGCCCGCATCGGAGAGATCGTCCGCGATTCCATCAACCCGGCGCTCGAGGAACTCGCCGCCTTCCTCGAGGGGCCGTACGCGGCGCGCGCGCCGGCAGGGGTCGGTCTCTCGCAATATCCGGAGGGCCGCGACTACTACCTCTATCTGACCCGCTTCCACACGACGATGGAGGTGACGCCGGAGGAGGTGCAGGCGGCCGGCCGCGAACTCCTCGCCGAGTTTCGCGCGCGCATGGCGGAGATCCGCGACCGCCTGGGCTGGGAGGGGAGCGCGGATGAATTTCATGCGCACCTGAAGTCGGACCCGCGCTACTTCCCGGCGTCCCACGAGGAGGTGCGCGAGCGGTTGCTTGCCGCGTCCACCCGGATGCTCGAGCGCATCGACGACTACTTCCTCGGCGTCCCCGAGGCCCCGTGGGACGCGAGGCGGCTGGCGCCCGAACTCGAGCCGGCGATGACGTACGGCTACTACGCTGCGCCCACCCCCGCGGAACCGACCGGCGTCTACTACTACAACGGCTCGAATCTGGATGAGCGGAGCTGGCTGGGGCTCGCGTCGATCTCGCTCCACGAACTGATCTCCGGCCACCACTTCCAGATCGCGGGCCAGCGCGAGAGCGAGACGCTGCCGGACTATCGGCGGAACTCGTCGTACACGGCCTACACGGAGGGCTGGGGCTCCTACGCGTCGTTTCTGGGGTTCGAGGCGGGCGTGTACGAGGATCTGTACAGCGAGTACGGCTTCTACATCCTGGAGAGCTTCCTCGCGACCCGGCTCGTCGTGGATCCGGGGATGAACCACTTCGGCATGACCCTGGAGGAGGCACGGCAGTTCATGCGCGAGAACACGCTCGAATCGGAAACCCAGATCGCGACGGAGTCGCTGCGCTATTCCACGGACCTGCCGGGGCAGGCGCTCGCCTACCAGATGGGGAAGCGCAAGCTGCTCGATCTGCGGGCCCGGGCGGAGGATGCGCTCGGAGACGGCTTCGACATCCGCCGCTTCCACGATGTCGTGCTGCGGAACGGGTCCGTGCCGATGGTCGTGCTCGAGGGGCAGGTCGACGCGTGGATCGACGGGAGCGGGGCCGGGGGCGGCGGATCGTAGGGCTGCGGCGACTTCGCGCCGGCTGGACGGGCTGGATGCTCCTTCTCCTTCTCGCGACCGCGGTCGTGCTCGCCGCGTGGGCGTTCTGGTGGGAGCCCGGCCGGCTCGTCGTGAACCGGACCGATCTCGAGGTGCCCGGGTGGCCCGAGGGGGAGGAGACCCGGATCGCGCTCATCGCCGACCTGCACGTGGGCTCGCCCCGGAACGGCCGGGACAACCTGCGCCGCGTCGTGCGACGAGTGAACGAGACGCTCCCGGACCTCGTGCTCATCGCCGGCGATCTGACGATCGACAACGTCATGGGCGGCCGGTTCGTGCCGCCGGAGGAGATCGCCGAGGATCTCGCCGCTCTCGACGCCCGCCATGGCGTGTTCGCGGTGCTCGGGAACCACGACCGCTGGCTGTCGGCCGAGCGCGTGGAGGAGGCGCTCTCGGGGGCCGGGATCACGGTGCTCGACAACCGGGGCCAGCGCGCGCGCGTGCGCGGCAACGATGTCTGGATCGCGGGCGTGGCGGACTTCTGGACGGGCCATCCGTCGGTCGAGGACGCGCTCGACGGGGTCCGTCCCGGGGAGCCCGTCATCGTCGTCACGCACAACCCCGACATCTTCCCGGAGGTGCCGGCGCGGGCCTCCCTGACGCTGGCCGGGCACACGCACGGCGGGCAGGTCATCATCCCGTTCGTGGGTCCCGGGATCACCCCCTCCCGTTTCGGGGACCGATACGCGGCGGGTCACGTGGTGGAGGACGGACGGCACCTCTTCGTGACGACCGGGGTGGGGACGAGCCGGCTCGGGGTGCGCTTCCTCGTACCGCCCGAAATCGTCGCGCTCCGGCTGACTCGCTGCGAGTCCTGCGAGTCGCCGCCGGAGTGACTATCATGCCGCCCGCACCTCGAACCGGATCCGAAATCGGAGTGACACCGAACATGACGCATCATTCGAAATCTCGCGTCCGCGGCGGGCGCGTCGGGGGCACCGCGTGGCGCCTCGCCATCGCATGTCTGGCCCTGCTTCCCCTCGCCGCCGCCGCCCAGGAAGACAAGCTGCCGCCGCCCGAGGGCTGGCTCGCCCGCACCGATCACGGTGGCGACGGCGTGGAGGCCCTTCAGGAGATGCCCCCCGGCTGGCACGTCACGACGGGTCCGGCCGGCATCTTCTACGATCCCGAGACCCGGGCGGACGGCGACTTCCGCGTCGAGTCGACCGTCTTCCTGTTCGACCCCGAAGGCCTGAACGAAGGGTTCGGCGTCTTCATCGGCGGCTCGGATCTCGAGGGAGACGGCCAGGCCTACACCTACCTCCTCATCCGGGCGGACGGGAGCGTGATCGTGAAGCGCCGGGATGGCGACGCGACCTCCACGCTCCTCGACTGGACGAAGCACGAGGCGGTCGTCACCTGGGCGGCGCGGGAGGAGGGCGCGGCGACGGCGAAGAACGTCCTCTTCGTGGAGGCCGGCGAGGAGGAGGTGATCTTCGGCGTGAACGAGCAGGAGGTGTTCCGGACGCCGAGAACGGGGCAGCACGTGGACGGGGTCGTGGGGCTGAGGGTCAACCACGGCCTCAACCTGCACTTTTCCACGCTGGAGGTGACCGATGGCTGAGTCCACCGCGGGGCCCGCCGGCTCCGGATCGGCGCGGCTCGAGGCGATCTGGCTCAAGTCGGCGCGGAAGGGCCCGATGGAGCCGGTCCCGGAAGCCACGCTCGTGGCGGGGAAGGGGTTGGAGGGGAACGTCGACCGCGGCGGCTACCGTCAGGTGACGATCCTCGACGCGGACGCGTGGGAGGCGGCGACGCGGGAGGTCGGCGTCGATCTGGACCCCGATGCCCGCCGGGCCAACCTGCTCGTGCGGGGCGTCGACTTCAGCGAGACGGCGGACCGGGTGCTGCGGATCGCGGGCTGTCGCATCCGCATTCGCGGCGAGACGCTGCCGTGCGAGCGCATGGAGGACGCGGCGCCCGGGCTCAAGGATGCGCTCGCGCCCGACTGGCGCGGCGGCGCGTACGGGATGGTGATCGAGGGCGGCCCCCTCGCCCTCGGCGATGCGGTGGCCTGGGAATCCTGACAGCCCGCCCCGCTTTCGGTCTAGCCGTCCTCGCGGCTTTCGCGGCGGGGTGCGGCGCTCCGGCCTCCGAAGCGGGCCCGCCGACCCGGGCCGGCTCGCTCCCCGTCTTTGAGGCGGAACTCTTCTACCAGGCGGTCGGCGCCGGAGAACCCGTCGTCGTCGTACACGGCGGGCCGGGCCTAGACCATTCCTACCTCCGTTCGTGGTTCGGACCGCTGGCCGAGACGCACCAGGTCATCTTCTACGATCAGCGGGGCCTGGGGGCGTCGAGGGCCGTCGTGAACGCGGCGAGCCTCTCGATGGAGCGCTACCTCACGGATATCGACCGGATCCGCGAGCACGTCGCGCAGCGCGAGAAGGTCACGCTGCTCGCGCACTCGTGGGGGGCGATTCCGGCCCTCCTCTACGCGATGGAGCGCCCCGAGCGGCTGACGGCGATCGTCCTCGTCGCGCCCGTCGAGCCGGGCAGCCGGTTTCGCGAGCAGACCGACGAGAACCAGTTGGCCAGACGGGATTCGGCCGACCTCGCGGCCATCGACTCGATCCGGGGGACGCCGGAGTTCGCGGCGCGGGAGGCGGAGGCGATCAGCCAGGTCTTCTTCCACGTCTTCCGCGGGACGTTCGCGGACGCCGGCGTGGCGGACAGCCTGCTTCGCCTCTCCCTGCACGAGCGGACGGCGAGCCAGGGGCAGCTCGTCGCGACCCTGCTCATGACGCCGCTCCAGGGACTCGACTTCTGGGACCGTCTCGGCGAGATCGAGGTCCCGGTACTCATCGTGCACGGCGCGCAGGATCCGATCCCGATGGAGATGGTGGAGGCGATGGATGAGGCTTTGCCGGACAGTCGCCTGATTAGGGTCGATGGATCGGGGCACTTTCCGTTCATCGAGAGGCCGGCGCCGTTCTGGGAGGGCGTGCGGGAGTTCCTTCGGCAGCGGCCACGGGAAGGCTCGTGACCGCGGACGGCCCGGAGCCGGGCCCGATCCGCGACCCGGCCGCCCTGCGGGGCGCCCTCCGCCGCCTCAATGAAGCGCGGCTCGCGCCCGAGGGCAGCTTCGACCGCCTCGGTGCCCTGCTTTCGGGGTTCGAGGAGCTGGCCGCCGCTCTGCCGGGCGCGGACCGCGGGCGGGACGAGAGTCGCGGGCCGGGCGAGGAGCGCCGGCCGGGCGAGGGGCGCCGGCCGGACGCGGCGGGAGCGCTGGCGGAACTCGAAGCGCTCCTGGCCGAACCGGGCGCGGAAAGCGGCGCTGCGGCGCTGCGCGGGTACCTCGAACCGATTCTCGAGCGGTTGACCGAAGCCCTGCTCGACCATCCGGAGCGGCGTCTCGCCGTGTACGGGTCCCTTCTCCCCGGCGAGAACAACCACCATCACGTGGCGACGCTCACCGGGCGCTGGGTGGAAGGGACGGTGGAGGGCACGCTGTGCGACCGCGGCTGGGCGGCGCGGCAGGGCTATCCCGGGTTCGTCCCCGGAAGTTCCGGCGACCGGGTCGCGGTGAAAGTGCTGGAGAGTCCCGGCCTCCCCGACGCCTGGGAGCGGCTCGACGCCTTCGAGGGCGAGGCCTACCGGAGGATCCTCGCCCCCGTCGAGATGACGTCGGGGACGGGAGCCGGCAGCGAGACCGTGTGGCGGGTCTGCAACATCTACGAACTCACGGACATCGCCCGCCCGGTGAGCGCGTCGGATCTCGACGGCGACCCCGCCTGAGCGGCGGCGGGTCGTCCGCTTATTCGTCGGCCTTCACTTCCTCCCACACGGCGTCGAGCGTCGCGAGGTCCGCGCCCTTCCACTCGAGGCTGCGGCTCTCGGCCAGTTCGATCATGCGCCGGCAGCGGCGCTCGAACTTCTCGACCGCGCCGAGAAGCGCGTTCGCCGGGTGGGCGCCGACCCACCGCGAGGCGTTCACCACCGCGAAGAGCAGATCCCCCACCTCGTCGACGACCTCCGGGCTCGCTTCGCCGATGCGGGGCGGGGCGGGCGGCGCGGCCGGCGCGTGAGAACCGGACGCGTCTCCGGCCGCCGCGCGCCCGAGTGCCGCCGCGTCTTCGGCCGCCGCGTGCTCGAGTTCCGCCGTCTCTTCGCGCACCTTCTCCACGGGACCCGCGAGATCGGGCCAGTCGAAGCCGAACCCGGCCATCCGCTCCTGAACGCGCGCCGCGCGGCTGAGCGGGTCGAGCCCGGCCGAGACGCCGTGGAAGGGATCGCCCGCAGACTCGCGTTCCGCGGCCTTGAGCGACTCCCAGTCGGGCGGGGCGTCGGCATCGCCGTACACGTGCGGGTGGCGCGCTTCCATCTTCGCCTCGAGCGCTTCGACGACGTCGGCGGCCGCGAAGGCGCCGCGCTCCTCGGCGAGCACGATCTGGAAGGCGACGTTCAGGAGCAGGTCGCCGAGTTCTCCCGACAGGTCTCCGTCGTCCCCCGCCCGGATCGCGTCCGCGACTTCGTGCGCCTCCTCGAGGAGATAGGGGCGGAGCGTCTGCGGCGTCTGCTTCGCGTCCCAGGGACAGCGGACGCGCAGGAAGCGGACGAGCGCGAGGACGCGGGCGAGGGCATCATCCCCTTCGCGCCCCTCTTCCGCGTGGAGAGGCTCGAGGCCGGCGGCGGTTGGCTCTTGCATGACGGCGAAGGTATCATCCCGTGGCAGGACACCGCAGGAACCTTCCCCGAACCCCCGGCGACGCTTGACCCGCAGCCGCGAAGACCCCCCGTACCGAGCGTGGCTCGAAGTCGATCTGGCGGCGCTGTCGCGGAACGCCCGACGCGTGGCGAGGCACGTGGCCCCCGCCCGCTTCGTCCCCATGATCAAGGCGGACGCGTACGGCCTCGGCGCAATCGAGGTTGCCCGCGCCCTGGACCGGCTGGAGCCCTGGGCCTTCGGGGTCGCGACGCCGCCGGAAGGCGCCGAACTGCGGCGGGGCGGAATCGAGCGCCGCATCATCGTTTTCGCCCCTTCGGCCACCGCCGAGATCTCCCAACTCGTCGAAGCGCGGCTCGAAAGCGCGGCGCTGAGCCTGGCGTCGTTCGAGAAACTCGAGGCCGGTGCGCGGGCGGCGTCCACGCGAATCCCCGTCCACCTCGAGATCGACACCGGCATGGGTCGCGCGGGGCTCCCGGCGGCGGAGGCGGCGGCATGGGCGCCGGAGGTCGCGTCGATCCTTTCGAGAGGCGGAGTGACGCTGGCGAGCGTCTACACGCATTTCCATTCCGCCGGGACGGATCCGGCCGCGACGTCGCTTCAGTTGACCCGCCTGCGGCGTGCCGCATCGGTCCTGGAGGAGGCCGGCGTGGAGATCCCCTTCCTGCACGCGGCGAACAGCGATGCGATGATGACGGATCCGCAGTATCATCTGGGGCTCGTCAGGCCGGGGATCTACCTGTACGGGGGACGGCGGGGGACGGGCGCCGGGGGCGCGCCGGAGGACCCGGAGAGTGTGGCGCGGGTACGCGCGAGGGTGCTGGAAGTTCGTGACCTCGCGCCGGGCTCGACGGTCAGCTACGGGGCCACTTACACGACGAAGCGTGCCGAACGTCTCGCCACGCTGGGGATCGGGTACGCGGATGGGCTTCCGTGGCGTCTGTCGAACCGGGGACGAGCGCTCATCCGCGGAGTCGAGGTGCCGATCCGGGGCGGTGTCTGCATGGATGTGACGTCGGTAGACGTTTCCGGTGTGCCGGGTGTCGAAGCTGCGGACGTGGCCACGCTCCTGGGCCGTGACGGAGGGAAAGAGGTCGCGCTGGCGGATTTTGCGGAGACCGCCGGGACGATCGAATACGAAGTGCTGACGGCGATCGGACGCCGCCTGCCGCGACGCTACGTGGGCAGACCGGCCGACGCCGCGGATGGGAGCCGATGACCGAGACTCGAACGACAGCCGGAGAGCCGCTCTCGTGGGAAGACCTCGCCGCCCGGGCGAGGGTCGCCCGCGAACGCGCGTACGCTCCGTATTCCGGTTTCCTCGTGGGCGCGGCGCTCGAGGCCGATGACGGCCGGGTCTTCACCGGGTGCAATGTGGAGAACGCCTCGTATCCGGTGGGGACGTGCGCGGAGCGGGTCGCGCTGGGGCACGCGGTCGTTTCGGGAGCGCGTGCCTTCTCGCGCATCGCCATCGTGACGAGCGGTGCGGTCCCGGCCCCGCCGTGCGGCATGTGCCGCCAGGCGCTCGCCGAGTTCGGCCGGAAACTCGAGGTCATGAGCATCGGGACGAACGGGGAGTCCGTCGTCTGGCCGTTGCGGGACCTGCTGCCGGCGAACTTCTCCCTGGAGCGGATGGCCGCGCCGGCGGAGGCGGGCCCGTGAGCGGACGGGGGGGTGCGGCGCTCGCCACGGTGGTCGTCTTCGTCATGCTGGGCGCATGTGCGGAGGACCCGCTCTCGCTGGGCTCCGAGGAGGTGCCGGGCGCCGGCGTGGAGACGCGGGACGTCACCGTCACCGTCTCCGAACTGACGACCTGGCGGGACACGACGCTGACCGGCTTCGCCCGCCCCTCCACCGCGCCGTTCGTGCACCTCTCGGCCGCGGCGGATGTGTCGAGTCGCGGGCTCGCGCGTTTCGACGTCCCCGACACGATCCGGACGTTCGTCGACACGCTGCCGGCCGCGTTGTTCGAGGAGGTGGAGTTCCTGCTCCGCTTCGACACGATCCGCTCCGAGTTCACGGAGTTTCCCGTCACCGTGAAGCTCGTCGAACTGGGGGAGCGCTTCGACCCGCATGGCGCGACGTGGCAGGAGGCGGCCCCCGGGGTTCCGTGGGGGGCGCCCGGCGGCAGCCTCGGGGTCGAGATCGCGTCGGGGGTGCTGGAGGCGGTGTCGGATACGCTCCTCATGACGCCGGCCGTGGCGGAGGATTCGCTGATGAAGGCTTGGCGGGAGGCGGACGGGGGCAACGGCTTCGCCATCGTGCTCGGGGGCCCCGAAACGAAACTCCGCCTGACGCAGATGGTGCTCCGGTACGATCCGACCCTCGTCGGCCGGACTCTCGCCGTGCCGCAGTCCCAGTTATGGGACGAACGCGCGTTCATCCTGGATCCGCCACAGCCTCCGACCGGCACGGCGCTTCGCGTCGGCGGCCTCCCGGCCTCCCGCATCTACTTCGAGTTCGTGCCGCCCGGCATCCTCGGGGAAGCGGGGCTCGAGGGGTCTACGGTGAGCCAGGCCGAGATCATCCTGCATCCTCTGGCCGCGCCCGAGTTGTATGCGGCGGAGCGCAGGATCGAGGCCCGAAAGGTGAGTCTGCTCGGCGACCCGTTCGAGATCGGCGAAAAGACCCCGATCGGGAGCGGGGACCTGCTCACGACGACGCTCGATCCGGACAGGCTCCGCGAGGGCGAGCCGGTTCGCCTCGACATCACGCTGCTGATGGCGCGGGCCGTCCTGGACTCGCTGACGCGCATCCGGATCGGCTTCCGGGCGGATCCGGACGCGCAGGCGCTGGGCTACTGGGAGTTCGGCTCCGTCGAATCGCCGCCGGAGTTCCAGCCGCAGCTCCGCATCGTGTTCAGTTCGGCGCCCGACTTCACGGTGCCGTGATGCGGGCCGTCCGAGGTTCCCGGGGCTGGGTCCGGGCCGGCTTCGTCCGGGCCGCGTTCGTCGTCGCCGCGCTGGCGGCTTCGCCCGCTGCCATTTTGGCGCAGACGCCGATGACTGCCGTCGGGCTCGGGTATCCCGTCGCGCCCGTGGATGGCCGGTCGGCGGCGCTCGGCGGATCGGGCTCCGGCCTGCTCGGCGGATCGTACAGCCTCTCGAACCCGGCCGACCTTCTCCTGCACACGGAGCCCGGCTTCTCCGTCTCGCTGGCCAGCGAGGGGGTGACGCTGGAGGGCGAGGGCCACTCGCTCAACACGGGGCGGGGGCGTTTCACGACGATCCGCGCGCTCGTCCCCTCCAACGACTGGGCCTTCAGCCTGGCCTTCGGCGGCGAGTTCGACCAGGACTGGTCCAACATCCTGCAGGACACGCTGCGGCTGAACGACGGCATGGTGCCGTACGAGGAGACGCGGGAGCACAACGGCGGGATCAGCACGATCGACGCGTCGCTCGCGCGCCGCATCGGGCCGCTGGGCATCGGGGTCTCGGCGCAGCGGCTGACCGGCTCGCTGCGGCAGTCGTTCTTCCGCCAGTTCGATGATCCGATCGGAGGGGCTCCCGTGCTCGGCGGCATCGTCGGGGCGAGGGAGCTGTCGTGGCGGGCCTGGCGCTTCAAGACGGGCGGGTCGATTCGGCTGGGGGACCGCATCGTGGCGGGCGTGGCGCTCGGGACCGGAGGGACGCTGTACGCGACGCCCGAAGCGGCGGAGGAACCCGAGGCGGAGTTCGACCTGCCGACCTCGATCGAGCTCGGCGGCAGCGTGCGCCTGACGGACCAGATCCTCCTCACCGCCGGGGGCGGCCGGGCCGGGTGGTCGACCGTGGGGTCGCGCGATGCGGCGACCGGCTCCGCGTTCCAATCCCACGACATCGCCTGGCTGGGCGGGGGGCTTGAGTACGGTGCGCTCTCCCTGCTCGGCGGGAGGCTGCCGGTTCGGTTCGGATGGCGGAGGACGGGGCTCCCCTTCAGCCGGGGCCCGGAAGCGCTGGAAGAGTCGGCCTTCACGGGCGGCTTCGGCTGGGAGTTCCAGCAGGGACTCGCCGTGTTCGACCTCGCGTTCGAGAGCGGATCGCGCGGCGACGTCGCGACGGCCGGCTTCGCGGAGAGCTTCCGGCGCGTCACGCTCTCCTTCTCCCTCCGGCAGCGCTGAGCCGCCGATGGAGAGGACGGAGCTCGTCACGCTGAAGGCGCCCCGCGCGGATCGCCCCCGCGAGCCCCGCCCGCTCGATTCCCGCCCGCGCGACCCTCGCCCGCTCGGGGGGCGGGTCTACATCGAGACCTACGGGTGTCAGATGAACATCAACGACACCGAGTTGATGGAGGGGCTGCTCGTCGACGAAGGCTTCGTGAGCGTGGACGCGCCCGAGCGCGCCGACGTCATCCTCGTGAACACGTGCGCGATTCGCGAGCACGCGGAACAGCGCGTCCGCGGCCGGATCGGCGAGCTGCAGCGCCACCGGAAGCGGCGTGCCGGCCTCGTGCTGGGGGTGACGGGGTGCATGGCGCAGCGGCTGGGCCCGCGGCTCATCGAGGAAGCGGCGGGCGTGGACCTCGTGGCCGGGCCGGATGCGTACCGCGCCCTCCCGGAACTCATCGGTTCGATCCGGGCGAACGCGATCGAGCGCGGACAGACGCTGCTCGGACTCGACGCGGAAGAGAACTACGAGGGCGTGGACAGCGTGCGGCGGGAAGGCGTGAGTGCCTGGATCACCGTCCAGCGCGGCTGCGATCACCGCTGCACCTTCTGCATCGTCCCCTACGTGAGAGGACCCGAGAAGAACCGGACGCCCGAGGCCGTCCTCGCCGAGACCCGCCGCGCCGTGGAGGACGGGTTCACCGAGGTCGTGCTCCTCGGACAGACCGTGAACTCGTACGAGTCCGGAGACTGGAACTTCGCGACGCTGCTGCGGGCCGTGAGCCGCGTGGACGGCATCCGCCGCGTGCGTTTCACTTCCCCCCATCCCAACGACGTGACGCCGGAACTGCTCGAGGTGATGGCGGCGGAGCCGACGGTCTGCCGCCAGCTCCACCTGCCGGTGCAATCGGGCTCCGATCGCATCCTCAAGCGCATGGTCCGGCGCTACACGAGCGAAGGGTTTCTCGGGAAGGTCGAGGCCGCGCGCCGCGAGGTTCCCGGCATCGCGCTCTCCACGGACGTGATCGTCGGTTTCCCGGGGGAGACGGAGGGGGACTTCGAGGCCACGCTGGAGCTGATGCGGGACGTGCGGTTCGACGATGCCTATCTGTACAAGTACTCGCTGCGCGAAGGGACGCCGGCGACGCGCTTCCCGGCCGCGGATTTCGTGCCGGACGACGTGGGTTCGGAGCGGCTCGAACGCCTGATCGGCGAGCACCGCGCGATCCAGCGCGAGATCAACGAGTCCGAGGTGGGTTCGCGGCGCGAGGTTCTGATCGAGCGCTCCGCGCGCTCGGCGGGCGATGTGCTCGGCAGGACGGAGCAGAACAAGGTCGTCGCCTTCCCCGGAGACCCCTGCCGAATCGGCACGTACGCGCAGGTGCGGCTCACGGGGACGACGGGGGCGACCTTCATGGGACGGCCCTGCTGATGCGTTTCGTGACGCGGCTCCTCGCCTTCGTCGTCGTCATCCTCGCGGCGTTCTGGTTTTCGGTGCGGAACGGAAACGAACTCGTGAACGTCGTGCTGCCCTTCCTCCGCATCCGCGCTCCGCTCTCGCTCGTCGTCTTCGCCTGCATCCTCGGGGGCATGGGCCTCTCGGGCCTGCTCGCGTGGCGGTCCGAGCGCCGGGCCCGGCGCCTGGCGCACCGGGCGGCGTCGGCGCGCCTCGCGCACAGGCCGCTGGCCACGCCCACTCCGCCGGATCCGCCCGCTCCGCCGGATCCGCCCACCCCGCCGGATCCGCCCACCCCGCCGGAGCCGCCCGCTCCGCCGGATCCGCCCGCTCCGCCGGGGTCCTCGAGCCCACCGGAACGATCGGAGCCGAGCCCCCTCCTTTGACGGACGGTTGACGATGTCTCCGAGCGTGGGGGTGTACCCTGCGCCCGGAGGCTGATCGACGTCCCGCTCCCTCTCGCCCCTGCTCCTGATCGCCCTGGCGCTCACCGCCGGGGATGTGGCCGGGCTCGCGCTCGCCCCTGTCGACGCCGTCGCACTCCAGGCCCCCGCGGCCGTTGTGGCGGGACTGCTCTGCGTTTTCGTCGGCCAGGCCGCAGTGGGGGCCGCCGACCGGGCCGCGGTGGGGGCCACCGGCGGTGCTCGCCGCGGCCGAGCCGGCCGCGTCCCACCGCGCACCACGGTGGGTCTCGCAGCCGTGCTCGCCGCCCTCGCCGGGTTGCTCGCGGGCCTGCCGAGCGGCACGACGGCGCTCCGGGCCTGCGTCGCCACGCTGGAGGCGGGCGCGCC
>JAJDWE010000033.1 GCA_022825725.1 Gemmatimonadota bacterium
GGAGCAGCATTGATCGGCTGCACCGCCTCGATGAACCGGGCCGCGCAAGGCTGCGGGTGGAAGCCGGGCGGTCGTTGCCGAGCGCCGCCACTTCACCCCGAGGGTTGTCAACCCCGTGGACATGCGAGCATTATTCTCACCAAGCGTGTCAAGGGAATGGTCCACAGGAACAGCAAGGAGAGCTTCGGGGCGATGTTGCTGAAGCGTGGATACCGCAGGGTATGCCACCGAGCAAATCCCACGCCTTCCCGCCCCTATCCGAGTATCGTGCCGGACCACGCCCCTTGCGATTCCCGGCTGCCGCTGGAACTCCCCGGCTTCCCCGCAGTGGAATCGCGGCCCCTCCGAAAGTGCATGTCATGAGCGGGTTCCGTTTCGTCGACCTGTTCGCGGGCATCGGGGGTCTGCGGCGTCCCTTCGACGAGATCGGTGGACGGTGCGTGTTCACGTCCGAGTGGGACAGGTTCTGCGAACAGACCTATTCGGCCAACTTCCCGTCGGGTGACGGACACCAGTTCGTCGGCGACATCCGGGCCTACTCCTCTCTTCCGGAGATGATTCCCGAGCACGATGTCGTGTTGGCCGGCTTCCCGTGCCAGCCCTTCTCCATCGCCGGTGTCTCCAAGAAGAACGCGCTGGGGAGGCCCCACGGCTTTCTGTGCGACACTCAGGGGACGCTCTTTTACGATTTGGCGAAGATCATCGCCCATCATCGTCCGTCCGCCTTCCTTCTGGAGAACGTCAAGAATCTGAAGGGTCACGATCGGGGACGGACGTTCGCCACCATCATGCACGTCCTAGAGACCGAACTGGAGTACAACGTCAGCACGAGGATCGTGGACGCCTCCCCGTGGGTGCCGCAGAGGCGCGAGCGGGTCTTCATCGTGGGCTTCGAGAAGGGAACCGACTTCGACTTTGCCGACCTGGAGGTCCCAGGCGGCGATCCTCCCACCCTCGGGAGCATTCTCGACAGCGAAGTCGATCCGAAGTACACCCTGAGCGACCACCTCTGGACCTACCTCCAAGACTACAAGAGAAAGCACCGCGCGGCCGGAAACGGGTTCGGGTGCTCGGTGTTCGGGCCGGGGGACGTGGCGCGGACGCTCTCGGCCCGCTACTACAAGGACGGATCCGAAATCCTCATCCGGCAGAACGGTCGCCCGCGCCGGTTGACCCCGCGGGAATGCGCGCGGCTGATGGGGTTCGACGAGCCGGACGGGACGAGGTTCAAGATCCCCGTATCGGACACACAAGCCTACCGCCAATTCGGCAACGCGGTCGTGGTCCCCGTGGTCCGCGCCATCGCCCGGCTCATGGCCCCACACATCGACGGCGCGACCGCATGAGGCGCGGAAAACTGCGCGACTACTTCTCGGGAGTGGGCGCGAAGTACCTCTCGGATGTCGATGCCGAACCCACGAAGTCCAACCAGCACGAAATCGGCGTCACCAAGGCCATGCGAGAGCGGGTTCTCGGAGACAGCAAACGACGCTTCGATGTCCGCTACATCTGGCTGGGACGGGAGCAGGACGGATTGATCGCCGAGGGGACGGCAACTGGCGTGAGTGACGAATCGCGAGGACAGGGCCAAGACCACGGGCAGGGTGGCATCACCGCCTACGCGCCCGCCACCTACTACGACACGCGGGAGAATCAACCCCACCGCTCACCGGAATGGCGTCTGTACTACCCGTCCAATCCCGTAACGGAAGCGATGAGCGGCGGCGATGCCCTGTTTCTGGCGCTGCACAACGACGGGAGCCTCCACTTCATCGTCACCCCGTCGGGATCCACCAGCGAGCGCCAGCTATCGTGGCTCTTCGGAGTGCGTCCCCAAGACTCCTTCGACTCGCGCGAGATCGAGCCGGACGAGCCGACGCTGGGGTTCGCGGCACGCTTCATCTTCGACCAGCTCGGCGTCGAGTTCGAGGAAGCGGACGAGGCAAGACTGGATGGCATCGTCGAGCCATTCGGCACCACGTTCCCACGCACCGCCGAGTTTTCGGACCTCGCGCGCAGGACATTGGCCGAGGCCGTGAGTCCCAGAGACGACCCGGACGCCACCCTGCTCGCTTGGTTGGAGCACGAGGAGGCCCTGTTCCGCCGACTTGAACGGAGGGTGGTCGCCGAGCGGCTCCAAGCTGGGTTCACCGGCGAAGACGGCGTTGACGTGGACGGATTCCTGCGCTTCTCGCTGAGCGTGCAGAACCGACGCAAGGCCCGGATGGGCCAGTCCTTGGAACACCATGCCGAGGCCGTCTTCCGCGCCCACGAACTGTCGTACACGCGGAGTCCTGTGACCGAACACAACCATCGGCCTGACTTCCTGTTTCCGAGCATCGAGGCGTATCGGGAAGCGGATGCCGGCTGGTGGTGCTTGGCCATGCTGGGTGCCAAATCGACCTGCAAGGACCGCTGGCGGCAGGTTCTCGTCGAGGCGGAGAAGATCCCGGAGAAGCACCTCCTGACGCTTGAACCCGGCATATCGGAGTCCCAGACCCATCAAATGGCCGTTGCCAAGTTGCAACTGGTCGTTCCCCACGCCCTCCACGCCACCTACACCGAAGCGCAGCAAGAGTGGCTGTGGTCCTTCGACCGGTTCATCCGGGACGTGGGGGCGCGACAGGCCTGATGGGAATCATCACCGAGGTTGCCGCAACCTCCACCGACACAGCCCGACGAGTTGCCGAGGTTCGCCGACCCGCTTCAGACCCGCTCACAGCGCGGCAACGCAGCGAGTTGATGAGCCGGATCCGTTCGAAGGACACCAAACCCGAGATGGTGGTCCGGCGGCTCGTGCACGGCATGGGCTACCGCTATCGTCTCCACGCCAAGGAACTGCCGGGCCGTCCCGATCTGGTGTTCCGGCCGCGCCGCAAGGCAATCTTCGTCCACGGCTGCTTTTGGCACCGCCATGTCGGCTGTCCGGCAAACCGGCTGCCCACGACGCGGAGGGAGTTCTGGCGCGACAAGCTGGACAGCAACGCCCGGCGAGACCGGCGAAACGAAGCGGCCTTGGAGGAAATGGGTTGGCGTTCCCTCGTGATTTGGGAGTGCGAGACGAAGGACTTGGATCGGGTTGCCGAAACGGTCAGGCGGTTTATTGGCGACGCCCGGGGATGACCGCAGAGCGCGGGAGGAGTGCACTTCGCACCCCCGACCCTTCCCGCCCAAGGCGACCCAAGCAGGGAACGGCCCTCTTAGGCAGGCACTGCGCTTTCAGCGTAGACGAAAGGAGAGTCGCTGTGGAGCTATCCGCCTTTCAGTTGCTGTACGACAACATCCACGACTTCAAGACCACCGCGATGCATGTCGAGTCGGAGATCAGGCGTCACGGCATACGCGGCGATAGCAACGACATCGTACCCACCATGCAGGGCCGCAGGCACCGGGACATGTGGGTGTCGATGAAGACGGTTTCCCACTACACCCTCGGGACGGCGTTGGAGTTGATGCTGAAACTTCTACTCCACCTCGGCAACGTCCACCTTCGGGATCACCGTCTAGCAGAACTGTACGACGAGTTGCGTAAGGAGCACCAAGACCACCTCGAATCTGTGTTTCAGACCATTCGAAGCGCTCTTCCTGCCGGCGGCCTCACGCTGATCGCATTCGTCAACACCGCGACACGCCGACCGCCGCCGCCACCGCCCGACCGGGACATTTCAAGTCTCAGGGGTTTCTTCGAGTACTTTGATGAGGACCTGAGATGGTGGGAGAAGCGCTATTCGTGGGAAGCTGTGGACGAGGGGCTCTGGCGCCACTACCTCAGCGACATCTCCGCCTTCGTCGAACTTATCAAACGCGTCATGGGCGGGATCGAAAGGCCCTCCGCAGCCGGGACGGGGGAATAACGGGCACGCGGCCGTGGATCTTTGGTGCTCCCACGGACAGTTCGATTGATCGGTGGAAGGTTCCGAAGACATCCGATGCAGTCGAGTTTATTCCACATCAGCCCTGCGTATCCCAAGTGATACGCGGATTCCAACAACTCCTGTAACATGTTGAAAAATAGCATCTTATAAAATACGATTCCACTCCCGCCCGAACTCGGCACTCTGGTGCACCTCGAGGTTCTGGGCCTCGGGATCAACCGGCTGACCGGCCCCCTCCCCCCGGAACTCGGGCAGCTCTCCAGGCTCAGGGAACTCCACGTCTACAGGAATCCGCTGAGCGGCGGCATCCCGGGCGCGCTCGCGGAACTCGACCGCCTGGAGAAGTTCGTCCTGTATTGGACCGACATCTCGGGCCCCGTCCCCCAAGCCTTTCTGCGCCTCGAACGCCTGAAGGAAGTGGCCGCGTTGCGGACGCCCATCTGTCTCCCGGGCACGGTGGACTTCGCGCGTTGGGCGGAAGACATCCGAATCGCCGAGTTCGAGGCTCAATGCAACCGCAGGGACGTAGAGGTTCTGACCGGGTTGTATCGGACCACTGGCGGCGAGGACTGGCATCGCTCCAGCGGTTGGGGCGCGGGCTCCGTGCTCGAGGATTGGCACGGCGTCGGCGCCGACTCCCTGGGCCGCGCGGTGGCGCTCGACCTGGTCGGCAACGGACTCGCGGGGCGCCTCCCGGCCTCGCTCGGGGAGCTGACCCGGCTCACGGAACTGCGGCTTGGAGGCAACGCACTCACGGGGCCGCTTCCGCTTGCGCTCTCGAAGCTGCCGCTGCGCGAGTTCCACTACGTGGACACCGAACTGTGCGTCCCCGACGATGAACGGTTCCGGGACTGGTTGGCGGGCCTTGCCTCCCACAACGGCCCCGGCGCGCAGTGCGCCCTCACGTCCCGCGAGATTCTGGAGACGCTCTACTTGGCCACCGATGGCCCGAACTGGAAGCGGAACGACAACTGGCTGACGAACGAACCGCTCGGGCGCTGGCACGGCGTGGTGGCGGATACGACCGGCGTGGTGCTCCGCCTCGACCTCCCCGAGAACGGCCTGGCCGGCGAAGTCCCGGCGGAGATCGGCAGGTTCTCCGCACTGCAGGTCCTGGACCTCGAGGACAACGCACTGCGCGGTTCCATACCGTCCGATCTGGGCGGCCTCGCCAGTCTTCGGCGGCTGTTGATCGGCGGGAACCGGCTCGAAGGCGAGATTCCGGCGGCACTCGGCAACCTCGCCGTGTTGCGCCAGCTCGTGCTTGAGGGGAATCAGCTGGCGGGGCCCATCCCCGCCGAACTCGGAAAGCTCGCCAACCTGCGAACCTTCGACCTCTCTTCGAACCGATTGACGGGCTCGATTCCATCGGGCCTGGGCCGCCTTTCAGCCCTCACCGGGCTCGGCCTGGCGAACAACCGCCTGTCCGGCCCCATCCCCGCCGAACTCGGCAGGCTCGCGAATCTCGGGTGGCTGGCGCTTTGGGGTAACGATCTGTCCGGCCCCGTCCCCGCCGAACTCGGCGGCCTCCGCAACGTCTCCGCCGTGTGGCTCTCGGACAACGAACTGACGGGGCGGATTCCCGCGGAGTTGGGGGATCTGGCGAACCTGACGAATCTTTGGCTGAACGATAACGAACTCTCCGGTTCGATCCCGTCGGAACTGGGCTCACTCGCGAACCTTCGGCAGTTCAGGGCCGGGAGTAACGAACTGACGGGGCCGATCCCGCGGGAGCTGGGCAACCTCGCCGCTCTGGAGCACCTCTTTCTCGGATCCAACGCCTTGACGGGGCCGATCCCGCAGGAACTGGGCTCGCTCGCGTCCCTCGCCTGGCTGGACCTGTCTGCGAACCGCCTCTCCGGTGCGCTCCCCGGAGGACTCGGAGACCTGGAGAAGCTCAACGGGCTCGTCCTGAACGACAATCCGGGACTCGCCGGCCCGGTCCCCCTCTCCCTGGGGCGCCTTGGGTCGGTCGGCGTGTTCCTGGCCGGCGGCACGGATCTTTGCGCTCCGGCGGACGCCGCCTTCCTCGCCTGGCTGGAAGGCCGCCCCCAGCGCCGGTTGGCACGCTGCATCGAGTCTGGAGGGGCGCAATCGGCGGCGTACCTGATCCAGGCGATCCAGTCGCGGACACACCCCGTCCCGTTGATCGCCGGCGATCCCGCCCTCCTGCGGGTCTTCGTGGCCGCCGAGGGTACCGGCGGCGCGACGATGCCGGCGGTTCGCGCGCGATTCTACCACGGCGGCGAGGAAGTGCATCGGGTGGACATCCCGGCCGGGACCGCCGGGATCCCGGTCGCCGTGGATGAGAGTTCGCTCGACCTGTCTTCGAACGAGGAAGTGCCCGGCTGGGTGATCCAGCCGGGACTGGAGATGGTGATCGACATCGATCCGGAGGGAGCGCTGGATCCCGGACTCGGCGTACGGAAGCGCATCCCCGCCGAGGGGCGTTCCCGCGTCGACGTACTCACGATGCCCCCGCTCGATCTGACGGTGGTTCCGATGTTGTGGAGCGTGGTGCCCGACTCGTCGATCCTCGACATCACCGAGGGCCTCTCGACGGACGGCGAGCTTCTTGCGCCCGTGGGGTCGCTGCTCCCGGTCGGGGAGTTCAGCGTCACCGTGCACGATCCCGTCGTGACGGAGAGCCGGAGCACCCTCGACCTGCTGGTCGAGACGCTGGTGATCCGCCGACTCGAGGGAGAAACGGGATATTATCTGGGCACGATGGCGGAACCGTCCGTTTCAGTGGGTGTGGCGTCCATCGGAAACCCGGTCGCCTTCGGGGCCCCGAACCCGCATACGTTCGTGCACGAACTGGGCCACAACATGAGCCTCCGTCACGCGCCCTGCGGGGGTGCCGGCGGCGCGGATCCGGCTTTCCCGCACGCGGAGGGGTCGAGCGGCGCCTGGGGGTACGACTTCGAGCGGCGCGAGTTGGTCGATCCGAGTGTCCCGGATCTGATGGGCTACTGCGAACCGTATTGGATGAGCGATTACTTCTTCACGCGTGCGGCGCAGTTCCGACGCTACTACGAACAGGCCGGGACACGGGCGGCGGCGCGGACCCGAACGCTTCTCCTGTGGGGAGGGATCGAGCCGGACGGCGTGCCGTTCCTGGAACCGGCGTTCGTCGTCGCTGCGCCCGTCGCCGCGCCGACGGCGGGCGGAGCCTACGAACTCAGGGGCACCGCGGGGGACGGCCGCGTGCTGTTCTCAACGAGCTTCGAGATGCCGGAGGTGGCTCACGGCGAGGGCGGATCGCGTTTTGCGCTCGCCCTCCCGGTCGAGCCGGAGTGGGGCGAGGCGCTCGCGAAGGTGACGCTCTCGGGACCCGGCGGCACGGCTACGCTGGACGCGGAGACGGATGCGCGGCTGGCCATCGTCCGCGACCGGTCCAGCGGTCAGGTGCGGGGGATTCTGCGCGGGCCGCTCACGGACGGACTCGCGAACGCGTCCGTGGCCAACCTGCTTTCCGACCCGGACGTGGAGGTGCTGGTCAGCCGCGGTCTACCGGGGCGGGAGGCCTGGAGGCGCTGACCGTCGCCGGTGGGTGACGATGGAGCCTTTCGGTCCCTTCAGCCGACGCGGTGGCGCCCCGTGTAGATGTTGAATCCCGTCGGCTTCGCGAAGCCGAGGAGCGTCATCCCGAACTCCGCGGCCACGTCGACGGCAAGGCTCGAGGGGGCGCCCACGGCCGCCACGATCGGGATTCCGGCGGCGAGCGCCTTCTGCATGATTTCGAAGGAGGCCCGGCCGCTCACGGCCAGCACCGTATCGCCCAGCGGCAGGTCCCCCTGGAGGAATCGGTCTCCGATCACCTTGTCGAGTGCATTGTGGCGCCCGATGTCTTCGCGCAGGAGACGCAGTTCGCCGGCCGTGTCGAACAGGCCGGCCGCGTGCAGCCCGCCCGTCCGTTCGAACACCGGCTGGCGGCGGCGAAGCGCTTCCGGGAGGGTGCGCACGATCTCCGCCGCGACGGTCGGCCCCTCGGCCGGCAGGGGCGCACAGCCCCGGATCTCGATCGCCTCCAGGGAGGCTTTCCCGCAGACGCCGCAGCTCGATGTCGTATAGAAGTTCCGGGTCAGCTCCGCCGGGTCGAAGCGCGCCGTCTCGGTCAGGTGCGCGGTGACGATATTGTACTCCTGCGTCTCCACGTCGACGCAGTACCGCAGGTCGGCGAGTTCGGAGCGCTGTCCCAGCAGCCCCTCCGAGAAGAGGAACCCGGCGGTGAGGTCGAAATCATCCCCCGGCGTCCGCATCGTCACGGCCACCTGGTGCTCTCCCCCGTCCGCGGGCGCGATCCGGATCTCGAGCGGCTCTTCGACCGCGACGGCGTCGCGCCGCCTTCGGCTCGAGGCTTCGGACACGCGATCGATGTCGACGCGGGCAGTGTTCCTTCGGGGCGTAATCATGGGTCGAAGCTACGGTGTCGGACTCCGGGGTGCCGGAGCAAGCGCTCCGTCGACCGTCGTGTCCGACGCCGGGGCGGTCCCGGAAGTCGTTTGCCGCCATTCGTGTCGGCGGGTAACTATGACGGCATGAACACGCCCTCGGACGCGGATCTGCTCGCGAAGTGGCGGACACGGCCCGCTCCTCTGCTTCCCCTGCTGCATGACTTCCACGAGAGGGATGGGTGCCTCTCGGAGGCGTCTCTCCGAGCCATCTCCGAGGATCTGCGGATTCCGATCGCCGACCTCTTCGGCACCGTGACCTTCTACCACCACTTTTCGCGCGACCCCGAGGGCTACTCTCACCCCCGCGTCTGCACGGGGCCGATTTGCGCGCTTGCCGGGGCCGACGAACTGCTGGCCGCGCTGCCGGACGCGCACGCGATGCCCTGCCCCGGCCGCTGCGACGAGCCGATTCCGGTTCTCGACCGGGACCGGGTTCTCTGCGGAACGACGGTCGCGGAACTCTCCTCTCGGCCTTCGCCTCTTCCGCCCGCGGTGCCGCCGGACATCGAGGAATGTGTATTCGCACACATCCGAACTCCCGGGCGCGCCACCATGGCGGGCTATCGGGCGACGGGCGGCTATGCCGGTCTGGAGAACGCCCTCCGCGGGCGACCCGATGCACTCCTCGATGTCATCGACGCGAGCGGCCTGGCCGGGCGTGGCGGCGCCGGCTTCCCCACGGGGCGGAAGTGGCGGGCCGTGGCGGAGGCCGCGGGGGAGCCCAAAACCATCGTCTGCAACGCGGACGAGGGGGAGCCGGGCTGCTTCAAGGACCGGGCGCTGATGGACTACGACCCGCACGCGGTGATCGAGGGGATGATCGCCGCCGGCTTCGCGACGGGGGCCACGCGCGGGTTCATCTACCTCCGCTACGAGTATCCGGACACGATGAGCATCCTGGAGACGGCCCTGGAGGAGGCCCGTGGCGCCGGGCTGCTGGGACCGGATGCCTTCGGGCCCGGACGGCCCTTCGACCTCTGGGTACGCCGCGGCGCGGGCGCCTACATCTGCGGCGAGGAGACGTCCCTTCTCAACAGCCTCGAGGGCAAGCACCCGTTTCCGCGCAACCGGCCGCCCTTCCCGGTGACGCACGGGTACGAGGATCTTCCCACGGTCGTGAACAACGTCGAAACGCTGGCTTCCGTGCCTCATATCCTCGTGCACGGCGCCGACTGGTATCGGGATCTCGGGATCGGGGACCACGCGGGCACGAAGGTGATCTCGCTCTCCGGGGACGTGGCTCGCCCCGGCAACTATGAAGTGCCCATGGGCTTCCCCCTCATGACGCTGATCGACGACTGGGCCGGCGGCGTTCCGCGCGGGCGGAAGATCCAGGCGGTGACGATGGCGGGGCTCTCGGGCGGCTTCCTGGCGGGAGATGATCTCGCCGTCACGCTGGATGAGCCCGACATCCGCTCGAAGGGGTCGTTCCTGGGCGCCGGCGGCATCATGGTCTTCGACGACTCCCGGGACATGATCGAAGTCGCCCATTCCGCCATGGAGTTCTTCGCCGAGGAATCGTGCGGAAAGTGCTTCCCCTGCCGCATCGGCACGCAGCGCCTCACCGAGCGCCTGCACGGCGAGGGGCCGCCCGAGATCGCCGCCTGGATCGACGAGGTGCACGACCTCGGCGACACGATGATGCAGACGAGCGCGTGCGGACTCGGGCAGGCCGCTCCCCTCATCACCGAGAGCCTCATTCGCTACTTCCCCGACCGCATCTCCCGGCACGTCGGCGGGTCCCTCTAGCGAGGGATTCCCGGGCGGGGACGAGGGCCGGATTTGTCGTGGCGGGCGCGACACGTCATTTTAGTCGGCCCGGCAGTTTCCAGCGGCGCAGCGCCCCGGGCCTCCGGAGGTGGATTTGAGCGACAACTCGGGTAACGGCGCAGGCTTCGATTTCGAGATCACGCTCGACGGCGCGAAGGTGGGCGTCCGTCGGGGCGAGAGCCTTTACGAGGTCTCCGAGCGGCATCGCAAGGAGATCCCGACGCTGTGCTACGATCCACGTCTGGAAGCCTTCGGTGCCTGCCGCCTCTGCATCGTTGAACTCGAGGGCGCCCGCAACCCCGTCGCCTCCTGCACCACGCGGGCGGAGCCCGGGATGCGGATGACGACCCGCTCGGCGCGGCTCGACATGCACCGCCGGGTGCTCATGGAGATGCTCGCCTCCGAGAACCGCGACACGGACGTCGATCCGCTCTCCGGATACGCCTCGCAGGAGATGGCGGTGCTTCTCGACCGCTACGACGCCCGGACGGGCCGCTTCGCCGGGGCCAGGTCCGGCCGCAGCCGGCCGGACGACGACAACCCCTTCATCCTCCGCGACTACGACAACTGCATTTCCTGCTATCGCTGCGTGCGGGTCTGCGCCGAACAGGAGGGCGACTACGCGATCTCGATCATGAATCGCGGGTTCGACACGCAGATCACGACGGAGTTCGAGGGCCTGCTGGGGGACTCCGCCTGCACGTTCTGCGGGCAGTGCGTACAGACCTGCCCGACCGGCGCGCTCGCGGACATCAAGGCGCTCGCGAACGCGGACGTGCCGGGGGAGACCGAGAAGACGCGTACCGTGTGTCCCTACTGCGGCGTAGGGTGCTCCGTCGACCTCCTGTCCCGCGGGGATACGCTGATCGGCGTCCAGCCGGCGATGGACGGGCCCGCCAACGAGGGCGCGCTCTGCGTCAAGGGACAATTCGCGTTCGACTTCGTGCAGCACCCCGACCGGCTCGCCTATCCGATGGTGCGGGGCGAGGACGGCGAACTCCACGAGACCGACTGGGACACGGCCCTCGACCGCGCGGCGGCGGGGTTCACGGCGGCGGTGGAGAATCACGGCAGGCATTCCGTGTACGGCGTCGCCTCCGGACGTGCCCCGCACGAGGCGGCCTACATGATGCAGCGGTTCATCCGGGGCGCGTTCGGTACGAACCAGATTGACAACTGCAGCCGTGCTTGACACGCCCCCACGGTCGCCGGTCTGGCGGCCTCAATCGGACGGGGGGCGATGTCGAATCCACTCGAGGACATGGAAAAGCCCGATGTGATCTTCTGCATCGGGACCAACATGACCGAGTGCCATCCCGTCGCGGCCACCCGCATCAAGCGCGCGGTGGCGCGGGGCGCCAAGCTCATCGTCGCGGATCCGAGGCGGATTGCGCTGGCCGAGATGGCCGACATCTACCTGCCGCTGAGGGTGGGATCCGACGTCGCGCTCCTGCTCGGCATGGCCCACGTGATCGCACGCGAGGGACTGCTGGACGACGACTTCGTGGCCGCCCGCACGACGGAAGGCCGGGACTTCATGGAGCACGTCCTGGAATACCCGCCGGAATGGGCCGAGTCCATCACCGGGGTGGACGCGAAGCTGATCGCGGAGGCGGCGCGCTGGTACGCGAAGGCCGAACGCGGAGCCATCTACTACACGCTCGGGATCACGGAGCACATCTGCGGCGTGGACAACGTGCAGAGCCTCTGCAATCTCGCCCTCATGACCGGGAACGTCGGCCGCGAGGGCACCGGGATCAATCCGATGCGCGGCCAGAACAACATCCAGGGCGCGGGAGACTGCGGGGCGCTGCCGAACAACTATCCAGGCTTCCAGGACGTACTCGACCCGGCGTACCAGGCGAAGTTCGCGGAGGCGTACGGCCGGGAAGTGGACCTGGAATTGGGGCCCACGAAGGTCACGGCGCTCGACATGTGCGGCGACCGGATCCGCGCCATGATCATCAACGGCGAGAACACCGTCGTCACGGACCCCGACCGGGAGCATTGCGAGCATGCGCTCGGAAGCCTCGACCATCTCGTCGTGATCGACATCTTTCTCACCGAGACGGCACAGTTGGCCGACGTCGTCCTCCCGGCCACCGCCTGGGCGGAGACGGACGGCGTCTGCTCGAATACGGAGCGGCGCGTGCAACGTCTGCGAAAGGCGGTGGACCCGCCGGGTGAGGCGAAGCCCGACTGGTGGTGCGTGTCCCGTATCGCGCAGCGCATGGGGCTGGAGGGTTTCGAGTTCGAGTCGGCGAAGCAGGTGTTCAACGAACTTTGCTCGCTCTCGCCGATCTACGCCGGCCTGGATTGGGATCTCATCGCGGACGGCGAGTACCACTGGCCGGTGCCGGAGCGGGGTCATCCCGGCACCCCCATCCTTCACAAGGGCGAGTTCGAGAACGGACGCGGCATCTTCCAGCTGATCCGATACCGGGACCCGGCCGAGACGATCTCGGAGGAGTACCCGATCTGGCTCACGACCGGGCGCCGGCTGCCGGCCTATCACACGAGAACGCAGACGGGGCGTGCGGCGGGGATCGAGTACCTGTTGTCCGAAGAGCGTCTCGAGATGCACCCGGCCGACGTGTCGAAATGGGGTCTCGAGGACGGGGGTTGGGCGATGATGTCGAGCCCGCGCGGCCAGGTACGGATCAAGGTCGAGGCCAATGACCGGTCCCCGCCCGGAACCGTCTTCGCGTCGTTCAGCTTCAACGATGTGCCGGTGAACTTCCTGACCGGCGGCGGCTACGACCCGATCACGCACACCGCGGAACTGAAGGTCTGTCCCGTGAGGGTCGAACCCGTCTAGCTGCTAGCCGGGAGCGCCCGGCGAGCCGGCCTCGGCGCGGCTCCACTCCTGGTCTCCGTACGCGACGATCCGTCCCTCGATCGCCGAGGCCACGCACGTCAGCGGACTCGCCAGGTACACCTGCCCCGGACCGCTGCGGCCGGGGAAGTTCCGGTTGATCGAACTGATCGTGACCTGCTCCGCCGTCGTCGACACCCCGGGCCCGGCGTTGATGCAGGCTCCGCAGCCGGGAGCGAGGACGTCGAATCCCGCATCCCTGAGGGCCTGGTCGTATCCCTGTTCCCGGCTCCACGCCTCCACGTCGATTGAACCGTATTGGGCATAGGCGCGGACGGACGCGGGCACGCGCTTCCCCGCCGCCACCGCCTCCCGCGCCACCCCGGCATACATCTCGAAGTCCGCCAGCTTCGCCCCCGTGCAGGATCCGACGAACACCGTATCGAGGCTCACGTCCCCTTCGAGGGCCGAGATGGGCAGGCCGTTCCCGGGATCGCCGGGCGTCGCAACCATCGGTTCGACGCCGCTCGCGTCCAGCTCGATCGTCGCGGCGTAGTCCGCCCCCGCGTCGCTGTGCAGTCCGTCGCACAGCGCCCGAACCTCCGCCGCCGGCGTGCCACGCCGCCCGGCGATCCAGGCCACCGCCTTCTCGTCCGGGGCGATGACGCCGGTGAAGCCCCCGACCTCGGCCGCCATGTTCGTCAGCGTCGCGCGTTCGTCGATCGACAGGGCCTCGACGGCCTCCCCCGTGAACTCGATGATGCGGCCGATCGCCTCGCCGCTCTTGACGGTCGGGTGGCGCAGCAGCTCGAGGATGAGGTCCTTCGCCACGACACCGGGCGGCGGCTCGCCCGTGATATTCACCCGGATGGACTCGGGCACTTCCAGCCGAACGTCTCGTGTCGCCCAGGCGTTGACGATCGCGGACGTCCCCACGCCGAAGGCGACGCATCCCAGCGCGCCCGAATGCGGGGTGTGCGAATCGCTCCCGATGATGATCTGTCCCGGGAGCGCGTAGCGGTCCTGCACCATGATGT
This sequence comes from Gemmatimonadota bacterium, assembly GCA_022825725.1. Taxonomy (GTDB): domain Bacteria; phylum Gemmatimonadota; class Gemmatimonadetes; order Palauibacterales; family Palauibacteraceae; genus Palauibacter. Next base: position 13,955 of record JAJDWE010000033.1, read on the forward strand.
GGCAGATCCCCTCGCTCCCGGTGCGGTCGGGGAGTTCACCGTGCAGCCGCACGCCCTTCGCGGCGGCGAACTCCCGCTGGCGGTCGTGCAGCGCGTGGGCCGCGTCGAGCAGGCCGGCCGCCTTTCTTTCCTCCGTAATGACTTCGTCGAGGAACGCGAGGTGGTCCCGGAAAAAAACGATGGATTCGATGTGGTTCAGCCCCGCATCGCCCGCAAAGTCCTCCCAGAACGTCGACGCCATGGGGGTCACGTACTCGTGGGAGAAGCGAAGGTCGGCCCGGAGGAAGCCGGTGTCGCCCGGTTTCACGGCGGGAACGCCGAGCGCACCGGAGGCCGCGTCGGTGACCCAGTGCCGGGCGATGATCTTCTCCGCAATCGTCTGGGGGCGGTCCGCCGGGGTCGCGACCGCGGGGAGCGTGACGAGTCCCTTCAGCCTCGCCACGGCGTAGTCGAGCAGTCCGCCGTACTCGATGATGTCGCGCTGAATCCGCCCCGCGTCGCCGATGAACGCGTCGAGCGGGATCTCCTCGCCGTGCCGGATCTTCTCGATCAGGGAGAAATCCGTCGATGCGAGGAGGCCGATGTTCGCGCAATTCTCCCCGTAGATGCGTTCGATGTTCTCTCCGATGACGACGCGGAGTCCCGCGGCCCGCTCCGCGTACGGCGAAGCCTCCCGGCTCGACCCTTTTCCACGCCTCTTCCCCGACACCGAGCACACGAAGCCGCCCTTCCGGATGTCGTTGCGGCCGATCGGGCGCTCGTCGCCGCAAAGGAGTCCCACGTAGGGGTATTCTCCCAGCTTCTCGTCGAAGTGGTAGCAGACCCAGCCCGGCGTGATCTCGTCGGTCGAGATGTCGTCGCGCAGGGGGATCGACGGATCCCATTCGAGGTCCTCCCCCGCGAGTTGGCGGCGGATGAGGTCCGGGTCTTCGGTAAGGAAAAGGATCCGCCCCTGGAGGCGCACGGTCGGTGGACGCTTGGCCACCTCGGTTTCGAGCAGATGTTCCAGCATGTCGTACTCCGTCCCGGCCAGAAGATCGGGATGAAGGTGGTCACCGCCGCGAGTATCCGTGCGACGCCCGGATCATGATATTGGTCCGGTATCCGGGAACGCGTCAGGTGCGAGGGCGAATACGATGTCGAACTTCCGCGGGGATCTTCAGATGATGCGCGCCCCGGCGCCAGCCGGGAGGTGAAGTGATGCCGCGGATCCTCGTTGCGGGCGGGACGGGCTTCCTCGGACGTGCCTTTGTCCGGAGGCTGCACCGTCGCGGAGCGCAGGTTGCCGTGCTGACCCGAAACCCCGCCGGAGCGGCGAGGCTCGGGCTCCCGGCGGAAACCGTCGAGGGAGACGTCCGTCGGCCCGGCGGGCTCGCGTCGGCGATGCCCGCCGTGGACACGGCCATCCTCTCCGTTCAGTTCCCGGGCTATCCCGTGGAGGCGCCCGCGCGCGGTCGGACGTTCATGGAGGTCGACGCCCTGGGCACCGCCGCCCTGGTCGAGGCTGCGGTGGAGGCGGGCGTACGCAAGCTCGTGTACCTGTCCGGGGTCGGGGCCGATCCCGCCTCCGCACGCCCCTGGTATCGCGCAAAGGGGCTGGCGGAGGCATCCGTGCGGGAGTCGGGCCTGGACCACGTCATCGTCCGACCCTCATGGGTCTACGGCCCCGAAGACCGGAGCCTGAATCGCTTCATCGCCCTCATTCGCGGAATTCCGTTCGTTTTCCCCCAGCTGGGGGACGGGGCGGGGCGGATCACCCCGATCCATGTGGATGACCTGGCGGAGCTCGTGTGCGAGGCGACGCTGGGTTCGGCGGGAGACGGACTCACGCTTGAGGCCGGCGGCCCGGATGTCATGTCGCTGGACGATGTCGTCCGGACCGCCATGGCGGCACTCGGGCGGCGCCGGATGATTCTCCACATCCCGGTGGGTCTCGTGAAGCTCGCGGCCGCCTGCGCAGCTCTTCTCCCCGGTCAGATCCTTTCGCCCGCTGCCGTGGACTTCGTAACTCAGGATGGGGTCGCGGATTCGGACCTGGCCCGACGGCGTTTTCCGCCGTTTCGTCCGCGCGCCCTCGCGACGGGATTGGCGGAGTACGTCTCGCGCAACTGAACCGCGGATCTTCGCGTGTTCGGGCGCCTCATCGGCCACCCCGGAACGAGGCTTCGGCACGCACCGGAGTACGCGCCGCCGTTCTTGCATGTTCTTCGACATCGGGCTTAGCTTGGATTGATTTTTCCAGCGACATCGGAGGCCGGGTGCCGTTGGTTGCAGTTGGATGTTCGTGCTTGGTTTGCGTGGCGAATCAGACAGCCCGCGCGTTCCTCGGCGGCCTCACAACTCGCAGGAGGTCGATATGAAGGATGTGTTCAGAAAGCTGGTGTTGGCGGTTGGCGCAATGGCTGCGTTCGCTTTTCTGCCGATCCGGGCCGAGGCCCAGAGTCCCTACTCTCCGATGTTCTGGTCCTTCGAGGGCGGAGTCGGGCTGGCCATCCCGATGGGCGAGATCGCCGATGCCGCCGAGTCGGGTCCCTCGTTCTCGGGCGCGGCATCCTACTTCCTGCGCCCGCGCATGGCGTTGCGGGTCGAGGGGGCTCTGGACATGCTCGGTACGAAGGGGGCGATCGACCCGAACTTTCAGATTCTGCACGTGACGGGCGGGATCGAGTATCATCTCGCGGATCCGATGGGAAGCACTACCTTGGCGGTCGATTTCGGCCTGGGTGTCTCGACGCTCGATTCGGACGCGTTCCTGCTGCAGAACCATCCGCGCCCGGGACTCCATACGGTGGGCCTGGTGAACGGATCGTATTTTTCGGGCAACGCCGGAATCAAGGCGGGGCTCAACTTCGCTCGCCATGCGGATACGGGAGTCCCGATGGTCACGCTCTTCGCGCAGGCCGACGTCCGCTACGTCATGACGGACGAGGAAGAGACGCACGTGTATGGCGAACTCAACAACGTGCACGGGTTCAGTTCCATAATGGAGATCCCGTTCTCGGTTGGCCTCCGGGTCAACTTCCCTTGATTCGAGAAAAGAAGGAGTAGGTCAGGATGCGCCAGAACAGGGTGTGGGTGCCGATGGTTGTGGTGGCTCTAGCGTTCCTGTCCACGGGCTGCATGCAGCTCGTGCGCCAGTGGGAACTCGATCGCGTGATGGAGCCCGTCAACGGGCAGCTCGCCGATCACGAGGCCCGCATCGCTGCGAATACGGCTGCGGTGGAGGCGCTTCAGGGCGACATAGAGGAGCTGCGGAGCCAGCTTGATCGCCTGCAGCAGGAGTTCGGAGGACACGTAAGTGACGACGACATGCACGGGGCCGGACTTGCGGTGGCCCTTCCGGTGCACTTCGACTTCAACAGCTCCGAGGTGCGTGCGGTCGACCGCCCGATTCTGGACGCGTTCGCCGCGGCGATTCAGGGGTCCTACCCGCAAGCTCGAGTCACCGTGGAAGGCTCTGCCGACTCCGCCGGATCCGAGGCGTACAACATGAGGTTGTCTCAGGCTCGGGCCGAGAGCGTGAGAGACTATCTCGTACAGACCGCGGGGATGAACGCCGGCAACATCAGCATTGCGGCGATGGGTGAGTCGCGCCTCGTGAACCAGGACACCGGGTTCGAAGATCGCCAGAACGGGATCGAGAACCGGCGCGCCACGTTCGTCGTCGAGTGGGCCGGGTCGGGCTCGAATTAGCTCGGCGATGTCGTGAGTTGCACTTGATGGCCAGGTTGGAGTCAGGCTCCCGGGTTTCGGCCCGGGAGCTTTTTTTGCCGCATCGCCCGATTCGGCGGGCAGCGTCGACCTGATGCCGGGCGATTCCGGGTCCGAAGGGTATCGTGCCGCCGTCCAGCGCGTCGGGCTGTTCTCGAACGCTCGGCGCGGCGTCGTCGCCGTATCGGGTTCCGGGGCGCTACAGGTTGTGAACGGCCTCGCCTCGAACGATGTGAAGCACGTCCCGTCGGGGCGGGGCGTCTATTCCTTCCTCCTGGACCGCCGCGGCCGCGTCGTCGTCGATCTGCGGGTGCTGCCCGTGGCGGGTTTCGAGCGGGACGCCGGAGACGGGGGAGCGGAAACGCTGTGGCTCGATACTCCGAGCGATGCCCTGCCGCATCTCATGGATCACCTCCGGAAGTACGTGCCGCCGATGCTTGCAGGGCACCACGCGACGGATGTTGCCGTGCACGCGCTCATCGGACCGCGAGCGGCCGAGGCGCTTGGACGCTGGGAGGTGGCCGCAGGAGCGTCGTTTGCCCGGCAGCCCGACGAATTGGCCCCTCTCGAAGCGACGACCGTACATCTCGGGGGCGCTGCAGCCCTCGCGGTTCGCCGGGAGGAGATCGAGGGAGCCGGGTTCGACCTGTATGTCGATCACGGCGGCGAAGCAGGTGACGCGGAACCGCTCTCGAGACAGCTGGAGGATGCCGTCACGCGGGCGGGGGGAGCCGCCGCCGTCCGGGGAGACTGGGAGATCCTCCGGTTGGAGCAGGGATTGCCGGTGTTCGGGTCGGAGCTGGGCGCCGACCGCCTGGCTCAGGAGGCGGGCCAGGATGACCGGGCGATCAGCTTTGCCAAGGGGTGCTTCACGGGCCAGGAGGTCGTCGCCCGCATCCACTACCGCGGCCATGTGAACCGTCACCTGCGAGGGCTCCGCTGGGCCGCCGACACCCTCCATCAGGCACGCGACCTCGTGGGAGCCACCCTTCGGACGCCGACCGGCGCCGATCGCGCCAGGCCCGTCGGCCTCGTCACCTCCGCGGTTCGTTCTCCACGTTTCGGACCTATCGGCCTGGGATACGTCCGGCGGGAGATCCCCCCCGGCGCCGTGCTGGAGTCGAGGGACCACCCCGGCGTCGCACTGCACGTCACCGAAGCGCCCTTTACTGATGAGTAAAGCACGCAACCGGAGACGTTGCTGAGGCGGACGGCCCGCGGTTATTCTTCGCGCCGTGGCTACGTATCTTGAGGCGATTCGACAGGCAATCCGCGAGGAAATGCGGGCGGACGCCGATGTCTTTGTCATGGGCGAGGACATCGGCGCCTACGGCGGCGCCTTCAAGATTACCGAGGGGCTGCTCGAGGAATTCGGAGAAGATCGCGTCATCGACACTCCGATCAGCGAAGCGGGGATCGTGGGCGCGGCGATCGGGGCGGCGCAGATGGGCCTGAAGCCGGTGTGCGAGATGCAGTTCATCGACTTCATCGCGCCGGCGTTCAACGTGATCGTCAACTTCGCCGCCAAGGTCCGCTACCGGACAGGGGTGGGGGCCGGGCTGGTGATTCGGGGACCCTGCGGCGCGGGCGTGCGGGCGGGGCCCTTTCACTCGCAGAACGTCGAGTCGTACTTCGCCAACGTGCCAGGCCTCAAGCTGGTGGCCCCGGCCACCGTGAGAGATGCGAAAGGCCTGCTCAAGGCGGCGATTCGGGATCCGGACCCGGTGCTCTTCTTCGAGCACAAGTACCTGTACCGAAGACTCCGTGAGGAACTCGAGGAGGGCGAGGAGTTCCTGACTCCGCTGGGGAAGGCGCGAACGCACCGCGGAGGAACGGATCTGACGCTGGTCACGTATGGCGCCATGGTCCACACGGCGCAGGCGGCGGCGGAGGAGCTGGCGGCCGAGGATGGCGCGGAGATCGAGATCCTTGACCTGAGGACGCTGCAACCGCTCGACAGCGCGGCGATCCTCGAGAGTGTGAAGAAGACGGGGAGACTGCTCCTCCTGCACGAAGCGCCGCGGTTCGGCGGCTTCGGCGGCGAGGTCGCCGCGTTGGTTTGCGAGCAGGCGTTCGAGTGGCTCGACGCGCCGATCCGACGGGTCGCGGCGCTCGACACGCCGGTGCCCTACGCGGCCGAGCTGGAGGACGCTCATCTACCCCAGGTGGCGGACGTCATCTCGATGGCCCGCCTGCAACTGAGTTACTGAACCACGCGGCTTTACGCCGGGGAAGAACACCATGTCCAAAGTGGATGTCATCATGCCGCAGATGGGGGAGTCCATCGCGGAGGGAACGTTGACGCGCTGGCTCAAGAATGTCGGGGATGCGGTGGAGCGCGACGAAGACCTGTTCGAGATATCCACGGACAAGGTCGACGCGGACATTCCGTCCCCCGCGGCGGGGGTGCTGGCTGAAGTTCTCGTTCAGAGCGGGGAGACGGTCGAGATCGACACGGTGGTCGCGCGCATCGAGACGGACGCCACGGCCGCGACCGCCCCGGCACCGTCGGCGCCCGTGGCGGAGCCGTCGTCGGACCCGGCGGCGGAGGCGCCCGCCGCAGAGCCCGTGACATCAACCGCGGCCGTGGCCGTTTCCGCGGCACCGCCCGCCGACACCACGCCCGTATCCCCGGCGCCGGGGACCGCGGCTCCACCCGCCAGTCGGGATGAGCGGCTACGGACGCGATCGACGCCGCTGGTACGGAAGATCGCCGCGGAGCACGGCGTCGACATCCACCAGGTGCCCGGGACGGGGGCTTCCGGTCGCGTGACCCGGGACGACATTCTGGCGTTCATCTCGGCCGGAGGGCCGGAGGCGGCGCCCGCCCCCGCGGCGGCACCCGCTGCGGTCCCGGCGCCGATTCCCGCCTCCGACGTGAAGGCGTCGGAGCCGACGCCGCCCGACACGCCGGCCCCGGAACGTGCGGTACCCGGCACGCTTCGGATCCCGATCCACGGAGCCACGCTGGATGTCCGGCTCGGTTCCGTGCCGATTCGCGAGCGCGACCGGGTCGAGGAGATGAGCAGAGTTCGCCTGCGGACGATGGAACACATGCTCATGTCCAAGCGCGTTTCCGCGCACGTGACGTCGGTCACCGAGGTGGACTTCGAACGGATCGTTCAACTTCGGCGCGCGCTCAAGCCGCGTTTCGCGGATCAGGGCGTGAAGCTCACGTACGGCCCCTTCATCTACCGAGCCGTGATCGAGGCCCTGGGCGAATACCCGATCCTCAACTCGTCCGTGGACGGATCGCGAATCGTGTATCACGGCAACATCAATCTCGGGATCGCGGTGGCGATCAACGACGGCCGCGAACTGATCGTGCCCGTGCTCAGGGACGCGGACCAGCTCAGCCTGCTGGGACTCGCGCAGCGCTCCAACGAACTCGCCGAGAAGGCCCGCAACAAGGCGCTGGACTTCGACGACATCCAGGGCGGGACGTTCACGATTACGAATGTGGGGGTCTTCGGAAACCTGTTCGGGACCCCGATCATCAACCAGCCTCAGGTCGCCATCCTCGGAACGGGCGTGATCGAGAAGCGTCCGGTCGTCGTTCAGGACGGACTCGGTAATGACGTGATCGCGATCCGCAACCGGGCCTACTTCGGTCTTTCCTATGATCATCGCGTGGTCGACGGCGCCATGGCGGCGTTCTTCCTGAATCGGGTCCAGGAATACCTCGAAGGGTTCCCGGACGACTCCGCTTGACAGTCCTCCTGACGGCCCGGTAGGGTGGCCGCGTCCTCCAAGGTCCCGCCCCACCCCACGAAGAGTCGACGAAAAACCATGGAAAGCTCGGTCGCGGTTCGAGATCGCGGTTTCGGCAAGACGATCCGCAGCGATCGCTGGTGGCTGCCACCGCTGAGCGTGGCGGTGGGGCTCGGCCTCTTCGGGGGCTACGCCACCTGGGCGGTCCTTCAGGGCGGGAACTACTTCGCCGACCCGTACCTGTCTCCCCTGTACTCGCCGTGCATCGCCGCCAGCTGCCCCGAACAGATCCGCCTGTTCGGAATCGAGTGGTGGCCGTTCTCTCCGGCCATCTTGATGATGGGCGTGATCCTCGGGTTCCGGGGGACGTGCTACTACTACCGGAAGGCGTATTACCGCGCCTATTTCCTCGACCCGCCCGCCTGTGCTGTGGGCGAGTTCCGCGGCGACAGGTACGTGGGCGAGACGCGGCTGCCGTGGGTTCTCCAGAACCTCCACCGCTACTTTCTGTACGCCTCGATCGTCATCTGGCTCTTCCTGACGTACGACACGATTCACGGGTTCTTCTTCGAGGACGGCTTCGGCGTCGGAGTCGGATCCATCGTCCTTCTGATCAACCTCGTGCTGCTCTCGGGGTACTGGTTCGGCTGTCACTCGCTTCGGCATCTCATCGGCGGCGACGTCGATTGCTACTCGTGCACACTCGGCGGCAAGGCTCGCCACAAGGCGTGGAAGGGCGTGAGCTGGTTCAACAGGCGACACATGAGTTGGGCCTGGTTCAGCCTCGTCTTCGTGTGCGCAACCGATCTGTACATCCGGCTGGTCGCCATGGGCGTGTTCGAAGACCCTCGACTCTTCTGACTAACTGAGGCACAGCGGACTTTTGCATGGAGATTACAGAACGCCACGAGCATGACGTCCTCGTGATCGGAGCCGGCGGCGCCGGGCTCCGCGCGGCGATCGCGGCCATCGAGGCCGGCGCATCCGTGGGACTCGTCGGCAAGTCGCTGCTCGGCAAGGCGCACACGGTCATGGCCGAAGGCGGGATGGCCGCCGCGCTCGGCAACAACCGCCCCGAAGACAATTGGCAGGTCCATTTCCGCGACACCATGCGGGGCGGGAAAGGGCTGTGCGACTGGCGCATGGCCCGGGCGCACGCCAGGGAGTCGCCGGATCGCGTGAGAGAACTCGAGGCCTGGGGCGCCCTCTTCGATCGGGCGGAGGACGGACGCATGAACCAGCGTCCGTTCGGGGGGCACACCTACGGGAGGCTGGCGCACGTCGGCGACCGGACGGGGCTGGAGATGATCCGGACCCTTCAGGATCATGCCGTGCACGAAGGGGCCGACGTCTTCATGGAGTGCACCGTGTTCCGGCTGCTCGTGGTGGATGGCCGCGTGGCCGGTGCCCTCGCGTACTGGCGTCCGACCGGCGAGTTCGTGCTCTTCCGCGCGCGGACGGTCGTCCTCGCCACGGGGGGGCTGGGGAAGGCCTGGAAGGTGACCTCCAATTCGTGGGAGTGCACAGGCGACGGGGTGGCCCTCGCCTACGACGCGGGGGCCGAACTGATGGGCATGGAGTTCGTTCAATTCCATCCGACGGGCATGGTGTGGCCGCCCAGCGTGCGCGGCACGCTCGTCACGGAGGGAGTCCGGGGCGAGGGAGGCGTTCTCACGAACCGGGACGGCGAGCGCTTCATGTTCCGGTACGTCCCCGAGATGTTCGAGGGGGACTACGCGGAGAGCGAGGAGGAGGCCGACCGGTGGGTGGAGGGCGATCGCGTGGCGAACCGCCGGCCGCCCGAACTGCTCACCCGGGACGTCGTGGCGAAGGCGATCGTCGCGGAGGTCGAGGCCGGACGCGGGAGTCCGCACGGCGGCGTCTTCCTCAATATCTCGGAAAAGCGGAGCCCGGAGTACATCAAGGCCAAGCTCCCGAGCATGTATCACCAGTTCAAGGAGCTGGCGGGCGTCGACATCACGACCGATGCGATGGAGGTCGGGCCGACGACGCACTACGCGATGGGTGGAGTGAAGGTAGACCCCGAGACGGCGGCGACCCGCGTTCCCGGGCTGTACGCTGCCGGTGAAGTGGCCGCGGGCCTGCACGGCGGCAATCGTCTCGGCGGGAATTCCCTCTCGGACCTCATCGTGTTCGGTCAGCGCGCCGGCGCCGCTGCCGCGGAAGAGGCGAGAGGCGTATCCCTCGCTGAAATCCCGGCAGCCGAACTGTCCGCGGCCGTCGCGGGCGCGACGGCTCCCTTCGCGCGCGAGGGTGGGCGGAATCCCTTCGGCCTGCAGGAGGAATTGCAGCAGATCATGCAGGACAAGGTCGGAATCGCCCGCACGGAGGAGGCGCTGCGAGACGCCCTCGAGGATGTCCACCGACTGCACGGGGCGCTCGACGACTGCTCGGTCGACGGGGGGCGAGCCTTCAACCCGGGTTGGCACACCTGGCTCGATCTGCGCGTGATGCTCACCGTGGCTGAGGCGGTCGTCCTCTCGGCGCTCGAGCGCCGCGAGAGCCGCGGCGCGCATACCCGGATCGATTATCCGGACTCCGACGCCTCGCTCGGGCGGGTCAATCTTGTCATCCGATCGTCCGATGGACGGATGGCGACGGACGCCGAACCGGTATCGGAGCCGCCGGCCGAACTGAGGCAGCTCATCGAGGAAGGGGTGTAGCGAGGTGGCGGAACGAACTTTCCAGGTCTACCGCGGGTCCGACGACGAGGGACGGCTCGAGTCCTACACGGTGGAGACCGACCAGGGCATGGTCGTGCTGGACGCGATCCACCGCATCCAGGCGGAACACGCGCCGGATCTCGCGGTGCGCTGGAACTGCAAGGCCGGCAAGTGCGGATCCTGCAGCTGCGAGGTCAACGGGCGGCCTCGCCTGACGTGCATGACCCGACTTTCCGACTACGGCGAGGACGAACCGATCACGGTCACGCCCATGAAGGCCTTCCCCGTCATCAAGGACCTCGTCACCGACGTCTCACAGGCGTACCGAAACAACGCCTCCATCCCGCGTTTCAAGCCGCGCCCCCGCGATGCGGACGACGGCTGGCGCATGCAGCAGTACGAGATCGACCGGGCGCAGGAAATGAGGAAGTGCATCGAGTGTTTCCTCTGCCAGGACGTCTGCCACGTCCTCCGGTCGCACGGGAAGCACGAGGAATTCATCGGCCCCACCTACCTCGTGAGAACGGCCGGATACAGCCTCAATCCGATCGATGTGGAGGACCGGAGCGAGTTCCTCCGGGACGCGGGAGGACTCGGCTACTGCAACATCACGAAGTGCTGCACGGAAGTGTGCCCCGAGCACATCACGATCACGGACAACGCGATCATCCCCCTCAAGGAGCGGGTCGTCGACCGCTTCTACGACCCGCTGAAGGCGCTCGTGAGACTCGTGCGGCGGCGCTAGCAGTCCGTGGCAACACCCGGCACCGCCGCCGGGACCGGGCTCAGCCGAAGTCTTCGACGTTCAACACGTGCATGCCGGCAATCCGCCGAAGTCCCGAGCCCGACGTGAGATACACCTCGGCGCCCGAAACGAGCGCCGTTGCAATCTGCAGGGCCCGTTCCGGCCGACCTCCAAGCTGCGCTCGTACTTCGGCGGCCTGGATGGCGATCTCGGGGCCGGCCGACACGATCTCCAGCCGAGGATAGAGGCGCATGTTCCGCGCCACATCGCGCGCCGACGCCGGCTTTCCCTGCCGATACACCTCGGCGAGGATCTGGTACAGAGTCAGACTCGACGTCTGGGCCCTGATGCCGCCGCTCGCAATGCCCGAGAAGACGACATCCGTTTGTCTCGTTGGGCTCCTGCCGATCAGGTGAAGAGCGAACACGCGAGCGTCGACGTGAACGAGTTCGGCCGCGGTCAGGTGTTCCTCGAGACCCGCGGGGTTCGCCGCCTCCACCAATCAGGCTTCCTCGAGTTCGGGCCAGAGACCGCCGGCGTCGACTACGTCCCGAAGCAGGCCCCTTAGTCGATCGTCGTCGTCCGGCGGCAGCCTTTCCATCCTCACGGTCTCGCCGTCGACGGACACCGCGAGCCGGTCCCCGGGTGCGAGGCCGAGCGCCTCCCGGGCGGCTTTTGGAACCACGATCTGGTTCTTGGTGCTCATCTTTACCGAAACGACCATACGTCGAACTCTAACCCTTTACCATGTCGCTTGGCAATGGGACAGCCAAAGCGGGATGGGCGGACGGTCCGGTCAGTTGAACAGCCAGACGAGCACGATGTAGGCGATATAGAGCAGCAGGAGCAGCCCGCCCTCCCACCTCTGCACCGTGCCCCGGTGCAGCGCGAGCGGGATGAGGATCACGGAGAAGGCCAGGGCCGGAAGCACATACCCGACGACGATGGTTGGATGGAGGACGAGCGGACGAACGAGGGCGGCGGTGCCGAGTACAAGGCCGAGATTGAACACGTTCGAGCCGATCACGTTTCCGATCGCGATGTCCCCCATTCGCCGGAAGGCGGCCACGAGCGTGGAAGCCAACTCCGGAAGCGAGGTGCCGACCGCAATCATGGTGGCGGCGATCACCGCTTCCGGGACGGCGAGCGACCTGGCGATCCCCTCCGCGCCCTCCAGCAGCCACTTCGCGCCGTACGCGAGACAGGGCAGGCCGAGACCGATCCGTACGAGCGACCACCAGACGCCCGGCGCTGCGGCCGCGGACTCCCCGGCGTCGGTCCCGGCATCCGGCCGATGCCCGTCAGGAGCGGGAGCGGCAGCCGCCTTCCCGAACAGGCCCACTCGTTCCCACTTCAGGAGGAAGAGCAGGTAGAGGGCCCAGCCGGATACGAGCACGAATCCGTCCAGGCGGCCGACGGCGTCGTTGAGCGACAGCACCATCACCAGGGAGAGTACGATGATGACGAGGGGCGTCTCGCGCACGATGACCCGGCGGTGGACCTGGATCGGCCGAATCAGGGCGCCGACGCCCACGATCAGGCCTACGTTCGCGGCCGTGGAGCCCATGACGTTGCCGACGGCTACGCCCGGCTGGCCCTCCAGGGACGCAAGCGCGCTTACGACCAGTTCCGGGGCCGAAGTGCCGAAAGCGACCACCGTCAGGCCGACGACGAGCGGGCTGACGCCGAATCTCTGCGCCAGACCGGCGGCGCCGCGAACGAGCCAGTCTGCGCCGAGCGTCAGGGGCACGAACGCGAAGGCGAAGAGGAGGGTGTCCCTCATCCGCGGTTACGGGATTCCGTCAAGCGGATCGCCCGCCCCGGCACGGTGCGACCGCTGCGGTCGGGAGACCGGGCGGGCGAAACCCTCTCTTCAGTTGCGCCCGGCCGCGCGCTGAGGCTTCGGCGGCTGGATCGACGGGGACGCACCCTTGTGCGGGGAGCCGGTCGGCTTTTCGTCCGCGGCCTTTGCCGTCATGTGCAGACGACCCTCGATCTGGCCACCCTCCTCGAGTTTCACCCGGCGGCTCCGAATATCGCCCTCGATCTTGCAGGTTTCCTGCAACTCCACGCGGCTGGCTCCCGCGACGGTCCCTATGACGGTACCGGCCACGACGACATCCTGTGTCTCGATATCGCCCGTAATGCGACCGTCCTTGCCGACGACAACGGATTTCGTTGCCTTGATCGAGCCTTCAACCTTGCCTTCGACCCGGACCGTCCCATCGCACATCACATCCCCGAGGATCGTCATTCCGGGCGCGACGACCGAAACGACGTCGCTCAGCTCGCGGGTGGGTCCGCCATGTCGAGAATCTCTAGCCATTTGCTCCTATCCTTACTCCGGTTGTCTCTCCGCCGGGGCCGCGGTGTTGTCCCGACCGCTGAGGTCCGCCACCAGCGACAGAGGGTCCAATAGTGCGCCGTTCCGGGCGAGTTCCAGGTGGAGGTGGGGAGCCGAGGATCTTCCCGTGTTCCCTGTGAGGGCGATGACCTCGAGTCGCTCCACCGCGTCGCCGGCCGCGGCGAACAGCCAGGCGTTGTGGCCATACAATGACGTTAGCCCATCGGCGTGCGCAATCCGCAGGAATTTTCCGTAGATCGGGTCTTCCCCCGCCTCCTCGACCCGTCCCGCCTGGATGGCCCGGACGTACGACCCCGTCGGTACCGCGATGTCCAACCCGGTATGCCCGTCTCGCGAATAGTCCGGCCGTGAGCCGAAGTGACGGGTGACGAAGCCACGCTGCGTCAGGGGCCAGGCCGGCGTCGCCGTCTCTGCCGAGGTCCGTGCCCGAACCTCCATGTCTCCCCTCGGGACGACGTTCACCGGCAGGGACTCGGCCGGCCGTCCCGCGGTCACTGCATCCTGCAGAAGACCGAACTCCTGCTCGAGTTCGTTCAGTCGGCCCGCCAACTGGCTCATCCGTTCGCGCTCGCTCTCGAGCGTCGCGAGTTCCGCTTCCAGCTCGAGTATGCGATTGGACTCGACCCGGGAAGCCGTCAGGAAGCCCCCCAGAAACCCCAGGCCGCACAGGCCGACGATCGTGCCCGCCACCGAAAGAAGCACCCGCGGACGACCAAGTGGCAGGGATCGTACGTGCCGCCCGTCCCGTCGGACCAGCTGCACCGTCCATTGCCGGAGGGCCGTCATTCGCGAAGCTCCGCCGCGAGTTCGTCGCCACCCATCAAGGCCAGGAGCCGAAGAAAATCATCCGTGTCGTGGAAACGCACGACGACCTCGCCCGCTCCATCCGACCGCGTCCGGATCCGCACCTGGGTTCCGAACCCTCGCTCAAGCCCGAGTTCGGCCCGTCTCACAATGGGGTCGCCCGACCCTGTCGGCTTTCTCCGCCTGGTCTTCCGCCCCCGGCGTTGCGCCGGGCGGCCTCGGCGGACGCGACGTTCCGTCTCCCGCACGGACCACCCCCCCTCCACCGCTTCCAGAGCGGCGCGGGTTTGCTCTTCAGGTGTGGACAACGTCAGGAGGGCCCGGCCGTGACCCGCGGACAGTTTCCCTTTCGCGAGCAGACCCAGCACCGCTTCCGGCAGGGCGAGCAGTCGCAGAGCGTTTGCCACGGTTGACCTGTCCCGCCCCACATGCCGCCCCACTTCTTCCTGCGTCAGATCGAAGTCCTCCATAAGTCGACGATACCCTCGAGCTTCTTCAAGTGCTGACAGGTCATGGCGTTGGAGATTTTCGACGAGAGCCACGACCAGCATCTGTTCGTCGTCCAGCTCCCGAACCAGCGCCGGAACCGATGTCCATCCAAGACTCTGAATCGCCCGGAATCGTCGCTCGCCCACGACGATCTCGAACGTCTCCCCTACGGGTCTGACGACGACAGGTTGCAGCAGGCCGTTCTCGCGGATGGAGGCCGCGAGTTCCGCGAGGCGGTCCGGATCGAAGTCGCCACGTGGCTGAAACGGGTTCGCCTGGATGGCTTCGACCGGAATCTCCGCTTCCGCCGAAACCCCTTCCGTTCCGAGGTTTTCGCTCAGCAGGGCCCCAAGCCCCTTCCCGAGACGGCGGTCGCTCCGGGGCACGCCTACGGACTCCTGTGCCGATCAATCAGTTCCCGGGCCAGGCTCAGGTATCCGCGGGCTCCGCTCGACAGGACATCGTACAGGGCGATCGGTTCTCCGAAGCTGGGGGCCTCGGCCAGTCGGATGTTCCTCGGGATCATGGTGTCGAAGACCTTGCCTCCGAAGTACTCACGCGCCTCGGCGGCCACCTGTTTGGCCAGGTTGAGGCGTGAATCGTACATCGTCAACAGCACCCCCTCGATCTCGAGTTCCGGGTTGATGCTGCGTTGCACCAGCCGCACGGTGTTCAGGAGCTGGCTCAGCCCCTCCAACGCATAGAACTCACACTGAATCGGGATGAGCACGGCGTTCGCCGCGGCCAGTGCGTTCAGCGTGAGGAGCCCGAGGGACGGCGGTGAGTCGATCAGGATGT
This sequence comes from Gemmatimonadota bacterium, assembly GCA_022825725.1. Taxonomy (GTDB): domain Bacteria; phylum Gemmatimonadota; class Gemmatimonadetes; order Palauibacterales; family Palauibacteraceae; genus Palauibacter. Next base: position 29,262 of record JAJDWE010000033.1, read on the forward strand.
ACTCGAAGTCATCCTGCAGCGCCTCGATCTTCCGGCCGAGGATGCGCTGGCGGTCCGACCGATCGATCAGTTCCACCTCCGCACCGGTCAGGTCTCGGCTCGCGGACACCACGGACAGACAGGGGAAGTGGACTTCCGGCCGCACGGCGGCCTGAAGCGGTTGTCCGTTTACGAGACAGTCGTAGACGCTGGGGACGTCTCCATCCTTGCGCAGTCCGAACCCGGATGTCGCGTTGCCCTGCGGGTCGCAATCGATGACGAGCGTGTTGCGCTCCGCGATCGCCAGCGAGGCACCGAGGTTGATCGCCGTGGTGGTCTTGCCGACCCCGCCCTTCTGATTTGCAATCGCGATCACCCGGCCCAAATCGATCCGCCCCTCGCTGATCGCCGCACCTGGCGACGTGAACCGACACGCACTGTAAGCGTATGACTCGTAACGAAATAATGTCATGACGCCCGAGCGCGACAAAAGGGTCTTCGCGCAGCGGAGCGTCATCTCACGTGAGGTGGTCCAATATACGCCGCTCTCGTGACCCGGGCGAACCTGGTGTACTGCCGCAAAAACCGGTGGACCCGTTTCACGTGAAACATGCGAGGGAGGTCGTGACGACAGGCCAATGCGGCTCCCGGCGAAGGAACGAGATGTTTCACGTGAAACCATCGCTCGCCGTCGACGCGCCCCTTGCAGGTGGGTACGCCGGGAAAGAGCTTCGTCCTCCACTCGCCGCAGTTCAGCTCCGATCCACCCGTTTTCGGGAGGCCGATATCTCCACAACGATCCCCGCGACCGACCGACTGATCCTCGCGCTGGATGTACCGACCGCTTCAGAGGCGCGAGAGATCGTCGACTCGCTGGCCGATGCCGTTTCCTTCTACAAGATCGGCCTGGAGCTCTTCCTGTCGGGCGGCTACTTCGAGCTCGCCGACTGGCTTCGCTCGAGGGACAAGAAGGTCTTTGCCGACCTCAAACTCTTCGACGTTCCACAGACCGTTCGCTCCGCCGTCCGCCAACTCCGGACCCGGGACGTCGATTTCGTCACGGTACACGGCAACGATGCGATCCTCCGTGCGGCGTGCGACGCGGCTGCGGGGGACCTCGGCATCCTCGCGGTCACCGTTCTCACGAGTCTCGACCGGGCCGACATGGACGACCTCGGCTTTGACGCCGACATCGGAGCTGTCGTCCTGTCGCGAGCCCGTCGGGCGGAGAGCATCGGGTGCGCCGGCGTCATCAGCTCCGGTCACGAGGCCGCTCGAATTCGCTCCGCGGTGTCTCAACGGTTTCGCGTCGTCGTCCCCGGCATCCGCGCGGCGACGGATGCCGGGACCGATGACCAGAAACGGACCGTCGATGTGGAGACGGCGTTCGAAGCCGGGGCGGATTACATCGTGATGGGACGACCTATCCGAAACGCTCCGGATCCCGCACGGGCGGCGGCGGCCGTTCAGGAGAGAATAGCCGCCTGGTTTGGAGCGGCCGGCTAACCGACACCCTGCCGGATACACCGTAACTCATTATCACACATAGTATTACGGTCATTGCCGACACACAGCCCCCCCGTGGCCTCCCTACGGCTTGACGCGGCGTTGAGACCGGGTGGCGATTCTTGTCCCGCCACGTCCCCATGAAGCACGGGGCACCTTTCCTTCGTACGGGTGTACGTCCACGTGCACCCAGTCTTGCCCACCGGAGCCGTGATGCAATGATAGAGCTTCCCGATGTTGAGCGAATGATCGAGCGCATTGCCGGTTACACGACCGGCAAAACGATCTCCATCATCCGGATCGACGACCCGGATGTCGCATCAATCGAGCGCGACATCGTCGAGAATCACCTTGAGAACCACGCAGTGGATTCCGTTGAACGCCACGGTCGCTACGTCGTTCTCCGCTTCCGTTCCGACTACAGCCTCATGTTCGACATGGGCGATGACGGTCTCCTGCGCCTCGAGTCCCAGACCGCGCCTCCGACCGACCGGACGCGGATCCGGTTCCAGTTCGCGGCCGGCCGGGAACTCCGTTTCTCGTCGTCCGGATCCCAGGGGACGGTCCAGGCCGTGGCCGGAAGCGAGTTCAACGAGAAGGGATCGCTCCAGAGTCTGGGGGTCGACCCGCTGAGCGACGACCTGACGCTGGCGCGCTTCGAAGCGCTTGCGGAGGGGAATGCCCGCTCCTCCATCAAGGGTTTTCTCCTGAACCAGAAAGCGATCGCGGGGATCGGCAACGACTATGCCGATGAGATCTGCTTCCAGGCCGGCGTACGCCCGGACCGTCGCGTCGGCCAACTGGAGCCCGAGCAGCTCGACCGGCTTCACCGTTACCTGAAGCGGGTCCTGAGGCGGGCCACGCTTCACTGGAGCGCCGCGCATTCCGATCCGGGGTGGCTGATCAACTCACGCTCGTCAGGCGGCCCCTGTCCGCGATGCCGACATGCGTTGACGTCCCTCCGCGTGACCGGCCGGAAGACCGTGCTCTGCCCGAGGTGTCAGGCAGCCGCCTGAAGCTCCAGCGCATCTCGGCCGGCGGCCCGGCCGGCCACGGCCTGCCGGGCCGCTTCCGGGCGGTGCGTGCCCGGACTGTCGACGTGCGCGCCCTCGTGGTCTGCTTCCTCATGGCGGCACCCTTCGTTGCGGCTGGTCCCCTCGCCGCCCAGGCGAGGAGCAGCCCCGAACCCGGAATCCGGGACCCGAACGGCCATCCTTTCCGCACGCCCTCAAGCTCCCCCCTCGAGCCCGTACATCGTCTTGCGCTGCTGAGCGCGACGCGCGACTCCCTCCGTGACGGCATTGCCCTCGCGGACATCGGCGACCGCTTCGGGTTCTGGATCCGGCGCGATCCGGACGGGGAGGTCGAAGTCGCAGGAGCCATTCACGGAGGGGCGTTCTCCCGCTTCGACCTCGAAGGTCCGGATCAGGCCCTCATCGAAGTGCACTACCGGATCGGCGTCCTCCTCCGCGCGCGTTTCGGCGAGGTCGCGGCTCGGGCCGAACTCTATCACGTGAGTTCGCATCTCGGGGACGAATTTCTCCTGGACACCGGCATCCGTCCCATCAGCACGAGCCGCGAGGGAATGGAACTCATGCTCCAGGGATCTCCGGCGTCGGGCCTCACCGTCTACGGAGGCCCGGGCGTGCTGCTGCGCGCCACGCCGGACTTCGAGCCTCTTTCGCTGCGGGCGGGCGCCGCCTGGGAGTCCGCGCCGGGCGGGCGGGCGCGGTTCCATGCCTCGGTCGACTACTTCGGCTGGGCGGAACTCGACTGGAAGCCTGCCGTTGCGGCGGAACTCGGGGCTGCGCTGGCTCGGGGGACGCGGGTCGGATTGCTCCTGGGCTTCGGTCCTTCCCGCGCGGAGCAGTTCCTCCGGCAATCCGAGCGCCTGGTCGGGCTTTCCATCTCCCACGTGCGGTGACCGAGGCGGCGCCGACGCCCCTCTCGCGTGTCCCGACGCTACTCTTTCTTCCGGGAGGCCGGCGGCTGTGCCTTCCTTCGTGCCCGGGAGAGGTACATCTGCTGCGGCAGCGACATGATGTTCGAGGCGGTGTAGTACAGGTTCAGCCCGGCCGCGAAGTTCGCAAAGAAGAAGGTGAAGACGACGGGCAGCACGTAGGAGATCATCTTCATCTGCGCGTTCGTCTGGATGCCTCGCTGCGTGATCCAGTTCAGTCCGAGCATTGAACCGCCCATCAGGACGGGGACGATGAAGAGCGGATCTCTCAGCGACAGGTCCGGCAGCCACAGGAACGGCACGCCGCGGAACTCGATCGTGTTCTGGAACACGAAGAACAGCGTGATCAGGATCGGGAGAGGCAGGAACATGGGCAGACAGCCGCCCAGCGGGTTGACCCCGTGTTCCCGGAAGAGCTTCATGTGCTCCTGCTGCAGGCGCTGCGGGTCGTCCTTGTAACGCTGCTTCAGCTTCTCGATCTCCGGCTGCAGCGCCATCTGCTTCATCTGCGCGCGTCCCGAGATGTGGAAGAGCGGTGACAGCACGATCCGCGACCCGACCCCGAACAGGATCAAGACCCAGCCGTACGCCAGGGTGAACGACTCGTGCATCCAGATCAGGATCGCGACGATCAGGTTCCCGAAGGGCCGCGTGAACCACCGGAGCCACCGCCAGCCGACGGGGTTCACGTTGTGGAGTTCCTGCCCCATGGCCTGCAGGCGCGAGAAGTCCTGTGGTCCGACGTACGCCGCGTACTCGAACCCGGGGGTGCCCGCGGGTACGGGCAGCGCGGCCTGCATTTCCGCAGCGTCCTCCTCGAGCACACCGCGCAGCATCACCCCTCCGATGCCCGGCCCCTCCGGCGGCGCCACAACGGCGGCGAGCCAGTACTTCGACTTGGATGCAACCCAGCTGAAAGGAGCGCCGGAGGCCGGTCTTGTCTCGTCGATGTCCACGCGGTCCAGTCGCTCCGCCGCGATCTGTCCGGAGCGGCTCCGGGTGACGAGCGCCATCGCGGCCCTGTCCTCCCGCGGCACGGCTTCGTTTCGTTCGATCCCGCGGCCGAGACTCACGAGGACGACGTGTCCCACATCTCCCAGTCCGCGGAGCCCGCCGCTCACCTCGATCCGGTAGTCGTCCGGCTGGAAGCGGTAGGAGACATCGAAGGTGACCTCGCCGATCGCGGCCTCGAAACGCAGCTCCGCGGGCCCATCTCTCACCTCGAGCGTGGGCGTCGACGCGGTGAACGCAATCGAGCCGAGGGATACCGTATCGCCACGAAGCGTCAGCGCGTACGCCAGGATCGAGTCGTCCGGCCGCACCAACTCGACGTTGCGACCGCCGTGTCCACCCTCGGCGAAGTTCTCGTGCGCGAGCATCGTCGCGCCCACGAGGCGTGCGCCCCGCGTGTCGAACCGGTACTCGTACAGCTCCGACCGAACCGTGACGATCGAGCCTTCCCCGGCTGTGGCCGCGGTCTCCTCCACCTCCTCCGCAACCGCCGGCGTCTCCTCCGCTTCGGCCAGAACCGCCGCCACCTCCCGGGCCGCTCTCTCCTCGGCGGAGAGCCGGTCCAGCTCGTCCGCCGCCGTCGTGGTTTCCTGCGTCTCCACGCTGTCGGGCGACACCGGTTCCAGCGGCCTTTCGGTCGGCGGGAAGAACACGTTCGAGAGGATCATCACGCCGACCATCAGCGCGATGGCGAGAAGCAGACGGCGTTCCATCAGCGCTCCCGGGCGGGAACCGGGTCGTAGCCGCACGACCCGAGGGGGTGACACCGAAGAAGGCGCCGAACGCACAGCCAGACGCCTCGGACCGCGCCGAATCGCCGCACCGCGGTCAACGCGTATTCCGAACAGCTCGGCTCGTACCTGCAGGAGGCCGGCAGCCAGGGAGAGACCACCAGCTGGTAGCCGCGAATCGCTCCGATGATCACCCGGCGCATACCGTCTCCAGCGAATCCATCAACGTCGTCCGAAGCCTCTCGTACGAGGCGTCGTAGGCGGCCGGTTTCGCTCTCACGACCAGATCCAGATCGAGCCGGCGGGTTTCAAGGGCGGGCAATACGTGAAGGCGGGCGATCTCGGTCAGGCGCCGCCGTACGAGGTTTCGCGCGACCGCGCCGCGGCCGTGGCGAGGCGTCACAACCCCGATCCTGGAGCGGCCGGCGGTCGACGGAGCGAAGAAGACGTCCACGATGCGGCCACGGCTGGAGCGGCCCGCACGGATGGTTCGGCGAATCTCCCGTGCTGTGCGCAGCCGAGCCGCGCGAGGCCGTCGATAGCCTTTGGGCCGACGCCCGCTAGCGGCTTCGTCGCTTGCGACGGAACGCGTCACTGACGGTGAGCCGACGTCGACCCTTCCTTCGGCGGCGCGACAGCGTGCGGCGGCCCGCCTTCGTCTTCATGCGCGCCCGGAACCCATGATCCCGAACGCGCTTCCTGTTGGTCGGCTTGCTGTATGTGGGCTTCCCCATGTCACATCACCCGAGGCTTTCCGGTCATCTTCTTCAGGTCTTCGAGGCCAGCCCGGAAGTCTAGACCTGGCGCGGGATAGTGTCAATTCGGCGCGCCCGGCGCCGACTCCGGCGCCCGCTGCCGTCCGCCATCCGTGCGCCACCCCGCGAGGCGTGTCCGTTCGTTGACACTCGCCGGCGGATTCGCCTAAGATCAGAACCCCTATCCCACCGTCTTCTTCTCATGCCAGCGCGTCACGGATGGAGCTGACTGCACACGAGGCCTGGATCAAGATTCGCGCGTCGGCGAAGCTCGTGCTCCCGGAGCAGACCTATCGCACCTGGCTCGGATCGACCGAGGCCGTCTCGCTTTCCGACGACACGCTCGTCGTCTCCGCGCCTACCAGGTTCGCGGTCGAATGGGTCGAGGATAAGTACGGGACGCTTCTTCGTGACATCTCCGAACGTGAACTCGGCGCGAGGCTTCGACTCCGCTTCGAGCACAAGGGAGCCGAGGAGCGTCTCGACTTCCCGGAGATCGCGGAACCCTACCCCGGCGACCCCGGTCACGCACTGGCTTCGCAGACGCCGAATCGCGGAGGCCTTCCCGCGGCGGCGGCGCTGAACGAACGCTACACCTTCGCACGATTCGTCATTGGTGGCAGCAACGAACTCGCCGCGGCGGCGTCGGATCGCGTCGCCGCCGCACCGGCCACGACCTACAACCCGCTCTTCATCTGGGGTGGCACCGGTCTCGGCAAGACACACCTGATGCATGCGATCGGCAACACGATTCTCGACCGCCTCCCGGACTGCCAGGTCGCCTACGTCCCGTCCGAGCAATTCACGAACGAGATGATCGATGCGATCCGGACCGGGCAGACCGCGCTCTTTCGCGAGCGGTACCGCCGGATCGACGTCCTGCTCATCGACGACGTGCACTTCATCGCCAACAAGGAAGGGACGCAGGAAGAGTTTTTCCACACCTTCAACGCGCTCTACGACGCCAAGAAACAGATCGTCATCACGAGCGACCGGCCGCCGCAGGACATCCCCGGGCTCCAGGAACGCCTCGTCTCCCGGTTCGAGTGGGGTCTCGTCACCGACATCCAGCCCCCCGACCTGGAGACGCGTTCCGCGATCCTGCGGAAGAAGGCCGACGAGGACGGGATTGAAATCGACGACGACGTCATCGAGTACGTCGCACGGAGTCGGCGTACCTCCGTCCGCCAGCTCGAGGGGGCCCTGATCAAGCTCCTCGCCTTCAGCTCTCTCACGCGACGCGAGATTTCACTCGACATGGCGCGCGACGCGCTGGGGCCCGAGGGCAGTGAGGCCGATGAGCAGGTGATCGAAGTATCCGCGGAAGAAGTCCGCGCCCGCATCGCCGCTTCCTGGGGCGTCTCCGTCGAGGCGCTCATCTCGAAGCGGCGGAACCGGACCGTAACCGTTCCCCGGCAGGTCGCGATGTACCTCATCAAGACGCATCTCGACCTGCCCTATTCCGATATCGGCCACCTCTTCGGCGGCAGGAATCACTCCACCGTCATTCACTCCGTCAACAAGGTCGAGGCGGACATGGCGTCCGATGCCTCGCTTCGCGGCCGCGTCGGCCAGCTGCAGCAAGAGCTGTTCCGAACCTGATGTCCCGTCCGTCCACGGCCGTGTGCAAAATCGGACGAAGACCTGCGCGTCACGCACACGATACGCACACCATCGGGCGCATCGTCTCCGCGGCGGCACCGACGTTTCGCCGGAGCTTCGACAACCGTGTCGGCGTGTCGACAGCGGACGCACCTCTCCCAAGCCGCGAGAAACATGGGGAACGCCGAATTTTCGACACTTCGACAGGCTCTACTACTACTCCGTTGATACATATATCATACGCAACCGTAGAACCCACGGTGGAAAACCCGAACCGATACTGCCGGAGCTGAAATGAGATTCTCGATCACCCGAGAGGCACTCCAGGAGGGTCTGGCGGCAAGTGCCGCCGCCGTCCCGACCCGAGCTGCGCTCCCGGTTCTCTCGAACATCCTGATCCATGCGGAGGACGATGCGGTGCGGCTGAGCGGTACGGACATGTCGATCTTCGTCTCGTTGTCCGTGCCCGCAGAGGTCTCCGAGGCGGGCGTCGTCGCGCTGCCCGCGAGACAGCTCCTCGAGATCTCCCGCGTGCTCGACGATGCGCCGGTAAGGTTCACCACGGCGGACGGAAGTGACGACGGAGCCTCTGCCGGAGTGGACATCGAGTGTGGCCGGAGCAAGTTCCGGCTTTACGGGCAGGCGCCCGACGAGTTCCCGGACTTCCCGGAAATCGACTTCGCCGGGGGTTGGGAGATGTCCGCCGGCGAGCTGCAGACGCTGATCGAGCGGACGAGTTTCGCCGTTTCCACCGAGGACAGCCGGCCGATCCTGAACGGGATCCTGTGGCAGTTGCGTGAGGCGGGAACCGTCATGGTTGCCACGAACGGCCACCGCCTCGCGAAGATGTCGCGCGAACTGGACGTCACCGGCTCGCCCGCCGACGCAGACCTCATCATTCCTCCGAAAGCGCTGAGCCAGGTGCAGAAGCTGTACCCCGCGGACACGGTGCTTCAGATCGCGCGTTCCGAGAACCACCTGGCGTTCCGGTCCGCCGACCGGGAGGTCTTCACGTCGCTGATCGAGGGACCGTATCCGAACTACGAGCAGGTCATTCCGAAGGACAACGACAAGGTCGCGACCGTGAACCGGGCGGGCCTCGAGACAGCAGTGCGGCGCGTCGCGGTGATGGCGGATGACTCGACGAGGCGCGTACGCCTCTCCTTCCGGTCCGGCGACCTCGGGTTCAAGGTTCAGACGCCGGATCTCGGAGAGGCGGAGGACGCGCTGTCGCTGGATTACGAGGGCGAAGACATTCAGATCGGCTTCAATGCGACGTACCTCCTCGAGGTGCTGCGGCACATGCCGGAGGAAGACGTTCGAATGACGTTCAAGGCGCCGGAACGGGCGGCGACCTTCTCTCCCGCGAGCGGCGAACCCGATTACCTCTGCCTCGTCATGCCGCTGCGCATCCTCGACTGAGTCGCGGGACACAATGACGACGAGCGAGTGGCGCGAGCACGAGGGCGCAGAAGACGTCAACCTGCCCGCGTGGGAGGATCCGGCGGTACCCTTCCCGGGAAACGTGATCGAAACGTGGCGCCGGAGCGTGTTGGAACCGGGAGCGTTTTTTGCCGGTGGGCCCTTCGATCGCGCAGCGGTGCGCCCGATCCTCTACTACCTCCTGATCAGCATCCTCTCGGCGGGGCTCTCGCTGACCTGGGGCGCGTTGCTGCCGACGGCGCAGCCAGGTTTCGTGGAGACGCTCGCCGGGATCATGAACGTCGCGCTGCCGGACGCGGCGGACGCGGTCGGCTCCGCCGGCCGGCTCGCGGATTTCTTCCTCACCCCGTTCTGGGCCGTGCTGTCCCTCGTCATTACGAGCCTGCTCCTCCATCTGTTCGTACTCCTGCTGGTCCCCGGGCGTCGAAGCCTCACGGCCACCGTCCGCACAGTCTGTTACGCGTGCGGGCCCGCCGTCTTCGCCATCATCCCGTTCGTCGGCGGATTGGTGGCCTGGATCTGGGGAGCCGTGCTGACAGTGATCGGTCTGCGAGAGGCACACAGGACCACGACCGGAAGAGCCATTGCGGCGTGGCTGTTGGCGACCACCCTCCCGGTCGCCTTCGTGCTGCTGGGGGTCGTGCTGGTCATCGCCCGCGTGGCAAGCGGAGTTTGAGCGCCCCTTCGGAACGCATGAATCCCGGGTCGGCCGCTGCGAGTCCACGGCCCGCCGCCACCGTTGTCGTCGCCACGCCGGCGACGTCCGGGCTGGAGTTCCTCCTGCTTCAGCGCCCCGCCGACGCCAGGTTCGGAGCCGGGGCGTGGGCCTTTCCGGGCGGTGCGATCGACGAGGATGACGCCTGCGCGACGTGGGCGGACCGACTTCCGGGCACGGGCGAAGCCGCGGCGTGCGTGGCGGCGCTGCGTGAACTGTTCGAGGAGACGGCAATCATGCCGGCGCCGGTGCGCGGCAGCGGACCGGAGGCGCTGGTCGAGGCTCGGCGGGCGTTGCTCTCGGAGCGGGTCCGCTTCTCGCGAGTGGCGGAGCGTCTCGAACTCGACTTCTCGTCCACACGCATCGTGTACTTCGCGCGCTGGATCACGCCGCGCGGTGCGGCGCTGCGGTTCGACACCCGTTTCTTCCTCCTCTCGCTGGAGGAGCGGCCGCGCCGCGTGAGTCTGACGCCGGAACACGAGGCGGCCATCTGGACCACGCCGGCCTCGGCGCTCCGGCGCTTCTCCGCCGGTCAGCTGCCCATGATGTTCCCGACCGCGAGAACGATCGAGCGCCTCGCCGGCTTCCCGTCGGTCGAGGACGCCATCGCGGCACTCAGCGGGGTCCCCGTGGAACCGGCACTCGTCAGGCTGGGCGTCGGCGAAGACGGGGTGACGCCGCTCGCTCCGGGAGATCCCGGGTACGACGACATCCAGTGACGTCGAGCGTGGGACCGGTTCACGTCGTCCGGCACGGATCCGGCATCACGGCGGTTCGGGCCGACAATCCGGGCCCTCTCACGCTGACCGGGACGCAGACGTACGTGATCGGGACCGGGCCGCTGATCGTCCTGGACCCCGGACCGCAGGATGAAGCGCACTTCGGCCGTGTCGACGATGTGATCGCCGGAAGACCGGTGGCGGCGGTCTGTCTGACGCACGCGCACTCCGACCACGCGGCGTCCGCGGCGACGGCCGCCGGCCGCTGGGGAGAACTCCGCGCCTCGGCCGCCACCCTCGACCTCGTGGGGTTGACGGGCCGGGCGCTGGCGGAGGACGAGGCCATGGCGCCGGGGAAGGGACTCCGCCTGCGGGCGATCCCGACGCCCGGTCATTCCGCGGACCACCTCTGCTACCTGCTCGAACCCTCGCGCACCCTCTTCACGGGGGATCTCGTGCTCGGAGAAGGGAGCACCATGATCGCCCACCCGGATGGGTCCGTGGAGGCCTACCTGGCGAGTCTCGCGCGCCTCGCGGCCCTCCGTCCCGAACGTCTGCTCCCCGGACACGGCGCACCCGTCGAGGACGCGCTCGCACGCCTCGAGGAATGCCGCGCGCACCGGCTGGAGCGCGTGGCGTCCGTCCGGCGGGCGCTGCAAGCCGGCGCCCGAGCCCCGGAACGGATCCGGGCCGCGGTCTACGGGGACCTTCCCGCCTCCCACCACGCGGCGGCCGACCTTACGATCCGCGCCTACCTCGCATTCCTCGGGGAGATCTCCTCGTCGACCAGCCGTCGGAGATAGGCGGGAAAGGCGAGGTCGCCGAATTCCCCGCGGCCGATCCAGCGGTGCGGCCGCGGGTTCGTGACCTCACCCGACCGCCACCGGGCCTGGTGCACGGTGAGCCGCAGGCGGAAGTGACTGAACGCATGCCGCAGCACGCGAATCTCCTCACCCACGCTGCAGTCGAGGCCGAACCCTTCTCGAAGAACTCTTGTGAGCGCCGGCGCCGGCGGGGTCGGAGAGGGCAGCCGGACGGAGGGAAAATCCCACAGACCGCCCAGGAGTCCGTCCGACGGCCGCCGCAGTACGAGCACCCGTCTGCCGCGCCGGACGACGGCCGCCGCCTCGACCCGCTCGGGGGACCGGGCGCGCCTACTCCTCGGGGGCCGCTCCCCGATCGTTCCCCGCCGCAGCGCCAGGCATCGACTCGACAGCGGGCACGCTCCGCACCTCGGCCGGCGCGGCGTACAGACCGCGCTCCCGAGGTCCATCAGCGCCTGGTTGACATCTCCCGGCCGCTCCGGGACCGTGGCGAGGAGGGCTCGCGCGGCCCGATCGAGGTCGGAAGGAGAGGCCGTCTCGAGATCGCCCAGGCGCGACAGAACTCGGCGCGCGTTCCCGTCGACCGCGGGTTCCGGCAACCCGAACGCCACGCTGGCAACGGCGCCCGCCGTATAGGGGCCCACGCCCGGGAGCGTCCGCAGCTCCGACACCGCCCGCGGGATCCGGCCGCCGTATTCCGAAACCACGCGCCGCGCCGCCCGGCGCAGGTTGCGGGCCCGCGCGTAGTACCCCAGACCCTCCCAGAGACCGAGGACCTCGTCCTCCTCCGCATCCGCGAGGGTCCATACGTCGGGGAAGCGACCCATGAACCGCCGATGGTACGGCGCGGCGGTCTCCACCCGCGTCTGCTGCGCCATGACCTCGGCCACGAGGATCGCGTAGGGGTCCCGCTCTCCACGCCACGCGATGTCGTCCCGCTGCCGCGTGTCGAACCACTTCAGCAGCGCCACCGCCACCGCGGACGCCTCCGGGTCAGCGCGTGGCTTCGGGGAAGACGCCATCGAAGATGAACACCGCCGGTCCGGTGAGGCGGATCCGCCCCGCCTCGAGGAATTCTACCGTCAGCGGGGCCCCGGATCGGACCATGAACTCGACCCGGTCCCCCGCCTCGCCCGCGGCACGGAGCGCGAACGCCGCCGCCATGCAGCCGCTGCCGCAGGCGAGCGTCTCGCCCTCCACGCCCCGTTCGAAGGTGCGGATAACCACCGTTCCTCCGTCGCGGGCGACGAGGTGCACGTTCGCCCCTCCCGGGCCGACATCCTCCCGCCACCGAAGGGGCCGGCAGAGATCGTCGAAATTCTCCACATCCACCGACGGGACGGGGACCACGAGGTGCGCGGTCCCCATCCGCACGAGCCAGGCGTCACGTTCCTGCGGATTTCCGGTTCCGGCGCGCGCGCGCAACTCGCGTTCCACGCGGGCTTCGAGCGCGTATTCCAGGGCCACGCCGTCCTCCCGCACCCGCGCCAGGATCTCACCGTCGTCCGTCACGAGGATGTGATCGGGGGGCACGAGCCCCCGCTCCAGCGCGTAGCGCGCCGCGCAGCGCGAACCGTTCCCGCAGGTGGAAAACTCGGAGCCGTCGCAGTTGAAGAACCGGAGGCGGACGACTTCTTCGCTGAGGCTTCGGACGGTGATCAGCCCGTCCACGCCGACGCCCGTCGCGCGGGGGCACAGCGCGGCGGCCAGGGCCCCCGCATCCCGGAGCCCCAGTTCTTCGCCGCGCACGATCACGAAGTCGTTGCCGGCTCCGGTGTATTTGCTGAATAACGACATATTCTCAGAGGAAGGGCAGGGCGAAAAGGAAGCCGGCCGCAAGCATGAAGCCCACGGCCGGCTCTTGTCTCAACCGAAACCTGACTCGACGCGACGCCGGCAAGGCACCGCAGCTTTCAGGTCGGCGCATGTCTCGGGCGCCACCGGTTCAAGACCGGTTACGCTGCCTCGAGGCGATCGCTTGCCCGTGCCGAGTCAGACCCGGTTCTACATCCTGCAGACACTAGATCACCTCCTTCCAAAGAGTTTACGGATAGGGCACGAAAGCACCTGTTGTGCGCCATGATGCCGTGCACTCGCCCGCGCTGCAAGTTTTTTTGCCTTGCTGGCTCCGCCACCTTGCGTGAGAATCAGGCCGGCCAGACGGCGAGGAGGAGATGACGGACAGCCCGGAAAAGGCGTTGTCGCCGGAGGAGCGGCAGGCGACGGTGGACCGTCTCTGCGCACATTTCGCGCGCGACGCCATGAACACGACGGAACTGGAACGCCGCCTGGACATCGCGTACGCCGCGCGCACCCGGGCCGAACTCGTTGCGCTCGAGCGAGACCTCCCCGCACTACGGAGCGAAGCCCGCCCCGCTGGGCCCGCCCCCGTGGCGACGGCCTCCGTGCCGGTGGATCCGGCCCGGCCCGTCCAGGAGAGCGACCTCATCGTCTCCATCTGGGGGGCGACGGAGCGCAAGGGCAGCTGGATCCCGCCCCGCCGGCTCAACGCCGTTACGGTGATGGGGGGTACGGATCTCGATTTTCGGCAGGCGACGTTCGCGACGGAGACGGTTTCGGTCCGGCTCCTTGCGCTCATGGGAGGCGTGGACATCGTTGTCCCTCCGGGGGTCCGCGTCGAGTGGGGCGGCATCGCGCTGATGGGGGGCGTGAGCACGCCGGAGCCGGACACGCCGCCCGCCCCGGACGCTCCCGTCATCCGGATCAGCGGCCTCGTCTGCATGGGAGGTGTCGACGTCGTCGAGCGACACCCGGGCGAGAGCGCGAGGGACGCACGGAAGCGGATCAAAAGGGACCGCAGAGCCCGGCGAAGACTCGCCTCGGGCGACTAGCAGCGGCGTTGCTTGACGCCCGGCTCGCGGCTCGGGTATAGTCCCCACGCCGCCAACCCAGAGACGCTCGATCCGAAGCAAGGCAGAGGGTACGCATGTCGGACATTCCGGAAGATCTCAGATACACGCCCGAGCACGAATACGTGCGGGAAACCGACGTCGACGGCGAGGTCTTGATCGGGATCACGGACTACGCCCAAGGCGAACTGGGCGATGTCGTCTACGTCGAACTTCCCGCGCCCGGCGAAGAGTTCGGACAGATGGAAGCGTTCGGAACCGTCGAGGCCGTGAAGACCGTCTCCGAACTCTTTTGCCCGGCAGCGGGAGCGATCGTAGCGGTGAATGACGCGCTGGAGACCGACCCCGGTCTCGTCAACAGCGATCCCTACGGAGAAGGATGGATGATCCGGCTCGCGCTGGAAGCGCCCGACGACCTCAACGATCTCCTCACCGCCGAACAGTACGCCGCCCTCGTCGCCGACGGGGACGAGATCTGACGGCCCGCCCCTGAACATGCGGTTTGAGATGGAGCCGTTCGGCGAGTTCGCCGGGCGCCACATAGGACTGGCGCCCTCGGACGTGGAGCCGATGCTGGAGGTGGTCGGCGCGAAGAGCTTGAGCGAGCTCGTCGAGGAGACCGTTCCTGAACCGATCCGCCTGGGTCGCGACCTCGACCTGCCCGAAGCGATCACCGAGAGAAGGCTTCTCGATCACGCGGCGGAGCTCGCGCGTACCAACCGCCCCTTCCGTTCCTATCTCGGCCTGGGGTATCACGGGACGCTGACACCTGGCGTCATCCTCCGCAACATCCTTGAGAACCCCGGCTGGTATACACAGTATACGCCCTATCAGGCCGAGATCTCGCAGGGGCGCCTCGAGGCGCTGCTCAACTTCCAGACGATGGTCATCGACCTCACCGGGCTTCCGATCGCGAACGCCTCGCTCCTGGACGAAGGAACCGCCGCGGCGGAGGCGATGCTCATGCTCTGGGGCAGCAGGGGGAGCGACGACCGGAACGTCTTCCTCGTGTCCGAGGCCTGCCATCCCCAGACCGTCGCCGTCGTCCGCGGCCGGGCGCGGCCACTCGGAATCCAGGTCCGGCTCTTCCAGCACGGTGACATCGCGGCCCACGATCCGGACGACGCCTTCGGCGCGCTTCTGCAGTACCCGACCACGGAGGGCGCGGTCGTCGACTATCGAGGTCTCTGCGACGCCCTTCACGAGCACGGGGCCGGGGTTGTGGTTGCTGCCGACCTCCTCGCCCTCGCGCTGCTCGTGCCGCCGGGCGAGTTCGGCGCGGACATCGCCGTCGGCAACTCTCAGCGGTTCGGCGTACCCATGGGTTACGGCGGGCCGCACGCCGCCTACCTCGCGGCCACGGACGCGTTCAAGCGGAAGCTGCCGGGCCGGATCATCGGAGTCTCGGTCGACGCGGACGGGAACCCGGCGCTCCGGATGGCCCTGCAGACGCGCGAGCAACACATTCGGCGGGAGAAGGCGACCTCGAACATCTGCACCGCACAGGTGCTGCTCGCGATCATGGCCGGCATGTACGCCGTGTATCACGGACCGGAGGGCATCCGCGCCATCGCGACCCGCGTCCGAAAGTTGACGTGGACCCTCGCCCGCGGACTCGAGCGGCTCGGGCACACGATCGTTCACGAGCAGTTCTTCGACACCCTGCAGGTCATCCCCTCGGGCTTCACGTCCGCCGAGATCCTCGCCAGGGCTCGCGAACGCGGCATCAACCTGCGGGACTTCGAGGATGGGACCGTCGGAATCGCGCTCGACGAGACGGTGCGGGGCGGGGACCTGGAAGACCTGTTCGCGGTTTTCGGGGGCGAAGGGGAACGGGAACTCGGCGCCGGAGACGTCGTCAAGGACATTTCGGAGCCCGTCTATCCCGCAGAGCTCGCGCGCGCCTCGGGCTACCTCGAGCACCCGGTCTTCAACCGGTACCATTCCGAGACCGAGATGCTGCGGTACATCCATCGGCTCGAAACCCGGGACCTGTCGCTGAACACGAGCATGATCCCGCTCGGGTCCTGCACGATGAAGCTCAACGCGACATCCGAGATGATCCCCGTCACCTGGCCGGAGTTCGGGGCTCTGCACCCGTTCGCCCCCGTGGACCAGGCCAAGGGGTATGGACGTCTGTTCGACGATCTGGAGCGGTGGCTCTGCGAGATGAGCGGGCTGCCCGCCTGCTCGCTGCAGCCGAACTCGGGGGCGCAGGGCGAGTACACCGGCCTGCTCGTCATCGCGGCCCGACACGAGGACCGGGGCGAGGGAGCCCGGGACGTGTGCCTCATCCCGTCGTCGGCGCACGGGACGAACCCCGCGAGCGCGGTGATGGCCGGGATGAAGGTCGTCGTCGTCCGCTGCGACGAGAACGGGAACATCGACGTCGACGACCTGCGCGCGAAGGCGGAGAAACACTCCGACCGGCTCGCGGCGACGATGATCACGTATCCGTCCACCCACGGCGTGTTCGAGTCGGCGATCCGGGAGGTCACGGACATCGTCCACGAGCACGGCGGACTCGTGTACCTCGACGGTGCCAACCTCAACGCCCAGGTCGGCCTCTGCCGGCCCGGCGATTACGGCGCCGACGTCATCCACATCAACCTCCACAAGACGTTCGCCATTCCGCACGGCGGCGGAGGCCCGGGGATGGGTCCGATCTGCGTGACGGACGAACTCGCGCCGTACCTGCCGGGACACCCACTCGTCGATGTCGGCGGCGAAGCCGCGATTCCGCCGGTCTCCGCGGCGCCGTGGGGGAGCGCTTCGATTCTGCTCATCTCGTGGGCCTACGTCGCCATGCTCGGCCGGGACGGCGTGCGAGCGGCGACCGAGGCGGCCGTTCTCAACGCGAACTACATGGCGAGTCGTCTGGGCGAGCACTTCGACGTCCTCTACCGGGGCGAGCACGGGCGGGTCGCGCACGAGTTCATCCTCGACCTGCGTCCGCTGCGGCGGGGGACGGGAGTGACGGATGAGGATGTCGCGAAGCGACTCATGGACTACGGATTCCACGCGCCCACGATGTCCTTTCCGGTCGCGGGTACGATCATGATCGAGCCCACGGAGAGCGAGTCGAAGCGGGAACTGGACCGGCTCGTCGACGCCCTGATCTCGATTCGCGCGGAAATTCGGAGGATCGCGGACGGGACGCTGGATGCGAAGGACAATCCGCTGAAGAACGCGCCCCACACCGCGGAGATGGTGACGTCGGATACATGGGACCACGCGTACACGCGGCGGGAAGCGGCGTGGCCGGCGCCCTCGACCCGGGAGTGGAAGTTCTGGCCGCCCGTGCGCCGCGTGAACAACGCGTACGGAGACCGGAACCTCGTCTGTGCGTGTCCGCCGATCGAGAGCTACGAAACCGAGACCGCCGGCTCAGGCCGGGCGGGCGCATAGACCCGGAGGCAAGCGGATGGCTCGACTCATCTTTCACGGCCAGAGCTGCTACGAAATCGAGACCGCGGACGGAACGCGGATCCTCATCGACCCGTTTCTGACCGGGAACCCCGTGGCCGATGTGGGACCCGAGCACTTCACCGACCGCCTCGACTACCTCCTCCTCTCGCACGGGCACGGCGACCACATCGCGGACACCTGGGACATCCTCGAGGCGACGAACGCGAAGCTCATCGCCACCTACGAGATCGTGGCGTACGCCGGGGAGGTACAGGGCCACGAGAACGCCCACCCGATGCACATCGGCGGCGCCCACGAGTTCCCCTTCGGACGCGTCAAGCTCACCGTGGCGCTCCACGGCGGGAAGATCGACGCGCCGGGTGCGGAGGCCTATACGACGACGGCCGCCGGCATCCTCCTCACCGTGGACGGCACGCGCGTCTACCACGCCGGAGATACGGGGCTCACGCGCGACATGGAGCTTCTGAACGGGGAAGTGGACGTGGCGCTGGTGCCGATCGGCGACAACTTCACGATGGGTCCGGAGGACGCGGCGCGCGCGATAGAGATGATCGAGCCCCGAATCGCCGTTCCGAACCACTACGGCACATGGGAGTTGATCGACGTCGATCCGGGCCGCTTCGTGGACGCCGTGGGCGACACCGCCGAGGTCGTGATCCTCGAGCCCGGAGAGGCTCTGGAGTTGTGACCGCGCGGCGCGCGCGTGCCCGGCCCGGGGGACTGCTGGTCCTCCCCTACGCCGTGGCGGACGGCGCCCGCAACATGGCCGTGGACGAGGCGATGCTCGAACTCGCCGCGGGGGGGTCGACGCTGCTCCGGTTCTACGGCTGGGCGCCCTGGTGCCTGTCGCTCGGGCGGCATCAGACGGCGCCCGACCGGCTGCTCGGGCGTTCCCCCGACGACCTCCGTCCCGGCGTCGACGCCGTTCGGCGGCCGACGGGCGGCCGATCCGTCTTCCATGGACCCGAGATCACGTACGCCTTTGCCTGTCCCGCGCGGGCGTGGGGCGGACCCCGTGCGGTCCTGCACACCGTGCACGGCGCGCTGGCCGAGGCGTTGCGTGCCATGGGTGTCCCGCTCGACACCGCTCGGAGCGACGACGCCGAGGCGAGTGGCACGGCGGCCTCCCGGATCTCCGCCGCGAGTTGCTTTCGCGATCCTGCCCCGGGAGAACTCACCGCGCGCGGCCGCAAGCTCGTAGGCAGCGCCCAGTGCCGTCGCCGCGGTGGCGTGCTTCAGCACGGGTCCATCCTCCTCGACGACAGACAGCGTCTCGGCGACCTGGATCGACGCGACGTCGGGCCGGAGGAGAGCGCCGCAGCGGGGGTCTCCGGGAAGGGACCCGCGATCGGCCTGAACGAGTTGCTCGACCCCCTGCCCGACCCTCGCCTCATCGTCGAGCGTCTCTCGGCCAGCGTGGCCAGCGCGTTCGGAGCGCCCGTCACGGCCGCGACGAAGGCTCCCGCGGGGATCGCGACCTCCGCGGCTCTGACCCGCCTTGCCGCCGGCTACGAGCGCCTCCACCGCGCCGGTGCCTGGCTCTGGTTCCGGGAACGGCCTCTCCCGCCGCTTGACGGTCCCGCAGGCCGCTTCTAGCTTGGTTCCGCTCGTGCTCAAGCGCATCCGCGCCGGACGTTGCGAGTCAGTCAATCGATCAACCTTACGGGGAGGCCCACCTTGATCGCGTCCACACTCTGGTTGCAGGAGACACTGACGCTGGGCGAAGGACAGACGCTCAACCTCGCGGAGATCTGGGAGGCCGGGGGGTGGATGATGTGGCCGCTCGGCGCCGCGCTGGCCATCGGGGTCCTCATCATCCTCTGGAAGCTCGTCGACCTCCAGTTGAAGGGCGGCAAGAACAAGAACGTCCTCCGGGAAGCCGATGAACAGATCGCCGCCGGCCACCTCGATGAGGCGCTCGAACTCTGCACCGAGTCCGGCGCGCCGGCGGGGAACGTCCTCAGCGCGGGGCTCTCGCGGTACAACGAGGGGACCGACCGCGCGACGCAGGCGGTGGAGAATGCCGGCGCCATCGAAGTCGCGGGCCTCGAGAAGGGTCTGGTGTGGCTGGCGACGCTGTCGAACGTCGCTCCGCTCCTCGGCTTCCTCGGGACCGTGATCGGGATGATCATGGCCTTCCAGGCCATCGAGATCGCGGGCGAAGTGGAAGCCACCCTGGTCGCCGGCGGGATCAAGGTCGCGCTCATCACCACCGCCACCGGCCTCACGATCGCGATTCCGATCAACATCTTCCACAACTACTTCGTGACGAAGATCGATCGCCTCGTCATCGACATGGAAGAGAGTGCACAGCGTCTCATCGACGCGCTGCACGAGCGGGTGGCCGCCTAGAAGAGAAGAGACGGTTCGCCGGGGCGTTTCCCGGTGCAGGCGAAGGGGTTCGAAACGAGCGGCCCGCCATCCCGGCGGGCCGCTTTTTTTCGGATCCGGGGAGGCCTCCGCTTGCATCGAGGGCACCGGAACATTGAAGTTCGGTGTCGGGCCGCAGGCCGGGGCCCCGGCGTGAGTGGGGTGGGGACGACGTGGGAAGGAGGCCTTCCTGTGCATGTTCAGCGGCAAATCCGGCGCCTTCAGCGCATCCATCGCGTACGCGATCTCTGGTTGGCGTCGCTACTGATGCTCGTCCTGGCATCCGCCCTCGGCGCGCAGACCGGGAACGCGGCACGCCCATCCAACCCCGCCGAGGTCACGCCGACGACGGCAAGCGCGCAGCGCCTTCTCGATGCCCGGATGCCGGTCTCGGCATCGGCTCTGCTGGCGCGCGAGCTCGCCGCGGGCGAGGTGCGAGGGGACGAGATCGTGCTCCTGGCGGCGCAGGCCTTCGCGGATCAGCGGGCATGGGCTTCCGTGCTGGGCCTCCTCTCGGGGAGGGAAGGTCCACCCACGGCCACGCAGTCGCACGCGGCGCTCCTCCTCGCTCGAGCGTACGCGGGCCTCGACAGCCTCACCCGGTCCGCGGCGCACTACCGCGCGTATCTGGATGCGGTCGACGGGACGCCTCCGCTCCGCGCGCGGGTGGAGTTCGCCCGCGTCTCCTACCGGCGGTATCACTGGTTCGAAGCGCGGGACCAGCTCGTCCTCGCGGAGCGCGAGCACCCCGAGTTCGCTCCGTGGTTGCGGCTCTCGCGCCTCTACGCCCTGGCGGAGGCCGAGGACCGGGATGCCTTCGCCCTCGCCGACTCGATCGTACGCGAGGCCCGCGTACCGGCCGATTCCGCACTCCTCCCGGCGGCGCGCCTGGCCTTCGAACTCGGGGATCCCGAACGCGGGGCCGCGCTCGCAAGCCGCGCCGGACGGGGCGTCCGGAACATCCTCGCCGCCCGGCACCTCGGACCGCACTACCTGGCGACCGGGGACTCCGCCGCCGCGGAGTCGGCCTTCGCGGCCGCGATCGCGAGAGGCCTTCAGACCCCGGAGACGGGGCCGGCCCTCCTCGCGCTCACGCGATCGTGGCGGACCCTGCGAGATGTCGGGCGCTCCGACACCCGCGCCGGTCGTCGCTCCCGTGGCGCCGGCTACCTGTCGGAGGCGCTTGAGCTCGCGCCCGCGGCCGAGCGCCCCGGCATCGCCGAGTCGCTCGCTTCGACCTACATGGCGCTGGGCAACCCCGGACGGGCGGCGGAGACGCTCGCCCCGTGGACAGGGGATCCCGCTTCCGTCACCGCGCCCCGGGCGTCGCTATGGATGCTCGCCTCCAGCATCTACCGTGCGCTCGGACGCCCCGGCGACGCCGCGACCGCGCACGAGACCGCCGCCCGCGGCTCCGGGGATGTCGCCGCCCGCGCGGCCTACCTGCTCGCGGACCTCGCACACGACGACGGCCACCCGGACATCGCTGCCGAGGGCTTCGAACGCTCCTACCGCGCCTTCCCGGAAGCGAGCTACGGGTCGCGGTCGCTGGAACGGCTCGCCCTCCTCGCGTACCACGAGGGTCGCTACCCGGAGGCGCGCGCGCTCCTGGCCGAATACCGCGAGCGCTACCCCGAGGGCGGATGGATCCAGGGAGCCATCTACTGGAGCGGCAAGGTCGCGGAGGCGCTGGGGGACACCCAGGCCGCGAGCGCGTTCTACGCCCGCGCCCTCCGGTACAACCCGCTGGACTACTACGCCATCCTCGCGGAGCCCCGCACCGGCACGGACCGTCTGGCCACGATCGGGCTCGGGGAAGCGGAACCGCTGCCCGACCTCGCTCCCGTCCACGCGACCGCGCTCCGGCGCATGAACGTGCTGCGGGAAGTGGGGTGGCCCGAGCGGGCGCGCCGGGAATACCGCCGGGCGAGCGAGCGCGGACCGTCGACCTACGGCGCGATCCTCGCGTTCGCGCACGCGCTGAATGCCGCGGAATGGACGCGGGAGGGGATTCGCGAAGGGTGGCGCGCGCAGGCCATTCGCGGGCGCTGGACCCGGCCCCTTCTCGAAGCGATCTATCCGCTGCCCTTTCGCGAGGCCCTCGTCGCCGCCGCGGAGCGGAACGGATTGCCGCCCCACTTCGTCGCCGGACTCTCGCGTCGCGAGTCGATGTTCGACCCCGAGATCCGCTCCGTCGCGAACGCCATCGGCCTCATGCAGCTCCTGCCGGAGACGGCCCGCAACGTCTCCTCCCGCGCCGGACTCGCCGGCTATCGCCGCCACCAGCTCACGGTCCCGCAGGTCAACCTGATGCTCGGGACCCGGTACCTGTCGGAAGTCCTCCGCCGCTTCGACGACTTCGATATCGCGGGGATGATCTCCTACAACGCCGGCCCCCACCGCTACACGCGCTGGCGCGACTTTCCCGAGTTCTCCGATGAGGAAGAGCTGGTCGAGCGAATCCCCTACAGGGAAACGCGCGAGTATGTTCGGGCGGTCACGGAACTCGCCGAGATCTATCGCTTTCTGTACCCGGATCTGGCCTCCGCGAAGCCCTGAACCGGCCGTTTTTGACGGCCCCGCGACGATCCCGTATCGACCTGTTGACGGCTCCAAATCGCCCGCATAGCATAGGTGCGTCTCGAGTCCGGCGGCGCGCAAAAATCACGCGAAAAAAGATGCACGGCCAGCCGCGCGACGCGTCCGCAACACCCATCACCGAGGTTCGCAGGAGGCAGGATGCCATCAGGTACGGTAAAGTGGTTCAACGACTCCAAGGGGTACGGTTTCATCGAGCAGCCCGACGGCGGCGATGACGTCTTCGTCCACTATTCGTCCATCGACATGGACGGGTACAAGACGCTCGCCGAAGGGATGGAAGTGGACTACGAGTTCACGCAGGGCGACAAGGGCCTGCACGCGACCCGCGTCGTGCGCACCGCCTGACCGGACGCCGCCGCCGGAGCTTCACGCGCCCCGCCCCACGCGGCGGGGCGCTTTTTTTGTCCCCGGCTTTGCCACGGACGGCCCCCCCGCCATACATAGATGCCATGCCGACCCTCTCAGACAGCCCGTGAACGCCGTGTGGCGGCGCCAGGCGTCGTGAAGGCCGCACGGGCCGCTCGTCCGTCGCTCTTCCTGCTCGATGGCTACGCGCTCATCTACCGCGCGTTCTTCGCCATGATCAACCGGCCGCTCACGACCTCCAGCGGCGAGAACACGTCGGCCCCCTATGGAATCGCCCGCTTCCTCATGCGGCTGATCGCCGATCACGCGCCCGACTATCTCGGCGTCGCGTTCGATGCCGGCGACAGCTTCCGCACCGACATCTACCCGGAGTACAAGGCCACGCGAGAGAAGATGCCCGACGAACTCCGGGCGTCCCTCCCCAGGTGTCGGGAGATCTTCGATGCCTTCCGGGTGCCCGTCATCGAGGCGGAAGGGTGGGAGGCGGACGACGTGATCGGGACCCTCGCGCAGAAGGCCGCGCGCCGTGATCTGCGCACCGTCATCGTCTCCGGAGACAAGGACTTCCACCAGCTTGTGGACGACCGCACGGCGTTGCTCAATCCGGGCCGCGGCGGACCCGCCGGAGTGGAACAGGTGTGGGTGACGCCGGATAACGCCGAGGAGCGGTTCGGCGTGCCGCCGGAGCGCGTGACGGACTTCCTCGCGCTGCTCGGCGACGCGTCCGACAACGTCCCCGGCGTGCCCGGCATCGGGAAGAAGACCGCGCCAGCACTCATCCGCCAGTTCGGCGACCTGGAGTCCATCCTCGCGCGGGCGGACGAAGTCAAGGCCGCCCGGGCCCGCAACGCGCTTCTAAGGCATGCCGACGATGCCCGGCGCTCCAGGCAGCTGGTGACGATCCGCACCGATGCGCCCGTGAGCCTCGATCTCGAAAGCCTCCGGTCACGGACGCTGGATGCCGAAAAGGCGGCGGCCGTCTTCCGCGACCTGGAGTTCCACAATCTGCTGAGGGAGCTGGAGGCTCCGGCGACCGAGGCCGAGCGCTTCGCCCCGGAGGTGGACGTCGTGGCCGACGCGGATGGGCTGGGCGCTCTGCTGGCCGAGTGCTCGGAAGCCCCGCGCATCGGACTATTCGTCGCGGGCAGCTCCGACGATCCGCTCGGCGCCGATCTCGTCGGCCTCGCGGTCGCCGCCTCCGACGCCCACGCCTTCTACCTGCCCCTCGGGCACCGGGCCCCGGAGATCCAGCACGATGCGGCGGGAAACCCGACGCTCGCCTTCGATGCGGGCGAACCGGTCGGCTTGCCGGGGATGACGTCGTCCGACATGCGAGGACTGCGGGAACTGCTCGCCTCCGACACACCGAAACTCGGGCACGACCTCAAGTACGCCGCCCAGCTCCTGCGCCGGCACGGCGTCGAGCTGGGGGGCCTCGAGGACGACGACGCGTTCGATACGCAGATCTCCTCCTACTGCCTGGATCCGGCCCGCCGCGACCGCGCCCTCGCCACCCTCGGTCCCGACCGCCTGGGCGTCGCGCTCGAGACGGACGACGCCATTACGGGCACCGGCCGGAACCGTCTTCCGCTCGCGTCGGTCGAGCCTGAGCGCGTCGCCGAATGGGCCGGCGCCCGCGCCGCTCTCCTGCACCGCCTCGCGAAGGTCGACGAAGCCGACCTCGTGCGCACGGGCATGGGCCGCCTCTTCCGCGAGGTCGAGATGCCGCTCGTCACCGTCCTCGCGAGCATGGAACGGGCGGGCATCGCGATCGATCTCGACTTCTTCGGCGAGCTGCGCGCCCGCCTGCGCCGCGATCTCGACGCCGTGCGCTCGGAGATCCACAAGATCGCCGGGACCGACGTGAACCTCCGCTCCGTGCCGCAGATGCGGGCGCTTCTCTTCGACCAGCTCGGGTTGCCCGTCCTCAAGAAGACGAAGACGGGCCCCTCGACGGACGAGTCCGTGCTCGAACAACTCGCGGCCATGGGCCACGAACTTCCGCGCCTCATCCTCGAACACCGGGAACTCGACAAGCTGGACGGCACGTACGTGAGCGTGCTCCCCCGCCTCATCGACGGCCGGGGGCGCATCCACACCCGCTTCAACCAGACCGTCGCCGCGACGGGCCGACTCTCTTCCTCGGACCCGAACCTCCAGAACATCCCGATCCGGCGGGCGCTGGGGCGCGAGATCCGGAGGGGGTTCGTCGCCGCGCCCGGCCACCTGTTCACGGGGGCGGACTACTCCCAGATCGAACTCCGCGTGATGGCCCATCTCTCGGGGGACGAGGCGTTCGTGGAAGCGTTCCGGGCGGAGCGCGACATCCACCGGGAGACCGCGGCCCGCATCTTCGGGGTCGAGCCGGACGATGTTACGCCGACCATGCGCGAGCAGGCGAAGACGATCAACTTCGCGACCATCTACGGCCAGGGGCCCTTCGCGCTCGCCCAGCAGCTCGGCATCTCGCGGACGCAGGCGAGCGAGTTCATCGACGGATACTTCGAAAGGTTCGCGGGCGTCGCGGCCTACCTCGAGGAGATGAAGGAACAGGCGCGCGACCGGAACTACGTCGAGACGCTGTTCGGACGCCGGCGGTACATCCCCGAGATCCGGTCCAGGAACCCCGGCATCCGCGGCTACGGCGAACGCACCGCGACGAACTCCCCCATCCAGGGATCCGCGGCGGACCTCATCAAGGTGTCGATGATCCGGCTGCACGAACGTCTGGCGGAGACCGAGGCCCGCATGCTGCTGCAGGTGCACGACGAGTTGCTCATCGAGGCCCCGGAGTCCGAGGTTGAAGCCATCGGCCGGATCGTGCGCGAGGAGATGGAGGGGGCCATCGAGCTCACCGTTCCCCTTCGCGTCGATCTCGGGATCGGCCGCAGCTGGTACGACTGCAAGTTCGGGAAGGGATCGTGAACGCAACCCGGATCGCCCTCATCGCCTGGACCGCGGCCGCGCTCGCGTGCGCGCCGCCTTCCACGCCGGACCGGCCCGCGTTGGACGGGATCTCGCTGGACGGGGTCGCGGACCGCATGGCCGAACTGGGCGTGCCGGGCGTCAGCGTCGCGGTCCTGGTCGACGGCGAGATCGCCTGGGCGCGCGGCTACGGCCTGGCCGACGTCGAATCGGGCCGGCCGGTGACGCCGAACACGCTCTTCCAGGCAGCCTCCATCTCCAAGCCCGTGGCGGCCCTCGCCGCCCTCCGCCTCGTCGAATCGGGCCGGGTGGACCTCGACGGGGACGTCAACGCCTATCTCACGAGTTGGCGGGTGCCGGACAACGCCTTCACGGAGCAGGGGCCCGTCACCCTGCGGGGGCTCCTCACGCACCGGGCCGGCCTCACGGTGTGGGGCTTCCCCGGGTACGGCCCGGACGAGGGGGCGCCCGACGGGCCGGGCGTCCTCGACGGCCTCGGCAACACGGACCCGGTGCGCGTCTACAAGGCGCCCGGGGAGAGCTGGCAATACTCCGGAGGCGGCTACACGGTGATGCAGCAACTCGTGGCCGACATGGCCGGCAAACCGTTCGCCGAGGTCATGCGCGAGGAGGTCCTCGACCCGATCGGCATGTCGCGCTCGACCTACGAACAGCCGATCCCGCCCGAGCGGCAGGACGACGTCGCGACAGGCTACCGGTCGGACGGCGAACGCGTCCCCGGCGGGTGGCATACCTATCCCGAACAGGCGGCCGCCGGCCTGTGGACGACGCCGAGCGAACTCGCGCTCTACGCCCGCGAGGTGCAGCGGGCCTGGAAGGGCGAGTCGACCCGCGTGCTGGGAGAAGCGCTCGCACGCGAGATGCTGACGCCCGACGCGGACGACTGGGGGCTGGGCCCGGCGATCTCCGAGGACGGCGAACGCTTCCGGCACGGCGGCTCGAACCAGGGCTTCCGCTGCACGTTCGCGGCCTACATCGATGGAGACGACGGGGTCTTCGTGATGACGAACTCGGACTCCGGGAGCGAGCTCGCGGCCGAGATCGCGATC
Source organism: Gemmatimonadota bacterium (assembly GCA_022825725.1). Lineage (GTDB taxonomy): Bacteria > Gemmatimonadota > Gemmatimonadetes > Palauibacterales > Palauibacteraceae > Palauibacter. The sequence continues at coordinate 56,138 of JAJDWE010000033.1, forward strand.
ATGGTCGCCCACGCATACGGCTGGTCCGGACCCCGCGCCGAATAGAAAGGGACAAACCGATGACGAAGTGGAACCAGACCCGACGAGAGTTCGTGAAGACGTCCGCGCGCGCCGGCGGCGCCCTGGGCGTCATGGGCGCCTTCGGCTCCGCAGCCTGCGCCGGGGGTTCCGGAGGACCTCTCCGCATCCTCATCCTCGGCGGGACGCGCTTCATCGGCCCCCACCAGGTCAAGTACGCGCTCGACCGGGGCCACGAGGTCTCGACCTTCACGCGCGGGCAGACCGAACCGCCCTTCTTCCACGATTATTTCGAGCGCGTCGAGCAACTCATCGGCGATCGCACGAGCGATCTGTCGGCGCTCGAGGGGCGGGAGTGGGACGCCGTGATCGACAACTCCGCCTCCTACCCGAGCTGGGTTGCGGCCACGGCCGACCTCCTCCGAGACCAGGTCGACCGCTACCTCTTCGTCTCGTCCATCTCGGCCTACGCGGACTTCGCCACGGTCGGGATCGACGAGGACTATCACGTCGGCCAGTTGTCGCCGGACGAGGCCGAAGACGACGGAGGATACGGACCACGGAAGGCGCGCTGCGAGGAGTACGCGCGCGACGCCTTCGGCGAGAACGCGATCATCGTGCGCCCCGGGCTGATCATCGGGCCCGGCGACAACACGGACCGCTGGACGTACTGGCCGGTGCGGGTCGACCGCGGCGGGGAGGTGCTCGCCCCCAACACCCCCGCCGATCCCGTGCAGAACGTCGACGCCCGCGACCTCTCCGAGTGGATCGTGCGTCTCGTCGAGGGCCCCGGGCACGGCGGCACGTACAACGCCACGGGCGAGGTGCAGCCGTTTGGCGAAATGCTGGAAGAGATCCGGGGCGCGCTCGGCTCCGACGCGTCGTTCACCTGGGTGCCGACGGCGTTCATGCAGGAGCAGGAGGTCGCGCCGTGGATGCACATGACGAACTGGACGCCGCCGGAGGGGCCGACGGTGGGGATGAACCAGGTCTCGGTGGCGGCCGCCGTGCAGGCCGGGCTCACCTTCCGGCCGCTCGCGGACACCGCCCGCGACACCGTCGAATGGTGGAACTCGCTCCCCGACGAGCGCCGCGCGGAACCACGGGCCGGTCTCCCCGCCGACAGGGAGGCCGAAGTCCTCGCCGCATGGCACGCCAGCGCATGAGTTGCCGCTGACTCCTCACCGGGAGCCCGGAACCTTCAGCGGACGCGGGTGGTTAAATCCACCATGATTCCCACGGTTTCGAAGTGTCGAAATGCGTGGCTTCGGCCACTGGTGTTCGCGATCGCCCTCGCCGCGGCGGCTGGGTGCGGCGGTATTGAGACCGGCCGCCTCGTGATTCCGGAGTCTGAACCGCCGCCGGCCCCGGTCGCGTCGACCACGGCGACGTATCGGGTGGTCTTCGAGTCGACGTGGAGCGCCTCGACACACCCCACGAACTTCCCGGGTGGCGCACACCTGTCGCCGCTGATCGGCGCGGTGCACAACGGCGGAGTTACCTTCTGGGAGCCGGACGGCACCTCGACGCCGGGTATCGAGAGCATGGCCGAGACGGGCGGCACGGGTACGCTGTCCGCGGAGATCCAGGCCGAAATCCCGGGGAACGCGCTTGCGGTCATCAACGGTTCCGGGATCCGCAGCCCCGGCAGCACGACGATTCAGGCGATCATCCTTCGGGAGGACTTCCCGCTCGTCACCCTCGTCACGATGATCGCCCCGAGCCCGGACTGGTTCGTGGGCGTGTCCGGCCTGTCGCTGCGCGACGCCGATGGGAACTGGATCGGGGAACTCGAGGTCGTCCTCTACCCGTACGACGCGGGAACGGACAGCGGGCCGAACTACACCTCCGCCAACGACGACACGCAGCCGAGGGAGTCCATCCACAGCCTGCGGGGCGAGCGCCCCTTCTCCGACGAACCCATCGGCACCTTCACCTTCACGCGCTCGGACGCGTAGCGAGGGGCAGATTTGTAGTCGGGCGCACGGCCCTTCGTCAGACGATGTCGTCGAGGAGGAAGAGGTCGGTGAGGAGCGCCCGCAGGTGGGATGAGGCGTTGAGATTGTCGATCAGCTGCGAACTGATCGTCTCCTGGGCGAGGACGACCCGCACGGCCGCTCCGGCGCGCGCGGCATCGGCCGACGTGACGTCGATCATGTCACGGTAGGCGCCCGCCGGTTCCAGCCCCTCCGCCGCGACAAGGCCGCCGAGGTCGTTCGCCAGCGCCCGGAGCGCCGCATCCGTCCGGCTCAGGTACTCCCGCAACTGGCCGCCGACTTTCGAGGCTTCCTCCCGCTCGGCGCCGAGCGCGGCGTAGGAGAGGAAGAACTCGTACGCCTTTTCGAGGGCCTCAATGTGAGCCTTCAGCTCCTCGCGGCTCAAGCGGGCACGACCCCGTCGGGATCCGCGGACGACGCGCTCCCTCCGGCCAATTCGGTCCCGGCGGGCTCCGTCTCCACCTTCCAGAGGTCGGGGTCGTAGTGTTCGAGGTATTCCTCGCGCGTGATCCAGCCCTTGATCATCGAGCGGGTCATCCAGCGCTTCTCGGGCCGGATCGCGAAATAGATGTGGGCGATGACCATCGTGACGAGCCCGACCCCGCACAGCCCGTGCAGGACGAACACGAGCCCCCACGTAGAGTCGGACAGGAAATACGGGTTGCTCGCCCAGAACCAGGTGTCGACCCCGAACATCATGAGGAGCCCCGTGACGATGACCCCCACCGAGACGAGCGTGACCGCGTTGTGGTAGGCCCGCTGGTCGAGGGGATACTTCCCGGACCGCTCCTCCTTGGCCGGCTGGCGACGCAGGAACTTCCCGATCGCCTGGAACGCCTGCCCGATCTCCTTCGTCCCGGTCCACACGGACCAGAGGTCCTGCTTCGTCGACGCGTGGATGATGTGGTAGATGATGAGGAGCGTGAGCACGACACCGGCGATCCAGTGAATGGTGACCCAGGCGAACTGGACGCCGATCACGGGGAAGAACGCGGTGACGAGCAGCGTGAGCATCGTGGCGGCCATCAGCCAGTGGAAGGTCCGCGATGCCGACGAATGGCGTTCGACGCGCTCGGGGATGTCAGGTGCGGGGCCGGCCGCGCTCTTCTCGGCTTTGGGCGCCATGATCCAGACGTACAGGTGGTGCCCGACCACGAAGAGAAAACCGGCAATTGCGGCGGCCCAGAGCAGATCCCAGGCGACGCCGACGAGTACCTCCTGGCCCCAGGGATTCGGAGCAGTGCGGAGAATCTCCATCCAGGAGCTATCCTTTCCGGGACGCTGCTAGGCTGCGTCTCCTCGCACCGCGCGCCGGACGAGATTCCGCGCGAGCGGTACCTTGTAGTCGTTGTGGCGCAGCGGCTTGAAGCCGCGCGTGGCGAGTTCGCCGGCCGCCATGCCGGTGTCGTCGTTCGCCGGCATCCCCTGAATCAGGTCCTCGACATCGGTCAGCCGCACCGGCGTCGGGGCCACGCCGTTGACGGCGATCCGGGCGCGCTCGATCATGCCGTTCGACTCCACGATCGCCGCGGCCACGCTGGCCAGCGCCCAGTCCCACGACTTCCGGTCGCGGACCTTCTCCCAGTAGAAGCGCGCCCCCGCCCAGTCGCCGGGGATGCGCACGTGCGTCAGAAGGTCTCCCGGCTCCAGCACGGTCATGCGCTGGATGTCGATCTCCGGGCCGACGAAGAAGTCCTCGGCCTCGTAGACGCGCTCGCCGCCTGGGTTTCGCACCATCATCTGCGCGCCGAGGGCGACCAGCGCCCCGGCCGTGTCCGCGCCGTTCACGGCCACGCAGCGGCTCTGTCCGGTCACGGCGTGCTCACGGTTCATGGAGCGGGGCGTCCCGGCGTAGCAGATGTTCCCGCCCGCGCGATAGCACGGCCACCCGCCCCGGTAGTACCAGCAGCGGGTGTCCTGGATGAGGTTGCCGCCCAGCGTCCCCTGGTTCCGGATCTGCGGCGTCGCCACCTCGGCTGCGGCCTGGGCGAGGATTCCGAAGCGCGACCGCACCTCTTCGCTCGCCGCCACGTCGCGCAGCGAGGTCATGGCGCCGATCTCGAGCCCGTCTCCGCTCGCGCGGATCCCGGTCAACTCGCTCACGGAGCCCAGCTCGACGACGACGTCGGGCCGCTTGATGCGGTCCTTGAACCAGTCCATCGAGTCGAGGCCGCCGGCCAGGACCCAGGTGTTGTCGTGGCGCTCGAGCACGTCCAGCGCCTCGTCCACGCTCGTCGGCTGGAAGAGCTCGAACGCGGGCATCATGTCGCGAATCACGGCCATCGTCCTATCTCCCCTAGCTGTGGATCTCGGTGAGTGCGTGCGGCTGCGCCCGGCCCTCGAGTTCGGCCAGGATCACGTCCGTCGTCAGCGGGATCCGGCACAGGCAGCGCCCGCCGAGTGCGTCCGCGATCGCGGAGGTGACCGCCGCGGATCCGGCCCCGACCGGGGGCTCTCCGATCCCCTTGGCGCCGATCGGCGTCTGCGGATCCGGCTCGCCCGCCGCCGCCCAGTCCATGCTGAGCGGCACATCGAGGATGCCGGGCGGTCTCGCGGTATAGAGCCGGTGGGCGAAGGGCACGCCCCACTTCGGGTCGAACACCCACTTCTGGCTGCGCGCCTGGCCGAAGCCCTGCACGCTGCCGCCGTGGATCTGCGCTGCGAGGCTGCGCGGGTGCACGACGACCCCGCAATCGGCGGAGCCCGTATAGTCGACGAGTTTCACGTCGCCCGTCTCCGTGTCGAGTTCGACGACCGCGAAGCCCACGACCCACGACCACGTCGAGCCCTCGTGCGAGAAGTTGTCCCGCGCCACGCCCATCAGGCCTTGGCCCGCCAGCTGCGTCGCGGAAGCCCGCGTGTAGTCGTTGATGTCCTCCGGCAACTCCTGGCCGGAGTATTCGCCGCCCATGTCGATGGCGCGCTCCGCGGCCTGCGCGAAGCTCAAGGAGCCTCCGGGGCCGCTTACGCGCGCGCCCCCGACCTGGTAGGCGCTCGCCGAGCCGCCCAGCGCGGCGGCCGCGACCTCCTGCAGCTTCCGCTTCAAGTCGAGCGCGGCGGCGTAGTTCGCGCGCGTGTGCGCGTGGATCGTCTGGCTTCCCGCCTGCACCGAACTGTACGGGTGGTGCTGGGAACTGTCGCCCCAGATGACCGCGCAGTCGTCCCACTCGAGGCCGAGTTCATCCGCGGCGGCCCGCGCCGTGTCCGCCATGGAGTGCGTGCCGAGGTTCCCGATCCCCTGGTGGATGTAGAGCTTCCCGTCCGGGCGGATGAGGAGGAGCCCGTCGAAGCCCGACGAGCCGCCGACGTACGGACTCAGGCCGACGCCGATGCCCGTGACCTTCGTCCCGTTCCGCTGCCCGCTGAGCGCCTGCTTCCCGGCCCAGTCGAACTGCTCCGCGCCCGCGTCGATCGCCTCGCGCACGAAGGCGCTCGTCGTCGTCGCCCGCTGCGGCCCGAACTCCGAGTCGTGCGATGGGGCGTTGATCTTGCGGATCTCCACCCGGTCGATCCCCAGTTCGCGCGCCGCCTTGTCGACGAGCGGCTCGAGCATTGCGACGATCTGCGCCCCGCCGGGCCCCCGCTGCGCCGCCCGCGGCGGGGTGTTCGTGTAAAGGGTGAGGCCGCGGAAGCGCATCGCGTCGGGCTGGTACATGAGATCCGTCACCGCGCCCGCGGTGTTGTAATCGCCGGACCGCCCGTAGGGCCCGTGGTCCTGGATGATGTAGAGGTCGATCCCGGTGATCTTCCCGTCGCTCCGGAAGCCCATCTTCGTCCACGCCTGGAAGCCCGGGCGCGCGCGACCGATGTAGTTCTCCTCGTAGCGGTTGATCCGCATCATCACCGGCCGCTGGATCTTCTTCGCAAGAAGCGCGGTGACCTGGTAGATGGTGACGCCGGCGATCTTCGAACCGAAACCACCGCCGCAATACTGGCCCACGAAGACGAGCTCGTCCGGCTCCAGATCGAGCTGTCCCGCCATCGCCTGGTGAGCGCGCTGCGTGCTCTGGGTCGAACCGTACAGGTAGCAGCGCCCGTCCTCCCAGTACGCCATGGAGCTTCGCGGCTCCATCGGGTGGTGGGTCAGCGACTGGTGTACGATCGTGTCCTCGAGGACGTAGTCCGCGTCGGCGAACGCCGCGTCGAGGTCGCCGTGCGACCACTCGTCCGTCGGCTCGCCCATCGGCAGCCGGCCCTCGGCCTCGGCCGCGTCGAACTCCGCCTGCGGCCACTTCAGGGGCACGAGTTCGCGCCCGTCCTCCCCGAAGCGCATGACGTTGCCCTCGAGCCGCGCGTTCGGGCCGCCGGGCCGCAGGCTGTCGAGCGGATCGATTGCGAAGGGGAGCGGCTCGAAGTCGATGTCGATCGCCTCGATCGCGTCCGCCGCCGTCGTCTCGTCCACCGCCGCCAGCGCCAGGATGGGCTCGCCCACGTACTTCGGCTCATCCGTGAGCGCCGGCTCGCCGGGGGCTTCGGGCTGGTTGACTTCACTCGCCCGCAGGATCCCGAGCACGCCGGGCATCGCGAGCGCGCGGCTCGCGTCCACGCTGCGCACGCGGGCGTGCGGCATCGGGCTCAGGAGGAGCTTGGCGAAGACCATCCCCTCCGCCCGGAAGTCCTCCGCGTACTTCGCACGTCCCGTGACTTTCGCGCGCAGATCCGGCGGCGAAATGTCCTGTCCGATTAGCGCCATGACCGTCCTCCCCTCACACCATGCGCCGCGCGTACTCGGCGGCACGCATGGCGGAGTTCAGGATTTTGTTGTAATCCCCGCAGCGGCAGAGATTGCCGGAGAGAGCCTCGGCCGTCTCCTCGCGCGTGGGCTCGGGGTTCTCGTTCGTGAGCGCGACCATGCTCATGATGAAGCCGGGCGCGCAGAAGGCGCACTGGAACCCGCCCTCGTCGATCACCGCCTGCTGCACCGGGTGCAGCGTCCCGTCCGCGCTCTCGAGCCCTTCGATCGTCGTCACCGACCGGTCGCGCACCGCGTTCGTCAGCATCGAGCACGCGTAGTGCGAAACCCCGTCGATGAGCACCGTACAGGCGCCGCACTCCGCGCGGTCGCAACCGAGCTTCGTGCCGGTGAGGCCCAGCTTGTAGCGGAGCGTCATCGCCAGCGTCTCCTGCGGCATGACATCCACCGAACGCGACACTCCGTTCACGTCCAGCGAGATCATGCGGGGCATCGACGCGCGCACCGCCGCGCTCGCCGACAGGCTCCGGGCCCGGAAGAGGTGGCTGGAGGAGGAGACCACCGCGCCGGTCGCGATGACCCCCTTGATGAACGTCCTGCGGGAATGACCGGTTGGCGTCTCGGTCGTGATCTCGGCGTCACTCATGGGCGAACCTCAAGCGGGAGACCTCTTTGCGCGTTTGCGTCGCGCCTGCCGCGTTTCCGCGGGAGACACAACGATCCACGGTGAATCCTTACATCGCCCGCCCCCGGAAACAAGACTGCGGGCCGCGCTCCCGGCGGGGCCGTTACAGGATCCTTAGGAATCGGGGGTCGATGGAAAGGAGGAGGACCCAGTGCCCGCCGCTGTCGCCGGGCGATGGATCGCCGCGCAGACCGCGCATGACGTCGAGGCGAAGGATGTCGTAGACGAGTCCGAGGCCGAGTCCGGCGGACGCACGCAGACCCTCGCTGCCGCTCACGCCGAAGCGGCGGGCCGCGTCCTCGCCGGCGCGGCCGATTCCGGCCCAGCCGGCGGCTCCGATGGCGCGCAGCCGCATCCACGGGGACGCGACGGTTCGCGACACCTCGGCTCGCCACAGCGCCATGCGGTCCCCGCCCCAGCCGCGAAACTCATAGCCGGGCAGCGAACCGCGCCCCCCGAGCAGGAAGAGCCGCTGGACCGGCAGCTCCCCGCCGGCAAGACCGAACTCCACGCCACTCGCCCAGTTCCAAGCGCCGCCCGGACTCCCCCGGGCCCGCAGCGCGACCGTGGCGCGCGTGTAGCCGAAGTTCCCGACGCCGTTCGCCGCCGCTTCGCCCGCGAGATCCACCATCCACCGCCCGCCCGATCCGCTTCGGAGTCGCACCGTCACACCCGCATCGAGCCGTGCGAGTTCCCCCTCGTCGACCGGGCGCACGGGGCGAAGCGGCCGGTCACCGAGCGGCACGGTGCCGACGACGAGCCCGGCGCTCCGGTGGCGCTCGAGCGAGGCGCCCACTCGCCAGCGAACCGGACCGGCGTGACGGGTGATCCCGATGCGTCCCCCGGTGGTGAGATAGGGGTCCTCGTAGTCCTCTCCGCGGGCGAGGAGGGCGAGCGTCCGCAACGCCCCCACTCCGGCGGACGGCCCCACGTCGCGGTGGATCCGAAGCCAGCCGTCGACCGCCACCTCGACCTCCCCCAGCCGCCGCCCCAGTCCGAGGCTCGCCTGCGGTCGCGCCTCCCCCATCGCCAGGCCGCCCCCGAACGATACCCGCGCGAGATCGTTCGGCCGCCAGGCGCCTCCCGCCCCGATGAACAGCCCCTCGGAACGCCGCGCCCGGATGCCCCCCGACGCGTTCGGAAGCGCGAGTTGCCAGCGTCCGCCCCCGAGCAGCGCCTGCCGCCGAAGGAGTCCGCGGGCGTCCGCGACGGCCCTCGCCGGATCGCCGTCCGCGCTTCCCTCCTCGATGGGTCCACCGTAGAGCGCGTCTTCCCAGCCGTCGAAGCGGACCAGCTCTTCGTCGCGATAGCTGTAGATGATCTGCCCCGGCCCGAGGCTGAAGAGCGCCTCCTCGTCGAATTCGTAGTCGAGCACGCGGAAGCGGGTCCGGATCAGCGTCGCGAGCGGGAAGTCGAACCAGGGAAGGGAGCGCGCGATCTCGATTTCCTGCTCGTCGGGCAGCCAGTAACGCCCCTCCTGCAGGGCCGAGCGCAGGTCGACGACGAGCCGCACGACCTGCGGATCCCGATAGGCGGCGGAGGTGAACGTGATCCGCATCCGGGCGATGGCCCCCGTCTCCCGTTCGACGAACAGCGATCCGACGACACCGGCGGCCGTCGCTTCCCGCGGGCGGACCTCCAGTTCGAAGACCCGGGCGGTCCGCTCGCGGAGCCGGATCTCGAGCGAGTCCGCGAGCCGGTATTCGTAGAATTCACGCGCGCCCGCCGCCGCCGGATGAAGCACGTCCCGGACCTCGTGGCCCTCTCCGATCCCGATCCGGTCCCGGAAATTGTCGAGGACGAGAAAGAGGTGGTCGATGTGATAATCGATGGTCGTCGGCAGCCGGCGTTCGTGCCGGCGTCCGATGATCGTCTGCATCGAGCGGTCGGGGCTCTGCCAGCGGACATCCAGCGCGAGCTGGTCCGCCCGGATGACATGCCGTTCCCCGAGGATGTCGCCCAGGTAGTAGATGTGCCCCTGCGCGTGGGCCCGAAATCGTTCGAGGGAACTGTCGGCCCACGCGTGCCGCCGCGCTTCGATCGCGCGCTCGATGAGGAGAAGCGCCGCCTCGGAGTTCCAGCCATCGGAGACCCCGGCCTGCGGAGCCGCGGCCGGCGAAGCGGGGATGGCCTGGGCTTCGACCCCGGACGTGAAGCAGAGCGCCGCCGCGACGGCCACCGCGGCGGTCGCCACCCGTCGCCCGTCAGCCGAAGAGGTCCTCCTGCCCGTCATCGTCCGGCTCCATGACCCGCCGCAGTCTGCCGGCCCAGTACTCGACGTCGAAACCCTCTTCGTTCTTCAGCATCCGCTTGAGCACCGGCGACAGGTCGCGCAGCGCGCCGACGAGGTCCTCGGCGATGGAGCCGGCCTCGGCGACCCGGGCTTCGTCCGGGAGCGACGCCATGTCCCGGAGGATCGAAGCCTCGGATCGCGACGCCGTGACGGGCTCGGACCTGGTCGCGACGAAGACCTCCGTCCGCCGGCCGGGTCCCCGATCTTCCTCGATCGGGAGCAGTCCCACGATCTGCTCGGAGCGCCAGTACTTCGCGTACCCGAGGTGGACCATCCGGTCGCGTTTGATCTCCACGCCGCCTCCGTTCCGCCTGCTCATGCTCCGACCCCGCTGCCGGGCTCCAAGCTCGCAAGGGCCCCGTCCGCGCCGCAACACCGCCACCGCTCCAGACTGGCGGCATACCGCCGCCCCGGTTGATTGCCCGTTGACCGCGCGGCGGAGCATGTTCAGCGACGCCCATGGCCAGAATACGCACCATCCGTGATCCCCTGTGGGGGAACGTCCGCGTGGACCAGGACGCGGCCGAGATTCTCGACACGCCCCAGTTCCAGCGACTGCGGCGCGTCAAGCAACTCGGCTTCGCCCACCTCGTGTATCCCGGCGGCGTCCACAACCGCTTCCTGCACGCCCTCGGCGTCTACCATCTCGTGTCGCGGGCCATCTCCTGTCTCAAGCGCGACGGACACCTCGAGGTGCTGGATGCGGAAGACATGGGTGAACTACCGGTGGTTCGCCTCGGCGCGCTCCTCCACGACGTCGGGCACTACGCCTTCTCCCACGCGCTGGAGGAACTCGGTCCGGGAGCGATCCCCGGAGATCACGAGGAGATCGCGGCGCACTTCATGGCTGCGGACCCCATCCGGCGCATCCTCGAGCGGCACGGCGCGGATGCCGCGGCGCGCATCGGCGCCCTCATCCGCGGGCAGTCGAGCCACCCGTTGCAGGGGCTGATCTCGGGATCGCTGGACCTCGACAAGATCGACTACCTCCGGCGCGACTCCCTCTTCTGCGGCGTGCCGTACGGGTCTGTGGACGTCGACCGCCTCCTCCCCGCGCTCACGGTCGCCCGCGAAGGGGCCGGACGTCGGCTCGAACTCGCGGTCAGCGAGAAGGGGCTCAGCGCGCTGGAGACGCTCCTCTTCTCGAAGTACCAGATGTTCCGCAACGTCTACTGGCACCATGCCGTGCGCGCCGCGACGCTGACCTTCGTGCGCCTCGTCCAGACGGCGCTCGAGAGCGGTCTGCTCTCACCGGAAGACCTGGCGGGCCCGACGGACGAGGAGCTGCTCTCGCTCATCGATCAGCGGATCGCGCGGTCGTCGGCGGGCGGGGGGCACGATCCCGACTCGGCGCTCGGCCGCGCGGCGAAGCTCCTCCGCACGCTCGTGGACCGGCGTCTCCCGAAGCGGCTCGTGGAGTTGACGGGCGACCAGCTACCGAACGCGTTGTCGTCGTGGCCGTCGCGGCGCGCGGACCTCGTTGCCGCGCTCGAGCGGCGCATGGCCCTTGAGTGGGGTCTCTCCGAGGGAGCGGTGATGCTCGATTATCCGAGTTACCCCGGCATGCTCGAACTCAACCTGCTCCTCGTGCGGAACGACGGCGAAGTCCGCCGGCTGACCACGCTGGGCGAGCGAGGCCTCATCGACATCCCCCGGCTCGGACGTTCCCTGCACCACTCGGCGCGGGTGCTGCGCATCTTCTCCTTCGAACCGTCCGCTCCGCGCGATCCGAAGCCGGTGCTGGCGCTGATCGAAGCTTCCGAAGAGGAGGTGGAGGCACGGCTCGACTCGGGGGTCCCGCTCCTGGCCTGAAAAGCAGTTGCCTCGACGCTCGGTCGCGCGCGCCCCGGCGCTTGCGGTAGGATCAACGGCAGACCACCCGCAAAGGTTCATCCCATGCATGGATCGGCGCCGCCGATCGAACCACGGCAAGACAGCGCGCGACCGCGACGAATCCACTCGTCGCAGTCCTCGGCGAACGACGCCGGGTCGGCCGGTGCCGCACCCCTCGTGCGCCTCGACCACCTGGATACGCTCTGGTTCCAGGTGACCGGGACGATCTGCAACCTGCGCTGCGTCCACTGCTTCATCAGCTGTGCCCCCGACAACGACAGCTTCGGGTTCCTCTCGCTCGCCGAGGTCGAGGACTGGCTCCGGCGCTCGGAGAAGTGGGGCGTCAAGGAGTACTACTTCACCGGCGGCGAACCCTTCATGCACCCCGACCTCGCCGCCATGCTGGAACGGACCCTGGAGCGGGGACCGGCTTCCGTGCTGACGAACGGGACTCTGCTCCCCGCGCGGGCCCTGAAGCCCATCGCCCGGACCGCCCGCGCGGCGAGCTACTCGCTCGAAATGCGCGTCTCCCTCGATGGACCGTCGCCCGAGACGAACGACCCCATCCGGGGCGAGGGCACCTTCGACCGCGCGATGGACGGCGTCCGGAAGCTGCTCGCCGAGGGATTCCTTCCGATCATCACCGCCACGCAGGTATGGGAACCGGAACGGGATGAAGAGGTGCGTCAGGCCTTCGTCGCGCGGCTGCGGTCGCTCGGGTACGAGAACCCGCGGCTCAAGATTCTCCCGTCCCTCCGCATCGGGCGCGAGGCGGCGCGCATCCGCCCGTACACGGACGAGGAGCGCGTGACGGAGGCGATGATGGAGGGATACGAGGAGAACCAGTTGCTCTGCGCGTCGAGCCGGGTGGTGACGAACCGCGGCATCTACGCCTGTCCCATCCTCATCGAGAAGCCGGCGGCCCGCATGGGTTCGACGCTGGAGGAAGCGTCCCGACCGGTGCGGCTCGACGAGTCCGCGTGCTACACGTGTTGGCTGCACGGCGCGATCTGCTCCAACTACGGGGGCATCGGGCAGGATGTCTCCTGAACCGCGCCGGATCGCGGTCTTCGGCGGCGTCTACAGCAACCACCTCGCGCTGGCGGCCGCGATCGAGGACGCCACGGCCCGGGGGGCGGAAGCGCTCTATTGCCTCGGCGACCTGGGGGCGTTCGGCCCCCACCCCGACCGGGTCTTTCCGCTCCTCGTCGACCAGGAGGTCCGGGTTCTGCGGGGGAACTACGACGATTCGATCGCACGTGGCCTCGAGGATTGCCAGTGCGGCTACACCGACCCGCGCGACAACCATTTCGCACGGCTCTCGTACCGCTACACGTTCCGGAACACCCACGAGCGGTGGCGCCGCTGGATGGCCCGCCTCCCCGGCGAGATCCGCCTCGATGTGGACGGCGCGCGGGTGCTCATGTGCCACGGCAGCCCCCGGCGCATGAACGAATTCCTCTGGGAGTCGGCGACCTCGACGCAGTTCCTGACCTGGCTCGCCCGCGAGCACGAGGCGGACATCGTGCTCGCGACCCATACCGGGATCCCGTGGCAGCGCTCGCTGCCCGGCGGCGGGCTCTTCGCGAACGTCGGCGTCCTGGGCCGGCCCGCGAACGACGGGCGGACGGAGGTGTGGTACGCGCTCCTCGATTTCGGCGACGCCACGGAGGCGCCGGCGGTTCTCGAGTTCGTGCCCGTGAGCTACGATCACGAACGCCTCGCGGGCGAGATGCGCGCTGAAGAGCTGCCCGAGGAGTTCGTGGAGACGATCCTCACGGGCTGGTGGACGACCTGCATCGAAGTCCTCCCGGCGCGCGAACGCGCCCTCGGCCGGTTCTGACGCCCGCACGGCCGTAACTCCGCCCGATTTTGCGGGGTGACCGGTCCGCGTTTAGCTTCATGGCAGCGTCGGATGGTCCGAGCGCGACGGAGCCGGAATCGACAGATCGGCCCGCCAGCCTGGCCGGGTCGACGTCGGCAAGGAGAGGAAGTTGCGATGGATCGCGAGGGTTTGTCGCCCAACATCCTCGAACGCTACCTCGAGGAACTGGGTCGTTATCCGCTTCTGAGCCCCACCGAGGAACGTGAGACCGCCCGCTCTGCCCAGAGCGGCGACACGTCCGCCCTCGACCGCCTCATCCGCGCGAATCTGCGCTTCGTCATCTCCATCGCCCGAAGATACCGCAACAAGGGGCTGAGCTTCCTCGACCTCATTCAGGAGGGGAACGTGGGGCTCGTCATCGCCGCCCGGAAGTTCGATCCGGACCACGGGGTGAAGTTCATCAGCTACGCCGTGTGGTGGATTCGCCAGGCGATCCTGTCCGCGATCGCGAAGCAGGGCAGACCCGTGCGGGTGCCGCTCAATCGGGCGACCGAGTTGGCGCGCATGATCCGCGCGCGGGGCGAACTGCGTCAGACCCTCGACCGTGAGCCCAACGATCGGGAGATCGCGGCCGAGACGGGGTTGACGGTACCCACGGTCGGGCTGCTGCGGAGACTGAACGCGCGCGAGGTGCGACTCGACGCGCGGGTCGGGGCCGACGACGACAGCGACCTCGCGGAGCGGTTCCTCGCGGACGAGACGGATGTCGAGGAAGTCGTCGAACGGCGCCTGCTGAAGCGGCACATCGCCGACGGCCTGCGGCGCCTGCGTCCGCGGGACGCGCGCGTCGTCCGGCTGTACTACGGACTGCAGGGCGAAGACCCCCACACTCTGGAGCAGATCGGTCGCCTGCTGGGCGTTACGCGCGAACGCGTCCGGCAGCTCCGGGATCGAGCGCTCCGTGAGTTGCGGGAAGGCCCCGAGGGACAGAGCCTCGCGACTTTCGCGACCTGACGTGACGCACGGCCCGAGGCGGCGGCGCTGAAGCGTCTGGGCCTGTTTCAGCATCCCGACTGCAGCCGGCACGACACGGGCTGGGGTCACCCGGAGCACCAGGGACGGCTCCGCGCCGTGATGGGCGCGCTCGAACGGGCGCTGCCCGAGCTTCACGAGGACGTCCTCCCCGTCATGCCGCCCGCGGCCGAAATCGCCCAACTGGCACGGGCCCACACGCCGGGACACGTGGAACGGGTACGGGCGATCTGCGACCGGTCCGTCGAGAGCGGAGGGATCGTGCGGGTCGATCCCGATACGCCGGTCTCGCCGGGAAGCTGGGACGCCGCCGTCGCCGCGTCCGGGTGCGGCGTCGCGGCGGTGGACGCGGTCCTCGATGGAACGTGCCGCGCCGCTTTCTGCGCCGTGCGCCCGCCGGGACACCACGCGACGGCGGACCGGGCCATGGGCTTCTGCCTCTTCAACAACATCGCCGTGGCCGCCCGCCACGCCCTGGCCCGGCCGGAAGTCGAGCGGGTCATGATCGTGGACTGGGACGTGCACCACGGAAACGGGACCCAGGACATCTTCTACGACGATCCCTCGGTCTTCTTCCTCTCGATGCACGAGTACCCTCTCTTCCCCGGCACCGGGTCCGCGGATCAACGCGGCCGGGGAGCGGGGGAGGGAACGACGCTGAATCTCCCCATGCCCGGGGGGCTTCCGCCCGAGCGTTACGTGGAGACGCTGCTCGAGGGCCTGGACCGGGCACTGACCCGCTTCGAGCCCGACATCACGCTCATCTCCGCCGGGTTCGACGCGGGGGCGGAGGATCCGCTGGGGGGCTTCACCCTCACGCCGGCGCACTTCGACACGCTGACGCACGAGGTCGTCGGACGGACGCGGGCCACGGCCCGAAACCGCGTGGTCTCCTTCCTCGAGGGCGGTTACAATCCCGACGAACTGGGACGCAACGTCGTCTCGCACCTGACGGCCCTGCGCGACGCCACGGGCTGACCGCCCGGGAGCGCGCCCCGCAGAAGAGGAGCCCCCCTTGCCCGACCTTGACGCCACCTTCCTGGAGACTGCTTCCCGGGAGCTCGAACGACAGAAAATCGACGCCTGGCTGCTGTATGACTTCCGGGCCCTCAATCCGCTGGCGGCGCACCTTGTCGGCCTGCCCGAAGGCCAGAAGCGCCGGTACTTCGTCCTCATCGAGCCGGGGCGGACGCCGCACGCGCTCGTCCAGAAGATCGAAGTGTCGGGATGGGACGGGTGGCCGCACCGGCTCACGAGCTACGTCGGCTGGGACGAGATGGAGGCCGCGCTGCGCGAGATGCTGCAGGGCACGGGTACCGTCGCGATGGAGGTGAGCCCCCGGGACTCGATCCCGTACGTGGACCACGTCCCCGCCGGCGTCGTCGAACTCGTCGAATCGCTCGGGCCCCGGGTCGTCAGTTCGGTGGAGCTGATCTCCGGGACGGCGGCGCAGTGGGGCGCGCGCGGGCACGCGCTGCACCACGAGGCAGCCGAGATCCTGGCGCGGACCGCGCGGACCGCGTTCGAGCTGGCCGTGCGCGCGGCGGGGCTCACGCCCGAGGCGGATCCCGAAACGGCCGCCGCCTTCGACGCCTCCGCGGAGCCGACCCCGGTCACGGAGCACGACCTCGCCGAGTGGATCCGGGAGCGCCTCCGCGCCGAAGGCCTGACCGAGACCGACACGATCGTCGCGGTAGGCCCCAACGCCGCCAAGCCGCACTACGAACCCCGGGCCGAGGGATCGTCCGCCCTGACGGCTAACCAGGTGTTCATGGTGGATCTGTGGGGGCGCGTGGCCGGGGAACCCGATGCGGTCTTCGCCGACCAGACGTGGATGGGCTTCCTCGGTCCGGAGCCGCCCGCCGAGGTGGTCGCCGCGTGGGACGCGGTCGTCGCGGCGCGCGATGCGGCGGTCGACGTCATCCGGGCGGACCCCGGCGCCACCGGTGCGGACGCGGACCGGGCGGCCCGGGAGGCGCTGATCGCGCGCGGTTACGGGGACGCCATCTTCCATCGCACGGGGCACGGGATCGACCGCGAAATCCACGGCGTCGGTCCCACGCTGGACAGCATCGAGATGCGGGACGACCGGCGGCTCGTGGCGGGCGTCGGCTTCTCCGTCGAGCCCGGCGTCTACCTGGAGGGACGTTTCGGCCACCGGACGGAAATCGATGTCTACATGCGCGAGGATGGGCCCGAAGTCACTCCGTCCCGGATCCAGTACAACCTATGGCGGACGACCGGAACATGAGAATCTCGTGGGAACCGTTCCACGTCGAAACGGCGCACCCCTTCGGCATCAGCCGCGGCGTGAAGACCGGCGACGATCTGGTGTGGGTGCGACTGGAGCACGAGGGGATCGAAGGCTGGGGCGAGGCGGATCCGTCCGGGTACTACGGGGAGACGGCGGATACGGTGGAGGCGGCGCTGAGAAAGCTGGCCCCCCGCATCGAGGAGGTGGAAGACCCGTTCCAGCTCGAGAACATCGAGCGGGACCTTGCGAGCCTCCTCGGCCGGAACGGGTCGGCCCGCTGCGCGATCTCGTCGGCGCTCCACGACTGGGTCGGAAAGCGCGCGGGGCTTCCGCTCTGGAAGCTCTGGGGCCTGAATCCGGCCGACGCGCCGCTCAGTTCGTTCACGATCGGAATCGACGCGCCGGAGGTCATGGCCCGGAAGACGCGCGAGGCCGAAGCGTGGCCGATCCTCAAGATCAAGCTCGGAAGCGACGATGATGAAGCGCGGCTGAGCGCGGTCCGCGGCGCGGCGCCGGACAAGGTCCTGCGCGTGGACGCGAACGCGGCCTGGACTCCCGCCGAAGCCATCGAGGGGATCGCGATGTGCGCCGAATACGGCGTGGAGTTCGTGGAACAGCCGCTCCCGCCGACGGAGAACGACGAGCTGGCCTTCGTCCGCTCACGCGCGGTGCTCCCCATCGTCGTGGACGAGTCGAGCATCGTGGCGAGCGACATCCCGCGACTCGACGGCCTCGTCGACGGCATCAACATCAAGCTCGCGAAGTGCGGAGGTCCGAGGGAGGCGCTCCGCATGGTCCACACCGCGCGCGCCTGCGGCCTCTCGGTCATGCTCGGGTGCATGCTCGAGACGAGCCTCGGGATCGCGCCCGCGGCGCACCTCGCCTCGCTCGTGGACTACGCGGACCTGGACGGCGCCGCGCTCCTCCGTTCCGATCCGTTCACCGGCCCGCATCTCGAGGAGGGTCGAATCGTCCTGCCCGACCGTCCCGGGCTCGGCGTCGAGGCCACGGAGGCGTCCGCCTGAGCCAGCGGAAGCCCGCGGTCAAGATCTGCTGCATCGGGAGCCCGGAGGAGGCCGCGCTCGCCGCCCGCCACGGGGCGACGGCGATCGGGCTCGTCTCCGCGATGCCGAGCGGACCGGGGGTTATCGATGACGCCGCGATCCGCCGCATCGCGGTTGCGGCCCCGCGCGGCGTCGCGACCTTCCTGCTCACGTCGCGGACGGACCCGGAGGAGATCGCGGCCCACCAGCGCCACGCCCGGGCGGACACGCTCCAGCTCGTGGACCGGCTGGCGCACGACGCGCTCCGCAGCCTGCGCCGCCTGTTGCCTGGCGTCTCGCTCGTTCAGGTCGTCCACGTCCGGGGAGAGCACTCGGTGGAGGAGGCGGTCGCGGTGGCGCCGCTGGTCGACGCCGTCCTGCTCGACTCGGGCGACCCGGACCTCGCCGTGCGGCAACTCGGCGGCACGGGTCGGGTTCACGACTGGAGGCACAGCCGCAGGATCGTCGAGCGGGCCGGCTGCCCGGTCTACCTTGCGGGAGGCCTCCGGCCGACGAACGTGGCCGCGGCTCTGCAGGCGGTCCGTCCCTTCGGCCTGGACGTCTGCTCGGGAGTGAGGACGAACGGGCGGCTCGACGAGAGGCTGCTGCGCAGCTTCATGCGCGAAGCGAGAGGCGGCGGGAACGGCTAGCAGCCACGGGCTGCCGGCCAGTTCGGGTCCGGCTAGTCCGCGCGCACGCGGGCGCCGCGCCGGCAATCCAGCGCGAGTTCCTCCGTCTCCGACCCCTCGCACGCCTCGCGCCGCGCGGCTTCGTCCGCGTAGAGCGAGTACAGCGACTCTCCCATGGCTTCGTGACACCGCGGCTTGGCCGAGTCTTCGATGATGCGGCAGAACGAGAATCCGGCCCCGGTCGTCGCGGTCACGTCCACGAAGTTCTTGACGACCCCCACGTAGCACCACTCGCGGTGGTCCGCCGGCGATTTCCGACATTCGCTGTGCGCTTCGTCCTCGTCCTGCAGCGTGCGGCCGCTGATGTCGCGGCCGAGACTCACGAAGCAGTCGTCCCGCCAGCCGTCCGGCGCATCGAGACAGGAGGTGGCCGCGTCCGCGATGTCCCAGTCGTTGTGCCAGAGCATGGCGGACGTCTGCATCTGGTAACAGGAGGTCAGGTACCGCTCGTCCAGGATCGAGCAGGGATAGTGCGGGTCGTCGGCACGCAGCGGCTCGAAGGGTTCGACGCCCTCGGCCATCGCCATCGTCCCGTGGCCGTGCGCGCCCGCGCCGTGGTCCGAGGCTTCGGCCGCCTCGCCTGCCCCGCCCTCCATGGCGGTCCCGCCGGACACGAGTGCGGCGGCCGGATGATGAGGGGCGATCGCGTTGACAACGTTCTCCATGAACGCCCCGCCGTAGCACGAGTTCCGGTTCCATCCGGTCGTCAGCAGGTCGCAGCCCTCGAGGGCCATGAGAAGGTGGTGGCCGTAGTACATCGTCAGACCGTGTCCGAGACCGTGCAGGCACTGAAAGAGCAGCCAGCGGTCGGCGGGATCCGCCTCGTAGGGCTCGCAGAGCCCGGCGACCTTCTCCGCGTTCGGTTCGCCCGTGGCGATGAAATAGGCCTGGACGACGCCATGGTAGCATCCCGACTGGAAGACCTCCGTGCACTCCTCGAAGGCGTCGGTGAAGGTCTCTCCGGGCGAGTAGGCGTTGATGCCGATCGCGTGCGTGAGGACATGGGACTCCGCCCGGACCGCCCGGTCGGCGACGGCCAGCGACTCGAGCATGTCCAGCGCCGCAACCGTCCCGGCCGCGTCGAGTTCGTCGAGGAGCCGTGCTTCATAGCATCCCCGCCTCTCCTCCCACGCCAACTCATGGCACGCCTCGAACGCGGCCGCGGCCTCGGCCGAAGCGATGGGTGGCATCGACGGCCCCCCGCAGGCCGCCGCCGCGCTCCCGATCGCCATGACAAGCCCGAGGCCGCGAGCGTGACGGCGCCGGTGAACTCCCGTGGACACGACGGTGCGCGATCCTGATCCGCTCATTCCCTCTCCCTCGTTTTGCACCCGCGACAGCGCGCGGAACCAGCGGCACAACTTGACGGAGCGTGGTCCTCGCAACAAGCGAAACCGGCTGCGCCAGTCGGCGCGATCACAGGAGCGCCTCGGGATCGCGGTCGATCTCGAGCCGTAGGCCGGAGCCGGGCTGGCCCCGCTGCTCTCCGAGGAACCGGAGAACGCCGCCGAGCGTCGCGGCGCGATCCGCCTTGACCAGGAAGTGCCACCTCCACCGCTCCCGGAGTCGATCGATGGGGCAGGGGGCCGGACCGATGACCTCGACTCCGGCGAGCCGGCGATCCCGAATCAGCCGCCGCGTCCATTCGGACAGTTCCTCCGCGACGTCGATCACCCGGGACTCCGTCTTCCCGGAGACGACGAGGTTCGCGAGCCGGCGGTGCGGCGGATAGCCGGGTTCCTCCCGGTCCCCGAGTTCGCGTTCCGCGAAGCCGACGTAGTCGTGCTCCGCAGCCGCGGCGAGCGCGTAGTGCCCCGGGCGCGAGGTCTGGACGAGGACCTCCCCCGGTTCCTCGCCCCGTCCGGCCCGTCCGGCGACCTGTTCCAGGAGTTGGAAGGTGCGTTCGCTGGCCCGGAAGTCCGGCAGATGGAGACCGACATCCGCGTTGATGACTCCCACGAGTGTGACCTGCGGGAAGTCGAGGCCCTTGGCGATCATCTGCGTTCCGAGCAGGATGTCCACCTCCCGCCTCCGGAACGCGTCCAGAATCTCGACGTGCGCCCACTTGGAGCCCGTGGTGTCGAGGTCCATGCGCGCGATGCCGGCTTCCGGAAAGAGCTCGCCCACGCGGCGTTCGACCTGTTCGGTGCCGACCCCGGCGTAGCGCGGCGCGGGGCCCCCGCACTCGTCGCACCCGGAGGGAAGCGGGCTCGTCGAGCCGCAGTGATGACACACGAGCTGCCTGCGTCGGCGATGATAGGTGAGGGTCACGGAGCAGGCGTCACAGCTCCACACGTGACCGCAGGCCGCGCACTCGGCGAAGGAGGCGTATCCGCGGCGGTTGAGAAAGAGAATCGTCTGCTCGCCCCGTTCCAGGCGCAGGGCGATCGCCTCCCGCAGCCGCCTGGAGAAGACCCGCGGACCGCCGCCCGGAGCGGGCTCCTCCGCGTCCTGGCCCGGGTCCTCGCCGGCATCGGCCCGTAAATTGACGAGTTCCACCGAGGGGAGCCCGTGGCCCGTCACCCGCTTCTCGAGTTCGAGCAGGTGGTAGCGTCCCGTGCGCGCATTCTCCCAGCTCTCGAGGGCAGGCGTCGCGGAGCCGAGTACGCACAGGCCCCCTTCCAGCCGCGCGCGCATGATCGCAACGGAACGGGCGTGGTATCGCGGTACGTCGGACTGCTTGTAGCTGCTCTCGTGCTCCTCGTCGACGATGATCGCCCCAAGGTTCCGGACCGGCGCGAACACCGCCGAGCGCGGACCGATCGCGATCCGCTTCCTCCCCTCGCGCAGGCTGCGCCAGGCGTCGAAACGTTCCCCGTCCGAGAGCCCCGAGTGCAACACGGTGACCTCATCGCCGAAGCGGGCCCGGAAGCGCTGCACCGTCTGGGGCGTGAGGGAGATCTCCGGCACGAGGAAGATGCCGGAGCGGCCCAACGCGAGTTGACGCTCCAGCACCTCCAGGTAGACGGCCGTCTTGCCCGAGCCCGTCACGCCGCGCAGGAGTGCGACGCGTCCCGGAGCGTCGAGGCGCTCGAGGTCGCCCACGACCCGCGTCTGGTCCGGAGTGAGGGTGAACCGCGGCTCCGGCTCCACCGGGCCGGCGAACGGATCCCGCTCTACCTCGCGCTCCACGATTTCGGCGAGGCGCCGCTCCACGAGCCCGTCGAGCACGCCCCGGCTGAAGCCGAGTTGCTTCACCAGGTGCCCGACGCCCGCCTGCCCTCCGACCGACTCGAGCGTCTCATACAACTCGCGCTGCCGTTTCGCCCGCCCGAAGGCGCGGTCCCGTTCGCTCAGCGTTCGCAGTTCGCGCGCAAGCCGGAGCACACGCTCGGTGCGCGGTCGTCCCGGGCTCCCTCCGCGGGCGGCCCGTGACCCGAGCGCGCCCGGAGGGAGGGCCGCCCTCAACACAACGCCGAGAGGCGCGACGTAGTAGTCCGAGATCCAGCGGCAGAGATCGAGGAGACGCGCGTCGACCACCGGCGCTTCGTCGAGGACGCCCCGCAATTCGCGCAATCGGGGTTTCCGTCCCCGGTCCGTCCGCAGCCCGAGGCGGTCCACGACCCCGACCGCCGTCCCGCCGCCGAGCGGCACGCGGACCCGGACGCCCGGCCCCACGGCCCCGACGAGCGAGGCGGGGATCGCGTAGGCGAGCGTGCCGAGGAAGGTCCGCGCGACCGCCACCTCGCACACGCCGGCGGAGCCCGCCTCCCGCGCCGCCTCCCCGGGGGGGCCTTCGCTTGACACGTCGCAGCCGGATTGCTTGTTTTCCGCCACCGAATCCAATGGGGGGTCGCTCATGGGCTGTCTGGCCCTGAACGCTTCATATGAGCCGTTGACGATCATTCCGGTCCGGCGCGCCGTTCGCCTGCTCATCGACCGGAAGGCCGACGCGCTGGAGGTGGATTCGGAACGTCCCATCCGATCCGAGCGCGTGCGGATGGATACGCCCGTCGTCATCCGCCTCGTCCGGTTTATCCAGATCCCCCGCCGCTTCCGCCGCCAGGTCACGAACACGTTCCTGTTCGCGCGCGACGCGTATCGCTGTCAGTACTGCGGCCGTCACCGGCGGGAACTGGGGTATCGCGAGTCGCTGACCCGCGATCACGTGATTCCGATTTCGCGTGGCGGAGACAACGGATGGTCGAACGTGGTCACGGCCTGCAGCAAGTGCAACCTGAAGAAGGCGGACCGTCTGCTGGCCGAATGCGGGTTCTCGCTCCCGGCGGAGCCTCGCGAACCCAACCACGTCGAACTGATCTGGGCCGTCCGCACGGTCACGCCGGTGCAGGCCAGGTATATCGGCATGTTCTACGGCGAGGACGTGCTGCGGGCGCTGACCCCCTGAGTTCGGCCCGGGCCGGCTGATCGCACTGTCATGAATATGACCGGGTTCGGAATCGGCGAGATCCTCCTCATCGCGATGCTCGTGCTCATCGTGTTCGGGCCCCGCCGCCTGCCGGAGATCACCCGCACCATCGGCAAGGGGATCCGCGAGTTTCGGAAGGGGATGAACGAGATCCAGCGCGAACTCGAAGCCGCCGGCCGGGAGACGCAGTGGAAGTCGCCGCCCACGCCCCCGAAACCGGCGACTGCGAGCAATGCGACGATCGCCGGAACCGCCACCGCCGCCGGAACCGCCGCGGCCGCCGGGGCGTCCACCGCCTCCGCGGACGAGACGGAGGACGAAGAGGACGCCCCCGAAGCGACGGCGGGGCCGGTCGTGGAGGAACAGGAACCGCCCACGCCGCGCGATGAGGTGGATCCGGCTCAGGAGTTCATCGATCCCTGGTCCACGGATTCCTCGCGTCCGACGTTCGGCCCGAAGTCGTCCTCGGAGCCCGTCTCGGAGCCCGTGATCGCCCCGCCTACGACCGACCCCGCACCGCCGGAGCCGCCGGAGCCGTCTGAGGGGGAGGATCCGGCGACGGCCCCCCAATGAGAGCGCGGTAGCGGCGGTTATCCCCCTCCAGCGCCCTCAGCAACTCGATCGCCGATGGCGCGCCGGTCTCGGATAGATCCGGGAAACCGGGCCCCGCGATACGCGCGCGCGGCGGCTCCGCACCGGCGCCGACACTTCCACGGAACTCGATTTCCAGCCGCCGGCCGCGCTCACACGGGCTGCACAGGAGGCCGTCCTCCGCCGCGGATCCGTCGACGGCCCACGATCCCTCCGTGCCTCGGAGCGTGAAGCCGGCCAGCGCGTCCGGAACCCGTAACGTGCCGCGCCACGCGCCGTCCGTCCCGGCATCGAGCGCCAGGTCGATCACGCCGTAGAGCGCTCTCAACACCGGCGCCGCGGACATGCGCCCCTCGCCCTCGCCGTCTCCGCCCTCCCAGCGGAATTCGGCCTTCATGCCGTCGTCGCGCAACGCGGCCTCACGGAGCTTGCGGAACGGGAGCACGCCGTCGAAGGAGACAGGTACCCCCGGTTTGAGTTCACCGGAGGCGGCGACGAACGACTCGCCCGCCAGACGCAACTCTGCGGAGCCCTCTCTCGGCGCCGGGGCACGGGCTTCCGACTGGCGCAGCAGGAACGCGACCATCCGCGCCCGCTGTCCATCCGGATCCGTGGGCCCGGTCTCGTCATCGCCCTCGCCCGCTTCGCCCGGAGAGCCCGGGACGCCTGGGGGGCCGCCGCCCCGGCGGGGGAGATCGAGAGGGTTTCGGAATCCGACTTCGGGACGCTGGATCCCCGGGGCACCGGCACCGTCCATGCCGGCCCTGAACTCGCGACCCCAGCTCGCGAGGTCATAGCTGATGGCGGCCTCGAGATCGTCGTCGTCCGGGTGCCAGGCGAGCCCGGTGATGCGAGGGGCCGAGACCGTCACGACGCCTTCGGGCCAGGTCGGCCGCACGCCGGGCGGGCGGGAGGCCTGCACGGTCAACCGGTCGCCCGAGGGATCGTCGTGCTCCGTCCGCACATTCGGACCCGTGCCCGGAGAGAGCCGCGCAGAGAGCGAGCGCCCACACCCGGGTTCGCCGTCGAGCACGACGAGGAGCGTGTTCCAACCCGCCGCCAGCCGCACTTCGCGCGCGGTTCCGGCGTCCTCGATGTACTGGGTGTTCACCCATGCCTCGAGGCGCGCGCAGGACTCGACGCCCAGTTCGAGCCGCACGCTCGCGTCCGCGCGTGACTTCAGATACGCGTGGGCGAGCGTCGCCTGCCCGGCTTCCGAGACGTCCGAAAAATCCAGCGGCGCCTCTCCGTCGCGGCGAAAGAGCGTCCACGTGCCCGTGGCGGTTTCGAGGTTCCGGTCCGGAAATCGGTCCCGCCCCGCAACGGGGAGCGGGTGGTCCCCCGCCGCGTGTTCCGCGTTAGTGACCAGCCAGCGGTCGACCGGGATCTCCTGGGCCCACGCGGCTTCGGGGGCGAGCGCGCACACTCCCGAAGCGGAGAGCAGGAGCGAAAGCAGGGTTCGTCGAGCCAGGCGATGCATCGTGTTTTCCCTCGGTTGGCCGTCATCCACGGGCGGACTCTCTCCAGACGGTTGAACATGGGGCTTTCGTCACACGATGCGCACCCGGCGCGCACCCGGACCGTGCCCGCCACCCGATTCCGGTTGCCGCCCGGGAGACCCCCGGACAACTTGATTCTCATGCACAGCGTGGTTGAACTGAGGGTGAACGGAGACCGGCGCCGGGTGGGAGTGCCGTCCCACTACACCCTCCTCGAGACCCTCCGCTACGGGCTCGGCCTCACGGGATCGAAGCAGGGGTGCGACAAGGGGGACTGCGGGGCGTGCACGGTGCTCCGCGATGGCGAGGCCGTACTCTCCTGCATCATGCCGGTGCAAGAGGCCACGGGTCACGAGATCACGACCGTCGAAGGTCTCGCGGACGCGTCCGGGCCCCATCCGCTCCAGGACGCCTTCGATCTCACGGGAGGGGCGCAATGCGGCTTCTGCACACCGGGCATTCTCTGCTCGGCCCATGGACTGCTGACCCGCGATCCGGACCCCGCCCGCGAGGACGTCGCGCGGGCGCTCTCCGGCAATCTCTGCCGCTGCACCGGCTATACGAAGATCTTCGAGGCCGTGGACATCGCGGCCGAGGCGATCCGTACGGGCGAGACCCCCGAGGAGATCGCCTCCCGGCGGCGCGATCCGGGGGGGACGGCATGATCTCGCCCTCCCCGCGGCACGGGCGCGCGCCGCGCACCCTCGCCGGCGCGCTCGCGGGACTCTTCGTCCTCCTGCCGCTGGCCACGGAGGCCGCGGCGCAGACCCCGGAAGAGCGACTCGCCGAACTGGGTATCGAACTCCCGACTCCGGACGCACCGACTGCGAACTTCGTGAAGGCGGTGACGACCGGGAATCTCGTCTTCCTCGCCGGGCACGGCCCGTGCGGCGGCCTCGACGAGAGCAACACCGGGAAGGTCGGCCTCGACCACACGGTCGAGGAAGGCTACGAGATCGCCCGCTGGGTCGGCGTCTGCCTCCTCGCATCGCTCGCCCGCGAGATCGGCGACCTTTCCCGGGTGAAGCGGATCGTGCGCGTATTCGGAATGGTGAACACGCCTCCGGACTTCACGCAGCACTCGCAGGTCATCAACGGCTGCTCCGACCTCATGGAACAGGTGTTCGGCCCCGCGATCTCGAAGCACGCCCGGGCGGCCGTGGGCATGGCCTCGCTCCCCCGGGACCAGTCGGTCGAGATCGAGATGCTGGTCGAACTAAACGATCCGTGATCGCTCGAACGGGCGCGTGCATCGCCGTCGTCCTGCTCGCCGGGTGCGGAGGCGCCGGAAGTCCAGCCGCGTCTTCCGACCTCGCGCGCGGGATCGACGCCGTGTTCGCCGACATGGACCGCCCGGGCTCGCCGGGCGCCGCTGTGTCCGTCATCCGCGACGGCGAGATCATTCACTCCCGTGGCTACGGCTACGCCCAGATCGAGCACGGCGTCCCCGTCACCCCGCGCACGGTCTTCCACGTCGCCTCCGTGTCGAAGCAGTTCACGGCGATGGCCGTGACGATGCTGGCGGCAGAGGGGGCCCTCTCGCTGGACGATCCCGTGCAGGCGCACCTCGAATTCGTCCCCGGGTTCGAACATCCGGTCACCGTCCGCCAGATGATCCACCACACGAGCGGGATCCGGGACCAGTGGCAGCTCCTCGGCATCTCCGGCTGGCGCCTCGACGACGTGATCACGACCGAACAGATCCTCGGTCTCATGTCGCGCCAGCGGGAACTCAACTTCGTGCCCGGCTCCGAGTACCTCTACTCCAACATGGGCTACACCCTCCTCGCCCGGACGGCAGC
The DNA here is from genome assembly GCA_022825725.1 of Gemmatimonadota bacterium. Lineage (GTDB taxonomy): Bacteria > Gemmatimonadota > Gemmatimonadetes > Palauibacterales > Palauibacteraceae > Palauibacter. Next base: position 82,761 of record JAJDWE010000033.1, read on the forward strand.
GGCGGTCAGCGGCATGTCCTTCCCGGAGTTCACGGCCGCCAGGATCTTTCGGCCGCTCGGAATGGACCGAACGCACTTTCACGATGACCACGAGCACATCGTCCCCGACCGCGCCTATTCCTACCGTCCGGTCCCGACCGGCGACGATGAGAGCGGCGAAGGAAGCGGTGCGGGGCCGCAGCCGGAGTACACCAAGGCGGTGCTCAGCTACGCGAACGCGGGAGCTACGAGCCTGTTCACGACGGCGGACGACCTCGCGCGCTGGCTCGACAACTTCCGCCACGAAACGGTCGGCGGTCCGCAGGTGATGGAGATGATGACGACGCGCGGCGTCCTGAACAGCGGAGATACGATCCCCTACGCGCACGGCCTGAGCATCGGCGACCACCGGGGGCTGCGCACGATCGGGCACGGGGGCGCCGACGCGGGGTTCCGGACGCAGGCGATCTGGTATCCCGAGGCGAACGTGGGAGTCGTGGTGCTTACCAACGTGGCGAACGGGAACCCGGGCGGGCGGGCACGGCAGGTGGCCGAGATCGTCCTCGCCGACGTCTTTCCCGAGGGCGCGCCGGAGGAGGGGGAGGATGAATCGTCCGCGGATGCCGATTCGGAGGCGCCTCCGACGCCCGACCGGGCGACGCTGGCCGGATACGCGGGCAGCTACTACAGCCCGGAACTCGACGCTCTGTACCACCTCGATGTAACGAACGGCGGACTCGTCGCGCGCCACATACGCCACGGCGACATCCCCCTCGAACCGCGGGCCGCCGACGAATTCGCTACGGACCGCTGGTTCATGCGCGAGATCCGCTTCGAGCGCGCGCCGGACGGCGCCGTCACGGAAATGCGGGTCGGCGGCGGCAGGGTCCGGAACCTGCTCTTCGTCAAGCTGACCCGTCCGCTTCCCCGGTAGGGACTCGGCGTCTTTCCCCTTCCATGCAGCTCGTCGGCAAGCATTTCATTGCGTGTACTTGCCGGTTATGGCATCTTGTCTGCATGAAATTTATGGAGTTGCTCGAGATCGTCGCGGACGAGCCGGTGTTCGAGACCGGCTTCCTCCGCAGCGGTCGGGGCTCGGAGCCGGGTCTGGAGGCGCAGCTCAGCCGCTGGTGCGCAGCAGGCAAGCTGCTGCGGCTCCGGCGCGGGTTGTTCGCGCTCGCACCGCCGTACCGGAAGGTGGTTCCGCATCCCTTTCTCGTCGCCAACCGGCTCTCGCCCGCGTCCTACGTGAGCGGGCTGTCGGCGCTCGCCTTCGCGAACGCGATCCCGGAATACGTCCCGGAGGTCACCAGTTGCGGCCCCGCGCGTCCTCACGTGAGAGAGACGCCGCTGGGCCGGTTCTCCTTCCGTTACGTCAAGCCGGCGCTGAGAACCGGCTATCGGCTCGTGGGCCTCATTGACGGGCAGAGTGCGTTCGTGGCCTGCCCCGAGAAGGCTTTTCTCGACCTGGCGCACCTGCAGCCGGGCGGCGACACGCCGGCGTGGATCGACGAGTTGCGCATGGATTTCAAGCAACTCTCGCCGTCGCGCCTTCGAGCCATGGCGGCGGCCACCGAGCGTCCGAAGCTGGCCCGTGCCGCGGCCCACGTCATCCGCCGCGCGAGCGATCCGGCGTCGCCATTCGAACCCCTGCCCGTCACGTGAAGGACCATCTCGGGGAGTTGATCGGGGGCCTCGATCCGCACGCCGGGCGCAACGCGATGCGGGAGTACCTGCAGGCTCGGATCCTGGAGGGGCTGCAAAGGGTCGGAGCCATGTCGCCGCTGGCGTTTCAGGGCGGCACCGCTCTGCGTTTCCTCTACAGGCTCCCGCGATACTCCGAGGATCTCGATTTCGCCCTCGAAGGGCCCCGCGAGAGCTACGATCCGCGGCGCTGGCTGACGTCCATCGCCACGCAGTTCCAGCGGGAGGGTTACGACGCGAGGGCTTCGCTGCGCGACGCGGAGACCGTCCACGCCGGGTGGTTCCGTTTCAGGGGACTCCCCCACGAGTTCGGTCTGTCGAGCCACCGCGACGAGACGCTCCGGATCAAGCTCGAGGTGGACACCCGCCCTCCCGCAGGCGCGGTAACGGAGACGCGCCTCATACGGCGGCACGTGTCGCTACGGATCCATCACCACGACGCGGCGTCGCTGCTGGCCGGCAAACTGCACGCGGTGCTCCACCGGCCTTGGCTGAAGGGCAGGGATGTCTACGATCTCGTCTGGTATCTGAGCGATCCCGCATGGCCGGCCCCGAACCTCGATCTGCTGAACGCCGCGCGCCGCCAGACGGAGCCGACCGCGGCGGCGCTCATGGAGGACACGTGGCGGGAGACGGTCGCGGCGAGGGTCGCAGGCGTGGAGTGGACGGCGGTCGAGGCCGATGTCCGCCCCTTCCTGGAGAGGGAAGAAGACGCGCCCGCCCGGAACGATGTGTTGAATCTGTTGACCTGAGACGGACCCGGTCCGCCTCCCCGAACTGACGGGCGTAGCCTCCGAGGAGGCCTACGAACCGCCAGGAGTCTCCGAAGCGAGGCGGTCGATGACGAGTTGCGTGATGTCGACGCGTTCGCTGAACAGGATGATGATGGGGCTCGTCGCGTTCAGGATCAGGTCGTAATCCAGCTCCGCCTGGATCGCTTCGATCACCGGCGCGAGTTCCGCGCGGATCCGCTCCCGTCCGTCGTTCTGCAGCGCGGTTGCTTCCTCCTGCTTGTCCTGCTGGTAGCGCTGGAAGGCCGTGAGGGCGTCCTGGTACTCGCGTTCGAGCACCCGTTGCTCGTCGACGGTCAGGCTGTCCGCTTCGGCGACGCGTAGCTCGACCGCGCGCACCGCTTCCTGCCGCGCCTGCAGTTCGGCGGCGAGATCCTGCTGGAAGTCCGTCAGTTGCTGCGCGAGTTCCTGTCCCGCCGGCGACCCGAACGCGGCGGCGTCCAGGTCGATGACGCCGATCCTGAGCGGTGCCTCGTCCGCCTGACCCGCCAGCGTCGTGGGCGCCAGCGCCAGGAGCAGCGCGGCGAACGAAAGCACGAGACGTGCGTACCTTTCCATCGTTCTCCCTCTATTGGAACCTGCCGGAACGGGTCTACCCTTGAAGGGGCCGCACCGGCTTCATCGTCACGGAAACATGAAAGTAACGCGATATGTCTGAAGGAACGAAACGCCCCCGCGGCGGCGGGCGCAGCCTCCACCTCCTCTCGGGGCTCATCCTGGGAGTCGCGGGAGGCGCCGGCGCTCCGGAAGGGGTCGTCGCGCAGGCGGCCACGGGTGTGGCGGAAGAACCGGCCACGGTCCTGTTCACGAATGCGACGCTCGTCGACGGGACGGGCGCGCCCGGCTACGTGGGCGACCTGCTCATCGAGGGGGGACGCATTGCGGCGCTCGGCGCCCCGGGCTCCGTCGAGGCTCCGCCCGACGCGGAACGGCGGAACCTCACGGGTCTCGTCCTCGCTCCGGGCTTCATCGACATCCACAACCACTCCACGGACCGCCTGTTCGACTTCCCGCTGGCCACGACCCAGCTCGCGCAGGGCATCACGACGATCGTCGTCGGGGCCGACGGCTCCTCTCCGTGGCCCATCTCGGACTACCTGGCGCGCATCGACGCACTCCGTCCCACCGTGAACGTCGCGACGCTCGTCGGACACGGGACCGTGCGCAGACTCGCGCTGGGGGAGGACTACCGGCGCAGCGCGACGGACGCCGAGATCGCGGACATGACGGTGCGCGTCGAGCGCGGGATGACGGCGGGCGCGTTCGGCCTCTCGAGCGGACTCGAGTACGATCCCGGTTTCTACTCCACGACGGGCGAGCTGATCGCCGTCGCGCGGGCGGCGGCGGGCCACGGCGGCTTCTACATGACCCACATGCGCGACGAGGAAGAAGGGCTGATGGAGGCCGTGGACGAGGCGATCCGCATCGGGCGCGAGGCGGGGCTTCCCGTACAGATCTCGCACATCAAGGCGGGGAACGCCTCGGTCTGGGGCCGGGCTCCGGACGTGCTGGAGAGAATCCGGCGGGCGAACGACGAGGGGCTGGACGTGACGGCCGACCAGTACCCGTACGCGGCGTGGCAGTCCGGGCTCGCGATCGTGGTGCGGTCGAGGATGTTCTCGAACCCGGACTCCGTGGCGAAGGGGATCGCGGCGGCGGGCGGCGCGAACCGGCTGCAGATCGTCGCCTTCTGGGACGAGCCCGAACTGAACGGGCTGCGGCTCGACGAGATCGCCCGGCGCAGGGGGATGACGGACGTCGAGGCGTACATCTGGATCATGGAGAACGGGGGCTCCGGGCTCATCGGCCACACGATGAACGAGGACGACGTCGATACGTTCATGGCCTCGCCGTGGGTGATGACGTCGAGCGACGGCGGGGTGCGGAGCGCGCACCCGCGCGGCGCCGGGACCTTCCCGCGCGTGCTGGGCCACTACGTACGGGAGCGCGGCATCCTGACGCTGGAGCGGGCGGTGCAGCGCGGCACCTCGATGCCGGCGCGGCGGCTGGGACTGAACGACCGCGGGGAGCTGCGCGCCGGGGCCCGGGCTGACCTCGTGATCTTCGACCCTGCGCGCGTGGTGGACCGGTCGACCTTCGACAACGGGACCCGGAAGGCGGAAGGTGTGGAGAGCGTGTGGCTCGGCGGCGTGGAGACCTGGTCCGCCGGGGAGCCGACCGGCGCCCGCCCCGGCCGCGCCATCCGCCGCGCACCCTGACCGGGCGGTCGAACGCGCGGCTCGCCTGCGGGGCGGGGTGGGCGCCTCAGTCGGAGGCAGTCTCCCCGCGCTCGGCGGTCGCGACGATCTCGATGCCGCCGCGGACGTTCTGTTCCACCTCGACGCGCACCCGGCGCGGCGCCACGGCGTAGACCACGTCGTCGGCGATCCGGGCCGCGAGCGTCTCGCAGAACTCCCCCTCGTCCCGGAAGGACCACAGGTAGAACTTGAGCGACTTCGACTCCAGGCAGCGGTCGCGCGGCTCATAGTCGATCGTCACCCGCCCGAAGTCCGGCTGTCCCGTCTTCGGGCAGAGCGACGTGAACTCCAGCGCCCTAAGGCGGACGCGCTGGACGTCGGCCGCCGGAATCGCCTCTGTGCGGAGCGTCTCGCGCCCCTCCTCCGGATCCCGGGGCCGCGGCAGGGGACCGGACGCGGGGAGTCTCGTCATCCGTCCTCCGTCCCTTCGTTCATCTCTTCATCCCCCTCTTCATCGTTGCGCGTCATCGCATCGACGGTCGTGGCGGCGGCCATGTGGCCGATGACGTTCGTCGCCGAGCGGAAGACGTCGGGCACCCGGTCGATCCCGAGCAGGATCCCGAGTCCGGCCAGCGGCACGCCCACGACATCGAGCGCCGGCACCATCGACACGATGCTCGCGCTCGGTACCGGCGCCACCGTCATCGCCGCGAGGAAGATCGCGAGCACCGCCGCGGCGATGAGCCCCGCATCGAGCGGGATCCCGTACATGGCGGCGAGGAAGACCAGCGACGCGCTCTGGAAGAGGGCGCTCCCCGGGCGGTTGATCGACGCCCCGAGCGGGAGGATCAGGGTGTAGCGGTCTCGCCGGAGCCCCAGCTTCTCCGCCTCCTGCAGCATCATCGGCAGCGTGCCCACCGACGTCGTCGTGGTGAAGCCGACGGTGTACGTACCCACGGTGCCACGGATGAATCGCCCCGCCCGCATGCCGCCGACGAAGCGGACCATGGGCAGCAGGACGAGACCCTTGAGGATGAAGAGGCCGACGACGACCGCGAGGATAAAGACGGCGAGGTTCTGGAGCAGCGCCATCCCCGTGCGCGCGACCACGGGCGCGGCCAGGCCGAACACGCCCACGGGAGCCGTCCACAGAACCCAGTTCATGAGCTTGATGAGGGCATCGCCCGCCGTCTCCGCGAATCCGGTGAGCAACTCCCGCTTCTCCCGCGGCAGCGTCGTCGTAGCCGCCGCGAGAAGGACGATGAAGATGAGGATCGAGAGCAGCGATCCGTCCGCCGCCGCCTGCACCGGGTTCCTCGGCACGAGGTTCACGAGGAAGTCGATCACGCCCGGGTTGGCCGTGTTCAGCTCCGTCGTCGGGGTCGGGGGCGGCACCGGCGCCGTGAAGGTGAGCGCGAAACCCATCACGCCCATCCCGATGAGGATCGCCGGCAGGGTCGTGACCCAGAAGAACCCGACGGAAAGGCCGCCGATCCGCCCCAGCTTGCGGAGGCTCCCGATCCGCGCCACGCCGACGAACACGACCGCGGCCACGAGGGGAATCACGACCATCTGAATCGCGCGCAGGAAGACCTGTCCGAGCGGCGCCACGGCCTCTGCCGCGCGCAAAAGCGCCGGAGAGCCGGTAACGGAGGCGGCGACCCCGAGCCCCAGTCCAAGTGCGAGACCGATGAGAATGGCGCGAGTGTTCACGTCCCTTCACCCCCTCCGGATGTCCCGGCGTTCCCCGTTTCTCGCCGCTTACGGAACGCGAGCCAGGCGCCGACGGTGAGGACGGGCAGCACGTAGTAGACGATGAACCCCCAGGTGATCGTCCCGTATCCCCGGCTGATGAGGTCGATGAGGCCGAGAGGCGTGAGGGAGAGCGCGATCCCGAGGAAGACCGCCGCGACCACCGGCCTCGCCCAACCCGGCATCCCCGCGCCCCGCTCGCGCCGCGTGACGGCGAGCCGCTCGTTCACCGCGTGGATCATCCCCGTCCCGGTCTCGATGAGCGTGCCGAAGAGGATGACCTGGTAGGCGATCTGGAACGTCCTCGACCCGAGCGCCTCGAGGATGAAGTTCGAGGGGACGGTCGCGTCGACGATGGCTGGGTAGTGCGGCACCATGGCGAGGTAGAAGAAGAACGCCGGCAGCATCCCGATGACGCCGGCCAGGAGGCCGGCCCACACGGCCTGGTTCCGGGTCTGGATGTGGCGCACGGTGAAGAGCGCGACGGCGGCAGCGGAGAGGTTGTAGCCTCCGTACTGGACCCCCTTCACGAGCCAGTCACCGTTGAGACTGCTGGCGGCGAAGCTCGGGCCCAGAGTGGACCCGAAGCGCATCAGCGACCACACGACGAGCGCCACGAACACGGCGTAGAGCGCGAACGACCAGCCGGCGAAGAAGCGCTCGATCGCGACGCTCCCGTAGAAGAGAAGCAGCGCGACCGCCCCCAGCGCCACGATCACGCCCAGCGCATACGGAAGGCCGAAGGTCTCGTCCACGATCGAGCCCGCCGCCGCCCCGATGACGGCGAGCACGAGGAGCGTGAGCAGCACGTACGTGACCTCGAACAGGACCCAGGACGGCCCGAGCAGACGCTTGAAAAAGTTGCGGTATTCGTAGCTGCGGAACTGCCGCGCGAGTTCGAACGTGACGGCGCACACCGCGCTCCAGATCGCGGTCGAAAGGGCCATGGCCCAGAGGCCCGGCGTGGGGCCGATGGAGAGGAAGAACTCGACGTTCTCCCGCCCCGTGCCGTATCCGCCGGCGATCACGGCCGACTGGAAGACGAGCCCCGGCAGCAGATAGCGGCGAAACCAGGGAGCTTTCACGCTGGCGTCCCTTTCTCTCGGCCGGCCCCTGCCCCAAGGTTTCGCCCGTCGGCGAGGGGCGGCTGAACCAGGGCGCCGGGTGCCGGCGGCCACATGCGACCCGCCAAGCTAGAGAGCGGAGATGGAACGAGACAGACGCGAGACGTTCGGTTCACGCTTCGGGCTCGTGGCCACGATGATCGGCGTCGCCGTCGGTCTCGGGAACGTCTGGCGCTTCCCGTACATGGTCGGCGAGTTCGGCGGGGCTCCCTTCGTGGCCTTCTACGTCTTGGCCGTGGTGCTGATCGGGGTTCCCGCGCTCATGGCGGAATGGACGCTGGGCCGGCACACCCGCCGCGGCCCGGTCGGCGCGTTCGAGTCCGGCGGTCTCCCCTTCGGCCGCGCCCTCGGCTGGATCTTCTTCGTCGGCGTCACCGCCGCCACCGGCTACTACTCGAACGCGCTCGGCTGGGTGCTGTACCATGCCCTGGCCGGGCTGCTCTCCGGCGTCGGGGTCGAGATCGACGCCGCAGCGATCCTGCCCCCGGATGAGGGGTTCTCCCTCCGCTCCTTCCTGCTGCAGTGCATCTGCACCGGCGCCGTCCTCCTCACCTGCGCCGCCGTGCTGCGGCGCGGGCTGCGGGGCGGGATCGAGAAGGCGAGCCGCTTCATCGTTCCGGCGCTCCTCGCGGGGCTCGTGATCCTCATCGCTCGCTCGCTCACGCTGCCGGGGGCGGGAGAGGGTCTCCGCTGGTACCTCGGCGCCTTCGATCCCGGCGCGCTCACGCCGCCCGTCATGCTGGGGGCGCTGGGCCAGGCGATCTTCAGCCTCTCTCTGGGCGGCACCTTCATGGTCGTGTACGGTTCCTACCTGAACCGCGACGACCCCCTGCGCGGCAACGCGGTCTTCACCGCGGGAGGCGACCTGTGCGCCGGACTCATGGCGGGGCTCGCCATCTTCCCCGCCGTGTTCGCGTTCGGACTCGAACCGGCGAGCGGCCCCGGTCTGCTCTTCGTCACGCTGCCCGAGGTGTTCGGCCGGATCCCCGCCGGAGCCGTGTTCGGAACGCTCTTCTTCCTGGCCCTGTTCGGGGGCGCCTACCTGTCGGATGTGGCGGCGCTGGAAGTACTCGTGGCCGGGGTCACCGACAACACCGGGCTCGGCCGCTCGCGCGCGGTCACGCTGACGACCGTGGTCGTGTTCGCCTTCGCGCTGCCCCCGATGATCAACATGAACGTCTTCACGCCCTGGGACCTGACCTTCGGATCGGGCTTCCAGACGCTCGGCGCGCTGCTCTCGGTCGTCGCCGTGGGGTGGGCCCTGGACCGCTCCGAAGTGCTGCGGCAGCTGGCGGCGGGCGGGAACCGGCGCGCGAAGCGGGGCGTGCCGGCGATCTGGCTCTACTACTGGCTCCGTTTCGTGATCCCCGCCGCGATCCTCGCCGTCGGCGCCTGGTGGCTCCTCACCGACGTGCTCGGCCTCTTCGCAGGGGCGTGACTCCCCGAGGGCGACGGATCCCGGTTCAACGTTCGCCTTCCGGAGCCCGTCCCATGGCGCGCAGGAGGTCCCAGTAGTCGATCCACGCCGCGGATCGCATGGAGAGGGCGCTGAGCCGCGCGCTCCGGAAGGCGTTCGCCGCGTCGAGCAACTCCAGAAGCGACATCTCGTTCTCTCCGTACGCCGCTGTCGCCGAGGCGAGGAGCGCCTCGGCATCCGCCAACAGGCCGTCGGCTGCCGTTTCGAGACGGGCGCGACTGGAGGCATAGCGGTCCGAGGCCGTCAGGAGATCGTTCTCCGCCAACCGTCTCTGGAGGTCGAGGCGATGGGCGGCCGCGGCGCTCCGGGCGTCAGCTGCCTGCCGGTTCCCCCCTCCTCGGTTGAACAACGGCAGCGGGAGATCGAGACCCAGGCTGAGTCCCTGGAATCCGCCCTCCTGCCGTCGATATCCCAGACTGACGGTCGGATCGGGCATCCAGCCGGACCTCGCAACGGCGAGGTCGGCCTGCGCGGCGTCCAGATCCCGGGCCGCGGCCTCGAGGTCCGGCCGCTCGAGCAGCGCGCCGAGTGCGGCTTCCCGAGTCACCGGGGGCGGTAGCCCTTCCAGCCCCGCGGACGGTCCGACCTCCTCGATTCCCGTCCCGGGAAAGGTGAGCGCGGCGAGGCGCCGGCGGGCGTCGCGAGACCGGAGTTCGGCCTCCGCAACAACCTGCTCTGCCTGCACCCGTTCCAGTCGCAGCCGCCGCGTTTCGTAAGCGGAGATGTCTCCCTCCTCCAGGCGGATCTCCGCATCCTCGGCGACGTCCTGGATCACCGCCACGGCCTGCCGCGCCGTGAGTTCCGCCTCTTCCGCAAACCAGGCGAGCGCCCAGGCCTCGCGAACCTCGAAGGCGAGCCGGGTCGAGTCGCTGCGGAAACGGGCGGTGCTCGCTTCGATCGTGTGGGCGGCCGCCCGGTAGCGGGCGGCGGTCCGGCCGGGCCATTCCAGGGGTTGAAAGAGGAGCAGGTTCTCCTCCCAGTACTCGTCGCCATTCCGGTCGAGGTCGTCGCGCCTGGCCGAAAGCGACGGGTTGAACCAGGCACGAGACTGGCGCGCGACTCCCGCGATCTCGGCGGCCTCGGAGCGCGCGATCCTCAGCGCGAGGCTGTTCTCTGCGAACGCCTCGAGGGCTGCCGCGAGCGAGACTCGGCGTACGGTTTCCTGACCGAGGGTCGGGCGCGGCAGAAGGAGAAGGGCGACAAGCCCCGGAAGCATGATGTAGCGGATGTTGGATTCCCTCGTCGTGATAGCCCGGATCTCAGGGCCAACCTCACGAATCGCCGCGCCGCACAGCAAGGGCGCCCGACGTGACGAGTGACCTCGCGGGTCGGTTCGACGTCAGTCTATCGTGCCGCCGCATCTGACGTCGGTCACCCGGGCGTGATCGCCCACGCATTCCCGTCATCGGTCGGCGGCCTCCTCCAGCATGGCGTCCAGGGCGGTTCGGTCGAACCATTCGCCCCGCCGCACGACGCCCGCGATGCGTCGCGTGTTGCCGATCGCCTGCAACGGATTGCCCTCCAGCAGCACGAGGTCGGCCGGACTGCCCGCCACCACCATGCCGGCACCCTCCTCCCGTCCGAGGAAGCGGGCCGGGTTGACCGTGGCGCTACGCAGCGCCTCGTACGGTGAGAGACCCGCGGAGACGAGTTCCTCAAGTTCCCGATGGAGGGCGAAACCCAACGGCGGCGTGTCCGTGCCGGCCATCACGGAGGCGCCGGCGGCCACAAGGGCGCGGATCAGGGAATCCGCCACCGCGAAACCATCCATCGCGGCCTCGAAGTCGCCCGCCGTGAAGTTGCTCATCCACGGGATCGACATGCGCTCGGTGTAGAAGCGGCGCATGTCATCCGTCATGTGCGATGCCTCTTCCGTGGCGAGATAGGCGTCGACCAGGCGGTCCGGCTTGTGGATCATGCGGACCGAGAGCGTCGGCACGTTCCACGAACCGGCCTCCAGGGTACGCTGCGCGAGCGCCGGAATTCGCGAGAGGTCCCCGTATGCCCAGGCGAGCGTTCGCGATCGCAGGTCGGGGCCGGGTTGGGCCGGCGCGTCGTCGGGCACGAGGTGCCAGATGTAGCCACGAAGGTGTTCGATGCTGGCTTGACCGGCCGCGAAGGCGCCATCGAGCCCCACCTCGAACGGAATGTGCCCGGCCACGGGGATGCCGAGTCCGCGCGCCTCGGCGACGATGCCGCGGTAGGCCGCGGCAGGCACGTTGTTGTAGACCTTGATGAAGTCGTATCCGGCCGCGTGCTGCTCCCGCACGACACGGGCGCCGTCGAGGCTGTCGCGCACGATTGCGCGCCCTGCCGTGTCGATGACGGCGGCGAACTCCGGTGGCGGCAACCCCTCGACGATGGGGCCCGCCGTGCGGATGTCCGGTCCGGCCAGTTCGCCGCTGCGGACGCTGTCGCGGAAGTCGAGCGTATGGGGGCCGCCCGAGAGGATGCGCACGCCGGTCACGCCTGTGGCCAGGAACCTCGCGAGCGCCCATGCCTCCCGGAAGTGGACGTGCATGTCGTTGAGCCCCGGGATGAGGAAGCGACCGCCGGCATCGACTCGCATGGCGTCCTCGGGGACATTCGCGGCGGCCGACGACTCGACTGCGAGCACGCGTCCGCCGCCGATCAGGACGGTCATGCCGGGGAGGACGCGCTCGCCGTCCATCGGGATGACCGAGACGTCCTCTATCGCCAGCGTCACCCGCGCGGGAGCCGATCCGGCGTCGGGGCTGCAGGCCAGGAGCGACGCCAGCACCGGAAACCCCACGGCCAGGGACACGTGGCGGCGGAGCATCATGGCCGCGACCGGAACGCTCATCTGTCTCCATCTGCTGCTGACGGCCGGAATCGAATGCCGATTCACACTACGTGATGTTCGGAGAGGGGTCACGCCCCGATGAGATGCCGCGCACCTGTCGAGGGCGGCGGCGTTCGTCCGCCGCTGATGCTCCGCCCGCGGGTCGACGCTAGATTGGACATATGCACCCGCACGAACTGACGCCCGCACAGCGCGCGGCCGCCGAAGATCCGGACCGGCTTCCGAGGCTCGCCGACGCCGAGTTCACGGCGCTGGGCCGCCGCGCGCGCCGCGTAGAAGGGCTGCGCAAGTCGACCGGCCGCGAGATCTACACGGACGACATCGTCCTGCCGGGGATGCTGCACGGGAAGATCCTCCGCTCCACGGAGGCGCACGCCCGGATCGTGTCCATCGACTCGGCCGAAGCCGAGGCCCTCGAAGGCGTGCACGGCGTCATCACCGGGCGGGATCTGCCGACGCCGTACGGGATCATCCCATGGACCCGCGACGAGCACGCGCTCTGCGTCGACAAGGTGCGTTTCATCGGCGACGCGGTGGCGGCGGTGGCGGCCGTCGACGAGGACACGGCGAACACGGCGCTCGAGCGGATTCACGTCGAGTACGCGCCGCTTCCCGTCTATCTCTCGCCGGAGGAATCGCTGACGCCCGAGGCCGCCGCGGAGCCCATCCACGCGCCTCGCAAGCCGGGGGCGAACGGCAACATCCTCAAGCACGTCCACCTCGAGTTCGGGGACGTGGACGCGCACATGGCGGAAGCGGACGTCACCATCGAGGGGGAGTACTTCTTCCACGGGACGACGCACACGCCGATCGAACCCCACTGCGCGATCTCCCGACTCAACCCGGATGGCGTGCTCGAGGTGTGGTCCTCGACGCAGGTTCCGCACTACCTGCAGCGGGAGCTGGCGCGGGTGCTCGACCACGACGTGGCGAAGGTGCGGGTCGCGCAGCCGGCCGTGGGCGGGGCCTTCGGCGGCAAGTCCGAGCCATTCGATCTCGAGTTCTGCGTCGCGCTCCTCGCGATGCGGACGGGCCGTCCGGTGAAGATCCTCTACACGCGCGAAGAACTCTTCTACTCGCACCGCGGCCGCCACCCCATGCGCATGAAGTACCGGCTCGGCGCCTCGCGCGGCGGGAAGCTTCGGGCGCTCGACGCCCACACGATCCTGGACGGCGGCGCCTATGCCTAGTTCGGCCTCGTGACGACGTACTACTCGGGACAGCTCCTCACCGCGCCCTGCCATATCGAGTCCTACCGTTTCGACTCGACGCGCGTGTACACGAACGTCGCCCCGTGCGGCCCCAAGCGCGGCCACGGTTCCGTGCAGCCGCGCTTCGCGTACGAGATCTCGCTCGACAAGCTGGCCGGGAAGCTCGGCCTCGACCCGTTCGAACTCCGTCGCCGCAACTTCATGGGCACGGGTCGGACGGTAAACGAGTTCAAGGTCCGGTCGAACGGTTTCCTGGAGTGCCTGGAGGCAGTCGAGCGGGCCAGCGACTGGAAGACACGCTACAGGCGGCTGCCGACAGGTCGCGGCCTCGGGATGGCCGCCTCCTCCTACATCTCCGGCACGAACTACCCCATCTATCCGAACGAGATGCCCCAGGCCGCGGTGCAGGTGCAGATCGAGCGCTCCGGCCGGGTGGCGATCCTGCACGGCGCCTCGGAGATCGGGCAGGGTTCCGATTCCACCATGGCCTATATCGCGTGCGAGGAACTCGGCGTCCCGCTCGAATACGTGCGCGTTTTCTCCGCTGACACGGACCTCACGCCGGTGGACCTGGGGGCCTACTCCTCGCGCGAGACCGTGATGGTGGGAAACGCCTGTCTCGAGGCCTGCCGCGCGCTTCGAGCGCAGGTGACGGAGGCGGTCGGGGAGGTCTGGGGCGTGGCGGCCGGCCGGGTGCGTCTGGCGCGGGGCTGGGCCTTCGACGTCGAAACCGCGGAGGACTCCGACCGCCGCATCCCTCTCTCGGAGGCGTTCAACATCGCCGAGGCGAAGTTCGGCCTGCTGGGCGCGGTCGGCTCCTACGACACGCCGAAGGATGTCCACGGCGAGTACCGCGGCGGCACGATCGGATCGTCGCCCGCCTATTCCTTCACGGCGCACGTGGCCGAAGTCGAGGTCGAAGAGGACACGGGGGTCGTCGACGTGAAGGACATCTGGGTGGCGCACGACTGCGGCCGCGCGCTCAATCCCGTGCTCGTCGAAGGCCAGATCGAGGGCTCCGCCTACATGGGATTCGCGGAGGCGATCTTCGAGGAACAGCTCTTCCGCGAGGGAGAGGTGGAGGGAGGGCTGCACACGTCGCCGTCGCTGCTGGACTACCGGATCCCCACTTCCATGGACTGCCCCGAGTTCGAGGCGCTCATCGTCGAGTCGGTGGATCCGGAAGGCCCCTACGGCGCGAAGGAGGCGGGGGAGGGCCCGCTCCACCCCTCGCTCCCCGCGATCGCGAACGCGATATACGACGCGGTGGGAGTGAGGATCGACGAGCTCCCGTTCACGCCGCAGCGCGTGTGGAGGACCCTGCGCGCGCACGCCGCCGCCGCGAGCCGCGAGGACGTGGCCTGAACCCGTCGCGCACCACGCCGGCATGAGGCAGTTCGTCCGACAACTCGGCGTCGAGACGCGGGGGAAGGGCCTGTACGAGATCACCCGGCCCGTCCTCGAGTGGGCGGCCGGGCTCGAGATCGAGACGGGCATGCTCACCGTCTACATCCGCCACACGTCGGCGTCGCTCACGATCCAGGAGAACGCGGACCCGGACGTCCTCCACGACCTCTCGAACTTCTTCGCCCGTCTCGTTCCCGAAGGCGACCGCCACTACCGGCACACGATGGAGGGGTCGGATGACATGCCGGCGCACATCCGGTCGGCCCTGACCCAGACGCACCTGGCCGTCCCGGTGCTCGACGGAGCGCCGGCTCTCGGAACCTGGCAGGGGCTCTTCCTCTTCGAGCATCGGACCCGCCCCCACCGGCGAACGGTCGTGCTGCATATCCTCGGGGAATAGACGTGCGTAAGGCAGGGCGGATCGCGCGAAAGCCCGGCTTCCGGGCATTCGCGGCGCTCGCCGTCGCCTCGGCCGCGGCGTGCGGCGACGGGAGCATGGAACTGCCGCTGACGCGGCCGCCGATGGTCATCGGCGCCGTGGCCGACCTCGACCTGGCCGTGGGGGACACGGCGACGGTGGAGGCCTCCGGCTACTTCCGCGATCCCGACGGAGACGTTCTCTCTTTCGAGTCGAGGTCGTCAGCCGAGGAGGTCGCGGTCGCCGACGTCTCGGGGAGCACGGTCCGCATCATCGCACTGGCGCCGGGGACGTCGACGGTGGCGATCACGGCGCGCGACCCGGAAGGGCGAGCCGCCGCGCTGCGCTTCGAGGTTACCGTGCCGAATCGGGCACCCTTGGCCGTGGGCGCGATCCCGGACCTCAGGTTGGCCGCGGCGGATACGGCACGGGTGGAGGTGTCGGGCTATTTCGCCGATCCGGACGGGGAAGCGCTCGGCTATGGCGTGGCCTCTTCGGACAGCGGGGTGGCGGCCGTCGCCGCTCGGGGCGACACGATCGACGTGATCGGCGTCGCTCCGGGAACCGCGACCGTGACGGTGACGGCGCGCGACGCGGGAGGCCTCTCGGCCGAAAGCTCCTTCACCGTGCGCGTCCGGGCATCAGGGGGCGGCTTCGACATCGTGCTCGACTTCGACACCACAGCGACGGCGCCGCGGCGGGCCGCGGTCCTCGCGGCGGCGGAACTCTGGATGTCGGTGCTGGCCGACACGGAGCTGCCGGCCGTGACGGTCGACGACCACATCGAATGCTACGGAGCGAACACGACGGAGCCGGTGGGGACCATCGATGATCTGATGGTTCTCGTCGAGTTCCGGGATATCGACGGTCCGGGCCGCACGTTCGCCCAGGCCGGCGTGTGCCGTCTGCGCGAAGAATCGATGCTGCCGTTCGCCAGCGTGGCGTTCTTCGACGTGTCGGACTTCGACGGCCTCATCGACTCCGGCGATGCGATGGAACTCGCCGTTCACGAAATCGCGCACGCGCTCGGGTTCGGCCTGCTGTGGCGCCCCCTCGGCCTCCTTCGGGATCCTGCCCTGGGCGTGGGAGCGATCGACGCGCACTTCGTCGGTCCCCTGGCCATCGCCGCCTTTGACGCAGCGGGCGGCACGGCCTACACGGGCGGGGCCAAGGTCCCCGTCGAGAACCTCGGCGGAGCCGGGAGCGCGAACCTCCATTGGCGGGGGTCCGTCCTTGGCCGCGAACTCCTGAGGCCGCTCAACAGGATCGGCGTGCCGGAGAGCTTCAGCGCGATCACGATCCAGTCGATGGCCGATCTGGGTTACATTGTCGATGTGAGCCTGGCGGAGCCGTACAGGCTTCCCGGCGCCGACGCCGCGGACGCGAAACCCGACCGCGTGGTCGACCTGGGCGACGATGTCCTCAGGGGTCCGGTGCAGGTCTTCGACCCGCGGGGACGCCTGGTGAGGGTGCTGCACAATCGCTAACCCGTTCCGCCGTCGACCGTTTCCCGGGCCCGTTGACACCCTGTGTCACGTCTCGGACAATCAAATGGATGATGGGCGTTTCCGGTCGCGTCCGACCTTCAGGGGAGTGAATTATCATGCGCAGTAGAAGTCTCGCCGTAATCGGCGGTATCGTCCTCGGCACCGCGGCGATCGTGGCTCTCCTGCTCGTTCTGGCGCCGGAGCCGGAAGCCCGGGACCTCCCGCCGCAGATCCCCTTTGCCCAGACGGGCTCCGT
The DNA here is from genome assembly GCA_022825725.1 of Gemmatimonadota bacterium. Classification (GTDB taxonomy): domain Bacteria; phylum Gemmatimonadota; class Gemmatimonadetes; order Palauibacterales; family Palauibacteraceae; genus Palauibacter. Next base: position 99,389 of record JAJDWE010000033.1, read on the forward strand.
GACGGCCGGGTCCGGAGCGATCCCGGTCCATGGATCGGGCACCGTCCGCCCGAGAGCCGAAATCAACGTCGCACCTCAGGTCGGTGGCCAGGTCGTCTGGGTCAATCCGGGGTTCCAGAGCGGCGGGCGGGTGGAAACGGGGCAGACGCTCTTCCGGATCGACGAAACGGACTACCTGTACCGCGTGCAGGAAGCCGAGGCCAATCTCGCGTCGCGCCGCGTGGCCTTCCTGGAGGAGCAGGAACGATCCGGGATCGCCCTCGACCAGTACAGGCTCTATTCGGAACGGCGGGCGGGAGACGGCTCTTCGACCGACCCGAGTCCGCTGACGCTGCGGGAGCCTCAACTGGAGGCGGCGCGCGCCGCGCTCAAACGCGATGAGGCCCGCCTTGCCGACGCAAACCTTGCCCTTTCGAGGACCGAGGTTAAGGCGCCGTTCACCGGATTTGTGCGCGACGAGTCCGTGGCGGTCGGACAGATCGTTTCGCCGGGCGAGCCGGTCGGACGATTGTTCGCAGCCGACGCGGTCGAGGTGAACGTGTCCCTGTCTCACGCCGATGCAGTGTTGATTCCCGACCTGTGGGAGCTTCAGGGCGGAGGCGGCGCGTCGCGCGTCGGCGCGCGGGTCGTCGCACGGTACGGCGAGGCCGGCTACAGCTGGGAAGGTTACGTGGACCGGGGTGAGGTCTCGCTCGACGAGCAGACGCGGACGGTGGACGTGGTCGTGCGTGTCCCGGACCCGTTCTCGGCGGGCGTCGCGGTGGAGGGGGGGGACCCGGCCAACGGCCCCCCGCCGCTGCTCGTCGGTGAGTTCGTCGATGTGGAGATCGAGGGCGTATCTCCCGATCGTTACTTCCGCGCACCGCGCGCCGCACTCCAACCGGGCAACGAAGTCTGGGCGGTGAACGATGGCGGCGTGGTCAGCATCGTCTCCGTGCATGTGCTGCAGCGTGCGGACGACGAGGTATTTCTCACCGGCGCTCTGCGGGACGGGCAGGCGGTGATCACCGGCGGAATCCGGTTCGCGACCGAAGGGATGCTCGTTCAGACCGGAGCCCAGCCCGCGCGATGAGTCCGGGATGAGCCGCAACGGGGAGTTCCACGGCGAACGTCCCGGCCCGATCGCCTACATGGCGAGCAACAGCATTGCCGCCAACCTCCTGATGTTCGGGATCCTCGCCGCCGGACTGGTGGCGCTGACCGGCATCGAGCGGGAGGCGTGGCCCACCGTCCCCTTCTATCACGTCGAAGTCTCGATGGTCTATCCCGGCGCCACCCCGGAAGAGGTGGAGGAATCGATCGTCGTCAAGATCGAGGACCAGGTCAGCGGGCTCGACGATGTGAAGGCGGTCAAATCGGTAGCGGCCCCCGGCGTGGCGTCCGTCCGGATCGAGATGGACTCCGGTACGGACATGGCGCGCGCGCTGGATGACGTCGAATCCGCGGTCAACCGCATTCAGTCGTTTCCGACCGGGGCCGAGCGTCCCCAGTTCCGGGAGATGACGAACCGCCAGAGCATGATGCGGCTCATCGTCCATGGCGACGTATCCGAGCGTTCGCTGAAGGAACTGGCGTACCAGATCGAGGACGAACTCACCACGCTGCCAGCCGTGTCCCAGGTCGATGTCAGCGGCGTGCGGCAATACGAGATCTCCATCGAGATACCGCTCCAGAGGCTGAGGGCCCTCGGACTCACCCTCGCCGATATCGCCAATACGATTCGCCGCAGTTCGCTGGACCTGTCGGCCGGCAGCATCGATACCCGGGAGTCCCAGGTACGGGTCAGGACCCTCGGTCAGAGCTACGACCAGCAGGACTTCGAGGAGATCGTCCTCCTCAGCAACAGCGACGGCACGGTCGTGCGCCTGGGCGATATCGCGAGGGTGCGCGACGAATATCAGGACATCGATCTGATTCTCCGGCACCAGAATCACCCTGCGGTATTCGTGGAGGTTTACCGGGCCGGCGGCGAGCAGGTGATGGACGTCGCCACAAGCGTGCACGAGCACCTGGCGAACGAGGTGATCCCGTCCCTGCCCGACGGGGTGGGCGTCACGGTCTGGAATGACGAGTCCCGGGACTACAAGGAACGGGCCGACCTTCTCCTGAAGAACGGGATCCTGGGCCTGTTGCTGGTGTTGATCGCCCTGAGCCTGTTTCTCCAGATCCGGCTCGCCCTGTGGGTCGCGGTCGGGCTCGCGGTCTCGGGCATCGGCGCGTTGGCCGTCATGCTGGTGCTCGACTACGCGATCAACACGATCTCACTGTTCTCCTTCGTCCTCGCGATCGGCATCATCGTCGACGATGCGATCGTCGTATCCGAGCAGATCCACCTGGAACGAATGCGGGGGACCCCGGGGGTGTTGGCGGCGATCCGCGGAACGCGGCGGATCAAGGTGCCGCTGACCTTCGCCGTCCTCACGTCGGTTGCCGCGTTCATGCCGCTCCTGTTCATCCCCGGAGGCGTCGGCGAGACGTGGTCCGCGTTGCCGGTGATCGTCATCGCCATGCTGATGGTGTCGCTGGTCGAATCGTTGCTGGTGCTGCCCAATCACCTCTCCCACCTGCCGGGCCCGGAATGGGTGCCGACGAGCGCCGCCGACCGGTTCTTCGCCCGGGTCCAAAATCGCGTGGACAACGTGCTGAAGCGGTTCGTACGGGGTCCGCTGGATCACGCGTTGCGCTTCGCGACGCGCGAGCCCGGCGTCACGGTGACAGGAGCGGTCTGCCTGCTCGTGTTGTGCATCTCCCTGCTGCCGGCAGGCATCGTCCCGACGACGTTCGCCGGCGTGGTGGAGGGGGATTTCGCCACGGCGACTCTGGAAATGCCGGATGGAACGACCGCGCAGCGAACGCACGAAGTCGCTCAGGAACTGGAAGCGGCCGGACACAGGGTCATCGAGCGGCTCTCGGCCGACCGGTCCGAGGATGCGCCTCCGCTGCTGTCGGGGGTCACCGTAATGGTCGGCCAGCGGCCGCGGATTCAGGGCGGAGGGCTGAACCCCGCGCCGACCCTTAATCCGGAAGCCAATATCGCCACCGTCGAGTTCAAACTTCTCGGAGCGCAGCAGCGACAGGTCTCCACCGGAGAGGTCGCGCAGGCGTGGCGCGAGGAAGTGGGCGTGCTGCCCTATGTGCGCAGCCTCACGTTCACCGCCGAGATCATCGACTTCGGCAACCCGGTCGAGACCGTTCTGTCCCACTCGGACCCGGAGCGTCTCATCGGCATCGCGGACTCCGTGGTCATCGGGCTCCGCCGCGTGGGCGGCGTCTTCGACGTACGCTCCGATCACACTCCGGGCGTGCCGGAGGTTCAACTCGAGTTGCGGCCGGGAGCGCGCACCCTCGGTCTCACGCTGGAGGACCTGGCCGGGCAGGCGCGGGCCGCGTTCTTCGGCGCGGAGGCCATGCGGATCCAGCGCGGCCGGGAGGAGGTGCGGGTCTACGTGCGCCTGCCGTCCGATGAGCGGGAGTCCGTCACGGACATCGAAGGATATCTGCTTCGTACGCCGAGCGGCGGCGAGGTTCCCCTGACCACCGTGGCCTCGTTGAACGCGGGCACTTCGCCCCCCGCGATTCAGCGGAGGGATGGCCAGCGCGTCGTTACCGTCAGTGCGGATGTGGATCCCGTGGTGATTTCCGGCGGGGAGGCCAACGACATTCTCGAGAATTCGATCCTGGCGGACCTCACCGCCGCGGACCCGGATCTGACGTACACGCTCGGCGGCGAGCAGCAGCAGCAGGTCGAGTCCCTGGACTCGCTCTATCGCGGGTTTGCGATCGCCATGCTCCTCATCTTCGCGCTCCTGGCCATTCCCCTGCGTTCCTGGACCAAACCGTTCATCATCATGGCCGTCATCCCGTTCGGGTTCATCGGCCTGATCCTCGGTCACCTGATTCTGGGGATCGCCGTGAGCGCGCAGTCCTTCATGGGTTTCTTCGGTCTCAGCGGCGTGGTCGTGAACGACTCCCTGGTCATGATCGATCTCATCGACAGGAAACTCAGGGACGGCGTGTCCGCGCGGACCGCGATCATCGAGGGCGCGAAAGGGCGGTTTCGCCCGATCCTGCTCACGTCCGTGACGACCTTTCTCGGTTTCACGCCCCTCATTCTGGAACGCGCGATTCAGGCGCAGTTCCTCGTGCCCTTTGCCGCGTCCCTCGGTTTTGGGATCCTTATCACCACCGCTCTGCTGATGCTGATCGTGCCGGCGCTTTCCACGATCCATCTGCGGCTGATCCCGCCGCGCCGAAGTTCCGGCGTCCGCGAGATACCGGTCCAGCCGCCTTCAGTCGGTGTCTGACTGGAGTTCGCCGGTCGTCGACGCCGGATTCGGATAGAACTGCCGGCAGTATCGGCGGTACTTTCCTATGGGGCCGTCGGTCCGGCTCAGGCGGGGCGGGGTCCGGTAGCGCTTCTTGTCCCAGATGACGACGTCCTGCAGGACGAAGCGCTTCTCTTCCCGGATGAAGAAGAGATTCAGCAGCCGATGGCGCAGCGGCACGGGCAGAAAGGCCAGGCCCGCGAAGAACCGGCCCGGTTTGCGGATCTCCCGCACCTGGCTGACCAGCGTCAATTCCACCGACTCGCCGTCGACCGGCGTCGAGAGCACCCAGAGACGCGCACGCATGCCGACGGTCTTCTCGTGGATTTCGACGAAGGAGAAGCCGAGTCCATGGACGTGCGTGATGGCGGAGACGTCGGAGTGGATGTCCAACAGACCCGCGATTCGTCGAACCATCTTGAAGTCGAAGCAGCTCTTCAGATAGGCGCCGTCGATCGAAAAGTCGGTCGGCTCGACATCGTGGTACCCGTGTGTGTACTCCAGGTGCTCCACGTCCACGGAGTTCTCCGTCGTCTCCTGCGGGTGACCCCGGAACCGCAGGGTGGTGGACCGCAACCCGGTCCATTCCACGCCGGCCGGTGGCTCATCCGGCAGGCGCCACTGCGCCGGCCTTCCGCCGCTCCCCCACCAGGCGAAGATCATGCCGAGGACCTCGCGGGTCTCGTAGAGCTTCAACCTCGCGGCCTTCGGGGGTGGGGCATTGGGCGTGGCCACGCACTGGCCGGCGGTGTCGAACTCGAACCCGTGGAAGGGACAGACGAGGCAGCCGTCGCGCACCACGCCGCCGACCGACGGTCCCATGTGCGATCCAAGGTGCGGACAGAAGGCGTCCGCCACGCAGATGCGGCCCTCGTCGTCGGCCCAGGCGACGATCTCCTCGCCCAGCCAGGTCTTCTCGATCAGCCCTTCCCGCACGACCGTTTTTCGGCTCGCGACGAAATACCACCCCTCGGGACACGCCGGCAGCGTACCGCTGTATGTCGAGGTTCGATCGCTTCTGGTCGTCATGAGGCGAACTTCGCTACCGTGACGCTGGCGAGTCAACCAGGATTCAAGGGATGACAATGGCTCTCGACAGTATCCGGGGCGTCGTGCTCCTTGCGCTCTTCATCGCGATGGCCGCCGGCCTGCCGGCGAACGGTTCCGGCCAGAGCGCGATCGCGGTTCCGCGCTTCGAGATCGCGTCCTCGCCGATCGAACTCGCCGGACCCGTGCGTCCCGGCGAGTATCTCGGCGTCACCGGGCCCCGGTCCGCGTGGCTGGGGGTCGAGACGGGCGAAGCGGAACTGTGGGTCCATCCCCTCAAGGTCGGGAACCGTTTCCGGCTCGGCTTCTCGACGCCGGCCTACGGGACGCCGATTCCGGGAGACGAGGTCGCGCGCACCGTGCGGGTGCGGCCCGAACTCACGACGATCACCTACAGCCACGCGGCCTTCCAGGTGCGCCAGCACATCCTCGCACCGGCCGACCTCCCCGGCCTTCTGCTCCTGCTCGACGTGGACAGCCCGGAACCGCTCGAGATCATCGCGGAGTTCGAGCCCGTGCTGAACTATATGTGGCCGGGTTCGATCGGCGGGCAGTACGCCTACTGGGACGCCCCCCGCCGCGTCTTCGTGCTCTCCGAGAGCCTGCAGGAGACGAACGCCGTCGTCGGCTCGCCGTGGGCCGTGAACTCGGTGGAACACCCGGCTCATCAACTGGGCGAGGCGCCCCGCACCATGGTGATCCCAGTCGACCCGGAGCGCGCGGGGCGGGAGTTCATCCCGATCGCGGTTGCGGGCGGTACGATGCCCCGCGAGGAGGTCTTCGCCAGCTACGAACGGTTGATCGCCGAGGCGCGCTCGCTCTACGACGCGAAGCGGGCATGGGCCGACTCGGTGCTCGCCTCCACCGTCTCCATCGATTCGCCGGATCCGCGGCTCGATCTCGCCCTCGAGTGGGCGAAGATCAACCTGGAGGAGCAGCGCGTCTGCAACCCCGACCTCGGGTGCGGGTTCGTCGCCGGGTGGGGCCACTCCCGCAACGGAACCCGTCCCGGCTTCGGCTGGTTCTTCGGCGGCGACGCCGCGCAGACCATGTTCGCCATGGAGGCGCTCGGGCAGTGGGAGCTGGTGGCGGAGGAACTCGCCTTTCTCGCGAGGTACCAGCGCGATGACGGCAAGATCACGCACGAAATCTCCCAGGCGGCCGCGCGCATCCCGTGGTTCGATGTGTACCCGTACGCCTACTACCACGCCGACACGACGCCCTACTGGATGGTCGCCCTTTACGAGTACTGGCGGGCGAGCGGCGACGACGACCTCCTGCGTGAACTGTGGCCGGCGTACCGGCGCGCCTGGGCGTGGTGCCTCACCGCCGAAACGGACGGGGACGGGATCATCGAGAACACCGTGGGTGGGCTCGCGGCGGTCGAGGTCGGCGGCCTCGGGGCCGCGCTCCACCAGGATATCTACCTGGCGGGGATCTGGGTGGCGGCGCTTGAAGGGACGATGGCGTTGGCCGAACACATGGGCGACGCCGGGATCGTGGGCCGGGCGCGGGAACTCGCGCCCCGTGCGCGCGCGACCCTGAACGATGCCTACTGGCTGGACGACCCGGGACACCATGCCTTCGGGATCCTCGCCGACGGCGGAACCAACGACAACCTCACCGTGTGGCCCGCCACAGCGGCGGCGTTCGGCCTGTTCGACGAGGCCCGCGCGCGATCGACCCTCGCCCACCTCGCGAGCGACCGGATCTCGTCGGACTGGGGCGCGCACATGCTCTCGACGGAGAGCGAACTGTATCACCCGCTCCAGTACAACATGGGAACGGTATGGCCCTTCGTGACGGGATACGTGTCGTGGGCGCAGTACCGGTATCGGCGTCCGTGGGCCGGCTTCCATCTCGTGGACGCTGTGAAGCAGATGACGTTCGACTGGAGTCTGGGCCGACATCCGGAGCTGCTGTCCGGAACGTTCTACGAGCCCCTCGACCAGACCGTCCCCCACCAGTTCTTCGCGACGTCGGCCCTGGTGACACCGCTGCTGCGCGGCGTCATCGGCTGGGAACCCGATGCGCCGCTGGACCGCGTGCGCCTCGCCCCGCAACTCCCGCCGGACTGGCCGGCCATGACGGTGAGACGGCTCCGAGCCGGGGAAACGACGACGGACGTGGAGATCCGACAACGGTGGACGGCGGAAGGCGGGGAGCGACGGACGACGCTCACGACCACGGGGCCTGCGCTGACGTTCGCGTTCGTACCCGACGTGCCGGCGGGCGCGCGGGACGTATCCATCACCGTGAACGGCGTAACCACCGAACTCACCGAGGATGGAACGGTGGAGATGAGGCTGGGCGAGACCGGCGCTGCGGACGATCGCGCGGAGATCGTCGTGACATGGAATGGCGGACTCGCGATCGCACCGCCCCGAATCGACCTCGAACCGGGCCAAAGGAGCAGCGGCCTGCGCATCCTCGACTTCAACGCAGATCCGGATGGCTGGCTTCTCGAAGTGGAGGGGCTGCCGGGTCGGAGCTACGACCTCGGAATCTTCGGCGCCACGGTCGAAGCTGACGTCGTGCAAGGGGCCGCAACGACAGCCCTGGTTAACCCCGCGACCGTACGTATTGCGTTTCCTCCCGACACTGCGAAACGCACGACAGCTGTGGTTCGTTTCACGACCCCGTAAGCGAGAGTCTGCTGCCCGCCGCTCCGCAACGCCTGAATATCGCCAAATTGTCGTCATTTGGCGGTTGCCTGTCGCCCCAAAGTCGCATACGATCAGCTATCACATGAGTGCGAGTGGGGATTGGGCGGTGTCCACGTGATCGCAAGGCTCGTGGCGACCTCCTCGGCTCGGCATAGCGCCGTCCAGTCCCCTCTCCACACACGAATTCCGGGATCCAGTCGATTCGGGCATCCGGGAATCGACGATCCGACGGCTCCCGGTCGGCGTCAGTCGGCCAGTACTTCCGTCAGCGTATCCGCCACCTCGTCGATCTGTGCTTCGGTGATCACGAGCGGCGGCAGCAGCCGGATGACCGTGGTGCCGGCCGGGAGGGCGAGGACGCCCCGCTCCGCGAGAGCTCCCAGGTGGGGTCGGCAGCGCTCGCGGAGTTCGACGCCGATCATGAGGCCCACCTGCCGCACGGCGCGCACGCGAGCCGACTGGCGTCGGGCGAAACGCTCGCTGAAGCGGGCGCCCAGCGCCTCCGCCCGATCGTCGAGCCGCTCATCCCGCATGAAGCGGATCGCGGCCAGGGCGGCGGCGCTGGCGAGCGGATTGCCGCCGAAGGTCGTGCCGTGCTGCCCGGGCGGCGGCTGCAGCCGTTCATGCGCCAGGACCGCTCCCAGCGGCACGCCGCCCGCGATCGCCTTCGCGAGGCAGAGCACGTCCGGCGCGACGCCGTAGCGGTCGCAGGCGAACATGCGGCCGGTGCGGCAGAAGCCCGTCTGGATCTCGTCGAACACGAGGACCGCACCGGCCTCGTCGCAGATGCGGCGCGCCGCCGACAGATAGTCCTGGCTGGCCGGCCGCACCCCGCCCTCTCCCTGCACCGGTTCGATGATGACCGCCGCCGTGTCCTCGTCCACGGCCGCGCGCAGTTTCTCGACGTGGTTGAACGGCACGAACGAGAACCCGGGCACGAGGGGCTCGAACGGTTCCCGGTACTGTTTTTTATGCGTCGCGCTCAGCGCACCCAGCGTTCGCCCGTGGAAGCCGCGCATGGCGGACACGACCCCCGCCCGTCCCGTTGCGAGGCGCGCGAACTTGATCGCCGCCTCCACCGCCTCCGCCCCCGAATTGCAGAGGAAGGCGCGCGTGAGCCCCGCCGGCGCGATCGAGACGAGTTCGGCCAGCAACCGCGCCCGGACATCGTTGTAGAAGATCCCGGGACAGGACACGAGGACCCGAGCCTGCTCCGCCAACGCCTCGGCGACGGCCGGGTTGGCGTGGCCGATGCTCGCCACGCCGATGCCGCCGACGCAGTCGATATAGCGGCGACCCTCGTCGTCCCACACGCACGCGCCCTCGCCCCGCACGACCGCGATGTCGCGCTTCGGGAACACCTCGAGCGCATACTCCCGCTCCGTCTCGCGCGCGTTCATCCGATGACCGTACCCCGTCCGGCCAGCGCCTCCGTGACCGGATGTTCGACGCACCCGTCCGCGATCACCACGCGCGTCGTGCCGGACTCCGCGACTCGCCGCAGGGCGAGCAGTTTGCGCTTCATGCGCCCGCGTGCCTCGCTCTCGCGACGCGCCAGCTCCGCGCGCCCGAGCCGTGCGACGACCGACGCCGGATCGTCAGGGTCCGCCAGGAATCCGGGCGCCTCGATCAGCTGGATCACGCAGTCCGCTCGCAATTCGTCGCTCAGCAGGGTCACGACGTCATCGTTCTCCGAGTTGATCGCCACGTTGTGCTCGTCGATGAGGGGCACGGTGACCACCGGCGTGAACCCGCCATCGAGGAGCAACGCCAGCAGCTTGCGGTTCACCTCCACCGGTTTCCCGGACAGGTCCCGTTTGATCAGCGTCTTGCCGCCCTCCCTCACCCGGATGCCCCGGTTGCGGCGACCGCGCACGAGCGCGCCGTCGAGCCCGGTGAGCCCGACCGCGTTCACGCCCTGGCCCTGCAGCAGTTCCACGATGCGCTTGTTTCGCAGGCCCGCGTAGGCCATGAGCATCACGTCGATCAGGTCGCGGTCGGAGTGTACACTCTCCTGTCCGGACACGGACGTGAGGATGCGCTTCTCGACCCCGAGCCTCCGAGCCAGCGAATCGCGCAGCGCGTTCGCGCCGTGCACGATGACGAACGGACCGGACAAGCCCGCGAGGTCGCGAGCGATCCCCTCGAGATTGATGGATTCTCCGCCGCCGATCTTGACGAGAAGCAGCCCGTCGGATTCGCCCGGCATCGGTCAGAACGTCCCGATGGCGCGGTTGGCCACCGGCGTCCAGGCCCCCCGCCCGTCCGAAGCCGGATAGGGCGCCGAGCACAGAATCCGCACGCCGTTCCGCCGGGCGGCATGCATCCGGAAGTAGTCCGGGTCCTCGTTGAATCGGGTCGCGAAGTGGACCCGCCGCGACGCGTCGGCGATGATCAGATTCATCGCCCGCACGTAACGGGTACGCTTCTCGATCGCATTGAGTCCCCGCTCCAGAGCACGGCCCATGTCTCCATCATCGAAACGCTTGACGAAGTTGAACACCTTCTCCGCGCCGATCCGCCCCCGTTCCTTGATCCGCACTCCGTGCAGCTCCCCGTTGAAGATGAACGCGCGTTCCCCGTCGAAGAACGGCATGTTGTTCTCGATCCGTATCCCCTCTCCGCGATACGCGCTCCTCGCGTGCGCGAGCAGAAGCCTAGTGCGCCCGGGCGGCGCCGCGCCGTCCTCCCACACCGGCGAGATGTTGCGGTAGACGCGCCACCCGTCGGACCCGTCGGCATCGATCCAGGCGCACCCCCACCCGTCGCCCTGATACTCGGGACTCTCTCGGGCGAGCTGCGCGAAGGCGGCGAGGTGCGGCTCCATGTCGAAGGGCTCGTCGCTGCGGACGCAGAGGATGCGGCACACGAGGATTCAGCTCCGCGTGTCGCGGTCAGGCCGGATGCAGCCCGGGGAACTCGAGGCCCCGCGACTCCGGCAACCCGTGCATCACGTTGAACGCCTGCACCGCCTGTCCCGCCGCTCCCTTCATGAGATTGTCGATCGCGCTCAGGACGACGACCCGGCTCGAGAGCGGATCGCGCTCGAACCCCACGTCACAGTAGTTCGCGCCCGCCAGGAGGTTGGGGTCGGGATAGCGGTGGATGCCGCTCCGCTCCTTGACGATGCGTACGAACGGTTCGTCGGCGTACGCGCTCCGATAGATCTTCCACAACGCCTTCTCATCGAGATCCCGGTTCAGGAATACATGACAGGTGGCGAGGACGCCGCGCACCATTTCAACCGCCGTCGCAGAGAAATGCACGTCGCCGCCGAGCACTGCGGCGATCTCGGCCGCGTGGCGGTGGCCCGTCGGCCGATACGACCGCATGGCGCCGCTGCGCTCCGGGTGGTGGCTGCCCTCGCTGGCGCGGTTCCCGGCCTCGCTCGATCCCACCTTCACCTCGATCACGACCGAGTCCGCGACCCCCTCCCGGTACAGCGGCAGAAGCCCGAGGATGGAAGCCGTCGCGTTGCAGCCCGCGCACGCGACGAGATCCGCGGCCGCCAGCGCCTCGCGGTTCACCTCCGCGATCCCGTACACGAACGATCCCAGGAGTTCCGGCCGAGGGTGCGGCCGGCCGTAGAAGCGCTCGTAGTCGGCCCCGTCCTCGAGCCGGAAGTCCGCGCCCAGGTCGACGATCCGCCCCGCCAGAGACCGGAACTCGTCGATGCGGCGGGACGATTCCCCGTGCGGGAGACAGAGGAAGAGCACGTCGCACTCCGACAGCTCCTCGAGCGCGCTGAAGCGCAGTCGCGTGACGCCGCGCAGGTTGGGATGGACCCGGGGCGCGAACCGTCCCGCGAAGCGCTCCGATGTGATCTGCCGCACCTCGACGTCGGGATGGCCGAGCAGGAGCCTCAACAGTTCCCCGCCGGCGTAGCCCGAGCCGCCCGCGATCGACGCGCGGATCATCGGTCCGCCGCCCGGTCCGGCGAGACGACGTAGGACACGATCCTCTCCGGAATGTTCACGCCGGTCGCCTCGATGCTATTCCGGAACTCCATCGTGTAGTTCACCTCGTTGACCAGCAGTTCCCCCCCGCTCTCCAGCAGATCCACCGCGACCACGCCCCCGCCCATGGCGGCCGCCGCCCGCAGGGACAGCTCCGCGATCTCGCTCGTCACCGGACAGTTCGAGGCCGTTCCGCCGCGGGCCGTATTCGTGATCCAGTGCTCGGACGACCGGAAGATGGCCGCCACGCAGTCGTCTCCGACGACGAACGCGCGGATGTCGCGCCCGCCCTTCTCGACGTACTTCTGCACGAAGAAGATCGAGTGATGATAGCTGCCCAGGATCGCCTTGTGTTCGAGGACCGTCTCCGCCGCGTGCCGGTCGTTGATCCTCGACAGCAGGCGGCCCCAGGAGCCGACCGCGGGCTTGAGGACCACGGGATAACCGAGTTCCTCAATGGCCTCGAGCGCGGACTCCTCGGTGAACGCGACCCTGGCCTCGGGCTGCGGCACGCCGCATTCCTGGAGCGACGCCGCGGTGAGGATCTTGTCTCCGCAGCGGCGCGACACCTCGTAGCGGTTCACGCAATCGAGACCGGCCCCCTCGAAAAGTCGCAACGCGTGCATGGCCCGCGAGTGGTTGATGCAGCGCTCGAGAACGACGTCGACGTCCGGGACGTTCCGGAAATCGAACGCGAGTTTGCGGTCGTCCAGAAACACCAGTTCGACGTCGCCGCGCCCGCGCAACTCCGCGATCAGCAGCTTCTCGTCCTTGCGGATGAGGGAATGAAGAAAGCCGACTCTCATTCGCCCCAGTCCTCCTCCGCGTCCGGCGCCTCTCCAAGGGTGATGGGGTCGAGGGCGAGGATCTCGAGTTCGACGCCGCACTCCTCGCATTCGAGCAACTCACCCTCGACGGGGTCGTCGGAAATCGTCGGTTCCGCGCCGCATACAGGACATTCCGGCATGCCGTCCATCCTCAATCTGGGGTTCTTTGCAGGGGAAGAAACTTGGTACCGTCAGTCCGCCGCCGGGTTCCGGAAAGGAAGCCGCAGCGCCAGGAAAAGCACGATGGCCACGGGTTCCACGAGCAGAATGTACCACGGCCAGCCCGGGAAGACGTCCAGTATCGATGCGGTCGGCGGCTTGTCGATGAGATACAGGTAGTTGGACCCGAGTACGCGGTTGATGGGATATACCGCGACGGCGTACACGTTCAGCAGCCCGAGCGCCAGCCATGGATCGCGCGCCTTCGGCCGGTAGTCCTCCACCGTCACCGCCCACACGCCCGCGATGACGGCGATTCCGTGAGACGCCATCGTCTCGTAGAAGGCGAAATGGAGAACGCCGTGGGACGCATCGGGTGTCAGCACGGCCTGAACGGCCCCCGCGACGCCGAAGAAGTACATGAGCCGAAGGGTCCAGAGGTGCCGCGTCCACAGCCCGTACACCGTCAACCAGGCCATCGCCGCGCACAGGTGCAGCGGGAGGTCGTTCTGCAGGGTCCATAGCCCCACCGAGGCTTTCCACGTGTGCCTGAGGGCGAGGAGGAGCACGATCGCAGCGCCCATGGCGAAGCGTAGGCGGCGGCGCCGATCCTCGTCGCCAGTCATGCCTGCCCGGATCAGACAGACTCCGATCGCGACCAGCACGCCCATCGTCACGAGATGGACCGGACCGAAGAGATCCAGCGGTACCGACTCCGTCCCGAAGAACCCGCCCATGTCAGGCTGTCATGCTGCGCGGGCCGGCCGGACGCGCCACGGGTTCACGCATCCGCGTCCGCGAGGGAGGAGGTGGGGATCTCCGGACCCTCCACCCGCCGTCCATCCCGCAGCGTCACGTACGCCTCCATGGCGTAGTAGGCCGGCAGGCCCAGAGCGGCGAGCCGGTTGGCGGTATCCCGGTTTCGTTCGACGACGCGCTGCCAGAATTCGCGCGGATCCGGACCGGGGAAGGGAGCCAGATCCTTCTGCGTTTCGTGCCGGAAGATCGCCTGGACCTTGCCGCGCAGTTCGCCTTCGGAGAGCGGCACGAGGACGGTGGCTTCGTCCAGACTCCACTCCTGCCAGGCGCCGCGGTAGAGCCAGAGCCACGGGGGGTCGCCGCGGTAACCGGCGAGCGCCGCATCCACCGTCTCGAGGCACATGCGGTGCGTGCCGTGCGGATCGGACAGGTCCCCGGCGGCGAACACGATCGTCGGCCGCACCTGCTCCAGCAGCTGCGCGACGATCTCCACGTCCTCCGACGTGATCGGGTTCTTCTTCACCGCTCCCGTCTGATAGAACGGCTGGTTCAGAAAGCGGGCGCGGTCGGCGGAGAGCCCCAGCGATTCGATCGCGGCCGTGGCCTCCGTCTCGCGGATGATCCGCTTGAGTTGTTGAACCACGCCGGGATCGACGTCCCCCGGCTCCTTGCGGGCGAGCCGGTCCTCGAGAGACCGCAGCAGCTCCCCGAGGCTTGCGGCGTCGCCAAGGTCGATGACGCCGGCCGCGCGCCGCAGGAAGTCCAGGTACCGGCGCACCTCGTGGTCGAAGACGGCGATGTTCCCGGACGTCTGATATGCCACGGTGACGTGGTTGCCGTTCTCGACGAGCTTGCGCAGCAGGCCGCCCATCGAGATCACATCGTCGTCCGGGTGGGGCGAGAAGACGACGATGTTCTGGCCGCGCGGCAGCCGGCTCTTGCCCCGGATCTTGGAGATGAGCGCGTTGAAGACCTGTCCGTTGAGCGGTTCGGCCGAACCGTGCCGGGAGGTGAGCGGGGCGAGGTGGTTGGCGCGATAGTCGTCGGTCGCGAGGTGCAGGATCGACTTGTCGATGCGTTCGCTCAGCCAGATGACGGCCGCGGTCTCGCGCTCCGCCGTCCACTCCACATCGCCCACGAGCCACGGCGTGCGGACGCGGGTGAGATCGGAAGCGGCGGCCGGATCGAGATAGACCGTCGCGGCGGCGTGTTGCTGCAGAAAGGTCGCGGCGACATCCGCGTGGACCTCCCCCTCGACGGCTCGACGCACGATCCCGGCCTTGTGTTCGCCCGTCGCGAGCAGCACGACTTCCCGCGCTTCGAGAATCGTGGCCACGCCCATCGTGATCGCCTGCGGCGGCACGTTCTCCTCGCCGAAGAAATCGGACGCGGCATCGCTCCGGGTGACGGTGTCCAGGTAGAGCCGCCGGGTGCGGGAGTCGCGCTCGGACCCCGGCTCGTTGAAGCCGATGTGACCGCTGCGCCCGATCCCGAGAATCTGGAAGTCGATCCCGCCCGCCAGCCGGATTCGGCGCTCGTACTCGACGCAGTGCGCCTCGACCTCCGCTTCCGGCACGTCACCTCGAGGGATGTGGCGGTGTTCCGCCGGGATGTTCACATGGTCGAACAGGTGCTCCCGCATGTAGCGGTGATAACTGTGCAGGCTGCCGGGCCGCATCGGGAAGTACTCATCGAGGTTGAAGGCGACCGCGTTGGAGAAGTCGAGTCCTTCGTCCCGATGCAGGCGGATGAGTTCCCGATAGACGCCGACGGGCGTGGCGCCGGTTGCGAGGCCGAGGACGACGGAGCGCCCGTTCTCCGCCCTCTCTCGCAGGAGCGCCGCGATCCGGCCCGCGACTTCGGCGGCGATGCTGTCGTGGTCCGGCATGATCCGGACGGGCACACGTTCCCTCCGCGCGTGTGCGGCGACGCTCATCGACTAGGGGACCTTCGGCTCCGGTAGCAGCACAAACCGGGCGTACTGGTCGGTGCGGAGGTAACGGACGGCGGCCTGCCGCACCTGCTCCGCGGTCCAGCTCTCGATCCGCTCGTAGCTCGGTATCCCGTTCAGGTCCCGCCCGGCCCGTTCGAAGGAGGCCAGCTGCGACAGCCAGTACCGGTTCTCCTGCAGGCTCGTCTCCTTCCCGCGGCGCTGCGTCTCACGGACCTTGTCGACGGTCTCCGCGTCCGGTCCCTCCGCCTTCAGATTTTCGATCTCCTCGAACACGACGGCGGACAACTCCTCCGCCCGTTCCGGGTCCGAGCCGAAGGAGATGCTGAAGCGATACTCCTCGTCGGGCCGGTAGCTCAGCGACCCGCTGACGCCGACGCCGTAGGTGCCGCCGAGGTCCTCCCGCAGCACCTCCCGGAGGCGGATGTCCAGGACGTCCGCCATGGCCGAGATCGCGTTCGACTCCTCCAGCGAGTATTCCGCTTCGCCCGCGAAGATGATCTGCGTGCGGCTCTGCGGCTCCAGACCCTTGTAGACGGTCGTTTCGATCGTCCCGGCCGGCGGATCGATCCCGATATCCCGCCAGCTCTCGACACGCCCGAGATTCGGAAGCGCCCCGAGATACTGTTCCACGAGCGGCCGGATCGCCGCGAGATCAAAGGCTCCCGTGAAGTAGAAGGTGAAGTCGCTCGCGTCCGCGAAACGGTCGAGGTAGACGTCGTACGCCGCGTCGAGGTCGGCCAGCTCCAGGTACTGCGCAAACTGCGAAAACCTGAGTACCCTCGGGTGCCCCTGCGACATCGTGGCCGAGATCGTGTCGGAAAACACGAAACCGGGATTCGCGCCCGCATTCGCGAGAAACGCCGTTTGCTGGGCCTTCAGCGCCTCGAACATCGTCTCGTCCCTGCGCGGCGAGGAGAAGTACAGGTAGATGAGTTGGAACGCGGTTTCCACGTCCTGCGGAGACGCCGATCCACTGACCCCCTCCGAGAGCGAACCGACCGAAGCGGTGACGCGCACCGCCTTGCCGGCCAGCTTCTTCGTCAACGCCGTCTGGTCGAATTCGCCGACGCCGGACTGGCTCACGACGCCGAGGGCGAACGACACGCGTCGGTACAGGTCATCGGACAGGATCGACGTGCCGCCGGGGCTCGTCGCCGAGAAGAGGATCTCGTCGTCCTTGAAGTCCGTGGGCTTGAGGACGACCCGGACGCCGTTCTCGAGGGTCCATATCGTGACCCCCACCTCGTCGAGGACCTCCTCGCTCGCGACGGGCATGCCATCGGGAGCGACGGGAAGGAGCGGGGCATCGGCCGCCTCGTCCTCGTAGGCCTCGACCTCACGTCCCCCCACCGCGGCGAACACGCTCAGGAGGTCGTCTTCCGTTGGAGGTTCCAGGCCTTCTTTCGTGGGCGCGCTGGCGAGGACGACGCGTCCCTGCTCGGCCAGCCACGCCTGGGCGACGCCGTTCGTCTCCTCGAGCGTGATCCCGGGGAGGAAGGCGTCCACCAACTCCATCTGCGTCTCGAGATCGGGATAGGCGCTCCCCTGGAGAAACACCTGTATGTAGCGGCTCGCGAGCGCGCCGGACTCCTGGTTCTCCCGCTCGGCCAGACGGCGTTCGTATCTCCGCCGGGTGTTCGTCTTTTCGCGATCCAGCTCGCTCTCGGTGAACCCGTTCTGAACGACGCGCTCGGCCTCGGTGAGGAGCGCTTCGAGCCCGCGCTCGATCCCGCCCTCGGCGACGACGGCGACGAGTTGGTAAGCATCCACGCCGCGCGCGAACTGCCCCTGACCCGAAAAACCGACCATGAACGGTGGGTCGGCCTGGAGCCGGAGTTCGTTCAGCCGCGCGTTCAGCATGCCGGAGTAGAGCCCTTCGACCAGCCCGCGGCGGAAGTCGCCGATGGTGCCGCGAGGGGCGGGCGGCTGCTTGTACAGCACGCCGACCTGGCTTCCCGGCGCCTCGGGGTCGGTCGCGATCGTGACGAGCGGTGGGTGGTCGATCGGGACTTCGACCGCGATCCGGGGACGCGGCTCCTCGGGCCCGGTCAGCCCCGCGAACCGCTCGCGGATCATCGCTTCCATATCGGCGCCATCGAAATCGCCGACAGCGACGATCGCCATCAGGTCCGGCCGGTACCAGTCTTCGTAGAAGCTGCGAAGCCGCTCGACGGGGGCCGTCTCGAGGAGTTCCGGCTTCCCGATCGGGAGTCGTTCCGCGTACAGCGACCCCTGGAACAGGACCGGGAACTGCTGATCCTGTATCCGCGCTCCGGCTCCTCGACGGCCGCGCCATTCCTCGATCACAACCCCGCGCTCCTTGTCGACTTCCTCCGGGTCGAAGAGCACGCCCTGGGCCCAGTCTTCGAGGATCTGGAACGCCGTCGCGAGTGTCTCCGGGTCGTCCATCGGCACCTGGAGCATGTAGACCGTCTCGTCGAAGCTCGTGTACGCGTTGATATCGGGGCCGAACTGCATCCCGATCGACTCGAGATAGTCGACGAGCGCCTGCTTCTCGAAATTCTCCGTGCCGTTGAACGCCATGTGCTCGACGAAGTGCGCGAACCCGAGCTGGTCCTCGTCCTCGAGGATGGAGCCCGCGTTCACGACGAGGCGCAGTTCCGCCCGGTTCTCCGGCTGATCGTTCTCGTGCACGAAGTAGCGCAGGCCGTTGTCCAGCGTCCCCGTGATGACGGCCGGATCCGGTGGAATCGGATCCGTCGGGGCCGCGGTCTGCGCCGCCGCTCCGGGAGCGGAGAGCGACGAGAGGAGGATGACGGCGATTGAAACGAAAGCGAAGCCGGACAAGCGGGGGATCTTCATCTATGACTCTCGGCAGAGGGAGCGGCCTTCAGTGTCGAAGCCCGGCAAGATAGCCGACCTTCCCTGGGAGCGCATACAGCGGCGCGAGGGGGGCATGCGGGTCTGGCCGGACTCGAGCGCCGGATGCGACACTGGTGGACGTTGGGTGATCTGGTCCGAAAGAACGGGAAGAGGGAAGGGGAGGAACGAGTCGTGCTCAACCTCGGTTCGACATGAGATGGCGCAGCGTCTTCACGCTGGCGAAAGTCGTCGGCTGTATCCTTGCCACCGTCGCCGTCATCGCGGCACTCGCCTGGTCGCAGGCCCAGCCCTCCACCTCGACCGTGGTTGACGAGACGGGCGGCATCGGCACGGAATCTGCCGCGCCTTCGGACGGAACCGCCTGGGCCTCGGACGACTGGGCGATCTTCGAGGAGAGAGTGCGGTTTGCCGCGGAGCGCGGGCTCGCGGAGATGGAGCTGGGCGAGGCCATCGTGCAGCTTGCCGAGACCTTCGTCGGGACGACGTACGAACCCGGCACGCTCGAAGTCCCCGGACCCGAGCGCCTCGTGATCAACTTCCGCGAACTCGACTGCGTGACGCTCGTCGAGACCGTCCTCGCCCTGACGCGGTTCGTCCGCGAGGAGGGCGTCGAGGCCCTTTCGGATCCGCCCGGCGCGCAGGCCCGTTACGAGGCCCACCTGACGGCGCTCCGATACCGCGGGGGCCGGCTCGACGGGTACCCGAGCCGCCTGCACTACTTCTCGGAGTGGCTCGCGGACAACGAAGCCCGGGGGATCGTGCGCATCGCGACCGGGGAACTGGACCCCGCCATCGATCCGGAGCCCGTGAACTTCATGTCCCGGCACCCCGAAGCGTATCGGCAACTCTCGGAGCCCGGCGTGCTCCAGGCCATCGCGGCCACCGAGGCGCGGCTCGACGAGGGGCCCGGCCGCGAATACGTGCCGCAGGATCGGATCGCGCAGGTGGCGGACCGGATCCGCAACGGCGACGTGATCGCGGCCACTTCGACCGTCGAAGGGCTGGACGTCGCCCACACCGGATTCGCCGTGTGGCGCGACGGGGCGCTTCACCTCCTCCACGCTCCCCTCGTCGGAAGGTCCGTGGAGATTTCGGAGCGGCCGCTGGCGGAACGGATCCTCTCCATCGACGCGCAGGACGGCATCATGGTCGCCCGCCCCGTCGAGCCGCCTCGCTAGTTGATCGTGTAGGTCATGCCGGCCTTGATCCGCCGTCCCTTGGGATCGTGCGTGAGGCCGTCGTACGACCCCTCCTGATTCACGAGGGGGGGCGCCGAATCGAACAGGTTGAAGCCCGTCACGAAGGCGTCGATGTTGTCCGTCAGCCTCATCATCAGCGTGGCATCGAAGGTGCCGAAGGCGTCGATCACGCGGTGGGCGTACGCCGGATCGCCCGCGTTGAGGTCGTCCTCGTAGGAGGAGATGTAGTTGACGTTGCCGATGGCCGAGTAGCGGGCGCCGTGGTATCCGACCGATGCCGACCACTTCCACCGGGGCAGCGGCCAGGCGAGCGGATTGAAACGGTTGAGCTTCCCGGCCCCCTCCGTCCCGCTCACCAGCTCCACGTTGTTGTACTGGAGCGCCTTGATGTCGTAGGTGCGCGTGTAGGTGCCGTCGATTCCGAGCGAAAGCTCGCCGTTTCCGAGCGTGCGGCGCGTGGACAGACTCCAGTCGAAGCCCGAGGTCTGCATGCCGGGCCAGTTGACCAGGTCGATCCGGATGCGCTCGATGAGGGCCGAGTCGCAGGTCCCCGTGTTCCACCCGTCCGGGCACTTCACGAACTCCTGCACGGCGGCGCGGCTCGCCCCGCCCTCGTGATAGAGGCGCGTGATGCTCGAATGGGGAATCACGTTGATCACGTCCCTGAAGTCGTACGTCCAGTAATCGAACGTCGCCTGCAGGCGGCTCGGGAAGTGGAAGAAGATGAGTCCCACGTTGCCGGTCGTTGCCCGCTCCGGCTCGAGGTCGGGGTTTCCGAAGGTGTCCACCGCCTTGTAGACGTCGACCTCCTGCACGTACTCGAGCGCCGTGATCTGGTCCGTGTTCACGTCATCCACCGACGGGACGCGGAAAGTGGACTGGAGCGAACCGCGCAGGGACAGCTGGTGATCGCCCGATTCGGACAGTCTCAGCCGAAGGGACATCTTCGGGTCGAAGCTGCTTGCGACATCGTGGAACTCGTAGTTGGCGGCCACCTGTACATCGAACCGGTCCCCGAAACTGAGCGGAATCTCGCCGTAGAAGCGGTGCAACGTCTGCCCGTCTTCATACGGGAAATACCCCGTTGTGAAGGTGAACGGCCCCGCCTGCTCGAGGCAGGTCCGATCTCCGGGCACCTGGCAGGGGTTGATCGCCTGGTTGCCCGGGTCGTTGGGGGTCCCCGTTACGTCGAAGCGGCGGAACTGATAGCCGAGGGCGTAGCCGAGCGTCTCCGTGAACTGGCCGGTGAAGGTGGCCTCCGCCACGAACAGGTCGGCGGTGTTGAAGAGATCGACTTCCTCATTGATCCAGTCTATGAGCTCCGCGGAGTTGGCCCCGCCGGCCACGTAGCCCGGGTTGTCGGCGCCGGTGTAGCGCGTCCCCGGCTGCTCGGCGCGCTGGATCGCGTTGCTGAACGGGTTGTAGAACATGCAGTTGCCCTGTCCGGCCACGGCGCCGCCCGTCGGGCCGAGCGACATGCCGGAGGGCGATGTCGGATCCACAACCACGTCGACGCCGCAGTTCGGGCCCCCGAAGCCGCGGAAGGCGAGGTGTTTCCGGTAGGCGTACTCGGCGGGCTGGTTGACGTTGCCCGACGCCCGCGAATAGCTGACCGAGAGGTCCAGGTGGCCCCCGGTCGCCTCGAAGTAACGGTCCAGCGAGGCCGCGATCCTCTGGGTGCGCGACGACCGGTGCAGCGTGCGTCCGGGGCCGCTGTTCCCCACCATCCGCCCGTAGAAGTACCAGTCATCCTCCAGGCAGTCGGCGGCGGAAGCGAACCCGGCGTGGGCCGCGTTGGCGGCGCAGAACGCCTGGCGTCCCGGGTTCGCGGACGGCACGATCTGGTTCCCGTCGTACAGTGAGATCGGCGGGAACGAGGGCGTCGTGAGCCAGTCGGGGATCGTGGCCTCGGACCACAGGCCCTCGAGATGGAGCGTCGTGCCCGTGCCCAGTTCGGTGTTGATCTCGCCGAAGGCCCGTATGTGGTTCTGCTTGTCGATCAGGTTGTCGTACGGCTGGTAGCGGAACCGGCACGTGACGCCTTCGTTCACGCCGCCGAAGTTCTCGCACTCCGGATCCACGAACAGGTTCGGGTTGGCGCCGAACTGCGAATCGATGAGCGCGCTCACGAACTGCGCGGGGGTCTCGTTCCCGGTCAGCGTGGGCATCAGGAACGCGCCGGGGTTCCCGTAATAGGACCAGCCGCCCCCGCCGGGTCCCGGATAGGGCCGCAGACCCCAATCACGCTCCTGGGGCCTGAGTTCCCGCCGCGCCGCCCATTCGGCGGAGAGGACGATGTTCGTCGACCCCATGCGTCCGCCCCATATCGCGGCCGCGTTCGAGTCTCCCGCCCCGCTGAAGTAGTCGTGCGCCGCGGTGACCTCGAAGCCCTCGAAATCCCGTCGCGTGACGAAGTTCGCCACGCCGGCCACCGCGTCGGAGCCGTAGATCGCGGAGGCTCCCTCCTTCAGCACTTCGATCCGGTCCAGCGCGATGGAGGGAAAGGCGTTCACGTCCACGAACCGACCGCCGGGAAGCCGCGACGGCGTGTACACCTGGCGGCGTCCGTTGAGCAGCACCAGCGTGCGCGAAGCCCCGAGACCCCTGAGGTTGACGCTGGCCACGCTCTCGGGGATCAGCGCACCGCTGCGGTTGTACCAGCTGTTCCGTTCCCCGAGGGACCCGTGGTTGGCCCCGAGCCGCTTGAAGAAGTCCACGACCAGCGGCGATCCCTCCTCCTGCATCTCCTCGCGGGTCGACACGTCCACCGCGTACGGAAGATTGATCGGCGGTGCCTCGAAGTGCGTGCCCGTCACGACCGCCGTCAGTTCCGCGAGCGTCACGGTTCGCAGGGAGACGAGTTCCACGTCGACGACGGTTCGTGCGCCGGCCGTCACCGCGACGCCCGCCCGTGTCTCGAGCGAGAAGCCGGGATAGACGAACCGCAGCGTATAGCTCCCCGTGGGGAGCCCGGTAAGGGCGTAGACCCCCTCCGCGGAGGTGAGCGCCGTGCGCGACTCGTCGCCGAGCGCCGGGCCCGTGGCCGTCACGCTCACCGTGGGCAGGCCGAGGCCGCTCTCGTCCGCGACGGTCCCGCCGATGGCGCCTTCCTGCGCGGGGGCGGCCGCCGGCGATGCAAGCGCAAGAGCGGTAGCGAGGGTGACTCTGAGCATGCTCTTTCTCTCGATCTTCATGGTCATCGCATCTCCGGGAAACCGTCCGGGGGACGGCGGTGTCGTGTCGCATGTTCGTATCCGTACGCGAGCCGGAAGAGAAGCCCTTCGTCGTACGGCCGGGCAAGAATCTGCAGTCCCGCCGGAAGCTCTCCGTAAGTGTACCCCATCGGGACCGTGATCGCGGGCATCCCGGTGGCGGGAGCCACGCGCTGGCTGTTGTCGCCGCAGTATTCCTCATCCCCCCTGTCGATAGGGGCGGGCACGCAGAGCCACGACGGATAAAGGATCGCGTCCAGGCGTTCGTCATCCATCGCTTCCACGAGGCTCGCCAGGTACGCCTGGCGGCCCTCGTTCTCCGCGTAGTCCGGGCACGGCTCGTCCCACTCGGACGGATGTACGTCGAGCGGGGCTCCCTCGTTCCGCCGCAACGACGCCTGCGCGTAGTCGGAGTATCGTCCGTCCTCCAGCACCTCCAGGACATCCGTCATCGGCGCCGCCGGGCCCAGCGACCGCAGATAGACCCACATGTCGTAGCGGAAGCGGCGGCAGAACATCCCCTCCCGCCCCAGCTCCGCCGCGACGTCGAACTCGAAGGGGTCCACGATCTCGGCTCCCAGCGCCGCGAAGTCGACGAGGGCCGCTTCGAAGAGCGCGAGAATCTCCCCATCGGTCTCCTCCGGATCCGCCAGCGCGCGCAGGACGCCGATCCTCGCGCCCCGCGCCCCGTCGGCGTCCAGGAAGGCCGTGTAGTCCTCCTCCGCGCGGCCGCGTCCCGCTTCCGTGTACGGATCTGCGGAATCGTACCCGGCCACGACATTGAAAACGCGCGCGACGTCCTCCACGGTCCGGCCCATCGGGCCCGCGATATCGCGGTCGAAGGAGAGGGGGATGACGCCATCGCGGCTCGTGAGGCCGATCGTCGAACGGATCCCGACCAGGGCGAGGTGGGAGCTGGGTCCGCGGATCGAGTTGCCCGTGTCGCTGCCCAGCCCGATGACGCCGAACGAGGCGGCGACCCCGGAGGCCGTTCCCCCGCTGGACCCGGCCGGGACGCGGTCGAGGGCGTAGGCGTTGCGCGTCGTGTCGAAGGAGGAACTGACGGACTGACGCGGACTGAACGCCCATTCCGCCATGTTGGTCTTGGCGATCACGATCGCGTCCGCCTCGCGGATCTTCCGCACCATGAAGGCGTCGTCGGGCGGAAGGTTCTCCGCGAGCGCGATGGACCCTCCCGTCGTGACCATGTCGTGCGTGTCGAAGTTGTCCTTGACGAGCATCGGGACACAGAAGAGCGGTCCCATCGTCTCGCCGGCGGCCTGCGCCGCGTCGAGCCGATCCGCGCGTTCGAGAGCCCGGGGGTTGAGCACGGTGATCGCGTTGATCGCGTCTTCGTAGGCCGCGACCCGGTCGAGATGCCGCTGCACGACCGCGCGGCAGGTCGTCGTCCCGTCGCGGATCGCCGCCTGCACGTCGCCGATCGTCGCCTCCACAACCTCGAAGACCGAGTCGGCGTCGGCGCGGGGTTGGGGAGTGCACGCAACCCACCCCATCCCGAGCGCAGCGGACAGTAAGGCCGGGATTGAGCGGTGCTTCCGCTGGACACCGTTGACGGTCCACAGACGGCAAGGTGTCCCGGGTGCGTTGCTCCTCGGTCGCATACAACTAAACTTGCCAAATCGCACCGATATGCCAAGCGCCGGAACCGCGAGGTGTCGCCGATGAAGCGGAGAATCGAGACCGCCCTCTTCACCCGTCGAGATTTTGTTCGTGCCGCCAGCGCGGGACCCGCCGCGGCCTGGCTCGCCGCCTGCGGCCGCGCGGAAGACGCGGGGTCATCGACGGACGCCGAAGCCGCCATCGCCTCCCGCGGGGAGCGGCCGCCCCGGTGGGCGAAGGATCCAGCGCCCTTCATCCAGCGCACCCTGAATCTCGAAACGCGGCTCGAACTCGTCGACGGGTTCATCACGCCGAACGAGCTGTTCTTCGTCCGAAACCATTCGCCCACGCCGGCGATCGATCCGGAGGGCTACTCGCTTCGCGTGGAGGGGGACGGCGCCGAGACCGAACTGCGGCTCGACCTGTCCACCCTCGAGTCGCTGCCGCAGCACACGATCACCGCTTACCTGGAGTGCGCCGGCAACTGGCGGGGTCTGTATCCGGAACTCACCGGCACCCGCGCGAGCGGCGGCCAGTGGACGACCGGAGCCGTGGGGTGCGCGGAGTGGTCGGGGCCGTCGCTCGCCACGGTGCTCGACCTGGCCGGCGTGCGGCCGGAAACGGTCGATGTGAATCTCGTGGGGCTGGACAGCACCGGATTCGAGCGCGCCATGCCGCTCGCGAAGGCGCGGGATCCCGACACCATCATCGCGCTGCGCATGAACGGCGAGCCGCTTCCCGCGGATCACGGGTTCCCGGCGCGATCCGTCGTTCCCGGATGGTCGGGGTCCAGCAGCATCAAGTGGCTGGGGTCCATCCAGCTCTCCACCGAGCAGGTGTGGAACGCGAACAACACGTCGTCCTACGTCCTCATCGGCGACGAGTGGCCGGCGGAGGAGCATGCGCCCGCGCAGGGGGCGGTGATCACGGAACTCGTCGTGAAGAGTGCGCTGGCCCTTCCGAGGCCTGCGCAACTGGCTCCGGGATCCCATGTCCTCCACGGGTTCGCGCACGCGCCGGCGGGACCGGTATCCGCCGTCGAATGGAGTCCGGATGGCGGAACGACGTGGATGGAGGCAGAGATCGTGGATCCGATTCTGCCCCTCGCGTGGCAACGCTTCGAGTTCGAGTGGGACGCGACCCCGGGGGCGCACACGCTGGCCACCCGAGCCACGGACGCGGCGGGGAATACGCAGCCGGACGAGCCTCTGATGAACGAAAAGGGCTACCTGCTGAACGTCCCGCTCCCGCACCCCGTGCAGGTGGAGTGAAGCGGCCCCGGACGCGCTGACGGAGCCCGAATCGCCGTGCTGTACCGGTTGCTCGCGGACCTCGTCCTCATCGTCCACCTGCTCTTCATCGCGTTCGTCGTCGCCGGCGGGTTCGCGGCGATCCGGTGGCCGAGGCTCGCCTGGGCGCACGTGCCCTGTTTCGTGTGGGGGGCGCTGATCGAGTTCGCCGGCTGGATCTGCCCGCTCACGCCGCTGGAGGTCAGGCTCCGGATCGCGAGCGGTCAGGCCGGTTACTCCGGCGGCTTCATCGAGCGCTACCTGCTGCCGGTCATCTATCCCGGCGCGCTCAACCGGGAGATCCAGATCTGGCTCGGGCTGTCCGTGTTGGCGCTCAACGCCGTGGCGTACGCCTGGCTTCTGCGCCGACTACGCCGGCACGCCCGAAGCGTTCGCTGAGCCGCGGCCCCCGCTCGCGAGCCGGCGGGGGGGGACGGTCAGTCGATGACGACGTTACGGGTGAGCTGTCCGTTGCTCTCCCAGTACGTCCGCTTGTTCACGAGCATCGGGTCGTCCGCCGCCGGCTGGACGTTGCCGTCCGCGTCGATCGCCCTCGAGACGATCGCGTGCCGACCCGGCGCGGCGTCCCAGTCCATGCGCCAGAACGTCCACGTGTACGGGTCGCCCCGGCCTTCGCCCAGCGTCGCCGCCTGCCACGGTCCTTCGTCCACGCGGACCTCGACCGAGGCGATGTCCGCGCCCCACGCCGCCCCGTGGATCGTGTATCCGTCCCCGTTCCGCGTGACCTTCGCGGGGACGGAGTTGATGTTCACGCGCCCCACCGAGGTCTCCGTCCACACGGTCTCGCCGTCGCGCTCCTCCGCTCGCAGCGTCACGTAGTCGCGGGCCATGAACTTGCCCATGAAGCGGCGGTCGCGGAGTTCGATCCGCGTGAGCCATTTCACGTTGGCGATGCCGTACCAGCCGGGGGCGATGACCCGCAGCGGGAATCCGTGCTCAGTCGGCAGCGGCTCGCCGTTCACCTCGTACGCGAGGATGATGTCCGGATTCATCGCGTCCTCGAGCGAAAGGCTGCGGGCGAAGTTCTGCGTCACCGTGTTGCCCCGGATCTCCTCCTCGCCTTCATCCGCCCCGAAGAAGACGACCTCGATTCCGTCCTCCTGAACGCCGGCCTCCGCAAGAACATCGGCGAGCCGCGTCCCGGACCAGCGCGCGTTGTGGACGCCGCCGATGAACGAGGGACGGCCGCGGTTCCCGGAGCACTCCAGCGTGAACACGACCTCCTGGCGGGGCCGCGCCCTCAGGTCGGCAAGACTGAACGTCCGTGGCTGGTCGACGAGTCCGCCGATGTCGAGATTCCAGTCGCTCTCCGCGATGACCGGCAACCCGTAGTGCCCCACGCGGAACATCTGACTGACCGGCGTGATCCAGGAATCCAGCTCTTCCCAGTTCAGGATGTTCATCCGCTCCGTCAGCCCGGGGTGGGGCCGCTGAACCCACGGGATCACCGCCTCCTGATCGAACCCGGCGAGCCAGCCGCGGAAGATGTCCGTCGGCAGGACCGCGAGGCCGGCGGCCGCCGCGCCGCCCTGGATCAGCACCTGTCGTCGTGGAATCGGGTTTCGCTGGCTCATCATGTCAGACCTCGCCTCCGGTGGATCGCGTGGCTCGTCGTCTTCTCCCGCCCACGCTCAAGCTCGGGTCCGATCACGCGTCGGAGCAAGACGTCATCGCAACGGCGCCTCTCAGCGAGCGGGTCTCCACGCGGACTCCTCCGAGGCATCCGCGGGCCCGATCCTGCCCTCCGCCGTCGCGAGCAGCTCGTCCGGCGAATGAAGACGTCCCCTGGCGAAGACGAACCAGACATCGCGGGCGGCCCGGACATCCTCCAGCGGGTTCTCCCGCACGATCACGAGGTCCGCGAGCTTCCCTTCCTCGATGCTGCCGAGTTCGTCATCGAGGCCCATCGCGCGCGCCGAATTGAGGGTCGCGATGCGGAACACGTCTGCGGGCGGGACCCCGGCGCGCGCGAACGCGAGGAGTTCGCGGTGTATGGCGAACGGCGACCAGTACCGCCCCCAGCTCGGGAGGTCCGTGCCGAGCGTGATGAGGTCGCGTCCACCGCCGTCATGGAACGCCTTCAGCGTCCGGCGCTTGATCGGCGACATCTTCGCGAACGACTCGTTCACGGGCCGGGGCGGCCGGGCCTCGATGATCTCCCGCATGTACGGCGTCAGGAAGCGGAGTTCGTCCGTCCAGTACTCCGTCATCTCCGGGTCGTGCGGACCCCAGTACCCGTAGATGGAGAGCGTGGCGTCGAAGTACACGCCGCGGTCGACGTAGAGGTCGATGATGTCGCGGAGCGCGTCCCCCTCGAAATCGTCGAACTCCTGCAGCGAAGCGTAGGCCGAGCGGTCGGCCGGCATCATGTCGCCCCCGAGGAAGTGCTCGACGCGATCGATGCCCATGAGGATCGCGTCGCGGGGGTTCACGGTGTTCCCGAACCCGGAGTCGAGGTGGGCGGTGACGGTGAGTCCGTGCTCGTGCGCCTGTTCGATGAGCACGGAGAGCTGCTCCGGCCCGGCCCCCTTTGCCTTGAAACCGGCCGTGCCCTGCGCCGCCCAGTAATCCACCTCGCGGCGGATCGAGTCGGCGGTCATCACGCCGTCGTCCCAGCCCCGCCGCCAGGATCCGAAATAGGGGCCCGAGTTGAGGAGCCGGGGACCCCTGCGCTCGCCGCGCTCGATCGCAAGCCGCAGCTCACGCATGCGGACCGGATCCAGCTCGCCGGCCGGGAAGGTCGTCGTCACGCCGTTGGCGAGGAATAGTTCCGGATAGGCAGCCGTCTCATCGACGCGGCCATCGCCGAACAGATCCACCGCGTAGTGAGCGTGCAGGTCGAAGAACCCCGGAAGGATCGTCGCTTCCCGGTCGAGGTCGATCGTAATCGTGACGTCGGCCCTGTCCGCCGGAGGGCCGATGGAGACGATCCGCCCGTCGCGAATCGTGATGCCCTCGTTCTCGACGAGCGTGCCGGTGTGCACGTCCAGCCAGTGTCCCCCCGTGACCACGTAGGTCGCGTTCTCATCCACGAGATCGACGAGGTCCATCACGACCCCCTCGCATCCGGCAAGGGTCAGGACCAGGCCGCCGATTCCCGCGGCGAGGAACGACCGCCTCCGCTGCATCCGCTGTCTCCGAACCATCGATGACCCCTCGTGGCACACGTGTCGGCCTCGCGTTCACCCGAAACGCGGACGGCCGGAACGTTCAACATAGATGCGCGCGCGTCCCTCCACGACGGACTCGATCCTGTTACTGTGAGCCGTCGGCACGCGGCTGCCATCCGAACGGAATCGGAGTTCACACTGCACGAACCGAGCGCGGCGCTCGCCAATCCTCCCAGCGGCCTCTCGGGACGCACGTCGATGCGCCCGGCGGCGGTCGTGGCGCTCATCGTCGTCTCGCACACGACGATCGATGCGTACACCGCGTTCCTGCCGCCGCTGCTGCCGCGGATCATGGACAACCTCGGCCTCTCGATCACGCTGGCCGCGACGCTGTCGACCGTACTCTCCATTTCGACCGCGCTCCCGCAGCCGGCTTTCGGCTACCTCGCCGACCGCTTCGGGAGGCGCGCCTTCCTCGCCGCGGGGCCGATCGTGGGGGGCGTGTTCATCTCGCTGCTGGGGATGGCGCCCAGCTACTTCGTCCTCCTCCTGTTGCTCACGGTGGGAGGACTGGGGTCGGCCGCCTTTCACCCGCCGGGGGCCTCGCTCGTCGCGCGCGCCGGGGAAGGTCGTGGAAGCGGCGTGCGCATGTCCATCTTCTCCTTCGGGGGGGCGGCGGGCTTCGCGCTGGGGCCGATCAGCGCGGTCGCCATCGTGGGCCTGTTCGGCCTCTCCGGCCTGTGGATCGCGATGATCCCGGGGGTCGTGCTCGGGGTCGCTCTCTGGTTCGTCGCGAAGGGTCGGACCCGAGTGGGGCCGGGGACCCCGCCGCCTCCCCCGCTCGAGGTGCTCCGCAAGCTCAGGGGGCCGCTCGGTCTCGTGTTCGGGATCTCGGTCGTCGGATCCTTCGCGCAGAAGGCGATCCTCACCTTCATCCCGATCATCGCCCACCGCGCGGGACAGAGCGAGACGGCGGGCGCCATCGTGCTCAGCGTCTATCTCGGCGCCCAGGGCCTGGGGACGCTCGCCTCCGGCTTCCTCACCGACCGGCTCAACCGGCAGCACCTCCTGGCCGCGATCAGCGTGCTCGCCGTGCCCACGCACATCCTCGCGTTCACGCTGGCGCCGGCCAGCCCCGCCGCCATCGTGATGGCCGTGTTCGCGGGTTTCCTGAACATGGCACTGCTGCCTCCGATCGTCGTCGTGGCGCAGGAGATCCTCCCCTCGGGGACGGCGGTGAGTTCGGGCATCGTCATGGGGCTCGCGTGGGCCGTGGGGACGCTGGCGATTCCCGTCGTGGGCGGGTTCGCGGACGCGTTCGGGCCCGTCGCCGCGACCGCGTGGTCGATGCCGCTCCTGCTGCTCGGCGCGCTCTTCGCAATGCAGCCCTCGCTTCGCCCATACTGCAGGGCTCAGTGATGAACCGACCGAACCCATCCGTCGTCGTGCTGGCCAGCGCCGTTGTCGCGTTGGCCGGCACCGTCCTTGCTGCCTGCGGAGGATCGCCGCCGGCCGATCCGGCCGACCTGATCCTCGTGGACGGACGCGTGATCACGCTCGACGCGGAGAGCCGCGTCGCCGAAGCCGTGGCGGTGCGCGGCGAACATGTCGTGGCCGTCGGCGCGACAGCTGAGATCGAGGTGCTCGCGGGCCCGGAGACCCGCCGCATCGACCTCGCGGGACGCGCGGTGACGCCGGGGCTCATGGACGCGCACGTCCACTTCGCGAACGGCGGCGCGAACCGCCTGTACCGCCTCGACCTCAGCTATCCGAACGTGGAGAACATCGCGGACGTGCAGGGCATGGTCGCGGAGCAGGCCGGACGGCTGTCCGAGGGCGAGTGGGTGCGCGGCGGCGGCTGGGACGAAGGGAAGCTCGAGGAACTGCGCTACATTTACGCCTCCGACCTGGACGCCGTCGCCGCGGGGCAGCCCGTGTGGCTGGCGCATACGATGGGCCACTACGGCGTGGCCAACTCCCTCGCCCTCGACATGGCGGGCATCACGGCGGACACGCCCGATCCGCCCGGCGGTACGATCGACCGCGATGCCGCCGGGCAGCCGACCGGCGTCCTCAAGGAGTCCGCCATGGGTCTCGTGACCCGCCTCATCCCGCCGCCCGGACCCGGCGCGCGGCGCGAGGGGATTCGCGCGCTCGCCGACGCCTTCAACGCCGAGTGCATGACCGGCGGCAAGGACCCCGGGATCGGCCGCCGCACGTGGGAGGCCTATCGGGACGTCCTCGCCGACGGCGACCTGACGGTGCGGATCTTCGCCCTGTGGGACGCCCGAGACGGGACGCTGGACGAGGTCCGCGCCTACGCAGACAGCCTCGCGATCTTCACGCGACCCTACGAGTCGACCGGGGACGACCGCCTCATCCCCGGCGGCGTCAAGCTGTACAGCGACGGCAGCGGCGGCGCCCGCACGGCCTGGCTGTACCAGGACTGGAACCGGGAGCGCACCGGGACCGACACGGGCAACCGTGGCTATCCGACGATGGACCCGGACGAACTGCGCCGCCGCTTCCGGGCCTATCACGACGCCGGCCTCCACGTCTCGATCCACTCCATCGGCGACCGCGCGATCGACTGGACCGTCGACAGCTTCATCGAGGCGCTCGAGGCCACCCCCACCCGCGGGCTCCGGCACGGGATCATCCACGCGAACATCCCCACGGATCGGGCCCTCGACGCGATGGCCGAACTCCAGCGGGAATGGCAGGCCGGCTACCCGGAGCCGTCCCCCACCTTCACGTGGTGGATCGGCGACACCTACGCCGGAAACTTCGGGCCCGAGCGAACGCTGCGGCTGAATCCGTTCCGCTCCTACCGGGACCGGGGCATGATCTGGGCGAGCGGATCCGACTTCTTCGTCACCCCCTACCCGGCGCGCTACGGCGTCTGGGCCTCCGTCGCCCGCCAGCCGCTGCTCGGCGTCTACGGGAGCGATCCGTACGGCGCCGCCGAGTCCGTCGACGTCGAGACGGCGCTGCGCTCGTTCACGACCTGGGCCGCGCACCAGATGTTCCTCGAAGAGAAAGTCGGGGCGATCGAACCCGGCAAGTACGCGGATCTGGCGGTCTGGGACCGCGACCCGCTCACCGTCCCGACGATCGAACTGCGGGACATGTCGTGCGAGATGACGGTCTTCAACGGTGAAGTCGTTTTCGACCGCGCGAGCGTCCCCACACCATGAGGCGCCCCGGCCGCCGCCGTGTTCTCCCGCCGCGGAAAGGATAACGAATGCAACCTCGACCCCTCGCGACGGAACGTCCCATCCCGGAGAGTTGGGAGCCGGACCTCAATGCGACCCTCCTCTACATCGTGCGGGGAGGCGAAATCCTCCTCATTCACAAGAAGCGCGGCCTCGGCGCCGGCAAGCTGAACGGGGCCGGGGGCAAGGTCGAACCCGGCGAGAGCACGATCGAGGCCGCGATGCGGGAGTTTCAGGAGGAACTGCGTGCGCGGCCCGTGGCGCCCCGGAAGGTCGGCGAAGTGGGATTCGAGGTGTTGAGCGGCATGTCCATCCTGATCCACGTCTTCCGGTCGGACGCGCTGGAGGGAGAGCCGGTCGAGACGAGCGAGGCGACCCCCGTCTGGGCGCCCGTCGACGACATCCCGTACGATCGGATGTGGGAGGACGACCGCCACTGGCTGCCGCACCTCATCGAGGACCGCCGGTTCGAGGCGTACGCCCGTTTCGAGGGCGATGACATGGTGCACTGCCAAGTGGTCTGTCTCTCCGACACCGACAGCTTGCGCCCGGAGTCCCTCTGAAGCACCCGCGGCTTCCGACCGCCGAGTTTCTTCGCGGCTGAACCGTCCCGCCGCTTACTCCCGGCCGGCGGCCTGGGCTCTCAGGGCGGCGACCCGCTCCTCCGTGGGTGGGTGGGTCGTGAAGAGGGACGTGAGACCGCGACGTCGCCCCGCGAAGGGGTTCACGATCGCGAGCGAAGCGCCGGCCGGGTTCACCTCCATCGGGATTCGGCGGGCGCCGGATTCGAGGCGCTTCAAGGCGCCGGCCAGACCCATGGGATCGCCTGTGATTTCGCCCCCGGTGCAGTCCGCCTGAAACTCGTTGCGGCGGCTGATCGCCATCTGGATGATGACGGCCGCCAACGGGGCGACGATGGCCATGACCAGCATGCCGAGCGGGTTGTCGCCGTCATCGCGTCCGCCGCCGAAGATGAACCCCCAGCGGGCGATGGAGGCGATCATCGCGATGGCGCCCGCCATCGTCGCGGCGACGGTGCCGACGAGCATGTGCCGGTGCTTGATGTGGGCAAGTTCGTGCGCGATCACACCGTCCAGTTCGCGGGGTGGGAGCGCGCGCAGGATCCCCTGCGTGAAGCAGACCACGGCGTGTTCCGGGTTGCGTCCCGTCGCGAAGGCGTTCGGCTGCGGCTGAGGCGAAACGGCCACGACCGGTGCCGGCAGGCCCGCCCGCTTCCGCAGACGCTCCACCCGGTCGTAGAGGTCCGGCGCCTGCGCCCGGTCGACGATCTGCGCCCGGTACATGCGCAGGACGACCCGGTCGCTGAACCAGTACATCCCGAAGTTCATCGCCCCCGAAAGCACGAGGAACAGGATCGCGCCCTGCTGTCCGAACAACATCTGGCCGGCGAACACCAGAAGGAGCGTCAGGCCCGTCATGAGGCCGAATACCTTGAACATCCTCTTTATCCCTCCGAGATCCCTCTACGTCTCTCTTGTCGGTCTACCGCCCGACCGCCACGCTCCGCGCCTCGGCGATGTCCGCATCCTCCGCCTGCAGGTCGCAGAACACGAACCCGTCCCGTTCCACGACCTCGCCCCGCCGGACCGGGATCGGCCGGGACAGGATCGGACCGTCCCACACGAAGGTATGGAACTCCCCGTTCTCCCCGCATGGATCCACGCCCTCCGGTAGGTCGGCGACGAAAGATGCGTCGAACGAGCGGCCCGCGAAGGAGGCGTCCAGCACCGCCGGGTTGATGCACACCGCGATGGCCTCGAACCCGTCCCGGATGAAGGAACGCGCAAGCGCCGCCGTGGCTTGCTTCCAGATCGGAAAGAGACACTCCAGCCCCGAGGCGGCGAGTTGCCGCTCGCGGTACTCGCGGAGGTCCTCCAGGAAGATGTCTCCGAAGGCCACGCGGCGGATTCCGTCCTCGTAAAGCCGGTCGAAGGCCTCTCCCATCGCCCGTTCATAGATTTCATTCGAGGACTGCGGCGGGACGACGACCTCGACCAGCGGGATGCCGGTCGCCGCCGCCTGGTCGCGCACGAGCGCGCGCCGCACGCCGTGCATGCTCACCCGGTCGTAGGCGTCGGTCACCGTCGTGATCAGGGTCTCGACCCGCCAGGCTCCGGACTGCTGAAGCGCGTGCAGGGCCAGCGCGCTGTCCTTGCCGCCGCTGAAGCACATCGCGATGCGTTCGCTCACTCCAGCGCTCACTCCATGACCGTCGCCTGGAACGCCCCCGTGAGGACGCGGCCCGCCCGCTTGACCTGCACCCAGATCGTGTACTCGCCCGGCTGCGGGAATGCGAACGGGAACTCGACGACGCCGGCGGGGGAGGCCGCATCGGTGGGGGACGCCGCGCCGCCGCCGGCCATCGGCGACCCTTCAGGCGCGAGCACCGAGAGCGAGCCCATGGAAATCGTGCCCGCGGGATGCAGGTGCACGAACACCGCCCCGTCATCCCTCGTGAGCGCGGCGTGGCTCCGCATCCCCATGTAGGGTTCCAGGTCGGCCGGCTTCTCGTCGGGATCCCAGACCCTGAACGACAGCACCGTCTCCTCGTCGACCCGGAGATCCCGGTCGCCCTGCCACTCGAGGATCGAACCGTCGGCCAGCGGCGCCTCGGAGCGCGGCCCGGCGAGCGCCATCGGGAGACCCGTCCACGCCGAGTCGTCGGGGTCCGGCAAGAGGCCCGCGCCCTCGCCGACCTCCCCGGGGACCGCGAGCGCCGCCGCGTCGACGGTCACCGTGTCGACGACCGTCTGCGCGAAGCCGGACTCCTGGACGATGTCGCCGTAGATGCGGTACTCGCCCGGCGGCAGGTCCGGCCACGGGACGCGGAAGGTGGACGGGTCCACGGGGACGGGGTGCACGTGGGCGAATGCGTCCATGCCCGGCGCCCCGACCACGAACATGTGCATGAGCTTGCCGTGGTCCGGCACCAGCGGGCTCCAGTCCCGGCCCCGCCACGCGGGATCGGTGATCGCGATCTCCAAGGCGGGCGTCCCTCCGTCGCGCACGATCGCGCCCTCCACGGCGAGGCGCTCGAAGATCCCGCTGCGGACATCCCGGTCCACCGCCTCCCACCAGGCGTTCCCCAGGTAGAGGAGGCCCGCGACTCCCACCGCGGTGAGGGCCATGGCGATCCGGGCGCGGCGACGCCGCCCGTGACCCGCCGCCTCCCCCGCCGGAATCTGGCTCTCCCGCACCGCGGCCCCCGTGATCGAAACCACGCCTGCGACCAGGAGCAGCGCGAGCGCGGCCAGGATCCAGCCGAGACCCGGCGGCAGGTCGCGCACTCCGAGCATGACCGAGGTCACGGGGACCGAGACCTCGCCGCTCCCCCGAGCCCCCTCCACCGCGACCTCGACCCGGTACGCGCCCACCGTCATGAGCCACAGCTCCGCGGCGTACAGTTCGGGATCGCCCGCCACGGGCACGGCGACGTCGGGGGGCGGCGCGCCGCCCTCCGGGGCCGCGTCCCAGCGCACGGGGCGCACGGTCACGCGGTCCGCGCCGCCGCCCGACACGCGGACGGAGACCTCCGCCAGTCCAGGGATGACCTCCGGCGGACGGATGACGACGGAGACGGGGTACGGCCCCGCCTCGCCGCTGAAGAAGACGTTCTTGCTCCCGACGTGCCCCGTCGCCACGACGTACAGCCCGGCCACGAACGCGGCTGTCCGCGCGAGGCGGGCGGCCCGGCCGGGCCTCACCGGCGGACGCGCAGCCACCAGTTCCCCAGCCACAGGCCCGAGCGGGCCGAGACGAACGCGATCGGCAGCGCCCACCACGCCGCGGCGACAAACCGCGATGCGGAGAACTCGCCTGCGAGGTACGGGCCGCCGTGCCAGAACACGTTCTGCCAGGCGCCGGGCGCCGCCGTGTAGCCCCACGTGTCGCCCTGGAAGAAGTAGTTCCGTGCCCCCTCGGAGAGCATGAAGTCGGCGAAAACCCACTGGATCGCGCCGAAGAGGGCCACGAAGGCGACGCCCCCCACGGCCGCGATCCGCCAGTCCGCCGATCTCCGCTCAGGCGCCTCGCCCGGCGCCGAATGTCGCCGCAGCAGGAGGTCGATCACGATCGCCGGCGCGAACAGGAGGAGCGGGAACTCGGGCGCCACCATGTGGGTGACCGGACGCAGGATCGGCGCGAGCATCGGCTCCGCCGGGAAGAGCGGCAACACCCACATCATCGCGAGCGAGACGCCGGTATAGACGAGCGCCGCGCACGTCGCCGGCCACCGCATCTGCCCGGCCCT
Organism: Gemmatimonadota bacterium; assembly: GCA_022825725.1. Classification (GTDB taxonomy): domain Bacteria; phylum Gemmatimonadota; class Gemmatimonadetes; order Palauibacterales; family Palauibacteraceae; genus Palauibacter. The sequence goes on from JAJDWE010000033.1 coordinate 135,862, forward strand.
CCCGATGGCGAAGAGGAGGACGGGAAAGACCGCCGCCATGATGAGGTGGAACGTCGCCCCGTGCATCTGGTTCGGGAACGTGTACTCCAGCAGCAGCACGGAAAGCGACAGGATCAGCATCGCGGCGCTGAACACGTAGGCCCCCGCGAGCTTGCGCCGGCCCGCCTCCGAGGCCCGGTTGTGCCACGACAGCGCCATCAGCAGAGCGCCCACCTGGATCGCATAGATCCCAAGCGCCAGGACCACGTGGGGCGGGCTCAGGATCTCGACGTCGAGCCCGTACGCGTTGTGCCACCAGTCGTCGAGCGGCGCGGACGTGAGCATGGCGATCGCGCCCCAGATCGCCACCCAGGCCCCGAGCGGCGCCCGGAAACCCCACATGCGGACGGAGCGTCCGACCTCCGCATCCGTCCCCGAGAACGTCGTCTTCAGCGCGAGCCATCCGCACGACAGCCCCGCCGCCAGCCCGCCCGCGTAGACGAGCAGGTGGGCGGGCGTGAAGAGGGTGTCCCGCCCGATCGTCCGGTGCCACGAGATGTCCCAGGTGATGCCCACGATCACGGCCGCCGAGGCGAAGAGGATCGCGGTCAGAGGCCACGGGATGCTGTCCGCCGACTCCGCCGCGCCCTCGCGCCTCGCGAGGACAGAGGCAGGTGCTGCTGTCGATTCCATCGCTTTCCCCCGAAATCCTTCCTCCCGCAGCCGGCTACTCAATGGGCTGCGGGCTATCGACACATCCGATCCACCGCCCGAAGATAGGTCTGGTTCAACCGAGATGCAGGAGATTCGACGTGAGACCAGAGAGATTCCGGCACCCGCGCCCGGGGTGGCCCGCGAGCGCGGTCGCCGCAGCGGCCCTCGCCCTTGGCATCGTCGGCTGCGCCGGGCCGGACCCGACATCGGACCCCGCCGCCTCCGACTCGTCCCCTGCCTCGCTTACGGCGGAGCAGATCGACGCGATTCACGCCATCGCCGCGTCCCCGATCGAGGCGGGTCGCGCCGCGGGCATGTCGATCGCCGTCGTGCGCGGGACGGACACGCTCCTGATCGAGGAGTTCGGTCACGCCGACCTCGAACTCGGCGTGCTCACGCCCCCGGACGCCGTCTACGAGGTCGGGTCCGTGACCAAGCAGTTCACCGCGGCCGCCGTTCTCCTCCTGCGGGAGGAAGGGAAGCTCTCCCTCGACGACCCGCTCACGAGGTGGCTGCCCGACTACCCCGTCGGGGACCGGACCGTCACCGTCCGGCAACTCCTGGACCACACCTCGGGCATCAAGGGCTACACCGAGATGGAGCATCTCTGGGCGGAACTCGCTCCCCTCGAACTCCCGCGGGACACGCTCGTCACGCTCTTCTCCGCCGAGCCCTTCGATTTCGAACCCGGCACGGCGATGACCTACAACAACTCGGGCTACTTCCTCGCCGGACTCGTCATCGAGGCGGCGAGCGGGATGAGCTACGAGGACTTCGTCGAGGGGCGCCTCTTCGGCGAGGCCGGGATGGAGAACTCCCGCTACTGCCACAAGGACGAACTCACCCCGAACCGCGCGAAGGGGTACGAGCCGGGCGACGACGGGCTGCACCCGGCGCCCTACCTCGACCACCAGTGGCCCTACGCCGCGGGATCGCTCTGCTCCACGGTGCGCGACCTCGTCGCCTGGAATCAGGCCCTCCACGGGGATGGGGAGGGCGGCGAGATCCTGACTCCCGAGAGCTATCGCCTGATGATCACGCCCGAGCCCCTGCTGGACGGCACGGATCTGCGCTACGCGAAGGGTCTCGCGATCACGGATCGGGATGGGACCCCGCGGATCGGACATGGCGGCGGGATCTTCGGCTACGTCACCGACCTCCGCTACGTCCCATCCGAGGATCTGTCCATCGCGGTGCTCATCAACACAGCCGGAGGCGCCTCGCCCGGGGGGATCGCGGGAGAGATCGAAGACGTGGTGCTCGGCGCGCCGGCGGAGCCCGTCGCGGTGCCTTTCGAAGGCGATCCCTCACCCTACGCGGGCCGCTACGAGGGTCCCGCCCGCGGCCAGCGGATCACCGCGACGGTGGCGGCCGAGGACGGACAACTGACGATCGACACGGGAGGCGGCGAGCCGGCCACCCTCTCGTGGCTTGGCGGCGACGAATTCGCGGATGGGCGAACCCTTTATCGGTCCATCCGCGGAGGAGATGCCGGAGGCGCCGAAGCCGCCGGAGGTGCCGGCGCTGCCGCCCCCTTCAGTGAACTTCGGATGGACGTCGTTTCGGGACACTTCGTCCTGCGGAGGATGACCCCATGACCACGCATCGAACCCCTGCTCGCCGCGCTCGCAGCGTGTTCCCCGCGGGGCTGGTCCCGGCCGTCACGGCCCTTGCCGCCGCGTCGGCCACATCCGCCGCTCCCGCGTCCGCCCAGGAGGTCGCGGGGCTCGTCGGGGCGGAATCGAGCGAACTCGCACCGGTCGTGGAGCGCTACTCCGCGGACCGCGTCGCCCTCGGCCGCCGCTGGACCGTCTCCTACTCTCCCGAGCGCAACGCGCGCTTCAACGAGTTCTTCTCCGGCTGGCAGCGGGAGATCGACGCGCTTGATTTTGAGGCGCTGAGTCTCGAGGGACGCGTGGACTACGTCCTCCTCCTCAACGAACTGCGCTACCAGCTGGACCTGCTGACGCGCGAGGCGGGGCTCGCCGCCGAGATGGACGGATTCATCTCCTTCACCTCGCTCATCGTGGAACTGGAGGAGCGCCGCCGGCGTCGCGAGCCGGTGGAGTCGGAGGCGGCCGCCGCCCGCCTCGCGGAGCTCCCCGCCGAGATCGAGGCCGTCCGAGGCGAAGTCGAGGCCCGGCTCGAGGGCGGGGAAGACGTCTCGCGGATCGTCGCGCTGCGGGCGGTGACGGCGCTCGCCGAGCGCACGCGGCTCCTCGAAGACTGGTACGAGCATTACGCCGGCTACGATCCCGTCTTCACCTGGTGGAACGAGGACCCGTACGCCCGCGCCAGGGCCGCGCTCGACGGCTACGCGACCTTCCTGCGCGAGTCGGTCATCGGCTACCGCGAGGGCGAGGACGAACCCATCGTCGGCGACCCGATCGGCGCGGAGGGTCTCGCCGCGGACCTGCGCCGCGAGATGATCCCCTACAGCCCTGCGGAGCTCATCGCGATCGCCGAGCGCGAGTACGCGTGGTGCGAGGAGCGGATGATCGAGGCCTCCCGCGAACTCGGCTACGGGGACGACTGGCGGGCGGCCCTCGAGTACGTGAAGACGCTGCACCGTGACCCCGGCGACCAGCCGCAGATGATCCGCGAACTCGCCGACGAGGCGCTCGCATTCGTCACGGAGCGCGACCTCGTCACCGTCCCCCCGCTCGCCGACGAGATCTGGCGCATCGAGATGATGTCGCCCGAGCGGCAGAAAGTGTCGCCCTTCTTCCTCGGCGGAGAGGTGATCCAGGTCTCCTTCCCCACCGACGGGATGGAGCACGAGTACAAGCTCATGAGCATGCGGGGGAACAACGAACACTTCTCCCGCGCGACGGTTCACCACGAACTCATTCCGGGACACCACCTGCAGGGGTTCATGACGAGCCGCTTCAACTCCCACCGGCGCGCGTTCTCCACCCCGTTCTGGGGCGAGGGGTGGGCGCTCTACTGGGAGATGCTGCTCTGGGATCTCGACTTCCCGTCCACCCCCGAGGATCGCATCGGCATGCTCTTCTGGCGCATGCACCGCACGGCCCGGATCATCTTCTCCCTCTCCTTCCACCTCGAGCGCATGACCCCGCAGGAGGCGATCGATTTCCTCGTCGAGCGCGTGGGGCACGAGCGCGCGAACGCCGAGGCGGAGGTGCGGCGGAGCTTCAACGGCTCCTACTCCCCGCTGTACCAGGTCGCCTACATGATCGGCGGGCTCCAGTTCCGGGCCCTGCACGAACAACTCGTGCAGTCGGGGGAGATAACGAACCGCGCCTTCCACGACGCGATCCTCAAGGGCGGCCGGATGCCGGTCGAGATGGTGCGCGCGCGCCTGCTCGGCGAGGCGCCGGCGAGGGACTTCGAATCGGCGTGGCGCTTCCAGGGCGACCCGCTGCGCCGTACGACGTCCGAGGAACCGGCCGTGCCGGAGACCGCACACTGACGCGCTGAAAGGAAGACACATGGCTCGCGACCCGCAGTTGACGGCGATCACCGGTATCATCCTCGCTCTGGGCGCCGCGGCTGGCGGCGGGAGCGAGCTTCACGCGCAGAACAGCGGCGAGGACGGCGTCCTCTCGGTCGACCAGCTCCTCTCCATCGAGTCCGTCGTCGGAGGCGCACCCGCCTGGTCCCCGGACGGCTCCGCGATCCTGTTCGAGTCCGGGCTCTCGGGCGGTCTCATGACCCTGCCTCCCGAGGGCGGCTTCCCCACGCGCGTGCCCGTGGACATGGGCAGCTCCGGCCACTTCCTCTCCTCCCAGATGCCGGGCTGGTCCCCGTCCGGGACGTGGATCTCCTACGTGTCGGACAAGAGCGGCGCCCCCGAGATCTGGCTCTGGTCGACGCGGGACGGGGTCGACGTCCAGCTCACCGACCTCGGCGCGCGCATAAACTCCATGCGCTGGTCCCCTGACGAACGCTCCATCGTCTTCGCCGGAGACCGCTACGGGAACTACGACATCTGGAAGGTGGACGTCGCCACCCGCCGCGTGGACCGTCTCACCGAGGACAAGCGCTACGAGGTCTTCCCGACCTGGACGCCGGACTCACGCCACATCCTCTACGTCCGCCTCGACGAGGCGTGGGAGGACCACGACGTGATCGAGGTCGATGCCGCCGGCGACAGCCCGCGGACGGTGATCGAGGACCGCGACTTCTTCGACTACGGGGCGGGCGCCACGTTCGGGTATCCGAGCGTATCCCCGGACGGCAGCCAGATCCTCTTCCGCTCCCACCGGAGCGGCTGGATCAACTATTGGCTCGCGCCCCGGGATGGAGGCGACCCCCGCCCGGTCGCCCCAGCGGAGGCCGACCAGAGCGCTGCGGCGTGGTCCCCCGATGGACGCTGGATCGCCTACACCGAGAACCATAACGGGCACCACGACCTGCGCGTCGTGTCGGCGGACGGCGGCGAGCCGCGGGTGCTCGTGTCGCCGAAAGGCGGCGTCGCGTCGAGCCCCTCGTGGTCTCCGGACGGCCAGGCGATCGCGTACCTGCAGGAAGACCTGCTGAGCCCGCGCGACCTCCACGTCGTCTCACGCGAGAACGGGAGCAGCCGGCGGCTCACCTCCTCCATGCCCGCCGGCAACTTCGGCGCCCGGCTCGTCGCGCCGGAGAAGATCCATTACGAAAGCACGGATGGATACTCGATCCCCGCCTACCTCTACCGGCCGCCGGGGGCCGCGGCCGGCGACGACCTGCCCGGCGTGATGTGGATCCACGGGGGTCCCACGTCGCAGTTCCACGACACCTTCCAGCAGCACGTGCAGTTCTTCGTCCAGAGGGGATACGTCGTCCTCCTGCCCAACATCCGCGGGAGTTCGGGCTACGGGAAGGCGTTCGCCGACGCGAACAACGGCTGCTGGGGGCACTGCGACCTGGAGGATGTCGTCGCGGGGGCGGACTACCTGCGGGCGCTCCCAGGGGTCGACCCGGAGCGGATCGGGATCACGGGGACGAGCTACGGCGGCGTGATGAGCATGTACGCGGTGGCTTTCGCGCCGGACGCCTTCCGCGCGGCGATCCCGGGATCGGGATACACGGATTGGGTCCACTTCCAGCACGGCGAGAACGAACTCCGGCACATCAAGCTGCTCGACCACGAACTCGGCCCGTTCGAGACGAGCGAGGACGTGTGGAGCCACAGTTCGTCGATCTCGCACGTCGCCGACGTCTCGACGCCGATCCTCCTCGTGCATGGCGTCGGCCGCTATCCGGGCTCGGACCAGTCCGAGATCTTCGCGCGGGCGCTGGAGAACTACTACAAGCCCTTCCAGTACAAGACGTACCCGAACGAGAACTACTACGTGTACGGGAAGGCGAACCGCCGGCAGATGCTCCTCGACATGCTCGACTTCTTCGAGCAGTTCCTGAAGTGACGGTCGCGGGGCACGCCGCGCGTTTCCTCGCGGCGACTCTCATCCTCGTGGGCTGCGAGCGCGTCGAGCCCGTCCCATCCTCCGATGTCGGGGCGGAGGCCATCGCTCTCCGCGCCGCGACGGAGGCCGGCCCGGTGGAAGTGGCCGTGGAGACGAGCCAGGGGGAGTTCGTCATCGCCGTCCACCGCGAGTGGGCGCCGCTGGGGGCCGAGCGGTTTCTCACTCTCGTCGAATCCGGCTATTACGACGACGCCCGTTTCCACCGCGTCGTCCCCGACTTCATCGTGCAGTGGGGACTCGCCGGCGACCCCGCCCTCACCGCCGAGTGGATGAACGCCTACATCCCCGACGACCCCGTCGCCGCCTCCAACACCCGCGGCCGCATCGCCTTCGCCTTCACCGACCCCGGGACCCGCGCGACCCAGGTGTATATCAGCCTCGTGGACAACGTGCGCCTCGACTCGACGGGATTCGCCCCCTTCGGCGAGATCGTGAGCGGGATGGACGTCGTGGATGCGCTGTACTCGGGCTACGGAGAGAACTCGGGCGGCGGCCTGCGGCGAGGCGACCAGAGCCGCATCGTCACCGAGGGCAACAGCTACCTCGACCGCGAATACCCGCTCCTGGATCGCCTCATCAGAGCTGCTCCTCGCGGCGCCCCGAAGTAGACCGTTCCTGCTCGGCCTCCTGCCTCGCTCTGTCACGGTCGTACAGTTCCTCGCGAGTCAGGTTGTCCGACATTCGCAGTCCCACCCCGCGGGCATCGAAATCCTCGAATACCAACTGTGACCTCTGCAGGCGGATCAGTTCGTCGGCGCCTGCTGCCCCCAACGCGAGTAGCTCGTCCAACTCGTCGCGCGTGAAAGGCGCGCCCTCCGCCGTTCCTTGCACCTCGACCAGGCGTCCGTCCTCGAGGTGGACGAAATTGAAGTCGACGTCCGCCGCGGCGTCCTCCACGTACTCCAGGTCGAGCCTCGCCTCGCCGTCCACCATGCCGGCGCTGATCGCGGCGACCCACTGGCGGAGCGGGCTGGCCTGGAGAACACCGTCCGACACCAGGCGCTGGAAGGCCATCTCGAGTGCCACACAGGCCCCCGTGATCGAGGCCGTGCGGGTGCCGCCGTCGGCGACGAGGACGTCGCAGTCCACCGTCACGGTTCGTTCGCCGAGCGCCGTGAGGTCGACCGCGGCCCGTAGCGAGCGGCCGATGAGGCGCTGGATTTCCTGGGTGCGGCCTCTCGCGCCGCGCCGCTCCCGGCGGGTGCGCTCGGCCGTGGCCCGGGGCAGCATGGCGTACTCGCCCGTGACCCAGCCGCCGCGGCCCTCGCGCCACGGCGGGACGCTTTCGTCGACGGAGGCCGTGCAAAGCACGCGCGTCATCCCCATCGTGATCGTGCAGGATCCCTCGGCGAAGGGGGCCGTTCCCGTCTCCAGGGTCGTGGGTCGCAGGGCGTCCAGCGCCCGGCCGTGTGGACGTGCCGGCATGGGGCAGCCTCGGTCGAAGGTCGAAAAGGGAAAAACCGATGAACGTCGAGCGCGTTGAGAGTATGCCGGCCGCGACCCCGCTGCGATGGCGGATCCCTGCCGCGTGTCTGGTGCTGGCGGGCGTGACGGCGGCCTGCGCGCCGGGCGACGCCCCGGAGGCGGAAGCGGAGATCGTCCCGACGAGCGTGCTGTTCACCGGCGCGACGGTGATCGACGGATCGGGAGAGGCCTCGTTCACGGCCGACGTGGCGGTGGAGGGCGACCGGATCACCTTCGTCGGCGACGCTGCGGAGAGCGAGGCGGCGCCCGCCACGCAGGACACGATCCCGCTCGACGGCCTCCTGCTCACGCCCGGCTTCATCGACATGCACAGCCACATCAGCGTCATCACCGTCGGCGAGGCGTACGGCCTCCCCGCGGTCGAATTCCTCACGCAAGGGATCACGACGGGCGTGATCGGGGTCGACGGCGCGAGCAGCACGGACCTCGCCGCGCTCTACGCGGACCTCGAGGCGTCGGGCGTCGGAAAGAACATCATCTCCTATATCGGACACGGCTCCGTCCGGGGGACGGTCATGGGCATGGACGGCCGCGCCCCGACCCCGGGCGAACTCGACGAGATGAGGGCCCTCGTCCGGAAGGGGATGGAGGACGGCGCCTTCGGGCTTTCGACGGGACTCTTCTATACGCCCGGCTACTACGCGGAGGCCGACGAGGTCATCGAACTCGGCCGGGTGGCGGCGGAGTATCCCATCGGCGGCGAGCACGCCCCGGTCTACGACACCCACGACCGGGATCTCGGGGCGGCGTATCAGGGCATCGGTTACCACAACTCGATCCGTGAGGCCATCCACATCGGAGCGGAATCCGGGCTCCGCACGATTTTCAGCCACTTCAACGCGCAGGGGGCCGCGCTCTACGGGCGGGCCTCGGAGGGCGCGGCGATCATCGACTCGGCGCGCGCCGAGGGCATCGAGGTGGCGGGCGCCCAGCACGTCTACACGTCCACGATGTCGAGCCTGCGCGCCTACACGATCCCGCGCTGGGCGCAGGCCGGCGGTCCGGAGCAGATGGTGCGCCGCTTCGCCAACCCGGATACGGCCCGGATCCTCGACGTGCAGACGATGGAGATGCTCGAGATCCGAGGCGGGGCGGAGAAGATCGTGTTCGCCGACGCGCGGCCCGAGTTCAACGGCAAGACGCTGGCCGACGTGGCGGCCGAGCGCGGACTGCCCGTACCCGAGGCCGTGCGCGAGATCATGTCCGAGTCGAACCCGTGGGTGATGAACCGCGATCTCTACGACGTCGAGAACACGCGCTACCTCGCCACGATGCCGTGGATGATGACGTGCACCGACGGCGCGACGCCCGCCCCGGGCGCCGAGATCGTGCACCCCCGCGTGTACGGGACCTTCCCGAAGAAGATCAAGGACTTCGTGGACCGGGACGGCGCGATCGGGCTGCCGTTCGCGATCCGGGGCATGTCGGGCCTCGCCGCGGACTTCCTGCGTCTCGATGACCGCGGTTATGTGCGCGAGGGGATGGTGGCCGACATCGCGGTCATCGATCTCGACCGGTTCACGGACCGCGCGACGTACGACGACCCGCACCAGTTGTCCGAGGGTGTCGTTCACCTGCTCGTGAACGGCCGCTTCGCGATCCGCGACGACGAGGTGACCGGCGAACTCGCCGGCCGTCCGTTGCGGCGACCTTGACAGCCGCGGAAGATCAGCGGCCACGTATCGACAGATCGGGAGCCAACCCATGATTCCGTCCCGCCTGGCAGCGCCCGCAGCGGCCCTTCTCGCCTTCGCCTTTCTTCCGGCGGCGGCCGCCGCCCAGACAGGGATCGTCATCGAGGACGGGCAGGCGCAGATCGTCCCGGCCTTCGCGGATTCGTCCACCTGGATCCGCCACGATCTGTGGGTCGAGACCGGGTTCGACTCCGACGGCGACGGCCGCCCGGACCGCGTCCACGTGGATGTGACCCGTCCGGCGCAGACCGAGAGCGAAGAGATCACGGTCCCGGTCATCTACGAGACGAGTCCGTACTACTCGGGCGTAGCCGGCATCGACTTCGCGCACTTCTGGGACCTGCGCCAGGAGGTGGGCGGCGAGCCGCGGCCGCGCGATCCCTTCCCGCCCACGATCCGCCACATCCCGAACCAGCCGCGGATCTCGAATTCACACGTGGTGACCTGGGTGCCCCGGGGGTTCGCGGTCGTCCACTCGCAGTCGCCCGGGACGGGCCAGTCACAGGGGTGTCCGACGGTGGGCGGCGCGAACGAGTCGCTGGCGCCCAAGGCGGTCATCGACTGGCTCAACGGCCGGGCCCGCGGCTTCACGAGCGTGGACGGAGACGAGGAAGTCGAGGCCTGGTGGGCGACCGGACGAGTCGGGATGACGGGCACCTCCTACAACGGGACGCTGCCCCTCGCGGCCGCGACGACCGGGGTCGAGGGCCTCGAGGCGATCATTCCTGTCGCGCCCAACACCTCCTACTACCACTACTACCGCTCCAACGGGCTCGTGAGGGCGCCGGGCGGATACCCAGGCGAGGACATCGACGTCCTCTTCGACTTCATCTTCAGCGGATTCCCCGAGGTCCGCGACTACTGCCTCGCCAACGTCCGCGACGAGATGACGGCGCAGCTGGACCGGGTGACCGGCGACTACAGCGATTTCTGGGCCGGGCGGGACTACCTGAACCACATCGACGGCGTGCGCGCCGCCACCCTCATGAGCCACGGTTTCAACGACTGGAACGTCATGCCCGAGCACAGCTACCGCATCTCGATGGCGCTGCGGGAACGGGGCGTGCCGCTGCAGATCTTCTATCACCAGGGCGGGCACGGGGGGCCGCCGCCGCTCGAACTCATGAACCGGTGGTTCACCCGCTACGTGGCCGGCGTGGAGAACGGAGTGGAAGACGACCCCGAGGCGTGGATCGTACGAGAGGGAGACGGCCCGCGGGAGCCCACGCCCTATCCGAGCTACCCGCACCCCGAGGCCGAGGGCGTGTCGCTTCAGCCGGGAGGCGACGGGCACTGGACGGGCACCCTCTCCCTCGACGATTCGGAGGGCGGCGACGCATCGGGGGCTGCCCCCGGCGCGGGGGCGGGAACCGGGACGGTCGTCGACAACTTCGCGTTCGCGGGGGACGAACTCGCCGCGGCGGAGTGGTCGAACCACCGCCTGCTGTACGCGACCCCCGAACTGCGCGAGGACGTCCATCTCTCGGGCGTCGCCACCGTCCGCGTACGGGTGTCGGCGGACGCGCCTGCGGCCAACCTGTCCGTGTGGCTGGTGTCGCTGCCCTGGGCCGGGGGCGGGGAGATCAACGACAACCTCATCACGAAGGGCTGGGCCGATCCGTCCAACGCGGGCGCCGACGATGTCGCGTCGCCCCGCACCGGCACGCCGCTTAGGCCGGGAGAGTTCGTCGAGATGGAGTTCGCGCTGCAGCCCGACGACCAGGTGATCCCCGCCGGCGCCCGCATCGGCCTGATAATCTTCTCCAGCGACCAATCGTTCACGCTTCACCCCGACCCCGGCACGACCCTGACCGTCGACCTCGGCAACACGAGCATCTCGCTTCCCGTCGTAGGAGGGAACGCGGCTCTGCGCCGCGCCCTGGGAGTGCCCGCCTCCCAGTAGCGCCCGGCGGATGCAACCCCGGGGCCACCCATCAGCATCTACCGACGTGAGGCCGTTGCCTGCGGGCACGGTTCGTGAACGCCGAGGAACCAAACCGGGGTGGAATCCATGGGCCGACTCCTCTTCGCCGGACTCCTGTGCACGAGCCTGGCCTGTGCCGAGCCCGGTTCCGAGGGGGACGCCGCGACCCCGCGAGGGGTTCTGGTCTCCGATTCGGCGGGCGTCAGGAACGTGGATCTTGGCGCGGTCGAGGAACTGGCGCCCCCCGGCCTGACGCCAACCCTCGTCTTCTCCACCCGGGATCTCGGGATCGAGTTGTTCTGGGTCGGCGATGCCGTCCTGCTCGGAAACGGCGGCCTCGCGCTGGCCAACACCGGTTCGAGCGAGGTGCTGCTCTTCTCCGGCGATGGTTCGACGACGGCCCGGATCGGGGGGCAGGGTGAGGGGCCCGGGGAATTCAGCAGCGTCAGCACACTCCTCGCCACGGACGAAGGGTTCCTGGCCTACGACGCGCGCCTGGCCCGCCTCAGCGAGTTCTCGGAGAGCGGGAAGTTCCTCACGTCATCGCCTCTCTCCCCCCAGAGCGCCATCGTGTCCCTGAAACCGCTGGCGAGAGACGCGGCCGGGCGCATGCTGGCGATCCTGGGAGAACAGCGCTTCTTCCTCCCGGAGGGGATGAAGAGGGATACGACCCCAATCCTTTCGTTCACGGATTCCGGGGCGGAGCCCGACACGCTCGGCATGCTGCCCGCCCAGGAATGGGCCTACGGCGGCATGCCCGGCGGCGGGATGACGCGCACCGAACCGGCGTTCGGGCGGAACATCGCGGCTGGCGGCTTCCGCGACCGGGCCCTGATCGGCGACAACGACGTACTGAACCTCTCCGTCTACGGGGCCGACGGGCGGCTGACGCGTCTGATTCGGGGCTCGGGCGGCGGGTGGACGGTCACGGCCGATGAAATCGAGGCATGGAGAGCGGCGCGGCTCGCCCGCAGGGGTCCCGACGTCCCCGAATATTACGTGGAATTCGTCCGGAATGCCCCCTGGCGCGAGACCCATCCGGCCTTCCACTCCGCGGTCCTGGGACCCGACGAGATGGTGTGGATCGGGCTCGCGACCCGGGCGGGCGACGAAACGCGATGCTGGCTCGTCCTCGGCCCCGACGGGCAGCCGCGCGGACAGCTTGACCTTCCTAAGGAAGCGAGGGTGCTGGCGATCGATGCCGACCGCTTCGTCCTCCTACAGACGAACGCCCTCGACGAGGAGGAGATCCGGCTCTACCGCTACCGGTAGCCCCGCTGGCCGGACCCCGCCCACCACCCGCGAAACCGTCGGCGATTGAATTCGGTACGGTTCTCCCGGTATGCTGATCCGTCGTTCCGGGTCGTGACCCGCCCGCGAACGAGGGACCCCGGACAAACGGTACCAAACGGCGAAGCATGAGGACCCAGCGCAGGCTTCTCATCCTCCTCACAGGACTTCTCGCGGCCGGCCAGGCGTGCGCGAGTGCGGGGCGCGGTCCGTCCGACGAGGCCGTCAGACCGGATGCGGCGCGCGTGGCGGAACTCGAGGCGATCTACCGGGCGCGCGCGGAAGCGGCCCTCGAGGGTGCGCACGAGGCCGACATCCGCTTCATGACGCACATGATTCCGCACCATGCCCAGGCGCTCGTCATGGCGGGATTCGCGCCGGACAACGGTGCCAGCCCCTCGATCCGGACCCTCTGCGCCAGGATCATCAACGCCCAGACCGATGAGATCGGCGTCATGAGCCGCTGGCTCTCCGACCGCGGTCTCCCCGTGCCCGAGACCGGAGACATGCGGGGCCACGGGGACGGGGCCATGCTCATGGCCGGGATGCTGACCCCGGAACAACTCGCGGAACTCGAGGCTGCGCGCGGCCCCGACTTCGACCGCCTCTTCCTCGAATACATGATCCAGCACCACAAGGGCGCCGTCACGATGGTGCGGGAGTTGTTCGCGACGGATGGCGCCGCGCAGGATGACTTCGTCTTCAAGCTGGCCTCCGACATCCATGTCGATCAGGCCACGGAAATCGCCCGCATGGAAATCATGCTCGAGGCGCTCGCCGCGCCGGAGCCGGGCGGCTGATTCGTGCAGTTCACCCCTATCGAAGGATCCGACATGTCCGCAGTGACGAAGAAACGCGACGACACCCGTTTCACCGCGCGCCTCGCGACGGTGCTCGCCGGCGCGATCGCCGTGGGAGGGTTGGCCGGCTGTGCATACCAGTCGGCGCAGACCGGCATGGCCACCGCTCCGGTGGCCGCGGCGGCCGCGCCCATGGGGCTTCAGGTCAATCCGCCCACGCCGGACCCGCGCGTCGGGCTCGCGCCCGGCATGTTCGATGCGGGCGAGGCGATCTGGAATCTCGATCTCGTGTCCGCCACGCCCCCGCCGGACCCGTTCGTGGGCAAGACGAACTCCGACCTCGCCTTCTCCGGTCCCTACGCGATCCAGGGGAACTACGACGGCATTCAGATCTGGGACATCTCCGATCCCGCCAATCCGCAGACCGTCGTGACGTACGTCTGTCCCGCCTCGCAGAGCGACGTCTCGGTGTACGAGAACCTCCTGTTCGTCTCGGGCGAGGGGTTCGGCGGGCGGCTGGACTGCGGCGACCAGGGAATCGAGGAGGCCGTGAGCCACGACCGGCTCCGCGGCATCCGGATCTTCGACATCTCCGACATCACGGCGCCGGAGTACGTCGCGAACGTGCAGACCTGCCGCGGCTCCCACACGCACACGCTGCTGGAACACCCCGGGGATGACGAGAACGTCTACGTCTACGTGTCAGGCTCCGCGCCGGTGCGTCCCGCCGAGGAACTCGCCGGCTGCTCGGCCGCGCCGCCCGCCGAGGATCCGAACTCCGCCCTCTTCCGCATCGAGGTCATCCGCGTGCCGCTCGCGGACCCCGCGAGCGCCGAGATCGTGAGTTCGCCCCGCATCTTCGAGGACCTCGTTGCACCCCCGACGCACGGCCCGGCCCCCGACGACATCGCCGCGCTCGAGGCGGCCCGGGAGCGCGGCGCCTTCATCATCGAGGTGATGGGGGAGGAAATGGTGCTACCCGACCAGTCCGCCGCCGCGATGCTCGGGCAGTTCGTGGCCCAGCGCGGAGGCGAAGGTCCGCCGACCGCCGCCGACAGCGCGGCGCTGCGGGAGGCGCTGCCCATGATCATCGCGCAGGCGATGGGAGGGCAGGGAGATGGAGACGGCCCCGCACCCGGCCCGACCCAGTGCCACGACATCACGGTCTACCCCGCCATCGGCCTCGCCGGCGGCGCGTGCGAGGGCTACGGCATGCTGATCGACATCCGCGACCCGGCGAATCCGGTGCGGCTCTCCGCGGTGGCCGACTCCAATTTCTCCTACTGGCATTCGGCCACCTTCAACAACGACGGCACCGCCATCCTGTTCACGGACGAATGGGGCGGGGGCGGGGCGCCGAAGTGCCGGGCCTCGGACCCGATGGAGTGGGGCGCGAACGCGATCTTCACCATCGAGGGCACGGAGATGGAGTTCCAGAGCTACTTCAAGCTGCCCGCGCCGCAGACCCCGGAGGAGAACTGCGTGGCCCACAACGGATCGCTGATCCCGATCCCGGGCCGCGACATCATGATCCAGGGCTGGTACCAGGGCGGCGTCTCGCTCATCGACTGGACCGATCCGACGAACCCGGCCGAGATCGCCTACTTCGACCGCGGGCCGGTAAACGCCGAGGTGATGGAGAACGGCGGCAGCTGGTCCGTCTACTGGTACAACGGCGTCATCGTCAATTCCGAGATCGCCCGCGGTCTCGACATTCTCGAGCTGGTCCCGAGCGAGGCGCTCACGCAGAACGAGATCGATGCAGCCAACTCCGTCGAGTTGACGCACCTGAACTCGCAGGGTCAGCCGATCTTCGAATGGCCCGCGACCTTCGCGCTGGCGAGGGCCTACCTCGACCAGTTGGAGCGGCACGGCGGACTCTCCGCCGACCGGATCGGCGCGATCCGCGCTGAACTCTCCGGCGCCGAGGGGATGTCCGGATCCGGCCGGGCCGGCGCGCTGTGATCGCTGGCCGACTCCGTGTCCGGTGACGCCGCCGGGGCGGGAGACGCCGCGAAGGTCCGCATGCTGGCCGACGCGGTCCGGGCCCTCGCGAACGCGGGGATGTAGGGACAGCGGGCGGACACCGGGCCCAGTCCCGGACATGCCCGTTCTGATCGAAGCCCCGGCCGTCATCGAGGCGGCCGGGAACAAGCCCAAGCGCATCGAGGAGTACGCCGGCCGCGTCCGAACGGGGCACGACGGCGTCAGCGTGGCGCGGATGGTGGCGCCCTCCGGGTGGGTCGAACCGGGTCAGCGTCCCGAGTTCGAGGAGATCACCGTCGTGCTGCGCGGATCACTCCACGTAGAGCACGAAGGCGGCGCCCTGGACGTGGAGGCGGGCCAGGCGGTCGTCACACATGCCGGCGAATGGGTCCGCTACAGCACGCCGGGCCCGGAAGGCGCCGAGTACATCGCCATCTGCCTCCCCGCCTTCTCCCCCGACACCGTCCACCGCGACCCTTAGTCCGGGAGCCCTTCCCAGCGAACGTCGGGTACGTCCCGGAATCGTTCTGCCATCACCTCGAGCGCTTCGGGGTTGTCGTCCACGAGGAGGAAGTCGCGCCCCAGTTCGTGGGCGGCCATGCCGGTCGTGCCGCTGCCGGCGAAGAAATCCAGGACGAGGTCGCCCGGGTTGGACGACGCGGTGATGATGCGGCGCAGGATGCCCAGCGGCTTCTGGGTCGGATATCCCGTCCGCTCCGCGCCGCTCGTGGGGACGATCGTGTGCCACCACGTGTCCGTGGGCAGCTTGCCGCGTGCCGCCTTCTCCGGCCCCACCAGCCCCGGGGCCATGTACGGGATCCGCTCGATCTCGTCCACGTTGAAGACGTAGTTCGACAGGTCCTTCACATAGAACAGGATGTTGTCGTGCTTCGCCGGCCACCGCGTCTTCGGTCGTGCGCCGTAGTCGTACGCCCAGATGATCTCGTTCAGGAGATGGTCGGGGCCGAACAGGTCGTCGAGGAAGAGCCGGCAGTGGTGCACTTCCCGGTAATCGACATGGAGATAGAACGATCCGTGCGGTGAGAGAACGCGGTACGCCTCGACGAGCCGGGGCCCGAGGAACGCGAGGTAGTCGTCGAACCGGTCATCGAACCGGCGCGTGCCCACCGCGGTCGTCTCGTAGCGCGCTCCCTGGAAACCCGTCCGGTCCCCGCCTTCGCCATCTGCGGCGCGACGCGTCCGGACCCGGGTCCGCTGCTGCGTCCGGCCGGTGTTGAAGGGCGGGTCGATGTAGATGAGATCCGCGTAGCCGTCCGGCATGCCCCGGAGCGCCTCCAGGTTGTCCGCAAGCATGATCGTGGGCATCGCGTCTCCCGGGCGGTGTGGCTCGCGCAAGGCACCGAGAGCCGAGCTTCCGAAGCTAGGAGCCCGCGCCGCAGGAATCCCCGCTGAAGCCGCCTCGGGCCGGGGCTAGTCTGCGCCCGTCGCGCCGTCCGTTCGCCCTGCCCGGATCAGCTCGCGCACCTCGGCGAAGCCCGCGTGCATCTCCTCCCGGAGGACCGCCGTTTCCTCCCGGAGGACCGCCAAGTCGTTCTGGAGGAACGTCATGTGCACTTCGACGCGCGAAACCCGGTCGACAAGCGTGAGCTGCGTCGCATGGAAGGCGTTCATCCGCTGCCATATGAGCGAATAGAAGCCGGCCAGCACCGCCAGCGAGATGAAAAGCGACAGGGCGAGATTCCAGCGTGTGATCACGATGCCGTCCGGCGCGTGGCGCCCGGGCGACTCCGTCACGTCACCGACGGCGCTTGCGCCGGTCACGGGTGGAGATTCCGAGGGGGATGGCTTCGACTCGGACATGCAATTCCCTTTCGCGAAGGTCGAACGTAGCTCTCTCTCGCGCCGCAAGGAACCGGCGCAAGGCTCTCGGTGCACAGGAATCCGATCCGGGGTCAACGCACCATCAACGACGCCCGCCGGGCCTTGTGACCCACCGCCGAATCAGATCGTGTCCTGGCTGCCCCCGTTGCCCGTCGGGGACGAGTGGGCCACGATGGTGGCGCGAAAGATCGATCGTTCGAATAGCGGCTGGATCGCCTCGATGTCCGGCCGCCCCAGACGCTGGACATGCGCCGCTCGCGACGGCGCCGCACCGGAGATGCCAATGGAATACGATCCCACCCTTCCCTGGTACCGCCGCCTCCACTGGCAGGTGCTGTCCGCCATGATCCTTGGCCTCGGCGTGGGCTGGGCCTTCGGAGCGCCCGCGGCCAACGCGATCGGCTGGATCGGCGAGCTGTTCATGAAGCTGCTCCGGATGATCATCGTGCCGCTCGTCCTCACCTCGATCGTGTCCGGGGTCGCCTCCGTGGGTGGGGGGAGGGCGATCGGCCGCCTGTTCAGCAAGACGATGGGCTACTACGTGCTCTCGAGCATGCTGGCGGCGCTGACCGGGCTCCTGATGGTGAACCTCATCCGGCCGGGCCGGAACGCGGACATGGGTGCGGCGGCCCAACAGGAGGTGCCCGAACTCAGCACGCCGGACTCTCCGGTCGAACTCATCCTCGACATCGTACCGAGCAACTTCTTCGCCGCGGCCTCCGCGGGAGACATGCTCGCGATCATCTTCTTCTGCATCGTCTTCGGCGCGGCGATCACGGGGCTGCCGGAGAAGCCGCGCGTGGTCGTCACCGACATCTTCGACGCCTTCTTCAAGGCGATGATGGCGCTCACGTCCGGGATCATAAAGTTCCTCCCCATCGGCGTCTTCGCGCTCATCACGCGCATGGTGGGGGAGACCGGATTCGACCGCTTCGCCGCGCTCGCGAAATACTTCGCGACGATCGGGTCGGGGCTCACGATCCATCTCTTCATCACGATGCCGCTGCTGCTCATCGTGCTGGGCCGCATCAAGCCGCTGGTCCACTTCGCGAACCTGCGCGAGCCGCTCCTGACCGCGTTCTCGACGAGTTCGTCGGGGGCGACGCTCCCGGTCACGATCAAGACGCTGCGCGAGAAAGTCGGCGTCTCGAACAAGGTCTCGTCGTTCGTGCTCCCGATGGGGGCCACGGTGAACATGGACGGCACGGCGATCTTCGAGTGCGCCGGCGCCCTCTTCATCGCGCAGGTGCTCGGGGTCGACCTCACCATCGGTCAGCAGGCGATCGTCGTCCTCACGGCGCTCCTCGCCTCGATCGGCGCGGCCGCCGTGCCCTCGGCCGGCGTCGTCGTGATCTTCATCGTCCTGAACGCGATCGGCCTCGGCGACAACCCGGAGGCGATCACGATCGTGGGCGCGATGCTCGCCATCGACCGGCCGCTCGACATGTACCGCACCGCGGTCAACGTGTTCAGCGACTCGTGCGGCGCCGCGATCATCGCCCGCTCGGAAGGAGAGGAAGGGGTAGACACCGAAGTCCGCCACTGACGGCGGTGCGGCTGGGCGGACAGCGCGGGTAGCCCCGCGGGAGGGAGTGTTCGAATGCCGGATCGCAGGGAGTTTCTGAGCCTGGCCGGTGTCGGCGGGGGAAGCGCGCTCCTCGGCGCCTGCGCGGGAGGAGCCTCGTTCGACGCCGGCCGAGCGGGTGCGGAAGGGCTGGACGCGACGGCTCGGGCGCTACTCGACGAGTTGCGCGAGATTCCGGTGGACGACACGCACTGCCACCCGCTCACCTTCGACGACGCGCAGACCGACCCCGACGCGTTCGTCGAGCGGCTCGCGCTCTCTGCCTTCCCCATGGACCGCTACTTCCCGGCCGGCGTCTACGGCCGCTGGCAGGCCGGCGACGCCTCCGAACGCTCGGTGCTGGACGCCGAGTTCGACATCGCCGCCACGCGGGCGCGCGTCCTCGAACACGCGGGGGAGACCGTCTTCCTCCGCTACCTCGTGAAGGAACTCGCCGCCTTCCTCGATTGCGACGCGACCTTCGAGGCCGTGATCGAGGCCCGGAACGAGAGAGGCGCGGACTACGCGAGCTACCTCGGCGCCCTGTTCGCCGACGCGAACATCGAGAACGCGATGCTCGACACGGGCTACCGCGAGGGGATGGACGAGGCGGGCATGAACCGCTTCAAGGACGCGATCGCCCCCGCCCGTGGCCGTCATGTCCTTCGCGTGGACACGATCCTCGGCGGCCTCATGCGCGACGACCTCGACCTCGGCATCGACGAGATCGAGACGCAGATGATGGCCGAGATCGAGGCGGGGCTCGACGGGGACGGCAACCTCGGCGCTCCTTCGTACGGGATGAAGTCGTACCTGCTCCCGCGCCTGGGGCTCCTGAAGCCACTCTTCGACCGGGCCGCGGCCCGCCGTTCGTGGGACGCGTTCCGGGCACGGCGCGCGCGGGGCGAGGTCCCCGCCGCCGACGCCCAGGACCGCGACGACTACTGGCAGCTCCAGAGCGAGGCGCTGCGCTACCTGCACTCGCTGGCGCTCGAGGCGTGTCTGGAGCGGGACATGCCGATGCAGTTCCACGCCGGCGATGGCGAGGGGCCGCGCGGCATCATGCGCAACCAGGACCCGTTCCTCATGGAGGAGATGGTCCGTTTCGAGCGCGGCGGCGTCATGCGCATGCCGCAGGTCATCCTCATCCACGCCGGCTACCCGCTCATCGGCCAGGCCGCGTGGCTGACCCACCTGTACGCGAACTGCCACTTCGAGCTGTCGCTCGCCGCCCCTCTCATCCACCACGGCATGCCCCGCATGTTCCTCGAGGTGATGGAGGTCGTCCCCCTCTCGAAAATCCTGTTCGGGAGCGATGCCTATCACCTGCCGGAGTTCTTCTGGCTCGGGGCCAAGTGGGGCCGACGATTCCTCGCGCAGGCACTCGGGATCTACGTCGACGCCGGAATCCTGACCCGCGACGAGGCCGTGGCGGCCGCGCGCATGATCCTGCACGAGAACAACCGCCGCCTCTACCACCTCGACGGTTAGCCGAAAGCCCCTCCACGTCCAGGCACGCTACAAACCGTCGCAGTCACAGAGTTGCGATTCCGATTGCAGGGATGTTGCAAACAAGATCATAGGGATGTTGCAAATCCGATTATAACAATATTGCAATACCGCTCATAAATTCGTTGCGAATCCGATTGTTTCAGTGTAATCTGAAGGTTGGGAGGGTTGCAACAGCCGGACCCACAACCGAGTAGAATGCGACGATGGCAACTACACAGGACTACCGCCCGCGGGTTGCGGACGCCGAACTGGAGGAGCGCCTCGCGGCGGCGGGCACCGTTCTCATCGAAGGACCGCGCGCCTCCGGCAAGACGTGGATGGCGCAGCGTCTTGCGGGCAGCCAGGTACGCCTCGATGTGGACGAGACGGCCCGGCGGCTCGCCAGACTGGATCCGGCCGAGCTGCTGGCGGGCCCCACACCCCGCCTCCTCGACGAGTGGCAGCTGGAGCCCGGACTTTGGAATCACATGCGGCGCGCAGTGGACGACCGCCAGGCGGCGGGGCAGTTCATCCTCACGGGCTCCGCCGTGCCATCGGACGACATCACTCGTCATTCCGGCGCGGGCCGCGTGAGCCGACTTCATCTGCGTCCCATGTCCCTGTTCGAACTGGGCAGGTCCACCGGGTCCGTGTCGCTAGGGGCCGTCTTGGGCGGCGAGCGCGTGACGGGTACGGAGGCTCGGCTGAGCACGAAGTTGCTCGCTGAACTCGTCTGTGTCGGCGGCTGGCCCGCCAACCTCGGACGATCTCCACGCGCCGCTATGCGGGGGACCCGGGACTACATCGAAGAGGTCTGCCGGACCGACGTCCCCAATCTGGGGGGCACGCGGCACGATCCGGAACGCGTGAGCCGCCTCCTGCAGTCGTACGCGCGCAACGTATCGACGACCGCGTCCATCGCGACGTTGGCGGAGGATGTGGGCGGGCCAGGTCCGCCGCTGAGCGAGGCCACGGCGCGCACCTATCTGGCGACGCTGCAACGTCTCATGCTCATCGAACCGCAGCCTCCCTGGGGACCCCATCTTCGCTCGCGCTCACGGCTGCGATCGACGCCCAAACGGCACTTCGTGGATCCATCGGTGGCCACCGCCGCCCTCCGCGCGGACGCCCGGCATCTGATGAGTGACATCGCGTGGTTCGGGTTGCTGTTCGAATCGCTGGTCGTACGCGATCTGCGCGTGTACGCCCAGGCCATGGATGCGGACGTGTACCACTATCGCGACAACACAGGTCTGGAAGTGGACGCCATCGTCGACGCGGGACCCGGCCGCTGGGCCGCCTTCGAAGTCAAGTTGGGTACGCACCGGATCGACGACGCCGCCAGGGGCCTGCTCAAGTTCGCGCAGCGGGTGGATACGGACCGGTGTGGAGAACCGGCGGCCCTCTGCATTATCGTTCACGATGGTTACGCATACGAACGTGCGGACGGTGTCGCCGTAATCCCCGTCGCGGCCCTTGGACCGTAATGGACTGACAAGACCGCCGGCGGTCCCTTCCGCCGCCGGGCGGAGCGCCGCCGCACCATCGATGGAGAACGACGCATGAAAACGACCGACCGCGCCATCCGAACGGCCGCGCGAAGCGCGCTGACCGCCATTTCAGCGCTGATCCTTCTGGCCACGGCGGCCGCGGCCGTGCAGCCGATGCAGATGGTCGGGGCTCCGGACCGGGGCCCGGACGAGGGCGAGGGACCGTACGACCGTCTCATCATCCGCGGCGCCACCGTGATCGACGGCACCGGCGCGCCCCCCATCGGGCCGATGGACATCGTCATCGAGGGGAACCGGATCGTCGACGTCCGCGGCGTCGGCGTCCCGCAGCGCCCCATCGACGAGTCGCGGCGTCCCGGACTCGCGGTCGAGGGCAACCCGGACGCGGTCGTGCATGAAATCGACGCGACCGGCATGTACGTCCTGCCGGGCTTCGTGGACCTCCACCTCCACACCGGTGGCGTCCCCAAGGCGCCCGAGGCGGAGTACACGTACAAGCTGTGGATGTCGCACGGGATCACGACCGGCCGCGGCGTCGCCTTCGGCCCCCACGACTGGTCGATCCGCGAGAAGGCGCGGAGCGCGGCGAACGAGATCGTGGCCCCCCGCATGTGGGTCTATCCCTTCACCGGCGCGGGCGGCGAGGGATGGGGCGGCCGCATCATCGACACCCCGGAGGACGCGCGGGACTGGGCGCGGTACGTGAAGGAGTCGGGCGGCGACGGGCTCAAGCTCAACTCGTTCCGCCCGGAGATCATGGAGGCGCTGCTCGACGAGGCCGCCCAGCTCGGACTCGGCAGCACGGCCCACCTCGGCCAGATGGGCGTCGCGCAGATGAACGCGCTCGACGCCGCGCGCCTCGGCCTCGGCACCGTCACGCACTTCTACGGCCTGTTCGAGGCGCTGTACAAGGACTACGACGTCCAGCCGTGGCCCCCGGAGATGAACTACAACGACGAGCAGCACCGCTTCGGCCAGGTCCCGATGCAGTGGAACCTGATACACGACCGCGGCGGCCCCGAGTGGAACGCCTTCCTCGAGGAGATGCTTTCGCTCGACGTCACCCTCGATCCCACGATGACCGCCTACCAGGCGAGCTGGGACGTGGACGACCAGATGTACGCGCCGTGGCACGGGACCTACACGCTGCCGACGCTGTGGGAGTTCTACGAGGCGAACCGGGAGGACCACGGCTCCTACTACTTCGACTGGACCACGTGGGAGGAGGTCGCCTGGCGCGACTTCCTCGAGGTGTGGCACGACCTGCTCAACGACTACAAGAACATGGGCGGCCGCGTCACGGCGAGTTCCGACGCCGGCTACATCTACAACCTCATGGGCTTCTCCACGATCCAGGAGATGGAACTTCTGCAGCACGCCGGGTTCCATCCGCTGGAGGTGATCCGCGCCGCGACCATGCACGCGGCCGAGACGCTGTTCAAGCCGACGGGCCGCCCCATCGAGTTCGGCGTCGTGCGCCGCGGCCTGCTGGCGGACCTCGTGATCGTGGACGAGAACCCGATCCACAATCTGAAGGTCCTTTACGGCACCGGCGCCCGGCGCCTGAACGACGAGACGGGAGAGGTGGAGACGGTCGGCGGCATCCTCTACACGATCAAGGACGGCATCGTCTACGACGCGAAGCAGTTGCTCGCCGACGTGGCCGAGATGGTCGAGGAACAGAAGCGCACCACGACCACCACCACCACCGACAACGGGAATTGAATGGATGAGTGAAAGAACGGAGACGGCGACGCTGGCGGGGGGGTGCTTCTGGTGCCTCGAGGCCGTGTATCAGCTTCTGGAGGGCGTCCACGGCGTGAAGTCGGGTTACGCGGGGGGGCATGCCGAGAATCCCACCTACCAGCAAGTGTGCACGGGTCGCACAGGGCACGCCGAAGTCGTGCGGGTCACGTACGATCCGGATGCGGTTTCGTTCGACGACCTGCTGGACGTCTTCTTCACGATCCACGATCCCACGACGCTGAACCGGCAGGGCGCGGACGTCGGGACGCAGTATCGCTCGGCGATCTTCCACGAGAGCGAGGCGCAGGGGGAAGCGGCCGAGCGCAAGGTCGCGGAGATCACGGCGGCCGGGATCTGGCCGGACGCCATCGTGACGGAGATCGCCCCGCTGGAGACGTTCTACCCGGCGGAGGCGTATCACGACGACTACCTGAATCGGAACCCGAGCCAGCCGTACTGCCAAGCCGTCGTGGCGCCGAAGGTGGCGAAGTTCCGCCGGCAGCACCTGCACCGCCTGAAGCGCGGAGCGGGCGTCTGACGGAGCCCCCGCCCGATCGAACGCCGCGGCGGTCACGGACGGCCGCGTGACGACGCCGGCGCACGCGGCGCTCAGTCTCATCGTGCTGGGCCGGTCGGAGCGCAACGCCCTGCCGGTCGCGCTCGGGGCCGTCGCCCCGGACGTCCCGATGCTCGTCTTCTACTTGTGGGAGCGGCTCGTGCGCGGCGTATCCGAGAGCCGGATCTGGTCTGAGCGCTACTTCGATCCCGGCTGGCAGGTCGTGTTCGACATCCCGAGCTCGATTCCTCTCCTCGGGATCACCCTGTGCATCCTTCTCGTGCTCATCGGCCGGCGCTCGACCGCCGGGCGCGTCCCGCCCGCCACGATGGCCGCCGCCCCGCGGCCCACGAAGCTCACCGCATCGACGCTGTTCGTCGCGAGCATGATCCTCCACGCGCTGGGCGACTTGCCTCTGCACCGGGAGGACGCGCACCGCCACTTCTTCCCCTTCAGCGACTGGCGGTTCACGAGTCCCGTGTCGTATTGGGATCCGGACCACTACGGGGGATACGCGGCCGTCGGCGAAGTCGTCCTTGTCCTGGCCGTTTCCGTCTTCCTCTTCCGGGCCTACCGCGGCCGGGGCCGCTGGATCGTCGCCGCCGTGGCTGGAATCTATGCGCTCTTCATCGGCTTCGCCGTACTGATGTGGTCCGGGCTGTGAAGCGGATCGACCGGTTTCCGCTTGGGGCGCGCGTGCGACTCGCGGATCTGGCCGTCTATCCCTACCCGATCTTCGCGGAACTCCGGGCGGCGGAGCCCGTGACGTGGGTGCCGGAGATCGAGCGCTGGTTCCTCACCCGCCGCGACGACATGCTGGCGGTACTCCGGGACCCCGACCTGTTCACGACGGACGCCCCGTCCACGATCCGCGACATGTTCGGCGTCCATATGATGACGACGGAGGGGCCGACGCAGATCCGCTACAAGCGGAAGTGTCTGCCCCCGTTCCACGCCTCCCGCCTGAAGACGGCCTCGATGCCGCCCCTGATGGCGGAGGTCGAGCGGCTCGTGGCGACGCTGGGGTCGGGCGGTCGGTGCGCCGGCGAAGTGCGGACGACCGTGGCCCGACCCGTAGCGCTCCATTCGGTGCTGTCCGTGCTCGGCATCCCCCTGAGCGAGACGGAGCGCGTCAACGAATGGTACGAACACTTCGCGCGGGCGCTGGCGAACTTTGCCGGCGACCCGGACCTGCGCGCCGCCGGCAAGGGGGCGGCGGACGCGTTCGGGGAGGCGGTCGCACCGATCCTCGAGGGACTCGAACGGGACCCGAACGGCAGCCTCCTCTCCGACTTGATGTGCGACCACGTCGACCCGCTCACGGCGGAAGAGATCCGTTCCAACGCGCTCATCATCCTCTTCGGTGGGATCGAGACGACGGAGTCCATGATCGCGAACGCCGTGTGGGCCCTCCTCTCGCACCCCGAGCAAATCGGGACCGCCCGGTCGAGCCGCGAAGCCCTGGATCTGGCGATCGAGGAGACGCTGCGCTGGGAGCCGGCCGTGCAGTCGGCCGCCCGCCACGCGACCCGCGACACCGAGATCCGCGGCATCCGCATCGCGAAGGGGGAAGTCGTCCACTGCATGCTGGGCGCGGCGAATCGGGATCCCGCGCACTTCGAGAACCCCGACCGCTTCGACGTGACCCGCCAAAACGCCGGCGACCACCTCTCGTTCGCCGTGGGCCGGCACTTCTGCCTCGGCGCCCCGCTCGCCCGCCTCGAGACACGCGTCGTACTCGAAACCCTGTGGGCCCGCTGCCCGGGACTCCGCCTCGACCCGGACCGACCCGGGGCCCCCTATGGCTACGAGTTCCGGAAACCGGCGACGCTGTGGGTGGAGTGGGGGGTCTGAACCGTCAGCAGTTCGCGCCGCAGTGTGCGGCGGCGAGGCGGGTGAGGATGCCCATGTAGTCGTCCCACGGCGTCTGGGCGTCCGGCACCGTCTTGTGGGCGACGACCATGTCCAGCGAGGGGATGACCGTGATGAACTGGCCGTAGGCGCCGCGGCCGGTGTACGCCCCCTCGAACCCCTCCGGCACTGCGGGGCCGTCCCACACCCACCACATGTACCCGTAGCCGAACTCGCCCCCGCGCAGACCTTCCGGATTCATCTCCTCCGAGGGCGTGACAATGCCGGCGATGCGTTCGGACCACCCCTGCGGCAGCAGTCGTTCCTCCCCCCACACGCCGCCCAGAAGCATGAGGTGGCCGATCCGGGCCATGTCCCGCGTGGAGAGGACCATGTGGTAGGCGAGGTTCCGGGAGCGCGTCGCGTCCCCCGATTTGCGGTGGATCGACCGGTCCCAATCCTCGAATCCCAGCGGCAGTGCGAGGTCCGTCTCCAGCGCGTCGTAGATGTTGCGGCCCGTGAGTTGCTCGAAGACGGCCCCGGACGCGTTGAAGTCCCAGTTGCTGTACAGGTAGTAGGTGCCGGGCTCCTGCGAGCCGCGGGGCGGCGCGTCCGCGAGGTTGTCCCCCGCGTTCGAGGCCGGGTGATAGACGCCCGAGCGCGCGGTGACGAGGTCGAGGACGCGGGCGCGCTTCTCGATCGGGAGGAGGCCCTGCACGTCGTCCATGCCGAGCTCTTCGAGGGTGAGTTCGAGGTCGATCGTCCCGTCCGCCACGTAGTTCCCGTACAGCATGGCGAGGATGCTCTTCCGCACGGAAGCGAGATAGCTCAGCGAATCCACCGGTCCGTGCTCGAACACCACGCGTCCCCCGACGACGGCCATCACCGCCGAGGTGTTGATCCCCTCGACGTAGGGATGGATCGCGTCCAGCGCCTCGGCCGAGAACCCGGCCTCCGTCGGATCCGCCATCCGCTCCCACGAAGCGCCCGGGTAGACAGCGTCCGCCGCGCTCTCGACCACCGGCGCCGGAGCGCACCCGAACCCCGCCAGGAGCGCCAGAACCACAGCCAGCGCGACGCAACCTTTGACGCGGCTCCCATGTCGGTTGATCATCATGTCCCGATCCCGCCCGGAAGAACCGGAGAGAGAAAAAACAGTGCGATACGCGCGGCCTCGCCCCACCACACCCCCCGAAGAAGATGTCGGCCGCCCGTGGTGCGGCAAGGCAGCCGAGTGAAGCGAAGGAGTCGTCGATGTCGCGAGCGAAGGCAGCATGCCATGACCGTTTTTCCCTCATCGCGGCGCTGCTCGCCGTGAGCGTCCAGGCCGCGGGCTGCACCGGGGAGGGCGCCGATCCCGCCTCCGAATCCCCGGCCGACGCCGGGGTCGCGCCTCCCGTCGCCCGCGTGATCCCGGAACAGTTGGAGACGCACGGGCACACGCGGATCGACAACTACTACTGGCTCAACCAGCGCGAGGATCCCGAGGTCATCGCATACCTCGAGGCGGAGAACGGCTACACCGACGCGCTGATGGCGCACACGGAAGACCTCCAGGACACGCTGTTCGAGGAGATCAAGGGACGGATCCAGCAGACCGACCTCTCCGTGCCGGTGAGAGAGGGCGACTTCTTCTACTACAGCCGCACCGAGGACGGCCGGGATTACCCCATCTACGCCCGGAAGCGCGGGTCGCTCGACGCGGACGAGGAAGTCATCCTCGACGTCAACCCGCTCGCCGAGGGCCACGACTACTACGCCGCCTTCCCCGAAGTCAGCTCCGACGGCGACCTGATGGCGTGGGCCGAGGACACCCGCGGGCGCCGCATCTACACCATCCGGGTCCGGAATCTCGACACCGGTGAGGATTACCCGGAAGCGATCGAGGGCGCCTCGGGCAACATGGTATGGGCCGAGGACAACCGGACGCTCTTCTACACGAAGCGGGACCCCGGCACGCTGCGCTCATACCAGATCTACCGGCACCGGCTCGGCACCGATCCCGCGGACGACGTGCTCGTGTACCAGGAGGACGACGAGGAGTTCAGCTCTGGCGTCCGCAAGACGAAGTCGAAGCAGTACCTCGTCATCTCCTCCTCACACACCGTGATGGACGAGCACCGCTTCCTCGACGCGACGAACCCCGAGGGCGAGTTCACCCTCTTCCTCCCGCGCGAGCGCGGGCACGAGCACCGCTTCGACCACTTCGGGGACCACTTCTACGTCCGGACGAACCTCGACGGAGCCGAGAACTTCAAGCTCATGCGGACTCCCGTAGGCGGGACCGCGACGGACAACTGGGAGACGGTCGTCCCGCACCGGAGCGACGTCTTCCTGCAGGGGTTCGAGCTGTTCCGGAACCACCTCGTGCTCTCCGAGCGCGCGGGAGGGCTCACACGTCTGCGCGTCCGCGCGTGGGAAGGGGAGGAGCACGAGATCGCCTTCGACGAGCCGGCCTACCTGGCCTCGCTGTCGGCGAACCCCGAACTGGATACGAACATCCTTCGCTACGGGTACACGTCGCTCTCCGCCCCGCGCTCCGTCTACGACTACGACATGTCCACCCGCGAGCGCACGCTGCTCAAGGAGGACGAAGTCCTGGGCGGCTACGACCGCGCGGAGTACGTGGTG
This sequence comes from Gemmatimonadota bacterium, assembly GCA_022825725.1. Taxonomy (GTDB): domain Bacteria; phylum Gemmatimonadota; class Gemmatimonadetes; order Palauibacterales; family Palauibacteraceae; genus Palauibacter. The sequence goes on from JAJDWE010000033.1 coordinate 164,355, forward strand.
GAGCGGCTGCACGCCCCCGCCCGCGACGGCGCCGTGGAAGTCCCGGTGTCCCTCGTCTACCGGAGCGGTCTCGAGAAGGACGGCGACAACCCGCTCCTCCTCTACGCCTACGGCTCATACGGTGCGAGCATGGAGCCCACCTTCTCCTCCACCCGCCTCAGTCTCCTCGACCGCGGATTCGTGTACGCGATCGCCCACATCCGCGGCGGACAGGAACTGGGCCGGGCGTGGTACGAGGACGGGAAGATGTTCAACAAGAAAAACACCTTCACCGACTACGTGGACGTGGCGGACTTCCTCGTCGCGGAAGGCTACACGAGCCCCGAGAAGCTCTTCGCCCGCGGCGGGAGCGCCGGGGGCCTGCTCATGGGTGCGGTGACGAACATGCGGCCGGAGCTGTTCCGGGGCGTCGTCGCGCACGTCCCGTTCGTCGATGTCGTGACGACGATGCTGGACGAGTCGATTCCGCTCACGACCTTCGAGTGGGACGAATGGGGCGACCCCCACGAACTCGAGTCGTACCGCTACATGCTCTCCTACTCCCCCTACGACCAGGTGGAGGCGAAGGACTACCCCAACCTGCTCGTCACGACGGGACTGCACGACTCGCAGGTGCAGTACTGGGAGCCCGCGAAGTGGGTCGCGAAGCTGCGCGCGACGAAGACGGACGACAACCGCCTGCTCCTCAAGACGCACATGGACGCGGGCCACGGCGGCGGCTCGGGCCGCGACCGCGCGTACGAGGAACTCGCCTTCGAGTTCGCCTTCATCCTCGACCTCCTGGAGGAGACCGCTCCGCGTTAGCGGCCTGCCAGGGGCCTGCTAGGGCATCGACGCCTGGGCGCGGACCCATTCGACGGCTTCGCGGTGGGTGCCGAACCACACGTCCGGCTTCGACCGGATGTGTTCGATGAGTTCGCGCAGGATCACGATCCGGGAGCGGTGGCCGATGTAGTGGGGGTGCATGGTGAGGAGGAACATCGTCCCCTCCTCGTAGGCCACGTCGAACTCGTCCTTGTAGACCTCGAGCACCTCGCGCGGGTTGGAGTAGCGGTCGCCGAGGGGGTTGAAGAGCGGCGCGTCGTCCAGGATCCAGTCCACCGGGAGTTCGACGAGGCCGGTGGGCTCGCCGTTCGCGTTGATCTCGTAGGGCCGGTCGTCGGCCATGAGCGATGAGTCGTACAGGAAGTCCATCTCGAGCAGGAGATCGAGCGTCGAATCGCTGAAGTTCCACGACGGCGCGCGGTAGCCGACGGGGCGTTCGCCCATGAGTTCCGTCAGGCGTTCGATGGCCATGCGCAAGAGGCGTTCCTCCTCGTCGCGCGGGAGCGTGGCGTTGCGCTCGTGGATCCAGCCGTGGACGCCGATCTCGTGGCGGCCCGACGCCTGGATCATGTCGATCTGGTGCGGTGCGAGGCTGAAGCTGAGCGCGGGCCCGAAGAAGGAGGCCGCGATCCCGTAATCGTCGAGCAGGTCGATGACGCGGCCGAGGGCGACGCGCGAGCCGTACTCTCCCTGCGAGAGGCCGCCCACGTTGGTGTCGCCGTTCCGCAGCCAGACCGTCTCGTTGTCCACGTCGAAGGAGAGCAGCACGGCGACGCGGCCCCCGTCCGGCCACGAGTCCGGGTTCAGGTCGCGGCCCGCGCGCACGCGGTTCACGGCCTCGAACACCCGCTCCTCGGACCAGCGCCACGGCGGGTCGTCCTCTTCCTGGGCGGCCATCGGCGCCGCCGGCGCCGTCCACAGCGCCGCCAGGCCGCAGACCGCGGCCACGAGTCCGCGCGGCAGCGAACGAGTCGAGGAGGGGTTGAATTGTATGCGCCCGGTCATGACGGTTCTCCCGTTTCGGTAGTCATCTCAAGTCTGAAGGCTTATTTTAACAGATTGCCCCTGAATCGGACGGTCGGCGCCGATTCGATCCGGCGCGCGGGACACGTCCGAATCCGTGGTCCGTCGCCGGCGCCGATCCTCCCTTGAATATGGCGATTCTGACACATGGCGACCAAGACAGCGGAGATCGGAACCATCGATCGAACTTTCGACCTCAGCGCGCACGGGATCACCGTCACCCGCATCAAGCGGAATCCGTCCGTCGATGAGATCTACGCGGATGCCCTGAGCGGGCGCGAACCCGGCGCCGTCAAGGCGGCGAACGGAGCCCTCGTGGCCTTCTCCGGGGCCAAGACCGGGCGTTCCCCGAACGACAAGCACGTGGTGCGCGATCCGGAGACCGCGCGGGACGTCTGGTGGGGTCCGGTCAACTTCCCCCTCGAGCGCGAGAGCTTCCTGCGGAACCGGGCGCGCGTCCGGGCCTTCCTGAACCGGCAGGACCTCCTCTACGTCATCGACGGCTTCGCGGGCTGGGACCCGGAGTACCGCCTCAACGTGCGGATCATCTGCAACCGCCCGTACCACGCCCTCTTCATGCACAACATGCTCATCCGCCCCACCCCCGCGGAGCTGGCGGAGTTCGGCGAGCCCGATTTCGTCGTCTACAACGCGGGCCAGGAGGCGGCGGATCCCTCCGTGGACGGCGTCACCTCGCCGACGAGCGTGGACCTCTCCTTCGCCGACAACGAGGCCTGCATCCTCGGGACCGAGTACGCGGGGGAGATGAAGAAGGGCGTGTTCACGATCATGAACTATCTCATGCCGAAGCGGGACGTGCTCTCGATGCACTGCTCCGCGACGACCGACCCGGAGACCGGGGCCTCGTCGCTCCTCTTCGGATTGTCGGGGACGGGGAAGACGACGCTCTCGGCCGACCCGAACCGGCGGCTCATCGGCGACGACGAGCACTGCTGGACGGACTCGGGGATCTTCAACATCGAGGGCGGCTGCTACGCGAAGACGATCGACCTCTCCGAGGAGAAGGAACCCGACATCTACCGGGCGCTCCGCTACGGCGCGGTGCTGGAGAACGTCGTGCTGCGGGACGACGGGAGCGTGGACTGGTCGGACTCGTCGATCACGCAGAACACGCGCGGCAGCTATCCGATCGAGTTCATCGACAACGCGCAGGTGCCGTGCGTGGCGGGGCACCCGACGGACGTGATCTTCCTGACGGCGGACGCGTTCGGCGTGCTGCCGCCGGTGAGCCGGTTGACGCCCGAGCAGGCCATGTACCACTTCATCAGCGGGTACACGGCGAAGGTCGCGGGCACGGAGGTCGGCGTCACCGATCCCGTGGCCACCTTCTCGCCCTGCTTCGGGGGCCCGTTCCTCGTGTGGCACCCGGCGAAGTACGCGCGGCTGCTCGCGGACCGAATGCATGAGCACGGCGTGAACGTGTGGCTCGTGAACACGGGCTGGAGCGGCGGGCCGTTCGGCGTCGGGGCGCGGATCGACCTGCCGCACACGCGCCGGATGGTCGACGCGATCCACGCGGGCGAACTGGTGGATGCGCCGACGGAGCCGGACCCGGTGTTCGGGGTCCACGTCGTGACGGAAGTGCCGGGCGTGCCGGGCGAGATCCTGCGGCCGCGCGCGACGTGGCCGGACCCCGCGGCGTACGATGAGAAGGCGGCGCACCTGGCGCGGCTCTTCAGGGAGAACTTCACGGAATACGAGGACGACTGTCCGCCGGAGGTCTGTACGGCGGGCCCCGTGGGCTGACTCCGGCCACGGGCGGCGAACATGAGGAGGAAGCCCGATGCGGCGACGTGATCTGATGTTGGCGGTGGGCCTGGCGGTGCTGGTGGCCGGGTGTTCGAGCGGGCAGCGCAGCGCGCCGCAGATGGCGGGCGCCTCCTTGGGGGGCGCGGCGCAGGCGGGCAACGGCGACGGGAACTCCACGCCGCTCTACGGCAACCTCGGTCCGCACAACCGGCCGGTCAGCACGGCGTCGGAGAAGGCGCAGGCCTACTTCGACGAGGGCCTGCTCTTCATGTACGCCTTCGGCACCTCGATCGCGGAGGAGTCGTTCCGCGCTTCGCAGGCCGAGGATCCGGAGTGCGCCTCATGCTACTGGGGCGAGGCGTGGTCGCTGGCACCGTACCTGAACGGCGGCATGTCGCCCGGCAATGAACGCTCGGCCCACGCCGCCATGCAGAAGGCGAAGGAGCACAGGTCGGGCGCGACCGAAGTCGAGCAGGCGCTCATCGATGCCTTCGACGTGCGGTTCGAGGCCGACCCGGAGCGCTCGCGCCGCCGCATGCTCGACACGCTGTACGCGCGTGAGATGGACAAGGTCGCGGCGCGCTACCCGGACGACCTGGACGTGCTCACGCTGCAGGCCGAGGCCTGGATGCTGCTGCGCCCCCGGCGTGGAGACGTGGACCTCGAAGCGAAGGATGTGAAGAAGATCCGCCCCATCCTCGAAACCGTCCTCGCGCGGGACATCCGTCACCCCGGCGCCTGTCACCTCTACATCCACCTCGTGGAGGCGTCGGAGGATCCGGGTCTGGCCGAGGCATGTTCGGACCACCTCGGCAGCCAGATCGCGGTGAGCCACATCCACCACATGCCGACGCACATCTACATGAACATCGGCCGCTGGGGCGACGCGGTGCGCGGCAACCAGCAGGCGTGGCACGCGGACCAGAAGGCGGCGCACGGCGGGCCTCCCGGCGTCTACCCGTCCCACAACCTGCACATGCTGCTCAACGCCGCCGTCATGGACGGGCAGAGCGGCGTCGCGATCCAGGCCGCGAAGGATCTGGCCGGACACCGCGGCCCGTGGGCGGCCTACATCCCTCTCACCTACGCGGCGTTCGGACGCTGGAGCGAGATTCTGGCGGGCAACGGTCCGAAGTCGGACGAGGCCATGGAACTCGTCGCGTGGAGCTTCTCGCGCGGCCTCGCCTACCTCCGGATGGGGCATGTCGACGTCGCGCAGGACCACCTCGATGAGATCGACGAAGTGCTCGAGGACGCCGATCCCTCCGCCACCTTCCGCTACAGCCCGCTCGCCGACGTCGTCGCGCTGCCGCGCTCGATCCTCGCGGGAGAGATCCTGAACGCGCGGGGGAAGGCGGCGGAGGCCGTGGCGGCGCTGAAACACGGGATCGAGAAGGAAGACGGGTTGATCTACTCCGAGCCGCGGGCGTGGCACATGCCGGTTCGGCACACGCTCGGCGCGATCCTGCTCGAGAACGACCGGGCCGGCGAGGCGGAACAGGTCTACCGCGACGCGCTCGAAGATCTGCCCAACCAGGGCTGGGCCTGGTTCGGTCTCATGCAGGCGCTCGAGGCGCAGAAGAAGACGGCCCAGGCGCAGGAGGCGCGGCGCGAGTTCGACCGTTACTGGGTCCGCGCGGACACTTGGCTGCGCAGCTCGAGGTTCTGAGATCCGGCGCCCCGACCCGCTGGACATGATCGACTTCTCGCCGCCCGAGAGTCCGTTCCGGATCAGCTACGACGGCGACTTCGACATCTCCCGGGCGGTGACCGCGCCGCCGCCCGACGCGCCGACCGAGGCGGCGATGAAGAAGGAACTGAAGCGCACGGTGCGCGAGATCTCGCGGCTCCAGCGGCGTCTGCACGCGCACCGCCACTACGCGGTGCTGCTCGTCTTCCAGGCGATGGACGCGGCCGGCAAGGACTCGACGCTGCGGGCGGTCATGACGGGCGTGAACCCCGCGGGTTTCCGGATCAACGCCTTCGAGGCGCCGTCCAACCTGGAGGCGAGACACGACTTCCTGTGGCGCACGACGCGCCGGCTCCCGGAAAAGGGCCGGATCGGGATCTTCAACCGGAGCTACTACGAGGAAGTGCTCATCGTGCGGGTCCACCCCGAGTACCTCGACCGGCAGAAGCTTCCCCGGCGGCTGCCGATCATGGAACGGTGCGAGGAGCGCTACCAGTCGATCCGGGATCACGAGGCCCACCTCGCGCGGAACGGGACCGTGATCCTGAAGTTCTGGCTCAACATCTCGAAGGACGAGCAGGCCCGCCGCTTCCTGCGCCGCATCGACCGCCCCGACAAGAACTGGAAGTTCAACCGCGCCGATATCGAGGAACGGCAGCACTGGGACGACTACATGGCCGCCTACGAGGACGCGATCAACGCGACGGCCCGCCGGTGGGCCCCGTGGTACGCGATCCCGGCCGACTCGAAGCCCTGGATGCGGCTGGTCGTCGCCCGACTCGTGCGAGACCAGCTCGCTACCCTCGACCTCACCCACCCGGAGCTACCCGAGGAAGAACGCGCCGAACTCCAGGACTACCGCGCCCACCTCACCGCCGAACTGTAGCCGTTGATGACTGGTTGACGAGCTGTACCACATAAGGTACATGTGTCTCATCAGGTATCATGTCGGCGCTTAAGCGACTCCCGGCTGCATTCTACGCCACCGCTGGCGGCAACGAACCCGTCCGGCAATGGCTTCTCGATCTCGATTCCGAGAGTCGGCGTACCATCGGGACGGACATTGCCACCGTCGAATTCGGCTGGCCGGTCGGGATGCCGCTCACCCGATCACTTGGCGGCGGTCTCCGTGAGATTCGATCGCAGATCAGCGGCGGTCGGATCGCTCGCGTGATCTTCGTGATCCAGGATGGCCGGATGGTGTTGCTGCATGGATTCGTGAAGAAGACGGAGAAAGCGCCGAGGCGTGAGTTGGAAATAGCTAGAAGACGAGCAAGGGAGATCCTTCGTGGCTGAGGAAAAGGGACGCGTTGGTTCGTCGTTCGAAGACTATCTGCGGGAGCAGGGAACGCTGGAGGAGACAACGGCTGCGGCCGTCAAGCGCGTCATCGCCTGGCAACTGAAGGAGGCGATGACTACGGAACGCCTCAGCAAGAATCAGATGGCGAAGAAGATGAACACGAGCCGCAGCCAATTGGATCGAGTTCTGGATCCGGGCAACGATCGGATACAACTCGCCACGCTCATAGGAGCCGCCGAGGCGCTGGGGCGGCGGCTCCGGATCGAACTCGTGTAGCTTCGGTCAGCGGATGGTCGGGCCGCCGGTTCGGTTGTCGGGGACGAAGCGGTCGCGCGCGGGCATCCGTGTGTCGACGACCATGGCGGAGTCGACGACGGCGTCCGCGGGCAACAGGTCGTTGAAGTAGAGCATCGCGCCGACGACCGCGTAGACCTCTTCGTCGGTCATCGTGCCGGGCAGGTCGAAGGGCATGGCGCGGCGCGTGTAGTCGAACAGCGTCGTCGCGTAGGGCCAGTAGTTGCCGACGGTGGAGCGCAGGCTGCGGTCGTTCGCGAACGGGAACTCGTCTCCCGGGATGCGGCCGGTGATGATGTCGTTCGGCCCTTCCCGTCCCGTCGGGCCGTGGCAGAGGATGCAGCGGTGGCGCTCCCACACCTCGAGGCCCTCCGCGACGGTGCCCTGTCCGGGCGGCAGGCCCGCGCCATCGGGGCCGATGTCGATGTCCCACGCCGCGATCTGCGATTCCGTCGCGGGCGTCCCGAAGCCGTAGACGGGCTGGGCCGCGCCCGCGCGTCCGGTCGCGCCGTCGACTGGATCGGTCGTCTCGACCATGACCGCGCCGGAGCTGGCGTTGCCGGCCTCGACGCCGCCCCCGGAGTCGCCCGCGCCGCAGGCCGCCAGCGCCGGCAGGAGGGCCGCCACGCCCAGCAGCCGCGAGACCACGTTGGCGCGGCTCATACCGGCGCGAACTCGATGGAGCCGTCGCGCCCCACGCGCCAGCCGCGGATCGCGTTGGAGTGATAGCGCGTGCCGGGGCCGCGTGCGTCGAGGACCTGCTGCCGGACCGGCTGCGTGTAGCCCGTTTCGTCGGTCGCGCGGCTCAGCAGGTGGGCCGGACCGCCGTCCCACTCCCAACCGTAACGGAACCGCGTCGTGCACTTCGGGAGCACGGGTTCCTGGAGGACCGCGTCATGCCACGAGTCGCCGCCGTCTGTGCTTACCTCCACCCGCTCGATCAGACCCCGGCCCGTCCAGGCGTACCCGGAGATCTCGACGAATCCGGGTTCCGACAGCCGCCGCGGGTAGGTCGGATTCGTGATGATCGACTTCGCGTCCATCACGAACGAGAACTGCCGCGCCGTTCCGTCGGGGAGCGGATCCGTGTACTTGGACGTCTCGTCGCGGAACATCCCGGGTCGGTCGGAGAGTTCGATGCGCCGGACCCACTTCACGCTCGCGTTCCCCTCCCATCCGGGCAGGAAGACCCGCGCGGGATAGCCCTGCTCGGGCCGGATCGCCTCGCCGTTCTGGGCGTAGGCGATCATCGCGTCGTCCCAAGCCTTCTCCATGGGGATGCTGCGGCCCATGACCGCCGCGTCCGAGCCCTCGGCGAGGAACCACGTCGCGTCAGCGTGCGCCCCCACCTCCTCGAACAGGGTCGAGATCGCGACGCCGGACCACTCGCTCGTGCTCAGGAGGCCGTCGATCGACTGCGGGGTGTTCCGCGGGTTGGGCGAAGGGGCGTACGCGCCGCCGCCGTTCCCGGAGCACTCGATGAAGAGCAGCTTCGAGACCTGCGGGAAGCGCTTCAGGTCATCGAGCGTGAAGAGCATGGGGCGGTCGACCATGCCGTGGATGAGGAGACGGTAGGTGGCGGGATCGATCTGCGGGATCCCGTGGTGGTGCCGTTCGAAGTGAAGATCCGCCGGGGTCATGATCCCGTGCAGGTCCTGGAGCGGCGTACGCGAGGAGCCGCCCATGGAACCGGACAGGAGCTTCTCCGGCGTCTCGTGTGGAGAACGGGACCCGACCACGACGGGACGCGCGCCCGGAACCTTCGTCGGATCCTGCGCCTCCTGGAGTCCCAGTCCGCGCGTTGCGCCGGCCGTGATCGCGCCCCCGGCAGCCGCTGCCGCCCCGGCGATCAAGGCTCGCCGCGTGAGTCCGGAGCTCTCGTCTCGGTCGTTCACGTCGCCTCCGTTTCCGTCGGTCTCGTGCCCCGCCTCCGCCCCGTCCCGCGCACCATCCCGCACGTTTGCGCTGACCACAGTTGCCGCCTTCACGGCGGCCAGCAAGAGCAGCCCCGGCGACCGGCCTTCAGCGCGACGCGTGCCACTCCCGCAGGATCTCCGCCTCCCGCTCCGCCGGGAGTCCCGGCCGCATCTCGGCCTGCCGTTCCGCGGAGCGCGAGAAATGGAAGTCCAGCGTCGCCTGCGTCGTATCCGCCAGCGAGCGGAACGTCATCCCGTGCGCGACCTCATTGGACAGGTCGAAGCGCGCGAACCCTTCCGAGCCGGGCGTCGGCGGCCGCCACACCGGCATCTCGGCGTAGGGTCGCACCCCGCGTTCCGCGAGGAACTCGCGCGGTACCCAGGTGAACGTCGTCTCCGCTGTCGTGACGGCGCGGATCCCGTAGAGGAGTTCGGCCATCGGTCGCGGCGTTGCGGGTCCCACGAGGTTGAAGATGCCCGTGTGCCCGCGGTCCGAGGAGAGCGCCATGAAGTCGCCGAGATCGCGCACGTCGATGATCTGCACCGGGTCCGTCCCATCGCCGGGAGACAGGACCTCGCCGCCCCGGTGGATCCGCACCGGCCAGTAGGTGAAGCGGTCGGTGGGATCGTCGGGTCCGATGATGAGACCCGGGCGGAAGATCCCGTAGCGGTCGGGGAAGATCCGCATTGCCTCGCGCTCGGACTCCGCCTTGGCGAGACCGTAGGGAAGCTGCGTGATGTCCGCAGTTGCGCGGTCCACGCCGGCCGTCTCGTAGGTGTAAGACGGGACGTCGGACGTCATCGGCACGGTCGAATGGCTCGCGTACGCGGATCGAGAGGAGACGTAGTAGAAGTACTCCACCGAGTCGCGCAGGAACTCGCCGATGCTCGTCACCCAGTCGGGACGCGCCGTGGAGTTGTCGATGACGACGTCCCACGTGCGGCCCCGCAGCGACTCGAAGTCTCCGTTGCGGTCCCCGACGAGTTCCTCCACCCCCTCGAACATCCCGGGGCGGTTACCGCGGTTGAAGATCGTCACCTCCAGCCCCTGCGCGAGCGCCGATCGAACCTGGTAGGGGCCGATGAACCCGGTCCCGCCCAGGATGAGCAGCTTCCCGCCGCTGCCCGAGGCCTGGGGCGTGGCCGCGGGGCCCGCGCACGCCCCGACGGGGACGCCGAGCCCGAGGCCTGCGCCTGCCGCAGCCGTGATCTTCAGAAAATCGCGCCGGTTCGAGTCGGTGGACATCGTGAACTCCTCTTCGTGGTTTCGTCTTCGTGGTTTCGTCTGGGCGGCTTGTCTCAGTTCGCGGTTCCGTCCAGCAGTTCGAAGATACGGAGCACCGCAATCGGATTCGCTCCGGGGCTGGGGATCCCGCCGAAGTTCTCGGCGTGCGCCGTCAGGTCGATACGCGCCGCCGCGTCCTCGGCGCTCACGCCCTGGCTGTGCAGCGCGACGGACTGGTCCCACAGGTCCTGGAGATACGCCTGCAGGTGGTCGATCCGCTCGCGTTCCTGGTAGGGCGCGCCGTGGCCCGGGATGATCCAGTCGAAATCGAGCGCCTTCACGCGGTCGAGCGTCTCGACCCACTCGTTCACGTACCCGTCCCCCATATAGGGGAGGCCGCCCACGAGCATGTCCCCGGTGATGACCACGCGGTCGTTCGGCAGGTAGACGATGACGTCGCCGTCCGTGTGACCGCGCCCGAAGAAGTGGAACTGGATCTCGCGCTCCCCCCGATAGAGCGTGAGCCGCTCCGAGAGCGTCGTGTTGGGGGCTGTGGGGACGACCTCCTGCAACTGCGCGTAATAGGTCCGCTGCGCCTCGAGCGTGGCCTCCAGTTCTGCCCGCGCCTCCGGATCGGTCAGCGTGTCGAGCGTGGCCTCCATCCGTTCGATCCGCCCGGGGATGGCGCCCACGAAAAGTTCATACGACCGGCCCGAGTTCGAGCGGCCCTCCGCGATCGCGGCGCGCGTCGCCTCGTGGCTGATGATCTCCACGTCGGGCGGATAGACCTGGTTGCCGTGCGCGTGGTCGAAGTGCCAGTGCGTGTTCGCCGCGTAGCGCACGGGCCTGTCGGTGATCGAGCGCAGATCCTCGATGAGGGCGTTCGCCGCCGCTGGGGAGATATGGGAGTCGACGAGCAGCACGTCCTCCTCGTTCACGACCACGCCGGCGTTCGATCCGACGACGAGATCGCTCGCGCCCTGCGCGTGGTAGACGCCGGGCACGACCTCGGTGAACTGGAAGTGGACGGCCTCGGTCGCCGCCGCACCGCCCGCTCCGGCGCCGCGCCCCTCGCCTCCGCTCCCTGGATCCGCCGGAGCGCACCCGCCACAGAGCCACGCCACCGCAAGGACCCCGGCCTGGGAGCCGCTCCGATCATACCGTCTCCAGGAAAGACCGCTCCGCGTCACACGTCTGCTCCGCACCGACCGCCTCCCGTTGATCACACGTTGATGGTTCCCTTCGATCATACCACGTAGGCCGACCGCCGCTCAACGAGATGACCCCGGTCGCGCCAAGCATGTTTGCCACCTGATACGTGATACGTTACGGTTCCCATACGATGATTGTTGGCTTTCGCCACCGAGGCCTCGGAGGTCCGATATGCCGATGAAGAACCCGCCGCATCCGGGCCTTTCCGTACGCCATGATTGTCTGGAGCCCCTGGGGCTCACCGTAACCGAGGCGGCGCGGAGGCTCGGAGTCAGCCGAAAGCAGCTTTCGGAACTCGTCAACGGTCGTGCGGGCATCTCCCCCGAGATGGCGATCCGCCTGGACAAGGCGTTTGGAGGCGGCGCGGACACGTGGTATCGCCTTCAGTCGGCCTACGACCTTGCACAGGCCATGAAGAACGCCGGCCGGATCGACGTCGAGCGGATATCGACCCCCGTTTGACGCCGAGGGCGCGCCAAACGCGTTACACGTCGCGGCCGGGTGCCTGCAGGCGAGCAGGAAGCTCCGCGACGTATGCGCGAACCTCGCGTTCGACGCGGCTCATCTCGAGCGCGCTCCGGGTCGCGTCCGCCTCCCGAAGTTTGGTGTAGAGGTCGATCGCGGCCTCCAACGCGGCCGCACACGCTGCGGCGTCGACGCCTGCAACCGTCCGTTCGAGATCGGTCGCGAAGGCGGGAAGCCGATCCTCGATCCGCCGGACCCCGGTGGCCTCAACGCCATCTGCGAGGAACGCCAGCGGCGCCAGCGCCACGGCCCGCATAAATGTCAGTCCGTCCAGCGCCTCGAAGATCTCTCCCCGCTCGATCTTGTCCGCGACGTAGTGTGCCCAGATCCAGAAGCGTTCCTCGATCCAGTCCGGATCCGCGCTCGGATAGCGGGCTTCCCCCCGGGCGAAGGCGGCGCTGAGCCGGCCATCGCGTTCCCACAGAATGACCGGATCCTCGATTCGTTCGTGCACGTCGTCGAGCGACACGAACTTCAGGTCCACGTGCAGGAGCGGAGGGCCATAAAGGCAGACGAGCAGCCTCGGCTCTCCGACATGCTCCCCCGTGAAGCCCGCGAGAAACGAGGAATCGAGTTCAGCGGCGATCGCCTGCTGCCGGTCGAGAATCTCCGGCCAGGCCCTCGGCTCCACCGCCAGCACGAGGTCGAGATCCGAGAACTCGTCCATCTCCCCCGCGATGAACGAACCGCCCGCCCCCAGGCCGACGATGCCCTCCACCCCGGGAACCGCGGCCAACGCGCGCTCGAGGAACGTCCGGTGCCGCTCCGGCATGTACGTGTCGATTCGCATCTTCTTCCGCCTCGCGACCCTTTCCTGCCCGCCGACGGGCCAAACTGAGCGGTCCCACTCCTGCGGCCAACCCCGGCGCACCGCTTGACCCGGCGGGGGCACCGGTCTCTATCTCCCTGCGGGAAACCTCCAACGACTCCAGGGAAAACCTCCATGAATGAGCCTCGACGTGGGAATGCGCGGCGCCCGCTTGCCGCGGCGCTCGTGAGCCTGCTGGCGGTCGCGGACACCGCCGAGGCCCAGGACGGCAGGGTCGGTTCGGGTCGGGCGGGCAGCTACATCGGCGCATTCGCAGGACCGGGTTCGATGGACGTTCGCATGACCGACATCGACGGCTTTACGGCGGCGAACGGCGTCCCCGGCCAGACGTTCGAGTACGACGACACCGGCCTCGCCGTCGGTGCCGTGGCGGGGCGGTACTTCCGCCTGGGGAGCGTGCAGCTCCTGTTCGAGGCGGACGCCGCGTTCGGTGGTCTGCCGGCGGTCGCGCGACAGGTGGATCCGGTCGGACTGGACGAAACGGCGGCGATGGAGCTGCATTGGGTCGGGACGGCTCGCCTCGGCGTTCGACGGTCCCTCGGCCGCTTCGGCGTGTTCGTCGCCGGCGGCGCGTCGGTGGCCGGAATCTCCAACTCGTTCACCGATCTCGATGAAGGAGCGGACGGTCGCATGCAGGTGGACCCCGACGATTCCTTCGACGAGCGGCCGACGCGGGTCGGATGGGTCGCCGGGGTCGGGATCGAGACGCCGGTGGCCGGCGCCTGGACCCTCCGACTCGAAGGCCTCTACAACGATTTCGGCGAGACCGTCCACCAGGCGGAGAACCGGCTCGGCGTCAACGCCGGCGCCTGCGGGCCGGCGGGACTCCCCAGCCCCTGCCGCTACGCCTTCGACGAGCGGTTCGCTCTCCTCCGCCTGGGCCTCGTTCGCCGTCTCGGCCGGGATCGAGTCAGCCGCTGATCTCGTGCGCCTCGCCCGCCCCGCGCGGGAGCCGGATTCGCTCGACCAGCCTCTGCGCCTCCGGCGGCGGCGGCGGCGTGAAGCGGGACACGAGGGACGCCACGGCGAAGTTCACCGTCATTCCCACCGCCCCGATCCCCTCGGCCGAGATCCCGAACCACCAGTTCTCCGCCACGTTCGCCGCCGGGTTCACGAACTTGAAGTAGACGATGTAGGCGGCGGTGAGCGTGATCCCGCACAGCATGCCCGCGATCGCCCCCTCGCGGTTGAGCCGCTTCGAGAAGATCCCGAGGATGATGACGGGGAAGAACGACGACGCCGCGAGCCCGAACGCGAACGCGACCACCTCCGCCACGAAGCCCGGCGGGTTGATCCCCAGGTATCCCGCCACGACGACCGCCAGCCCGGCGCTCACCCGCGCCGCGATCAGTTCTCCGTGTTCGCTGATGTCCGGCCGCCAGTTGCGCTTGAGCAGGTCGTGGCTGATCGCCGCCGAGAGCACGAGCAGGAGTCCCGCCGCCGTCGAGAGCGCCGCCGCCAGCCCGCCCGCCGCCACGAGTCCCACCACCCAGTTCGGGAGCCGGGCGATCTCCGGGTTCGCGAGCACCATGATGTCGCGGTCGATCGTGAGTTCGTTCTGCACGGGCGCACCCGCGGCGTCCACGGCCTCCGATCCCACGTACTGGATGAGTCCGTCCCCGTTGTGGTCCTCGTACGAGATCAACCCCGTCGTCTCCCACTTCGTGAACCACTCCGGCATCTCCGCGTACGGCTGGTCCGTCACCGTGTTGAGCAGGTTCGTCCTCGCGAACACCGCCACCGCCGGCGCCGCCGTGTAGAGGAGCGCGATGAACACGAGTGCCCAGCCCACGCTGATCCGCGCGTCCCGCACCCGAGGCACCGTGTAGAAGCGGATGATGACGTGCGGCAGCCCCGCCGTCCCCACCATGAGCGCGGCCGTGATCGCCAGCACATCGAGCGTCGATTTCGTCCCGTCCGTGTAGGCGGAGAAGCCCAGCTCCTGGTGCAGGCCGTTCAGCCGGTCGAGCAGGAACGTTCCTGTCTCCTGATCCGCCGCCCCGAGCCCGATCTGCGGAATCGGGATCCCCGTGACGAGCATCGACAGGAAGATCGCGGGCACCATGTACGCGAAGATGAGCACGCAGTACTGCGCGACCTGCGTGTAGGTGATCCCCTTCATCCCCCCGAGCACCGCGTAGAAGAACACGATCCCCATCCCGATGATCACGCCCCACACGATGTCGATCTCCAGGAAGCGGCTGAACACGATCCCCACCCCGCGCATCTGGCCCGCCACGTAGGTGAAGGAGACAAAGATCGCGCAGATGACGGCCACGACCCGCGCCGTCTGGGAGTAGTAGCGCTCGCCCACGAAGTCGGGGACGGTGAACGCCCCGAACTTCCGCAGATACGGGGCGAGCAGGAGCGCCAGGAGCACGTACCCGCCCGTCCACCCCATCAGGTAGACCGATCCGTCGTAGCCCAGGAAGGAGATGATCCCGGCCATCGAGATGAAGGAGGCGGCCGACATCCAATCCGCCGCCGTCGCCATTCCATTGGCCAGGGGATGGACCCCCTTGCCCGCCACGTAGAACTCGCTCGTGGAGTGGGCCCGCGACCAGATCGCGATCCCGATGTAGAGCGCGAACGAAAGCCCGACGAGCGTCGCCGTCCACTGGAGAACCGTCATGCCGCGCCCTCCTCTCCGGCTACGTCGTCACGCTCGTCGACGTCGAACTCCCGGTCGAGCCGGTTCATGAGGAAGACGTAGACGAAGATCAGAACGACGAAGACGTAGATGGAGCCCTGCTGCGCGAACCAGAAGCCGAGCGGGAAGCCCGTCCCCGGGATCCGGATCGCGTCGAGCGCGTCGGCGAACACGATCCCGGCGCCGTAGGACGCCAGTGCCCAGATCGCGAGGAGCGTCCCCACATAGCGGAGGTTGCGGCGCCAGTACTCCAGATGGTCGCGGCCTGCTGCGGGTCGATTCATGGGTCTCCCAGCGTGCGGGTCCGAACTGCGCCGGATCTGCGACGGACTGCGTCCGACTTCACTTCGGCGTCGCCCAAGGCTGTGGCCCGGATGGGCGGCGCGCCAGTGTCACACCTCGCGCCACGACCGCGGTTACCAGAAGACGCCGAAGACGAGCCATGCGGAAATCGCCAGGAGAACTCCCGTGTAGAGGGCGGGGCTGGCCAGCAGCGGCACGCGCTCCCTGAAGGGGTGGAGGCGGATCGGGCCGAGTTCGCCGGAACTCTGCGCGAGCCAGTCGCCGGCATCGGTGGGCGGCGCATCACCGGGGGGCGACGCATCGCCGCCGCTCGCAACGGTACCGGTCGTCCTCCGCCAGCGCGGGTGGAGCGCCGCGAGGGCGCAGCCGGCGGCCGTGAACGCGACCGCCCACACGAACGCCTCCCACTGTCCCGTCAGCCAGGACGGCAGCCAGGAGACGTCGATCACCTCGCGGTCCACGAAACCCACGACCCCGTACAGCCCGCCCGTCGCCAGACCGGCCATTCCCACCCGCCGGTTCGTGCGCGTCACGGCGCCGACCAGGTAGACGATGAGGAGCGGCGTGACGAACACCGATGTGACCGAGCGGAAGGCGGCGAGCATCGTCGGCGCGCGCAGGATCAGCGGCAGGTAGGCGAACCCCAGGACCAGGATCGCGACCGTCGCGAGGCGTCCGACGCGGAGGTAGTGGGCGTCGTCGCGGTCCCGCGAGATGAAGCGTGCATAGATATCACGCGTGAAGACGGCCGACATCGACGAACCCATCGAATCGAACGTGCTCACCGCCGCGCTCACGACCCCGGCCACGACGAGGCCCTTGGCGCCGATCCCGAGATAGGTGGAGATCAGGTGGGGGTACATCTCGTCGGGCCGGACGAAATCCGGGAACTGCGCCCGTCCGAACAGCCCCAGCGTGTCGGTGAAGAGCAGAATGACGAGACTCACGCCGGCACCCAGCACGCCGGCCATCTTCATGTCCCACAGCGAACGGGCGCCCATCATCCGCTGCGTCGAGGTGTGGCTTACCGTCCACCAGCCGGAGGAGATGAGGATCCACGCGATGAAGATCACGACCGGCGACGTCGTCCCGTCCCGTCCCCGGAAGGCGCCCACGTGGGTCAGGTCCGCGGCGGCGAGTCCCGGCGCGAGCCCCTCGGCCGTCGTCCCCAGGCTCTCCAGTTGAGCGACCATCGCGTCCCATCCGCCCACCGTCCGCCAGACGGCGACGCACACCGCGAGGCCTCCCGCCATCACGAGCGCGCTCTGCAGCACGTCCGTCGCGACGACCGCCCGCAATCCGCCCACGGCCGTGTAGACGCCCGACAGGACGACGAGCGACACGATCAGCGCCCAGGACAGCTCCGGTCTCAGCCCGCCGACCCCGACGAGGGTCAGGTGGACGGCCCAGATCATGAGTCCCAGCACGGAGGTCCGGTACTGGATCTGGATGAGGGCGCCGAGGACGCGCGTTCCGGGACCGAAGCGATGCTCGAGGTACTCGGAGTTGGTGTACAGTCCGGCCCGGTAGATGGCGGGCACGATGACGAAGGTCGCGATCGTCACCCCGATGAGTCCGCCGAACGTGTGCGCGGAGAGGAAGTGCAGGCCCTCGCTCGCGATCGTGCCCGTGGCCGACACGAACTCGGAGTTGTCCATGTTGGTCGCGAAGAGGGACAGGCCGACCGCCCACCACGGCAGCGCCCGTGAACCCAGGAACCACTCGCCGCTCGTGGTGGTGCCCCCTCGCGCGGCGCAGCCCGTAGGCGATGATCGCACCGTTCAGTCCGAGGACGATCAGCCAGTCCAGGGCGCTCAAGGGATGGAGACGCTCCCGTCATGAGGTTGCCGCAACCGAGCCGGGCGCCACCGTAGCCGGCGCCCGGCTCGGCCGTCAACGGCCGTGCAGGTCGGTCATGCCGCGGCCGGGCGGGCGGACGCTGCCACGTCCAGCGCGCGGTCGAGGTCCTCGATGATGTCATCGATGTGCTCGATGCCTACGGAGAGCCGGATGGTTTCCGGGCGCACGCCGACGCTGATCTGCTCTTCCTCCGTGAGCTGCCGGTGCGTCGTGGAGGCCGGGTGGCACGCCAGCGACTTGGCATCCCCGATGTTCACGAGCCGCTTGAACAGCTCGAGCGCGTCGTAGAACTTCACGCCCGCCTCGAAGCCGCCCTTCACCCCGAACGTCAGGATCCCTGAAGCCCGGCCGTCGAGGTACTTCAGGGCCAGCTCGTGGTACGGATCGCCCGGCAGTCCGGCGTAGCTCACCCACTCCACCGCCGGGTGGCCCTCCAGGTGCTTCGCCACCGCCAGCGCGTTCTCGGAGTGGCGCTCGATGCGAAGGTTCAGCGTCTGGATCCCCTGGATGATCTGGAACGCGTTGAAGGGCGAGATCGCCGATCCCGTGTTGCGCAGCGGCACCGTGCGCGCCCGCCCGATGTAGGCGGCCGGCCCGAGCGCCTCCGTGTAGACGACCCCGTGGTAGCTGGGCTCCGGCGTCGTGAACTGCGGATAGCGGCTCGCGTGCTCGGTCCACGGGAATTTCCCGGAATCGACGATCGCGCCGCCGAGCGAGTTGCCGTGCCCGCCGATGTACTTCGTCAGCGAGTGCACGACGATGTCGAACCCGTGGTCGATCGGCTTGAGGAGCGCCGGTGTGGGGACCGTGTTGTCGACGATCGTGGCGACGCCGTGGGCGTGCGCCACGTCGGCCACGGCCGCGAGGTCCACGATGTTGCCCGCCGGGTTGCCGATGCTCTCGACGAACACGGCCTTCGTCCGGTCATCGATCAGCTTGGCCAGATCGTCCGGGCCGTCGCCTTCGGCGAAGCGCACTTCGATCCCCAGCTGCGGGAGCATGTGGGCGAAGAGCGTGTAGGTGCCGCCGTACAACTGGGGCACGGAGACGATGTTGTCCCCCGAGGCGGCGAGATTGAGGATCGAATAGTTGACGGCCGCGCTGCCGGAGGAGAGCGCAAGCGTCGCCAGGCCGCGTTCGAGTTGGGCGAGCCGCTCCTCGAGCACGGCCTGCGTGGGGTTCATGATGCGGGAGTAGATGTTGCCTTCGACCTCGAGGTTGAAGAGGTCCGCGCCGTGCTGCGCATCGTCGAACTCGTACGCCACGGTCTGGTACAGCGGCACCGCGACGGCGTGCGTCGTGGGCTCGGATTCGTATCCGAGGTGGATCGCTACAGTCTCGTCTCTCATGATCTCCGTCTTCTCTCCGATGTGCCCGATCTCTCGGGCGGTGAATGTCCGCGCCTCCGCCGATCGTTTCGTCGCTGCGGAACGGCTGTCGAACGCGGACCGGCACTCCGTGTCGATCAGCCCCCCGCGCAGCCCGCGAGACAGAATTCGGCGTTGGCCAGACAGGCGCCGGCCGCCCCCCGGACGCCGTTGTGCGCGACCACGGTCATAGCGAGGTCGTGCGGCGGCGCGGCGCGGATCCGGCCCACGCTCGCTGCCATCCCTCCGGCCGCGCCGATGTCCAGGCGCGGCTGGGGACGGTCCGGCTCGGAGCGCACGATGAGCGGCCGTTCGGGAAGCGAGGGCAGGGCCGGCAGGGAGGGCGGGGCCCGGAATTCCGCCAGCGCCCGCACCGCGTCGTCCGGACTCGCCGGGGAGGCGAACTTCAGGAACACGTTCGCCGTGTGGCCGTCGAGCACCGGGACTCGATTGGTGCTCACCGCCACGGCGATCTCCGTCCCCAGGATCTTGTTCAGTTCCGGTTCGATCTTCTCCTCTTCGCCGGGGATCCAGGGGATCGCGTTCCCCTCGATCTGGACCGAACCGACCCCGGTCAGACCGGCGCCCGTCACCGCCTGAAGGGTGACGACGGTGGCGGCCTCGATTCCGAAGGCGTCGTGCAGCGGGGCCAGGGCCAGCGCGAGTCCGGCAACCACGCAATTCGGGTTGGCGACGAGACGGCCTCCCCCCTCCGACCAAGGCTGTTTGGCGGTGAGGGCGAGGGCCCGCGGGTTGACCTCGGGCACCAGCAGCGGCACGTCCGCCCTCAGCCGGTGTGCCGAGGCGTTCGTGCTCACGACGTGTCCGGCTCCCGCGAGCGCCGGCTCGAGTTCGCGTGCCACGCCCGACGGAAGCGCGGAGAGCACGATGCGGCACTCCGGCGGTTCCGTGACGACGCGGAGCGGCAGTTCGGCAGCCTCCGCGGGCGGGTCTCCGCCGAGGCTCCAGCGGACCGCGTCGCCGTACCTCTCGCCCACGCGCCGCTCGGACGCCGCGACGGAGGCGAGCCGGAGGGACGGGTGCCCGTCCAGCATCCGGATCAGCCGCTGGCCGACGATTCCGGTCGCGCCCAGGACGGCCACCGCCAGGCGTTCATCCGACCGGTGGGTCATGCGCATCGGGCGCTCGCCTTCCGGCCGCTGTTGCGGTCGTGCGTCGGATCGTGCCGGCCGACCCACGTGCCGGTGCCGCCGGGCGCCGCGACGCGGAACGGGATTCGGTGGTCCTCGGCGAAACGCAGCGCGCGGTCCTGGACGACGCCACCGGCCGTCCGCCGGGCCTCGCTCCAAGTCGCCGCGCGCAGCGGCGCGATGTTGGGGAACCGTTTCGGATCGGCCGGAAAGATCCCGTCCACATCCTTCACGAGGCGAACCTCTGCCGCGCCGAGCGCGTGGCCCAGGAAGAGGGCCGTGAGATCGGATCCTCCCCTCCCCAGCAGCGACGTGACCCCCGTCGCGTCGACCCCCACGAACCCGGGAAGGATGACCGCATCGTGGGTTGTGAAGGCCGTCTCGATCCGGCGGGCATCCACCGCCACCGGATCGGCGGATCCCAGCGGACCCCGGGTGCGGACGGGCAGGTGCCAGAACGACATGCCCACGGCGCGCACGCCCGCCGTCGCCAGCGCGAGGCGGAGCAGGGCGACGGACGCTTCTTCGCCCGTCGCCAGAAGCGACCCCATGAGATCGTCAGGAAGCGACGGAGCGACTTCGCGCGCCGCGGCGAGCAGGTCATCGGTGGTGTCACCCATGGCCGACACGACCGCGAGGACGTTCGCGCCCCCGGCGACTTCGGCCCGGATCTCCTCGGCCACCGACCGGTACGCGGACGGACGCGCCAGCACGGATGAGCCGAATTTGAGTACGTGAACGCGGCGAACTTCGCGCAATGAAACGCCTCCCCGAGTCTCGATTCACACTCAGCGGACTCCGGAGAAGCGACGCCCTGGGAACTGCCAGCTGCCGCCTGAACGAAGCGCGGCGGGCGACTCATCTACCAACGGATCACATCCGTCGCAGGAGTTGGCACATCAGTGGAAGAGCCACCTTCCACAGGTTGCCCCGGTGTCTTCGGGCCTGTCCCTCGACCGGTCTCGATGAGCGTTATGGGCGCGGAGGCTACAGGGTCGTGGGCAGCGAGTCAAGTTTGGCCCCAGACGCCGGGCGAGAGGCGTCTGCCTGCGTTTCTTGACCCCCGTTGCCCAAGCTGCCAGGTTCGGCCGCTACTCATCGAGACCGGCTGAGGGACGGGCCCTTTGAAGCCGGGGCAACCGGGGCGCGCGCGCTCAAACGCGTGCCCAGCGGTGCCAACTCCTGCGGACCTTCGAACGGGGATCCGAGAGATGAGCGTCGCACCCGCACGGGTCGGTCGGCTGCTCCGGAGTTGGCGTCGCGATCAACATGGAGAAGCCGAGTGAACGCCGTACTGCCGGAGGGTCGCAGGGGCACCGTCGCGATGCCGGCGGACTGGAGGCCGGAATTCGCGGCCGGGGTCGACGTCCGCTTCCGGGTGCGCTACGAACTCGCCGGGCCCGAAGGCGCCCCGCTGCTCGTCGCCATGGGGGGCATCTCCGCCGACCGCCACGTCTGCGCGAACGTCCTGGATCCCGCGCCCGGCTGGTGGCGGAAGCTGGCGGGCCCGGATCTGGCCATCGATACCCACCGCTGGCGGCTGCTCGCGATCGACTTCCTCGGATCTCCCGGGACGCTCGAGCCGACGGAGTCCGCCGATCCTTCGAACGGTCTTTCGCCGGACCGGATTCATCTCACGCCCGGAGATCAGGCGGAGGCCGTGGCGGTTGCCCTGCGCCACCTCGGCGTCGACCGGGCCCACCGCATGCTGGGCGCCTCGTACGGCGGGATGGTCGCGCTGGCGATGGGGATCCGCCATCCCGAGCGCCTCGGCGGCGTCGTTCTGATCGGCGCGGCGCACCGCGGCCATCCGCAGGCGATCGGAATACACGCGGTGCAACGGTGGATCGTCGAGCTCGCGCTCCGGCACGGCCGGGGGAGCGAAGGCGTGGCTCTCGCCAGGGCGCTGGCGTTCACGACCTACAAGTCGGCGGCCGGGCTCGACGCCCGCTTCCCGCACGACTGGGAGTGGGAGGATGGCGCCCCGGTCTACGCCGTCGGCCGCTACCTGGAGGAACGGGGACGGGAGTTTGCGGAACGGTTCGAGGCGGAGACCTTTCTGACGCTGTCGGCCTCGGTCGACCTGTGCAATCTGCGTCCGGAGGAACTCGGGGTCCCCGCCTGGCTCATCGGCTGGGAGGAGGACACGCTGGTCCCGCCCTGGCTGCTCCGGGAGACCGAGAGCCGGATTGGTGAGCCGGCGGTCCTGCGGATTCTGAACTCGGACGCGGGTCACGATGCGTTTCTGCTCCACGCGCCCGACTACGAGACGGCTCTGAGGGAGAGTCTCCTTGCGACGGCGCCGCGGAACCTGGCGGGTGCGGCCGGATGACCCGCGGGTTCAGCCGGATGAGCGTGGGCGGATCGGCAGCCGGACGTGCGAGGGACAGGCCGCCGAGTGCAGGACCGTGTTGCGCGCCGTCCGCATGCGGGTCCCGGTCCCCACGTCCTCGCCGGTGTTGAGGTTGCGGCTGAAGCGGGGGAAGCAACTGCTCGTGATCTGAAGCCGGATCCGGTGACCGGCCCGGAACACATGGCTCATCGGGTAGAGCCGGATCCGGAACTCCGCCGCTTCGCCGGGCTCGAGAAGCTCGGTCCGGCCCAGCCCGCCGCGATACCGCGCGCGCAGGATCCCTTCCGTGAGGACGAATGATCCTCCCGCCGGATCGACATCCGTCACCCGCGCCACGAAGTCCGTGTCCCGCCCGGACGATTCCGCATAGAGCACGACCTCGACCCGCCCCGTGACCTCGAGATCGCCCTCCAGGGCCCGCGACGTATAGACGAGCACGTCCGGACGCCGCTCGAGCGGAGCCTGCTCGACGGGTCCGGCCCGCATCGGGGTCTCCGCGTGGGTCGTGATCAGCCGCGAAGAGAGATTGCCGCCGAGCGAGGGCGCCGGATCGCGCGGATCGTACTCGAAGCGGTCCGGGGGCTCGTCCCCGGACCGCTCCGGATCGAGCCAGGCCTCGTCGTCCCGGTTCGCGCGCCCGCGGCTGTGCAGGTACCAAGGCACTTCCTCGGTCCCCGGCGGCGGCCACGCCGCGCCGTCCCGCCACCGGTTGGCGCCCGTCGTGAACCAGCGCAGCGGCGGATCCTCGCCGATTGTTACCCAGCATGTAAAGTTTCCCTGAAATCGGCATGTAAAATGTCCCACATTGGAGCTGCGGCCGTGGAGTGGCTGCGGCGTCGGTGGCTGGGACTTAGAGGGATCGCGAACGGTTTGTTTGCCGTGGCGTCTCCAC
>JAJDWE010000049.1 GCA_022825725.1 Gemmatimonadota bacterium
GGGGGCCGAGGAGCTGAGGGTGAAGCTCCGCGAGGCCCGCGCCGGCCGAAAAGTTCAGATCATGGCCATGATCGACCGGCTGGAGCGCAAGTACGACGGGGCGAAGACGCGCCTCGAGGAGCTTTCGGATTCCGAGGAAGACGGCAACAGCCAGGCCCTCGGCGTGCTCCACCAGAAGGTGGTCTCCGAACTCTCGGACATGAAGCGGACGATCCAGACCCGAATCCGCTGACCATGGTGCGCGAGATTCCTGGCGAGGCGCTCGGTCGCGACGCCGGCCCCGACGCGCCGAGTTGCCTCGAACTTGCCGGGGACCTCGCCGGGTGCTTCGATAGCGGTCGTCCCGATGCCGCGACGAACCGACTCTTGCTCGAAGAGGCCATGCTCGTCGACGCAGACTACGTTGCCGCTGCGCGCGACCGCGAAAAAAGGTCTTCGTCGCGAGGGACCGCCGACGGCGGTTAGAAGCGCCTGAACGCGCGGTCGGGAATCAGGGGTTCACCCGCCTCCTGCTTTCGCGCGATCTCGAGGTGGACCTCCTCCAGGAAGAGGAAACGCTCCGGATAGGCGGGGTGCGTGGCGTCCCCACGGTCCCGGATCCCGGCGGCATCTTCCGCCGCCATTCGCCGCCAGAAGCGTGACACGCCGCGCGTGTCGATACCCGCCCTGGCGAGGTAGTACATGCCCACGTAGTCGGCTTCGCGCTCCTGGGTCTGGCTGAACTCTCCGGGCGGCGCGATGCCGCCGGTCGCCGCCGCGGCGGCATCGCGAACGGCGCCGCGCATGCCCCGCAGCCGATCGTACTCGCGGTCCTGCGCGGAGTGGCCGATGGTGTTGTGCGCCATCTCATGGGCGATGACGAGCTGCAGTTCCTCGTCCGATTCCAGGAACCGCAGGAGGCCCGCGTTCACCTCGATCCAGCGGCCGTCGGCGGAGGCGTTGATCTCATCGCTCGGCGACAAGTGGATGGGGAAATCGCAGCCTCGATCCGCGGTGATCTCCAGCGTCAAGCTCTCCCGGCCCCGGCGCACGACCACCGGCAGCGGCTCGCCCGCCCGCCGCCGAACGAGTTGAAACGCGATCTCGACGGACCCCTGCGCGCCGGACGGCACTTCAACGCCGCCCAGTTCGACGATCGCGTCGCCGGGCGCGAGGCCGGCCCGCTGCGCCGCGCCGCCGCTCGTCACACCGATGATCGCGGGCCGCTCTCCGACGCCGAACAGCTCGCGATACGCGTCGCGTTCCGCCTCGTCCTCGACCTCCTCCAGCGCGAGGTATCGAAATCCGAAGTGGCTCACCTCGTGCCCGCAAAGGGCCGGTCCCTGCCGGAGAAGCGGAAGCGAGACGTCGTCCAGCCGCTGGAGGCGCGCCTCGCGGGTGCGAACGGCCGCCTCCGTCTGCAAGGCGCGCTCGCCGGCGACTGAAGGGATGCCGGCCGGCGAGGGATCCGAGGCTACGGTGGAGGGCTTGGCGCAGGCGGCGATGGCCGCCAGGAAGATGAATCCCGGAATCAACGAATCTCTCATGGACGCCCCCCTCGACACCGCCCCACGCGCCGACACCGGTCTCCCGGAGACGGCTTCGCAGTACCTTAGCGTGTGCTTATCGGGGTCGAAAGCGACGGGAGGGCGTGGATCCTTGGAGGAGGTTGGGGAGTGGAGAGTGAGTGAAGGCCTGTTGCGCGCCCGCGCCGCGGCGGCGCTTCTGGTGGCTCTGGCCGCCGCCGCGTGCGACCGGTCGCCGGAGCCCTTCCACGAAACCCTCCGGCAGAGGGCGGGTGCGGGGGACGCCGAGGCGCTGGCGTGGCTGGTCAGTGCGGCGGAACAGGGCCACGGCGAGGCCCAGGCGAGCCTCGGCCTGCTGTACCTGGGAGGCGAGGGAGTCGAGAAGGACGCGCCGGCGGCCGCGCGCGGGCTGTGCGCGGCCGCCGGGCGGGGTAGCGGCGAGGCGCTGGCGGCGATCACCGGTGGCGCGGAGGCCGGCGATCCCGGGTTGCAGAACACGCTGGGTCTGATGCACCTGCACGGGTACGGCGTTCCACGGAACACGGCGGTCGCGGTGAGATGGGTCGATGCCGCCGCGGCGCTGGGTCACCCGGATGGCCAGTACCACCTGGCCCTCCTGTACGGCGAGGGCCGCGGCGTCGCGAGGAACGACTCGGCGGCCGTCGCGTGGCTTGAGAGGGCGGCTCGCGCGGGACACGCGGGGGCCCGGAACGCGCTCGGCCTGCGGCACCTCGACGGAAACGGCGTGGCGCAGGACAGCGACGCGGCCATCCGTTGGTTTCGGGCCGCCGCCGAACAGGGCCACGCCGGGGCGCAGAACCACCTCGGCCAGGCCTATGCGCTGGGGCTGGGCGTGATCCCGGACGACATGGAGGCGATGTACTGGTTCGGGGCGGCGGCGGAGCAGGGCGGATCCGGTCGCCCAGTACAACCTGAGCTTCCTGTACGCCCGGCACGGCAATACGGCCGAGGCCGTGCGGTGGATGCGCGCAGCGGCCGAGGGCGGCTACGCGGATGCGCAGTTCTCCCTCGCGACCGAGTACATGTCACGCGATGCGTATGCCTACGCCTGGCTGCACCTCGCCGCCGAGCAAGGACACGAGGAAGCGGACCGGCGCAGACAGACCCTCTGGGAGTACATGACGCACGATGACGTGTCGCTGGCCGAAGAGCTGAGCGCCGACCTCACGCGCGGAACCCGCGACCCCGACCCGGAACGAGAGGCGTGCGGGCCGCGTTCGGCGCCGGGCCGGTGAAGGTCCGTCGGGAGTTCACAGCCTGCATCTCGCCGCGCACAGCCTTGATCTCGTTCCGAAGCTCGTCACGCAACTCATGGTGCCTGTTCCTGCACTCTGCCCGAACTTCTCTGCACGCTCTCGCGATCTCCCTGTCAGTCCGAAGCTCCTCACGCCAAAACCTGATCTCGGCACCGATCCTGAGCGCCTGAACAGCCAAGACGACGCCGAAGACGACAAGCGCCAGGAATATGGCGGCAAGTCCGATGATCACGCTCAACCCCTTTCTCTGACGGCTCCCGTTGGAGGCTCCTTGCGGCATGTGGCCCACGGGCCGAAGCCGCGACGCGGGCAAGCCCCCGCCCCGCAATCAAGGTTTAGTCCACCGGCAAGCGCCTTCAAGTGGTATCCCCGCTGTCAGCGCCGCTCGAAGGCAGGGGGCTTGCCGCAGCCTGTTAGGGCGCGCAGGTCCGATCGATCAGATACCGGTGAATGTACGGGATGTCGTAATCGCCATACGTGGCGCCGCAGACTTCGTCACGGCTGGCGATGGCAACCGCGAGACGAGGGTCCCAGGGAACAAACGAAGTGCGACCCTGTCCAATCTCTACCGCGCCTTCCAGCGTGCCGCTCGAATCGTAGACCTCCCACACATCCACGCGGTCCTCGCGCATCTCTCGAAGCAGCCAGATGGTGCCGTCCGTTCCGGCCACGACCTGCCTCACCGGGGGAAGATACTCCGGAACCCAGAAAACGCGGCGAGCCGCACGACGTCTACGCTCAAGCGTTGTCTCAGTCAGCTGAAGGCCTGAGGAGGGGTAGTAGTCTCCGGCCCTCCAGCCTGCATACTCGTCCTCGAGGCGGCGTTCCATCGCACGGGTGACCTCGCGTGGTTCGTACTCGACGGACCGATGCAGGAGCGTGTCTCCACGGATCGATATCACCAAAAGGTCGAAGGTCGGTGGAGTTGCGTCTTCATGCACTCTCCCGATCCGTACGACCGCAGAGCCGTCCGGCTTGACCGCGGTGAGGTATTCTCGGAGTCCGAGAGGGGGGAGGTCTCTGAGGGGGTGTGTGCCGGGGAATAACCCGCCGTCCATCTCGTTCTCCACGGCGTTCCCCGGCCATTCCACGGTGGCGATCGTGTCGAGGACTTCACCGGACCGTGAGAGGCGGCGCAACGCGAGTCCGGGGTTCGCTCCTCGGGACGACAAGGCCAGCCCATCGGTCATGCGACGCCGGCCAATGAGAGTACCATCGGCGAGCATGCGGCCCGGGGTCAACGTCGACCCCTCCTCGAGTATGCCCCGCGAGAACTGGATGATTTGCTCCGGCCGGCGCTCGTCCGTGGTGAACAGCTGGATCCGGTTGACGTCGGCTATCCAGAGGGTATCTCCGACCCAGCCGACGGCGACCGCCGCAAGCTGCATTTCACCTGGCCCCTGGCCCGCACGACCGATCCGGCGAAGTACCTGGCCATCGAGAGAGAAGACCGTGACCGCGGGCACCATGGCCTGAGCGACATAGAGGGCGCTGTCGGGCCCGATCGCCATTTCCAGGACGCTCGACACGAGGTCCGTGCTCTCGAGGGATCCGATCCGGAGCACCTCTTCCAACTGCAAAGGCGTCCGACACGCGGTCTGCCCGCGCAGGGTACCAGGGGCGCAGACCAGCGAAACAACCAGGAAGGTCAGTAGACGCACGCTCGCCTCAGATCTTGCCTTTCGAACTCGGCATCTCCGCAGGCTCAGCGTCGGCGCTTCCGCCCGCAAGGCCGGCAGCCGCTGCCGACGGCCTGCAGGAGCCTCGGGTGCGTCAGTCCAGGCGGAGGGCGGCGCGGAGGAGGCGGCGTTGGCGGCGGACGTGCCTGCCGAAGTAGCCCTCCGCCGGACTCGCCCGCTCGGGGCGGCCGATGTAGACGGGCTCGCGGCCGATGAGTTCGCGCAGGTGCGGGCGCATGAACGTCCAGGCGCCCATGTTTTCCGGCTCTTCCTGGACCCAGCAGATCTCCGCTTCGCGGGGATAAGGGGCGAGGGCCGCAGCCAGTTCCTCTGCCGGGAACGGGTACGGCTGTTCCACGCGCAGGATCGGGATGTCGTGGGCGGGCGGAGCTTCGGCGAGCAGGTCGAAGTAGACTTTCCCGCTGCAGATGATGACCCGGTTCACGCGGGACGGATCGGCCCGGAAGTCGGGGTCCGGGAGCACGGGACGGAAGGCGCCGCCGGTGAGGTCGCCGATCGTCGAGCGGGCGCGCGGGTGGCGCAGCAGACTCTTGGGCGTCATCACGATCAGCGGACGGCAGGTCGCGCGCAGCGCCTGCCAGCGCAGCGCGTGGAAGTACTGCGCGGGCGTCGTGCAGTTCACGATGCGGATGTTGCCTTCGGCCGCGAGTTGCAGGAAGCGCTCCAGCCGGGCGCTCGAGTGTTCCGGGCCCTGTCCTTCGTAGCCGTGCGGGAGGAGCAGGACGAGCCGCGACTCCAGGCCCCACTTCGTGCGGCCCGACACGATGAACTGGTCGATGATCGCCTGCCCGACGTTGGCGAAGTCGCCGAACTGCCCCTCCCACATGACGAGCGCGTTGGCGGCGATCGTGGAGAAGCCGTACTCGAAGCCGAGCGTGGCGATTTCGGACAGGGGGCTGTTCGCGATCCGGAACGCCGCCTGTCCCTCCTCGAGGTGGGCCATGGGGGTGTACGGACGCCCGTCCTCGGCGTCGTGCAGCACGAGGTGGCGGTGGCTGAACGTGCCGCGCTCGGTGTCCTCGCCGGTGAGACGCACCGGCACGCCCTCGGTGAGCAGGCCCGCGAGCGCCAATCCTTCCGCGTGGCCCCAGTCGATCCCCTCGTCGAGCGCCGTGCGACGGCGTTCCAGCTGGCGCCCGAGCTTGTGGAACGGCTTGAAGTCCTCGGGCCAACGGTGGATCGCCTCGTTGAGCTCCCGCAGCCGCCCCTCCGGGATGCCGGTCGGCCGCGCCGGTTCCGCCGGATCCAGCAGCCGCTTCGGGTCCGGCGCCGCGCCCGTCCGTTCGTCCGCGGCCTTGTGCGCGGCGATCGCCCCCCTCGCCGCATCGAGTTCCGCCTCCACATCCGCGACCATGTCGTCGACTTCCTCGCGGGAGATGAGCCCCCGCTCGACGACGACCTCCGCGAACTGCGCGCGGACGCGGGGGTGCGAGGCGATCCGCTCGTACATCATGGGCTGGGTGTACGAGGGTTCATCCCCCTCGTTGTGCCCGTAGCGCCGGTAACCCACGAGATCGATGACCAGGTCCTCCCCGAACTCGAACCGGTAGTCGATGGCGAGCCGCACCGCGGCCATGCACGCCTCCGGGTCGTCGGCGTTCACATGCACGACGGGGAGCCGGAAGCCGAGCGCCAGGTCGCTCGCGTACCGCGTGGAGCGGCTGTCGCCGGGAAGGGTCGTGAAGCCGAGCTGGTTGTTCGTGATGATGTGGAGGGTGCCCCCGGTCTCGTAGGCATGCAGCCGGCACAGGTTCAGCGTCTCCGCCACGACGCCCTGCCCCGCGAAGGAGGCGTCGCCGTGGATGATGATGGGGAGAATCGCCGAGGAGTCGGAGGCCTCGCCGGTGAAGCGCGCGGCCCGGGCCATGCCGAGGACGACGGGGTTCACGTGCTCGAGGTGGCTCGGGTTGGGGGCGAGCCGCACGTCCAGCTCGACCTCGTCCTCCGCGACCTGCGACCGGCCTCCGACGTGGTACTTGACGTCGCCGGAGCCGTGCTCCGGGAGCGCGGTCATGATGCCGCGCGCGGCCTGCTCCTCGAATTCGGCCACGATCGACTCGTAGGACAGTCCCATGACGTGGGCCAGCACGTTCAGACGCCCGCGGTGCGCCATCCCCACGAACACCTGTCGCGCCCCGCGCCGCCCCGCGCTCCCGATGATCCCCCGCATCATCGGCACGAGCATGTCGAGTCCCTCGACGGAGAACCGCTTCTTCCCGAGGTAGGTGCGGTGCAGGAACGTCTCGAGCCCCTCCACGCGGGTCAGCCACTCGAGGCACGCCTTCGCCCGCACGCGGCTCATCAGAAGCCGGTGGCGGTGCGACTCGATGTAGTCCACGAGCCAGTCGCGCTGGGTCGGATTCTCCACCTGGTCGAGTTCGTAGCCGATCGGGCCGCAGTAGATCTCCTCGAGGCGATCCACGACCTCGGCCGCGTTGTCGCCGAAGTGTTTGAGCCAGACGGCGGAGGCGGGCACGCGCGCGAGTTCCTCGCGGCGGATGCCGTGATATTCGGGTTCCAGCAGCGGGTGCCTCGGAGGCTCCGAGCCGAGCGGGTCGATGCGCGCCCCCAGGTGTCCGTACGCGCGGTAGGCCTCGACGAGGGCCCCGGCGATGGCGGCGAGCCGCAGGTCCTCCGTCGCCACGACCTCCGCCTCGGCGGGCGTGGGCGCGGGTGGCGGAGGAGCGGGGGGAGGAGGAGGAAGGGCGGTCCTCGGTGGCGCTTCGAGGACCGCCTCCGCCGATGGGTCCCAGCCCGCCAGCGGGGGCGGGATCACACCCCGGTCGCGCAGCGCCCGTTCGACCAGCCCCTCGGCATAGCCCGCGTTGTAGCCGTCCGCGACCCAGCCGCGGTCGGCGGCGGAGCGGCTCCCGTCGGCGGAGCGGTTTCCGTCGTCGCTCACCTGATCGTCGCTCGCCTAGTGGTGGCCATGGCCCTGGCCGTGGCCGTGGCCGTGTTCAACGTTCTCGGCGCCCGCCGCTCCGGAAAGGCTGCGGTGCACGGTGTCGAGCCAGCGTTCCGCCGAGATGAACTGCCAACCCCAGTCGGCCCACTCCTCGCCGACACCCTCGCTCTGTACTTCTTCGCTGCTCATCCCGGCTTCGATCTTCCCGCGGACCATCTCGATCGTCTCGTTGATCATGCGGTGGTACGTCCGCAGGTCGTCCACGGACGAGAGCGGGCCGTGCCCGGGGATGATGTGGATATCGTCGGGCACGTTGGCCAACACCTCCGAGATCCCTTTCGAGAGCCCCTCCACGTCCCCGCCGTTGTCGATGTCCACGAAGGGGAAGCGGCCGGAGAAGAAATCGTCGCCCATGTGGAGGACGTTCGAGCCGGTGAAGTGGATGAGCGCATCTCCGTCGGTATGTCCGTGCGGGATGTGGAACGCCCGGATCTCCTCGCCGTTGAAGTGGATGGAGAGGGCGTCGTCGAAGGTGACGACGGGCAGCGCCACGTCGGGCGATCCGCCCGACTTCAGCCTCGAGCGCACGTTCGTGTGCGCAACGATCGTGGAGGCGTCGCCAAACTCGGCGTTGCCGCCCGTGTGGTCACCGTGGAAATGGGTGTTGAGGATGAACTGCGGCTGCGCCGCCTCCTCCGACTGTCCCACCTCGCGCAGCGCGTCACGGATCTTGTCCGCCAGCGGCGCGAACTGGTCGTCGACCATCACGACGCCATCGGGCCCTGAGGACACCCCGATGTTGCCGCCGCTCCCCACCAGCATCCAGACGGTGCCGGCGACGTGCGTCGCCTCGATCTGGACGGCCGAGAAGTCACGCTGCGCGAGGACGGGGGCGGAGAAGAAAACGGTGAAGAGGGCTGCAAGAAACAACGATCGGGTTTTCATGGAATCTACTCCTTGACGACGGACGACGTGTAGCGCCGGACGGGTAGCACCGGACGGGCACCGCCGGGCGCCCGAAGATGGGGCAGGGTCCGCGCCAACGCCAACCTTGGCTTCCCCCGACCGAAGCGCCGGAACCCTTGACCGCTCTGCAATGCCTGAGGCACACTGCGCAAAATGCGCAGCTATATCGTCTTTCTTCTTCTCTTTTCGATCAAGATCGCGGCGAAGGCTCTCTGCCAGGTGCGGCTGGAGTGGCTCCGCGAAGACGACGATCCCTGGGCGGATCTGCGCGTGCTCGCCCTGCTCAATCACACGAGTCTCTTCGAACCGGTCTTCCTTGCCGCGGTGCCCAGCCGCGTGCTCTGGCAACTCGCGACGCACGGGGTCGTGCCGCTCGCGGACAAGACGGCGGCTCGACCGATACTGGGGCGCCTCTTCCTGCTCCTCGCCAAACACGTGGTGCCGGTGACGCGCGAGAAGGACGACACCTGGGAGGAAGTGCTCCGGCAGGTCCGCGATCCGGAGGCCGTGCTCCTCATCCTGCCGGAAGGGCGGATGATGCGTCGCACCGGGCTGGACGTTCAGGGGAATCCCATGACGATCCGCGGGGGGATCGCGGACATTCTCAACGCGATGCCGGACGGCCGGCTGTTCATCGCCTACAGCGGCGGGCTTCATCACATTCAGGCGCCCGGCGAACGCTTCCCGCGACCCTTTCGGAGCGCATGGCTGGGGGCCGAAGTCGTGGACATCCCGACGTACCGGGACCGACTCGCCCGGGGGCGCGACCCCGACGCCTTCAAGGCCGCGGTCATCGAGGATCTCACCCGACGACGCGACGCGTACTGTTATCGCAACGGATGAAGCCGGACGGGCGTCCCGTCAGTTGAAGCGGACGCGCCTCCAGGCGTCATCGGGACCGAAGGCCCACGCACGCCCGTCGATCACGACGAGCGAGATGCGGCGTGCGTTCCGGATGTCGGCCACGGGGTTCGCCTCCAGGACGAGGAAGTCCGCGCGCTTCCCGATCTCGATCGTCCCCCGTTCGTGCAGTTGGCCGAGTTCAATGGCGCCATTCCTCGTAGCCATTCCGAGAACTTCGAGGGGGGGAATGCCCGCCTCCACGAGCAGCTGCATCTCACGGTGGAAACCTTCTCCCATGGGAGTCGTCCGCGGAGCATCGGATCCCACGAGCAGGCGGACTCCCTGGGCGTGGAAGGTCCGGACCAGCGCTTCGGCCTTGGGCCAGACGGCCTGAAGCGCGGTCCATTCGTCGTCGGAGAGCGGCGTGCAGGGGATGGCTTCGGCCGGACAGTCGACGGGGGCGGACGCGCTGGCCAGCAGCGGCAGGAGGGCCGAGTCGTTCGAAAGGAGCGCGGTGACGGCGCGGTCGACGTCGGGTCCGGCCGGCTCCACCCGCTCCAGCCAGGGGATCCGGACCGGGAGCCGCCCCGCCTCCGCAAGGGCCTCGAAGGATCCGCGTTCGCTCTCCGGCAACAACTCGGAGTCGCCGGAGACCAGGGGACTCGCGACGGCGGACCCGGCACGGAGGGCCAGCAGCCAGCCACTGCCCCGGCGGTCGGCCCACAGGGGCACCTCCGCCCGGCGCGCGGCGCGCGCGATCCCGATCAGCCACGACGGGGGCACGCTGGAGGCGACGGAGACGAAGCCGGCCTCATCCGAGGCCTGCCGCGCCACCTCGGCGACGGCGGCAGCTTCCGATCCCAGCACCACGCCGTGCGACGCGCTCCCGGCCTCGAGGACGGGACCACCGACGTAGACGGCGGGAACGGGATCCTCGCCGAAGCTCCCGCGGCCCCGCTCCTCGAATGCGGCCAGCGATGTGGATCCGTCGCGCACCCCGGTGATCCCGGCGGCCAGGAGCGCCCGCAGGTCCTGCGTCGTCTGCGGCGAGGCGTGTGCGTCGATGAACCCGGGGATGAGGTAGGCGCCCGAGAGGTCCACGACGACGGTTCCATCCGGCGCAGCCACGGAGCCCCGGGCACCGATGTCCCGGATTTGACCACCCCACACGAGGACCGAGGAAGAAGGTCGGGGCGGCCCTCCGCGGCCGTCGATCACGGTCACATTCGTGAACAGCTCCGACTGCTGCGTGATGAACGTGTCCTGGCCGGCACCGGCCAATCCGTCGGGGAGACCCGCCCCCGCCAGTATCGCCGAGACCGCTGGCGCGAGGAAGGGGCGGCGGACGGGGGTGCCGGTGCGTCGCAACTCAGACCCCGCCAGCCTGCGACCCGTCCGCGGACCGGATGTAGAGTTCCCGCTTCGGATAGGGGATCTCCACGCCGGCTTCCTCGAAGGCGGGGAGCGCTCTCTCGCTGATATCGTCGGCGATGCGGCGCCTCGCCCTCGCCTCCAGAATCCAGACGCGCAGCTCGAGGTTGACCTCCGACGGACCGAAACTCCGGGCGATGACGACCGGCGCGGGATCGTCCTTCACCCCCTCGACGCTCAGGGCAATGTCCGCCAGCAGCGACTTGGCCCGCTCGATGTCCGATTCGTAGGCGACCGAGAACGGGATTCGGAGCCGGATGTCCTGGCCGGACATCGTGTAGTTGACGATGTCGCGCTGCATGAGCTGACTGTTCGGGACGACGACGACGAGATTGTCGGGATTCCGGATCTTCGTGGCCCGGAGCCCGATCTCGATCACGTCGCCCCAGGATCCCGTCTCGTTGGGCGCGGTCCAGAGTTCGATCCGGTCCCCGACCTGAAAGGGGCGGTCGACGATGAGGAGCACGCCCGCGATCACGTTGGAGAGCGTGTCCTTGGCGGCGAGCGACAGGGCGAGGCCCATGACGCCGGCACCGGCGAGGAGGGGCGCGATGTTGATGCCCAGCTCCGCCAGCGCGAGGACGACGCCGAGCGCGACGACCGCGAAGCGGATCGCCTTGTTGATCATCGGGAGCGCCGTCTTGTCGAGCGGCGTCGAGGTGCGCGAGACGACCTCGGCTTCCACGGCGGTCAGCAGGTCCCCGATGAAGCGGCTCAACGGGAAGAAGAGGAGGCCGATCCAGATGGCGTAGACCCACTGGGCCGCGGTGGGCAGGGCCCAGATGTCCAGCAGGCGCCAGACGGCCAGGGCCCCGCTCGAGAGCAGCAGGACCTGGCGGAGCAGCCGCACGGCCAAGTCGTCGAGCTGCGTCT
This sequence comes from Gemmatimonadota bacterium, assembly GCA_022825725.1. Taxonomy (GTDB): domain Bacteria; phylum Gemmatimonadota; class Gemmatimonadetes; order Palauibacterales; family Palauibacteraceae; genus Palauibacter. The sequence continues at coordinate 11,501 of JAJDWE010000049.1, forward strand.
CGGTTCGCGTGACCCAATGCCTCTGCGCGCGGCCCAGGACCATCAGCGCGATGAGGTAGACGAGGCCGGCGACCGCGATCACGATGAGGCTGGGCAGCCAGCGCGGAGCCATGAAGGCGACCGCTTCGCTCCAAAGTTGTGAGAGTCTCTCCATCACGCCTCGCCTCTCTCAGGGTTTGTCCGCCACCCGCGTGACGCCCCGCATCCCCGCCGATGATCGCCGCATGATCCCGCGCAGGATGGTATCGTAACGGTACCGTGGCAGCCTCCTCGCGGATAACTTGGGGGATCGAGCGGCAGGAATCGAACCGGGAGCGATGATGTTGAACGGAAAGTTCGGAAGGATGGGCATCGGAGCGGCCTCGATCGGCGTGACGCTGCTTGCCGGCGGGTGCGCGCCGGAGGCGTCGGCGGAAGACGGACGGACGACGGCCTCGACTCCCGCAAACGCCATGGTCGATGCGACGCTCGCCGCGACCATCGCCGAGACCCCGACGATCAAGGTCTACAAGTCTCCCACCTGCGGGTGCTGCGCCCTCTGGGTGGACCACATGCGGGAGGCCGGGTTCGAACTCGACGTCGAGGATACCGACGCCATGATCGACGTCAAGGTCGACGCGGGCCTGCCGCTGCAACTGCAGTCGTGCCACACGGCGCTTGTGGACGGCTACGTGTTCGAGGGACACATCCCCGCGGAGGTCATCGCCCGGTTCCTCGCCGAGAAGCCCTCCGCGAGCGGGCTCGCGGTGCCCGGGATGCCGATCGGTTCCCCCGGCATGGAGTTCGGCGACCGCGTCGATCCGTACGACGTGCTCCAGTTCGACGCCGCGGGCAACACGTCAATCTACGAAAGCCGCTGACTTCGGTGACCCGCCGAGCGGCGAGGCGGGGCACGGGAGATCGCTAGCAACGGGTTCAACCTGCAGCACGTCACGGTCCAGGTGGTGTGACCGCGTTCATCGCTGCGCTCGTGGCGCCGGTGGCCGGAGTCCTCCTCTACATCTGGCTGCACAACCGGCCGCAGACCATGAAGCTGGTCGACACGATCGTCTTCGTGGCGCTGCCGTTGCTCGTCGGCTGGCAGGTCCTGCCGCATGTCTGGGGCGAGCGGCAGATCACGCCTCTGCTCGCCGTCATCGCGGGCGCGGGCGTCCTTTACCTGATCGAGAAGATCTCCCACCGACTCGCACGCCACACGGACGACCTCGCGATCCTGCTCGCTGTTGCGTCGATGGCGCTGCACGCCCTCCTGGAGGGCGGCGCCCTGATGCCGGCCACCGCGAGCGCCCCGTTCGCCTTCGCCGTCATCCTGCATCGCGTCGCCGTCGGGCTGCTCATCTGGTGGCTGCTCGAGCCTCGGCACGGCGTCGCCGCCGCAGTCGCCGGCGTGGGGGTGATCCTGGCGGCGACGGCGATCGGATTCGCGGCGGGAACGGAGTTGCTTCCGGATGGGCACGCGGCCATCGAACTCTACCAGGCCTTCGTCGCGGGTTCCCTGCTCCACGTCGTGTTCCATCAGGGGCGCCGCGACCACGTTCACGACTGAGGGCACCCCGGCGCGATGCCGGGCAACGCTCATCGCCTCGGTAGCGTGCGCAACGGCCTCCCCCGGCCCCACCTGCGGATCGGATACCCGCACGAAGCGTCGGGCGCGGTGCCGGCGAGGAAGAGTTCGGGCTCCCCGCGGCAGCCCCAGCCCGCGCGCAGGCCGGTCTCCGGCTGGATGTCTATCCACTCCACTCCCGCCGGCGCACGGAATCCGCGGCCTCCGCGGGAGCCGAGAACGCGGATCATGAAATCCGCGAAGATCGGGAGCGCGGCCCGGGAGCCGGAGAGGCCGACCGGCGTCCCGTCGTCGAACCCCACCCACACCCCCACCGCCAATTCCGGCGTGTAGCCCACGAACCAGGCGTCGCGGGAGCCGTTCGTCGTCCCGGACTTCGCCGCCAGGGGACCGCGGTATCCGGCCTCGCGGACACCGCGTCCGGTCCCGCGCTCGACCACGCCGCGCAGCGCGGACGTGATCAGGTACGCCTCCGCCGGGCTGATGACTGCGTCGCTACGGCCCGCGGCCATCTCCCGTATGGCGCCGTCCCGGCCGAACACGGCGATCGCCGAACGCGGCGGGGTGCGCCGACCCTCCGCCGCCAGCACCGCGTAGGCCGCCGTCAACTCGAGCAGCGTGACCTCGGAGGCGCCGAGCGCCAGACTCGGATACGGCGCGAGGGGGCCCTCGATCCCCAGGCGGCGCGCGCTCTCGATGATTCTCTCGGGACCGACCGCCAGCCCCAGGCGCGCAAACGGCACGTTGCGCGACCCCTCCAGCGCCTCGCGCAGCCTGATGGGTCCAAGGAACGCTCGGTCGGCGTTGGCCGGCTTCCACATGCCCGCCGGCGTATCGAGCGCGAGCGGTTCGTCCTTCAGCACCGATGCCAGGGTGAAGGAAGGATCCGCTCCCGGTGACAGGGCGGCCAGCGCCACAACGGGCTTGAAGGCGCTCCCCGGTTGACGTCGGGCGTCCGCGGCTCGATTGAACTGCGACTCGCCGTAGGACCGACCGCCGACCATCGCCAGGATGTCGCCGGTCCGCGGGTCCAGGGCCACGAGCGCCCCCTGGAGCGGCGCGGCCTGTTCCGTCAGACGGGGACGCCGACGCTCCATGCTGCGGATCCCGCCTGATACGGCGGTCTCGGCCGCGCGTTGAAGCTCGGGGACGAGCGAGGAAATCACCGCCGGGCCACCACCGTCCGGGTTCAGCGAAGCATCGCCGGCAGCCAGTTCCCGCCGCAGAAAATCCAGGTACCAGCGCGCATCGAAGTTCCGCTGCGGAGGACGTTGAATCTCCGGATCGGCTTCGAGTTCGGCGTCGCGGCGGGCGTCGTCCAGGTGCCCGACGGCGTGCATCTGCCGCAGCACCACGTCCCGCCGGGCCCGGGCACGCTCCGGGTGGCGGTGGGGCGAGTACACGTTCGGTCCCCTGACGATCCCGACCAGCATCGCCGACTGGCCCAGCGTCAACTCGGAGATGTCGCGGCCGAAGTAGAACTGCGCGGCGCGCCCGAAACCGTGGATGGCGGTCCCCCCGTGCTGCCCGAGATAGATGTGGTTCACATACGCCTCGAGCAGGCGCTGCTTGGAGAAGCGCCTCTCCAGCGCCACCGCGATCGCCGCCTCGCGCACCTTCCGGAGCACGGTGCGATCGATGGACAGGAAGAGCGTGCGGGCGAGCTGCTGCGTGATCGTGCTTCCCCCCTCCGCGACCCGCCGCTGCCGGAGGTTGGAGAGCGCGGCGCCGGCGATGCGGCGAAAGTCCAGTGCGCCGTGCTCATGGAAGCGGCGATCCTCCACCGTCAACAACGCGTCGACCAGGTGTTCCGGCACCTCGTCGAGCCGCACGGGCACCCGGTCCCGGCTGCGCTCGCCGAGGGACGTCCCGACCACCTCGGGATCGAGCAGAAGCTGGGCGAGGTCGCTTCCCTCGGCGTCCCGGATCGCGGCGATGCGCCCGCTGCTCCGGAAGCGCACCCGCGCCTGAACGCCCGGGTCGACGAGGCCGCCGAGACGAAGCGTGCGGCGGCCCACGAGAAGATCACGGCCGCGCGCGCGGAACTCCCCGGTCTGCGGCGTTCTGCCGGAGACCGATCGGTAGCCGACCTTCTCCAGGTGGTCGATAACGCGTCGCGGATCCACCCGATCGCCGGCGCGGAGGGTCCACGGTCGCGCGAGGATGCGCGCCGGGGAGGAAGAGTCGAGCGCGTCGAACTCGCGTGCGACCCGGGCTTCAAAGACCAGATAGCCGACGCCGGCGGCGAGAATCGCCCCGGCGAGGAGCATGAGCCGCCGCCCCCTGCGCATCTTCCCTCTCGGCGAGCGCCGCCGCCGAGCCCTTCCTCCGTTTCTCACACCGTCTTTGACGCCTCGGGAGGACCAAAGGGTTTCCACGGCGGCATCAGGTTGCCCGCAACCGTCGCGAACGCCTAACGTCCGATGCCCCCGATTCGGCCTGTGGTTTTGCTGCGGACCGCCATGGCCCTTGACCCGCCCGGACACGCGGGAGTGGGAGGAAACTTGCCTTCAGCGTACCCCGTCGAGCGTCCCATCGGGCGGCTCCGCCTGCTGGCGTCGGCGCTTGCGGCGGTTGGCCTCGCGTGGCCTGCCCTTGCCGATATCGGGGACCTCTCCGCGCAGGAGCCGGGACAGGGGTATGTGTTCGAGGGCAACGTGCGCGACGCGGGTACCGGCGAACCGCTGGCCGGGGCGCAGGTATCGGTGTTGGAGAGGGGCACTCGTGCAGTGACCCGCGGGGACGGAACCTTCCACCTGACCGGACTCGCCGCGGGCGTCTACACCCTTCGAGCCGACCGTCTGGGCTACCGGGGCACCACCGTGGTCGTCACCGTCGGAGGCGTGCGCGCGCGCCGAGCGGTGGCGGAGGCTGCGGAGGTCGTGATCCTGCTGGCGCCATCTCCCATTGCGATGGCGGACCTGGTGGTGACGGCGACGATCAGCGAGCGCGCGGCGTCCGAAGCGCTCCGGCCCGTCGGCGTCATGACCGGCGATGACCTGCAGCGCCAGATGTCGGCGACCGTGGCGGGGACGCTGGCGTCGATGCCGGGGCTGGCCGCCACGAGGATGGGGCCAACGGTGGCGCAGCCCGTGATCCGGGGATTGAGCGGGGATCGGGTGCAGATGCTCGAGGACGGGACTCCGGTCGGGGATGCCTCCAACTCGGGCTCGGACCACACCACCGCACTCGATCCATCGTCGGCACGGCGGATCGAGGTCGTGCGGGGTCCGGGTGCGCTGCTCTACGGAGGGAACGCGCTGGGCGGGGTCATCAACGTCATCCGCGACGAGATTCCGACCGCCGTGCCGCACCGCCTGACGGGCGCCGCGACGCTCCAGACGCAGACCGTGTCCGGTTCGCTGGCGGGCAGCGCGACGGCTGCCCTCGCCGTCGTGGAGCGCGTGCCGCTGCGCGTGGAGGTGGCCGCACGGACGTCGGGAGACTTGAATACGCCCGCCGGGACGCTTCTCAACACCGATGGGGAGCTGTTGAGCGGCGGCGCGGGGACGGCCTATGTGGCCGATTGGGGTCGCCTGGGGGCGTCCGTCCGCGGCTACCGCAACTACTACGGCATCCCGGGCGGTTTCGTGGGTGGGCACGCGGAGGGAGTGCGCATCGAAATGGAGCGGGCCGCATCGAAGTTCCGGACCGTGGTCGATGAGCCGGTCGGGCCCTTCCACAACTTCCGCTTCGAGGCCACGTACAACTGGTACACGCACCGCGAGCTCGAAGCACCGGACATCCTGGGCACCCTCTTCGACCAGGAGGGCGCGAGCGCGGACTTTCTGGGGCGGCATGGGAGGTTGGGCCCGTTTACGGCGGGTGCGATGGGCGGCCGTGCGTCCCGGGTGGACTTCGCCTACGGGGGGTCCCTGCACACGCCGGACACGCGTCGGCTCCGGGCAGCCCTGTACCTGCTCGAGGAGGTCAGCCTGGGCTCCGTCAAGATCGAGTCGGGGCTTCGGTACGACTGGACCCTGGCCGATCCGGCGGAAGACCGGGTCTCGGACATCGGCGAGATCCGCAACCGCGAATTCCACTCCCTGTCGGGGTCGCTGGGTGTCCTTTACAGATCCGCGTCGGGGCTCGTGCTCGGCGCGAGCGCCGTCCGGGCGTTCCGCGCACCCGACATCACCGAACTCTATTCGGAGGGGCCGCACCTGGCGGCGTACGTCTTCGAAGTCGGCAACCCGTCTCTGGAAGGCGAGGTCGGGCGGGGGCTCGACGTCTTCCTCCGCTTCGAGTCCGACCGGCTCAGAGCCGACGTGACCGGCTTCCATAACGACATCAGGAACTACATCTACGGGGAGGACACGGGCCGTCTGAGCCGCGTGCGCCTCCCCATCTATCAGTTCCGGGGCAACGACGCCGTGTTCAGCGGTTTCGAGGGCAGCGTGGACGTCGACGCCGGGCGGGGGTTGGTGCTCGAGGGAGTGGCCTCATCGGTGAGGGGCAGTCTCACGGGGACCGATCAGCCTCTGCCTCTCGTTCCTCCGCTGAAGGGTCATGTGGCCCTGAAGTACGAGAGGCCGTCGTGGTATGTGCGGGCGGAGGCCGAGATGGCGGACCGGCAGGACCGGGTGGGCCAATTCGAGACGCCGACGAGCGGGTACACCGTCTTCAACGCCACGGCGGGCGTGCGGTTCACGTTCGGCGGACGCCTGAACGTCCTGACCATGAGCCTCGCCAACGCCGGTAATGCGGAATATCGCAACCACCTCTCCCGGGTGAAGGAGATCATGCCGGAGGCCGGGCGGAGCCTGAACCTCAGCTACCGGGTGGTGTTCTGACGCGCACGTACACGAGCCTGGGCGTTCCTAGCGTGTGAGCCAGGCGCTGAAGCGCTCGTTCAGTTCATCCTGGTAGTCGACCCAGAATGCCCAGTCGTAACGAAGCGCGCGATCCACGTTGCCCTCGCCGGCCGGCATGTGGGGCGCCATCTCGATCCCGGCGACCACATGCGTCGTCACCAGTGGCATGGCCGATCTGCGTGACGGGGAATAGGAGATGCGGCGGGAGATCCGGGCCAGAGTCTCGGCGCTGGTCTTGAATGCCACGTATCTCAGGGCCTCTTCCAGCCTCCGGGTACCCGCGACGATCCCGATCTGGCCCACGTCCAGCAACTGCCCGTCCCACACGATCGTGAACGGCTGGTTCTCCAGGATCTGGGCGTTGAAGACGCGGCCGTTGTACGCCGTGCTCATGACCACTTCGCGATCGGCCAGCATCTGCGGCGGCTGAGCGCCCGCCTCCCACCAGACCACCTCATCCTTGATCGTTTCAAGCTTGGCAAAGGCCCGGTCGAGGCCCTCCGGGGTCCTCAGCGTGGCGTACACTTCGTCGAGCGGCACGCCATCGGCGATCAGGGCGAACTCCAGGTTCACCTGCGGTACCCGTCGCATCCCGCGGCGGCCCGGGAACTTCTCGAGGTCGAAGAAGTCGGCCATGGTGGCGGGCTTCTCGCCCTGGAAGTTCTCGTCGTTGTACGCGTACACGGTCGACCAGTACAGATTGCTCACGCCGCACTCGGTCTGGCTCTCGGCCACGAAGTCGTCGGCCGCGGGAGTGCCGTCGGGTCCGGGAGGCAGGTCGTCGATGTCGATCGGCTCGAGCAGCCCCTCGTCGCAACCGCGCACGGCATCGGCGATCTCCAGGTCGACCACATCCCAATAGACGCTGCCGATATCCACCTGGGCCCGGATCTGGGCGAGGCCGCCGTTGTAGGCTTCCAGGCGGACGGGGATGCCGGTCGCCTCCGTGAAGGGAAGGTTGGCGGCCTCGTCGACGGCGCGTGCGTAGGAGCCTCCCCATGACACGACGGTGATCGCCTGCCCGGCGACGGGGAGGAGCGGGACGCCGGAAAGGAGCGCGGCGAGTCCGAGGGCGGTCACCGCCGGAAAACGTCTCACGACTCCTTCTCTCATTCTGTTTCTCCTTGCGTTCTTCGAGCCAGCCGGCGTCGGAGTGCCGTCACCCGGCCGCTCGAAAATGTACGGCGAAGGTGTCCAGGTCGATGTTCGATCCGGAGAGGATGAGGCCGACGCGACAGCCCTCCAGCCTCTCCCGGAGGGGACCGCACGAGGCAGCGAGCGGAGCGGCGGAGGCGGGTTCGGCGACGAGCTTCGCGTCGACGAACAACGCCTTGAGGGCGGCGCGCATCGCGTGGTCATCGACGAGCACGACGTCGTCCACGTAGCGCTGCACGAGCCCGAAGCTGTACGGCGCCGCGTGGGGGGCGCCGAGGCTGTCCGCGATCGTGTCGATGCGATCGAGCGCCACCGGCTCGCCCGCATCGAGGCTGCGTCGCATGGAGTCGGCGCCCACGGGCTCCACCCCGTAGACCCTGCAGGCGGGCATGAGCTGTTTCACGATGCTCGCCGTGCCGGAGATGAGACCTCCGCCCCCGATGGGGACGACGATCGCATCGAGGTCTGGAAGTTGTTCCGCGATCTCGAGGCCCACGGTCGAGGTGCCGAAGACGGTCGCCTCTCCCTCGAACGGATGGATCGCGAGCCGGCCCTCCTGCCCGGCGATCTCTTCCATGCGCGCGAATCCGCTCGCCCCGTCGTCCGCGAACTCGATTTCCGCCCCGAAGTTCCGGCAGCGCGCGACGCGGGCCGGATTCGCGGATGACAGCATCACGACTCTGGCGGTCGTGCCGGCGGCGCGAGCCGCGTACGCCACGGAGATCGCATGGTTGCCGGCGCTCACGGCCGTAACCCCTCTCTTCAGCGTCCCCGCGTCCGCGCGGAGGACGTTGTTCAGAGCGCCCCGGACCTTGTAGGAACCCGTGCGCTGGAAGAGTTCCAGCTTGAGAAAGATGTCCGACCCTGCGGGGAGCGGAGCGATTCCGGGGTCGGGCACCCACCGCCGCACCGGCGTGCGTTCGATCCACGGCGCCACGCGCGCCCGGGTTTCTCGACTCTGTTCGGGCGTCGGCCCCTGCAACTCGCCCGCCATCGAATCGGCCATCGTACGTCCGCAGTCAACGTGGTCGGGATCCGGCACGAGCCGGCGCGAAGCCACTAGCATACACACTTGACAGGCAAGCGGCAGAGTGCGATCCTCCGCGGCCATGACGAACACCCATGCGTTTTTTCGCCATTATTACTACCATCGCCCGAGCGGAGGCCGGTGATCGTCTAGCTTTGTCCTGAACCAAGGTTGCGAACGATCGACGCCGGCCCCGAGGGGGTCGGCTTTTTTTTCGCTGCCTCCCCGCCGGTGTCGGCCAAGAGCCGACGACAATGACCCACGAAACGACAAGACTCGCCCTTCCGAAGGGACGCATGCAGGCCGGCGTACTCGACCTGTTGACCGCCGCCGGCGTGCGCGTGGACCTGGGAGAGCGCCGTTACCGTCCGTCCATCTCCGTGGCCGGATTCAGCGCCAAGCTGCTCAAGCCGCAGAACGTGGTGGAGATGCTCCACGCCGGCTCGCGCGACGTGGGGTTCGCGGGAGCGGACTGGGTTGCGGAACTGGACGGAGCGCTCGTTGAACTGCTCGATACCGGCCTCGATCCGGTGCGGGTCGTGGCGGCGGCGCCCGTCTCCGTGGCGCAGCGAGGGCTGACGCCGGGAGTGCCCCTCACCGTGGCCTCCGAGTACCGGCGTCTCACGTCGCGCTGGATCGAGGCGCGCGGACTCGACGCCACCTTCGTTCGATCCTACGGCGCCACGGAAGTGTTCCCGCCCGAAGACGCCGACGTGATCGTCGACAACACCGCCACCGGCGCCACGCTGGAGGCCAACGGCCTCGAGATCGTGGACGAGGTCATGCGTTCCTCGACTCGATTCTATGCGAACCCGCGTGCCCTCGACGACGCGCGGCACCGGGAGCGGATCGAAGACCTCGTTCTGGTGCTCGAATCCGTGATCGAGGCCCGGCGGCGGGTGATGCTCGAACTCAATGTGGACGCCGGGGGGCTGGACGATCTCGTGGCGGTCCTTCCGTGCATGCGCAGGCCGACGGTATCGCGTCTGCACGGGGACGGGGGGTACGCGATTCGCGTTGCGGTGCTCCGGGACGCCCTGCCGACGTTGATTCCGCTGGTGAAGGCGCGCGGGGGCACGGATCTCGTCGTGACCGCACCGGGGCAGATCGTCGCATGAGCCGCGCGGCGGTTAAGGTCCGGGCCGACGAGTTGCTGAGACTCGACCACAACGAGCGTCTCTTCCCGGCGCCCGAACTCGTCCCTCTCCTCGCCCGCGTGCCGGCGACGGCGCTGACGCGATACCCGGACGCCGGTGGGCTGGAGCGACGTCTGGCCCGCCGTTGGGGCGTCGGAGCCGATCGCGTCCTCGTCACCGGCGGCGCGGACGACGCCATCGACCGCATCTGCAGGCGATGGCTCGCCGGCGGCAGGGAGATGGTCACCGTGGTGCCGACGTTCCAGATGATGCCGGCCTGCGCCCGGCTCGCGGGCGGACGCGTGCGCGAGATCCCCACGCTGGACGATCCCGCCCCGCTGGAACCGACGCTCGACCGGCTCGGCGAGCGGACCGGACTCGTGACGGTGATCTCCCCTCACAATCCCACGGGCCGGGTCGCTTCCGCCGCGCGGATGCTGCAAATCGCGGAGCGACTGCCGAACGGCGCGATGCTGCTCGCCGACCTCGCGTACGTGGAGTTCGCCGATCGCGATCCGACGGCGGCGCTCCTGGAGCGCGACAACATCCTCGTGGTGCGGACGCTCTCGAAGGCGTGGGGGCTCGCGGGGCTTCGCGTGGGCTACGTGGTGGGGTCGCGGACGGCGATCGCCGCGGTGCGGGCCTCGGGATCCCCGTTTCCGCTCTCGAGCCCGTCGGTCTGGCTCGCGGAAAGGGCGCTGGAACTCGGCGACCGGATCACGGCGGACTACGTGGCGGCGGTCCGATCCGAACGGGATCGGCTTTACGCGGCGCTCTGCGAAGCGGGGACGGCGCCGTTGGCCTCGGAGGCGAACTTCATCCTCGCCTCCACGGAACATGCGGCGGCGCTGGAGCGCCGATTCCGACGGTCCGGGATCGCGGTACGCCTCTTCGCGGACCGGCGGGATCTGGTCCGCATCACCCTTCCCGGGGACGAGGGTGTGTTCCAACGCCTTCTTTCGGTAATCGCCGCGGACGCCCCGGCCGCGGCTTCGACCATCAACGGAAGAGGAGTTCGATGAGCGCCGACGATGGTGCCCCCCGTACGGGGGAACGAACGCGGGAGACGCTCGAGACCCGCGTGGAGGCACGAGTGAACGTGGACAGCCGCGGACCGAGTCGCGTGCAGACGGGTTTGCCCTTCCTCGATCACATGATCGGAGCCGCCGCCTTCCACGGCGGGATGACGCTGGACCTCCGCGCCCGCGGAGACCTGGACGTCGACGATCACCACACGGTGGAGGACTGCGGACTCGTCTTCGGCTCCGCGCTGAGGGACGCGCTGGGGGAGAGGCGGGGGATCCGGCGTTTCGGCTACGCCTACGCGCCTCTCGACGAGGCGCTCGCGCGAGCGGTGGTGGATCTCTCCGGCCGGCCGTTCGCCGCCGTGGATCTGGGACTTCGGCGGGAGATGCTGGGAACCGTGGCGACGGAGAATCTGAGCCATTTCTTCATGTCGTTCGCGACCGCGGCACGCCTCACGCTGCACCTCGACGTGATCCGGGGAGACAACGACCACCACCGCGCCGAGGCCGCGTTCAAGGCCTTCGGGCTGGCCCTCGCCGAGGCGGTCGGTCGACGCGCCGCGACCGGGATCCCGAGTACGAAGGGGATCCTGGATTCGGGTGAGGACCCCGATGCGCAGGCCGGGAAGGACTCGAGGGTGGAGATCCTCGAGACGGTGTCGCCATGACTGCCGCCCGCATCGGAACGGGAGGGGAAGTCGGCATCGTCCCCACCGGCGTGGCGAATCTCGAAGCCGTCCGGTCGGCCTTCAGGCGGCTCGGGCGGACGCCGCGGGTCCTGGATTCGGCGGTCGACATCGAGCGTGCGGAGTACGTCGTCCTGCCCGGCGTCGGGTCGTTCGCCGACGGCATGGCCGAGTTGCGGCGCCGGGGCTGGGAGGAGGCGCTGCGCCGCCGTGTCGAATCGCTCCGGCCCACGCTGGGAATCTGTCTCGGGTTGCAGTTGTTGTGCGACGCGAGCGACGAGGCTCCCGGCACTCCCGGGCTCGGCTGCGTTTCGGGGCGGGCGGTGCGGCTCGCCGGCGCCGGCCGCGTACCCCAGTTGGGGTGGAACCGTATTGCGGCCCCGACCGCGGCCGTCTTCCTGCGCCCGGGCATCGTCTACTTCGCCAACTCCTATCGGCTGGAAGAGGTTCCGGCGGGCTGGACGGGGGCGACCGGCCGCCACGGGACCCGCTTCGTCGCCGGGTTCGAGCGCGGCGGGGTCCTCGCGTGCCAGTTCCATCCGGAGTTGTCGGGACGGATCGGCGCTGCCTTGCTGAACCGCTGGCTCGAGGAGGCTCCGGCGGCGGCGGAGGCCTCGGAGGGGATGACGGATCGGGCCCGCATGGCGGCCGCGTGCTGAACGTCCGCGTCATCCCGTGCCTCGACGTGAAGGACGGCCGGGTCGTGAAGGGGATCCGCTTCGCGAATCTCGCGGACCAGGGCGATCCGGCGGCTCTGGCTCGGCGCTACGAGCGGCAGGGCGCGGATGAGATCGTCATCCTCGATGTGTCGGCGACGGCGGACGGACGGCTGGCGCGGTTCGAGACGATCGGCCGCGTGCGGGACGAGATCTCGATCCCGCTCACGGTCGGGGGCGGCGTGCGGACGGTGGAGGACGGGGGCGCCCTGCTGCAGGCGGGCGCGGACCGGGTGTCGGTGAACACCGCGGCCGTCGAGCAGCCCGAGCTTCTCGCGGGACTGTCGTCGCGCTTCGGTGCCCAGTGCGCGGTTCTCGCGCTGGATGCCGCGCGGGCGCCCTCCAACGGCTTTCCGAGCGGCTTCGAGGTCCTGACCCACTCGGGGAGCAACCGCACCGGGCTCGACGCGGCGGAATGGGCCCGGAAGGCGACGGAGAGGGGGGCCGGAGAGATCCTGCTCACGAGCTTCGACCGCGACGGGACGCGCAGCGGCTACGACCTGGCGCTGATCGGGGCGATCCGCGAGGCCGTGCCGGTGCCGATCGTGGCCTCCGGAGGTGGTGCGCACCCCGGCCACATGCGCGCCGCGGTGGACGCGGGTGCTGACGCGGTGCTCGCGGCGTCGATCTTCCACCAGGGCGACTGGTCGATCGGCAGGCTCAAGGATCGACTTCAGCAGCTCGGCGTCGCGGTGCGTCGATGATCATCCCATCCATCGACCTCATGGGCGGGCGGGCCGTACAGCTTCGGCAGGGCGCCACGCTTGAAATCGACGCGGGCGATCCGCGCCCTCTCGCGGAGAGGTTCGCGGTCGCGGGGGAAGTCGCGATCATCGATCTCGATGCCGCTCTCGGCCGCGGAGACAACGCCGCCCTCATCAGGGAACTGCTGCCGCTCGCACCGTGTCGGGTAGGCGGCGGCATTCGGTCCCGCGAGGCGGCGCTCGATTGGCTCGACGCGGGGGCGCGGCGGGTGATCCTGGGCACGGCGGCGAATCCCGAGCTCCTCGGCGGACTTCCGGCCCAGCGCGTGATCGCCGCGCTCGACGCGCGCGATGGCGAGGTCGTCGTCGAGGGCTGGCGGCGCGGAACGGGTCGCGGCGTCATCGGGCGGATGGAGGAGCTCGATGGTCTCGCGGGCGGCTACCTGGTCACCTTCGTGGAGGTCGAAGGCACGCTGGGCGGGATCCCGCTGGATCGCGTCCCCGCCCTCGTCGCGGCTGCGGGATCCGCCCGCGTCACGGTGGCGGGGGGCGTCCGCGAGGTTTCGGAGATCGCGGCGCTCGACCGAATGGGCGCGGACGCGCAGGTGGGGATGGCGATCTACAGCGGACGCATGGAGCTGGGCGACGCGATCGCGGCTCCGCTGAACTCCGACCGGGCCGACGGACTTTGGGCGACGGTGGTCGAGGACACGGGCGGGCGCGCGCTCGGGCTCGCATGGTCGAGCGCGGAGAGCCTCCGCACCGCGGTCAGGGAACGGCGCGGCGTCTACCAGAGCCGCTCACGGGGGCTGTGGAGGAAGGGTGAGACGTCCGGCGCCACACAGGAACTCGTCCGGGTGGCGGCGGACTGTGACCGCGACACGCTGCGCTTCACGGTGCGACAGCACGGGACCGGCTTCTGTCACACGGGCACCCGGACGTGTTTCGACGATCCGGCCGACCTCGAGGCCCGCCTGCGCGAGCGGCTTGCCGACCCCGAGCCGGGCTCGCTCACCGCACGGCTCGCCGGGGATCCGGAACTGTTGCGGGGGAAACTCGTCGAGGAAGCGCAGGAACTGGCCGAAGCCGGATCGAAGGCGGACGCGGTGGCGGAGTTCGCGGACCTCTACTACTTCGCCCTCACGCGGCTCCTGAAGGCTGGCGGCTCCCTCGAAGATGTACGTCTCGAACTCGACCGGCGCGCCCTCAAGGTGCGTCGTCGAGCCCCGAGGCCGCCGGGGGGGGCGACCGGTCGGACGGCTTCGGCTCCCGCCGCCGTGGCGGGCGGGATCCTGCCGCCGATCGGCCTCGATGAGGCGGTGCGGGCGGTGCGCTCGCCGGCGCTCGATCGGGCGGCCCTCGAGGTCGCGCGGACGATCCTGGACGATGTCGAGCGGCGCGGGGAGCCGGCGCTCCGCGAGCACGCCGAGCGGTTCGGCGACCTCGAGCCGGGCGACGATCTGCTCCTCGACCGGCCGGCTCTCGAGCGCGCGGCGGAAGCACTGCATGCCGACGACCGCGAGCTGCTGCACCGCGTAGCGGACCGGATCCGCGCGTTCGCGGAGGCCCAGCGGGCATCCGCGACCGACCTTGAGACGCCGGTCGCGGGCGGTCGCGGCGGCCATCGGCTCGTGCCCGTCGGAGCGGCGGGCTGCTACGCGCCCGGCGGCCGCTTCCCCCTCCCGTCCTCGGTCCTCATGACCGCCATCCCCGCGAGGGTGGCGGGCGTGGACGACGTGTGGGCCGCATCGCCGCGCCCGACCGCGGCGGTCCAAGCCGCGGCCTTCATCGCCGGCGCGGACGGCCTGCTGGCCATCGGCGGCGCGCAGGCGATCGGCGCGCTCGCCTTCGGCGTCGGAGGCGTCTCCCGCTGCGAGAAGATCGTGGGGCCGGGCAACCGGTTCGTCACCGCGGCCAAGCGCCTCCTCTACGGCCGGGTCGGCCTCGACACCATCGCCGGCCCATCCGAACTGCTCGTCGTCGCCTCGCCGGATGCGGAGCCGGCGCGCGTCGCGGCCGACCTGCTCGCCCAGGCCGAGCACGACCCCGACGCCGTCCCGCTTCTGTGCGCCTTCAACGAAGCGACCGTCGAGGCCGTGCGCGAAGAGACCGAGCGGCAGCTGGCCGCGCTCCCGACCGCACCGATCGCGCGTCAGGCCCTGGCGGCCGGCGGCGCCCTCCTCGCGGCCGGCCCCGACGAGGCCGCCGCCATCTGCGACGCGGTGGCCCCGGAACACCTGCACCTGCACGGCGAGCGGGCCGAGGCGCTGGCTCCGCGCGTGCACCGCTACGGATCGCTCTTCATGGGAGCGGCCACACCCGAGGCGGCCGGCGACTACGGAGCCGGACCGAACCATACGCTTCCCACCTCGGGCGCCGCGGCGTTCGACTCGGGACTCTCCGTGTTCTCGTTCCTGCGCCGGCCGACGTGGCTGTCGCTTTCGTCCGACGATGACGCCTACGAGGACCTGCTGCGGGACACCGCCGCGCTCGCCCGACTGGAGGGACTGGAAGCGCACGCGCTTTCGGCGGAACTCCGGCTCACGGCGGCGGTCCGGGGAGATCGCCGTCGGAGGGTCCGCGCCTCGTAAGGTGGTCGAGGGCACGGTCCACGGCATCCTTCGTCGAGGCCGTGATCCCTCCCCTCTCATACTCCTGTACCGCCAGCCGCTCCAGGCGGTCGACGAGCGCATCGACGCCGGGCCGCGGGGCCGATGTCAGGGGACGAACGTGATCCGTGGCACCGAACAGGTTGATCCAGTACTCCGTCCGGCGCCCCCACTCCAGCAGATCGTAGAACTGCCGGCCCGCCCGGGGCCCGACTCCGAGTACGTCGAGGAGGGCGACGAAGAGCGAGATCGGCAGCAGCAGCGCATCCCTCAGACCATCGAGGAGCAGCTTCAGCTGAAAGACGGCCACGTCGCGGATGAGCGTCCAGCGCGAGGGAACGATTTCGGGCTGCAGGGTTGCTCCGACCGGGAACTCGCTCATCCTGTCTCTCGATTCCTTGATCCGTGAATAAACTTCGCGGCCTCGTGTAACCCTCGCGTAGCGAACAGTCACCACAGATCCACAGCGGTGCCCGCGACCATGGGAGCCACAATTGAACAGCTCGGAGGCAACCGACCGGATGCTCGTTCTTCGCGCGCAGCGTGGCGAGCGTGCGGCCTTCGGCGAACTCGTCACACGATACATGCAGCGTGCCTACTATACCGCGCTCGGCCTCGTCGGGAACCACGACGACGCCCTGGACCTCTCTCAGGAGGCCTTCGCCAGGGCATTCCGCGCGCGCGCCAGGATCGACCCCGAACGTCCCTTCTTCCCCTGGCTGTACCAGATCATCCGACGACTCTGTTTCAACCATACGCGGGACCAGCGCTCACGCCGACTGAAGCTCGAGAAGGCCGGCAGCTGGCTTACGGACACGACGATGGGGCGGCGCCCTCTCAGCCCCGATCAGGCGGTCATCCGCACCGAACTGCGCGAACAGGTCGGCGCGGCCATCGAACGCCTGCCGGAACGGGAACGGGAGACGCTCGTCCTGCGCGAGTTCGAGGAACTGCGTTACCGGGAGATCGCCGAGTTGCTGGGGATCCCCATCGGCACGGTGATGTCGCGCCTCTATCGGGCGCGGCGGTCCCTCGCGCGCGAGATCGAAACGGCGGGAACCCGTCCCGGCCGGGAGGGAGGTTCGGGCGATGAGTGAGAGAAACGTGAATCCGCCCGGCGACGAGCGGGTGCGCCATCTGATGATGGCCGAACTGGATCAGGAGATTTCGGGGGAGGGACGCCTCGAACTCGAGTCCGCGCTCGGGGAGGACCCGGGTCTTCGCGACGAACTGGCCACGTACCAGCGCCTGAAGGAGGTCACCGACACCATGACTCCGCTGAAGCCGCCGGAGGAAACCTGGGACAGCTACTGGGAACACGTCTATCGCCGGCTTGAACGCGGCATCGGCTGGGTTCTGGTCTCGCTGGGGACGATCGTCGTCGGGACGTGGGCGCTGTGGACGGCCGTGGCCGAGCTGATTCGGGACACGACGATGCCCGCGTACATTCGCTGGGGCATGCTCGCGCTGATCGCGGGCTTCGTGGTCCTCTTCGTCTCCGTCGTTCGCGAGCGCCTGTTCATGCAGAAGAAAGACCCCTACAAGGACGTGATCCGATGATCATCACCTCCCGAAACGACCTCGCCGGATACCGGATCCTCGAGGAATACGGCCTCGTCCGCGGCAGCACGATCCGGGCGCGCCACCTGGGCCGCGACATCCTCGCCGGCCTCAAGACCATCGTGGGGGGCGAGATCCAGGAGTACACGAAGATGATGGCCGAAGCGCGGGAGCAGGCGGTCGATCGGATGGAGGCGGAGGCGGAGGCGGCCGGCGCGAACGCGATCCTCTGCGTCCGCTTTTCCACCTCCTATATCCTGGGAGGGACCGCCGAGATCGTGGTCTACGGCTCCGCCGTCCGGGTCGAGGAGAGTTGACCGTGGCTCTGAGAATGCTGGTCGCGGCCGGGTATGTGCTCTCCTCCCCGGTGCTGGCGCAGGAGCCGGATCCCGACCCGGCGGAAGGAGCCGGCGTCGAGGGCCGGTGGGCGGGATCCGTCGTTCTCCTCACGGGCGAGTTGCCCTTCGCGGTCACCTTCGAGCGCGCCGATGGCGTACTCTCCGCCACGATGGACATCCCCGCTCAGGGCGCGCTGGGTCTTCCACTGACGGCCGTGTCCTACGATGACGGCCGCGTGCATTTCGAACTCGATGCCCCCATCGGTCTCGCCGTGTGGGATGGAGCCCTTGAAGGAGACACGATCGAGGGCGAGTTCGCGCAGGGGGTCTTGACGACGAGCTTCTCCGTCACGCGGGCCGACCGCGTCGAGCCGGAGCCTGAAGAGCCCGCACCCTACCGGTCGGAAGAGGTGTCGTTCGAGAACGGCGACGTCCGCCTGGCGGGCACGCTGACGGTGCCCGAGGGGACGGGGCCGTTCCCGGGCGTCGTCCTGATCACCGGATCGGGGCCCCAGGACCGGGACGAGGTGGTGGCCGGCTTTCCCATCTTTCGGGTGCTCTCGGATCACCTCACCCGGCAAGGCATCGCGGTCCTCCGGTATGACGATCGTGGCGTCGGCGGCTCGTCGGGGAGCGTCTCGACCTCGACCTCGGCCGACTTCGCGGGCGACGCGCTCGCCGGTCTCGCGCGCCTGTCGGAGCATCCCGATGTCGACCCGGCCCGGGTCGGCCTCGTGGGGCACAGCGAAGGCGGCATCGTGGCGCCCATCGCGGCCTCGCGCTCCGAAGCGGTCCGCTTCGCCGTGCTGCTGGCCGGCTCGACCGTGCCCGGCACCGAGATCCTGTACGAGCAGTCCGCGGCCATCCAACGCGCGAGCGGCGTGCCTGAAGATCGCATCGCATGGAACACCGACTTCCAGCGCCGTCTGTTCGCGGCTCTGGAGGCCGGGGAGAGCCTCGAGGCGTATCGCGAGGAGCTTGGGGCCGAGATCCGCGAGGGCATCGAGAACCTGCCCGAGGCGCAGCGCGCGGCGATCTCCGATGTCGACATCTACGTGGAGACGCAGATCGAGGGGCAGATCGACCGTGTCGAAACCCCGTGGTTCCGCTTCTTTCTCACGTACGACCCGACCGAGGGGATCCGGGGAACGCGGGTGCCGGTGCTCGCGCTCTTCGGCGGGCTCGACCTTCAGGTCCTCGTCGACCAGAACCGGCCGCCCCTGGAAGATGCGCTGGCGGGGAACCCGGACGCGACCGTCCAGGTGCTCCCCGGCGCCAACCACCTCTTCCACGCCGCGACGACCGGGTCCCCGGCCGAGTACGCGACGCTGGAGCGGGATTTCGTCGACGGCTTCCTCGACACGATCTCCGACTGGATCCTCGCCCGCTTCGGCAACTGAGCCCCAGCAGCCTCGCGCCCGGATCTGGCGCGGGGCGCGGCGTCCGGTAGCTTCGCGGAGACCGACAGCTTGCGTCCCGGGCGGCGGACGGCACGGCCGCGCGGATCCACCATCGGGGAGGCCTGGAATCCATGCACGCACCACATGCCCGGATCGTTGCCGGATCCGCCGTCTCGCTCCTCGCCGGCATCGCCCTCTTCGCGGGTGGCGCTTCCGGGCTGACCGGCCAGACGCCGGGTGACGACGTTCGGCGCCTCGCCGAACATCCCGCCGTGCAGAGCGCCTTCGGGATCATCGAGGAACTCGAGCCGAGGACGATTCGCGAACTCATCGAACTCACGCAGGTTCCGGCGCCCCCCTTCACGGAGGACGAACGTGCCCGGGTCTACGCGGAGTGGCTCCGCGAGGCCGGCGCCGACTCCGTGTTCATCGACGAAGAGGGCAACGCGATCGGGATCCGGTACGGCCGGGGCGGCGCCAGGGGGTCGACGCCGGAGGGGGAGCGGCGGACCGTGGCGCTGTCGGGGCACCTCGACACTGTGTTCCCCGAGTTCGTCGACGTGACGGTCGAGCAGCGCGGAGACACGCTGTTCGCCCCCGGCATCGGCGACGATACGCGCGGCCTCATTGCGGTCCTCACGGTGCTGCGGGCGCTCGAGGCCGCCGGCATCGAGACGGAGGCGGACGTTCAGTTCATCGGGACGGTCGGAGAGGAAGGGCTCGGCGACCTGCGCGGGATGAAACACCTGTTTCGCGAGGGGGCGGATCCCATCCACACCTGGATCGACGTCGACGGCACGGGACTCGGGAGAATCGTGAACAAGGGGCTGGGCTCCCATCGTTTCCGCGTCATCTTCCGGGGTCCGGGCGGCCATTCGTGGGGGGCGTTCGGACTCGCGAACCCGGCCCACGCGCTGGGACGCGGGGTTCGCCACTTTCAGGACGTGGCGGACACACTCACCCGCTCGGGGCCTCGCACGAGCTACAACGTGGGCCGGATCGGAGGCGGGACCTCGGTGAACGCGATCCCCTTCGAGGCGTGGATGGAGGTCGACATGCGTTCGGAGAGCGCGGAGAGCCTCGAGCGCATCGACGCCGCCTTCCGGGGGGCAATGCGCCGGGCGCTGGACGAGGAAAACGCCCTGCGCCGAGCCGGACCCGAGATCGAACTCGAACTGGACCAGATCGGAGACCGTCCCTCGGGGGAGGTCGCGGACGACCATCCCCTTGTCGAGCGGGCGATCGAGGTCATGCGGATCTTCGGGACCGAGCCCGAACTCACGCGCTCTTCCACCGACTCGAACATCCCGATCGCACTCGGCATCCCCGCGGTGACGATCGGAAGCGGCGGCGTGGGAGGCGGCGCCCACTCACCCGCCGAATGGTGGATCAACCGCGACGGCCACCTCGGGATCCAGGCGAACCTCCTCCTGCTGGTGAGCGAGGCGGGCCTGGCCGAGACCATCCCCTGAACGCCCCCCGGCGGGCCGCCGGCGCCGGGTTCGGCCTCCACACGGCGGCGGCGGTCGTCGTCGCCAACATGATCGGAACCGGCGTCTTCACGAGCCTCGGATTCCAGCTCGAGTCTCTGAGGTCCGGGTTCGCCCTCCTCATGCTGTGGGTCGTGGGCGGGGTCGCGGCCGTGTGCGGCGCCCTCACCTACGCCGAGCTGGGATCGACGATCCGGCGCTCGGGCGGGGAATACACCTTCCTCTCGCACATCTACCACCCGGCGGCCGGCTTCGTCTCGGGCTGGATCTCGGCCACGATCGGGTTCGCGGCCCCCACGGCGCTGGCCGCGATCACGTTCGGGACATACCTCTCGTCCGTCTTTCCGGTCCTGCCCGCCCGATGGCTCGCCGTCGGGCTCGTCGTGCTCCTCTCCGTCGTCCATGGACGTACGCACCGCACCTCGGGCGGCTTTCAGCGCTGGTCGACGACGGCCAAGGTCGCGCTGATCCTCGCCTTCGTCGCGGCCGGGCTGTCTCTCGTCGCGGAACCCCGGGAGGTCGGCGTGCTCCCCTCGGCGGACGGCGTGTCGAACGTGTTCTCCGCCGGGTTCGCCGTGTCTCTCATCTTCGTGTCGTACTCGTATTCCGGGTGGAACGCCGCGACGTACGTGACGGGCGAACTCCGCGACCCGCGGCGGACGCTCCCCCGCGCGCTGGCCGCCGGGACGCTGCTCGTGATGCTGCTCTACGTCGGACTCAACTACGTGTTCCTGCGGGCGGCCCCCGCGGAGGAAATGGTGGGACGGCTGGAGGTGGGATACATCGCGGCGGGGTATATATTCGGGCCGGTGGGCGCCGACCTGATGGGGATCACCCTCGCGCTCCTCCTCGTCTCCACGGTGAGCGCCATGGTGCTCGCGGGCCCGCGCGTCCTCCACGCGATCGGCGAGGACTACCCGACCTTCCGGTTCCTGAGTTCGATCAACGCGCGCGGGACGCCCGGGGCGGCCATCTTCACGCAGGCCGCGATCAGCCTCCTCTTCATCCTCACGGAGTCCTTCGAAACGATCCTCGTCTTCTCCGGCTTCACGATGGGCCTCAACACGTTCCTGGCGGCGGGCGGAGTGTTCCTCCTGCGACGGCGGCAGGCCTCGGGCCGACGGCAGGCCTCGGGCGGACAGTCCGCGACGGGTGATGGAGCCGCCGGCGAACCGTACCGGACCTGGGGCTATCCCGTCACGCCGCTCATCTTCCTGGCGGTGACGGGTTGGACGCTCGCCTACATCCTCCGCGACCGACCCCTCGAAGCGGGGCTGGGACTGGGGCTCATCGCCGTCGGCCTCGGCATCTACGCCGTGACGCGGGCCCGCGACCGAAGGACCCGCGCTTGAACCCGAGCCCGCAGGCGGCTTCCCCGAAGGCCCTGCTGCTCGCGTTCGCGGCGGTGTACCTGGTCTGGGGATCGACCTATCTGGCCATCCGTTTCGGCGTGGAAACGATCCCGCCCTTCCTCCTCGGGGGAACGCGCTTCCTGGCGGCGGGCGTGATCCTCGCCGTCGTGTCCCGCCGTCGGGGCGCGCCGGTCCCGAAACCCTCGGAATGGAGGGCTGCCACCATCTCGGGCGTGTTCATGGTCGTGGGCGGCAACGGACTCGTGTGCTGGGCGGCGCAGTTCGTGCCCTCGGGGCTCACGGCTCTGCTCGTGGCCACGGTACCGCTGTGGCTCGTCGCGATCGCGCGCCTGGGCCCGGACCGGGAGACGGCGAGCCCCATGGAAATCGCGGGACTCGTGCTGGGCCTCGGGGGCGTGGCGCTCCTCGTGGGGACCTCCGGGGCGGAAGTCGGCATTCGCGGGGCGAGCGCGAACCAGGTCGCGGCCGGAGCGCTCGTCGTCGTGGGGGCATCGATCTGCTGGGCGATCGGCTCCATGTACAACCGGCGGGCCGCCCTGCCGCAGCCGCCGCTCTACGGGACGGCGCTGACGATGGCCGCCGGGGGCCTGATCCTCGTGCTCATCGGACTGGCGGCGGGAGAGTTCGGCCGCCTGTCGCTCGACGACGTATCCCTGAGATCGTGGCTGTCGCTCGCCTACCTGGCGGCCATGGGGTCGATCGTGGCCTTCTCGGCCTACATGTGGCTCCTGCGCACGGTGCGGCCGGCGGCCGCGGGCACGTATGCGTACGTGAACCCGGTCGTGGCGCTCTTTCTGGGCTGGTGGCTCGCGGGCGAGGCGTTCACGCTGCCGATGCTGGCGGGCACCGTGATCATCGTGGCGGGGGTCGTGCTGGTCCAGCGGGGGCGGGCGCCGAAGGGCGGCCCAAGGCCGGCAACCGTGCGGGCGCCAGCCTCGAGGTAGCCCCCCACGCGGTCAGAGGGAGAGCGGAGGCCGACGCCCCTGCTGCTGCTCGGCCACGTATTCCCGGTACTTCTCCAACTGCTCTTCGCTCAGCACCTCGGCGAGCTTCGTCTCCGTCTCCTGCTGGAACTCCTGCATCATCTGCATCATGGCGTTCCGGTCCATCGAGCCCCGCGCGGCCTGGAAGCGCTCGCGGCGGCTCTCCGCCTGGGTCTCGAGGATTTCCCGGACCTTCACGACCTGCTCCTCATCCAGCGCGAGCTGCTCCGTGAGGGCGGTCATCTGGTCGTCGAGACTCATGCCGAAGCCACGGGCGCCCCGCTGAGCCTGCGCCTCGAGCGGCGCCGCGGCGGCGAGTGCGACCAATACGAGAGCGAACGCTCCGATCGTCTTTCTCATCGATATCCTCCCTTTTCCTGCCTTCTTCCTTGCCCGTTCCCTGCCTTCTTCCCCTGCCTGCTTCCCTTTGCGTCGGGTGCAGCCCCTTCACCCGAAACGACACGGATCCCTCCCGAAACGTTATGGACCCTTGCGCCAAGCGCTCTGGATGCGCTCAGCTACGAACGGGGCCGACGACCGGTCGCCTGAACGAGGCAATGGGGGTTCGCATGAGGATTCGGTCGGGGATCCGTTACCGTTTTCGAGTCTGCGCTGCCGTGGGCGGCATGCTCCTGGTCACCGGTTGTGCGGGAGAACGCAGCGTGCCCGCGGAAGACGAGGCGGCCCACGAGCGGTCGCACATCGCGGGGATGGCGGCGCACCATATTTGCGCGGGCGTCTTCGTCGTGGGACGCGACTACGAGCGTTCCGTAGACGAGGTCGTGGCGCAGGACATCCGGCGTTTCCCGTTGTTCAACTGGCAGGATGACTTCGAGTACGGGGTGAACTTCGAGACGCGCACCGCCTCCGTGTCGGCAGCCGATTTCGGCACGCGCTCCGCAGAGTACAACGGGGACCAGGGGTGCACGATCCTGCCGGCCGACCTCGACGACGTGACGTACGAACCGCAGGTCGTCGAGCGGCTCATTCCCGATCCCGACGCCACCGCGTGGCCGACGGGCGATGTCGGCGCCTACCACGACCCGCCGCCGCCGGAGGTCGACATGGAGGCGCTCGAGGCGGCCCTCGACTGGACGATGGCCCAGAGCGAGCACAACACGCGGGCGCTCGTCGTCATCTACGCGGGCAAGGTCCTCGGCGAGCGCTACGCACCCGGCTTCACGCGCAATACGCCGCAGATCTCGTGGTCCCAGGGGAAGAGCATCGCGAGCGCCCTCGTCGGCGCGGCGATCCAGGCCGGCCACCTCGACGCCGGACTCGACGACCCGGTGCCCGTGCCCGAATGGCAGGGGGACGACGACCCGCGCAGGGAGATCCGCATCCGGGACATCCTGAACATGAGTTCGGGCCTCGATTTTCTGAATCTGGGCCTGGCGGACTCGCTGTCGTGGACGCACGCGAACGAACACTTCCAGATCTACTTCGAGGGGATCGATGTGTTCGAGCATGCGATCGACCAGCCGATGGACACCCTGCCGGGCGCGATCTTCCGCTACCGCAACTCCGACCCGCTCACGGCGAACCGGATCGTGCGACATGCGGCCGAGGCGCGGGGGGAGGACTGGCTCACGTATCCCCAGCGCATCCTGTTCGACCGCATCGGGGCGCGGAACTACGTCCTCGAGACGGACGCGTGGGGCAACTTCATCATCTCCGGCTACGACTACGGGAGCGCCTGGGACTGGGCCCGGTTCGGCCTCCTCCACCTGTGGGATGGCGTGTGGCCGACGCCCGACGGCGGAAGCGACCGCATCCTGCCCGAGGGCTGGGTGGACTTCGTGAGCACACCGGCTCCCGGCGCCGAAGCGCTCCAGTACGGCGGGCTGTTCTGGCTCAACCGAGGCGGCTCGCTGCCCCGGGCGCCGGAGGACGCATACTGGGCGGCCGGTTTCATGGGACAGTACACGGCCATCATCCCTTCGTACGATCTCGTGATCGTCCGCCTGGGCCCGAGCCCCGGAGACACCGGCGCGTACCTGTCGGACATCATCGGCGAGGTGACCGATGCGATCGAACGCTAGCCCGTCCGCCCTTCTGCGCGGCGGCGTCGGCACCCTGGTCGCGGCGGTCTCCTTCCTGGTGCCCGGCTGTGCGCCACAGCCGGATTCGCCGGAATCGGACGCACGGGGCGAAACGGAGGTGGAAGACGAGGCCCATATCCGCGGGCACGTCGCCGGGATGTCGGTGCACCACCTCTGCGCCGGCGTGTTCGTCGTGGGCCGGGATTACGAACGCTCCGTCGAGGAAGTCGTAGCGCAGGACATCCGCCCCTTCGACCGGTTCGACTGGCAGGACGACTTCGAGTACGCGGTGGATTTCGAGACGCGGACGGCCTCGGTCTCGGGAGATGGAGTCCCGACGCAGTACGCGGAGTACAACGGAGACCAGGGGTGTACGATCCTCCCGGACGGGTTCGAGGATGTGACCTTCGAGCCCGTGGTCGTCGAGCGCCTGAGCCGGGATCCCGAGGCGACGGCGTGGCCTACGGGGGATGTCGGCGCGTACCACGACCCGCCGCCCGCCGAGGTCGACATGGCCGCTCTGGAGGCGGCTCTCGACTGGGCGATGGCTCAGAGCGAACACAACACGCGGGCGGTCGTCGTCATCTACGCCGGGAAGATCCTCGGCGAGCGCTACGCCCCGGGCTTCACGCGCAACACACCGCAGATCTCGTGGTCACAGGGGAAGAGCATCGCGAGCGCCCTCGTCGGCGCGGCGATCGAGGCCGGTCACCTCGACGTCGGACTCGACGACCCGGCACCGGTGCCCGAATGGCAGGGGGACGACGACCCCCGACGGGAGATCCGCATCCGCGACCTCCTGAACATGAGTTCCGGGCTCGATTTCCTGAACCTGGGCTCGGATCCGGTGCTCCGCTGGACGCATGCGCACGAACACTCCCGGATCTATTTCGAGGGGATCGACGTGTTCGAGCACGCCATCGACCAGCCCATGGACCGCGCACCGGGGGAAGTCTTCCGCTACCGGAACTCGGACCCGCTCACGGCGACGCGCATCGTGCGGCAGGCCGTCGAGGCGCGCGGCGACGACTGGCTCACCTACCCGCAGCGCATCCTGTTCGACCGCATCGGGGCGAGGGACTACGTCCTTGAGACGGACGCGTGGGGCAACTTCATCATCACCGGCTACGACTACGGGAGCGCGTGGGACTGGGCCCGGTTCGGCCTCCTCCACCTGTGGGACGGCGTGTGGCCGACCCCCGACGGCGGGTCCGACCGCATCCTCCCGAAGGGCTGGGTCGACTTCATCAGCACGCCGGCTCCCGGCGCGGAACTCTTGAATTACGGCGGGCTGTTCTGGGTGAATCGCGGAGGGGCATTCCCGAGGGCCCCGGACGACGCCTACTGGGCGGCGGGGGCCATGGGGCAGTACACGGCCATCATCCCGTCCCAGAACCTGGTGATCGTCCGGCTGGGACCGAGCCCCGGCGACCACGGAGCGTACATGTCCGACATCATCGGTGAGGTCACCGGGGCAATCGACCGGTAGCTGTCCGCCATCGTAATGTGTAGGCCTGTTCCCCCTCAGCCCCGGGGGCGTCGTCCACTTCCCCTCTCCAGGAGGATCTCGTGTACTCGGTGACCCGTTTCCGGAAGCTGCTTCCCGTTCTCCTCTTCCTCCTCAGCCCCGGTTCGATCCTGGCGCAGGACCCGGGGGGCGCACTGCCGTCGATCGAAGACAAGACGGCCTCGATGCGGGCCATCGACGGCTTCATCCCCATGTACTGGGAAGCCTCGAGCGGCAAGCTGTGGCTCGAGATCTCGCGGTGGGACACGGACATCCTCCACTCGACGGGCCTCGCCTCGGGGCTGGGGTCGAACGACATCGGGCTCGACCGCGGGGCGCTCGCCGGCTCGCGCCTCGTGCGTTTCCACCGGGTCGGGCCGAAGGTGCTGCTGGTCCAGCCGAACCTCGACTTCCGGGCGAGCAGCCCGAACCCGCGCGAAGTGCAGGCGGTGACGGACGCGTTCGCGCCGTCGACGCTGTGGGGCTTCACGGCGGCCGCGGAGACGGATGGCCGTGTGCTCGTCGACGGGACGGACTTCTTCGTGCGCGACATGATCAACTGGGCGCAGCGGCTGCGGCCCGGGACGTACCGGTTCGACGCGGGCCGAAGCGCGGTCCACCTGCCGATGACGATGGGGTTCCCGGAGAACACGGAGATCGAGGCGTCGCTCACGTTCGTCCGGCAGCCGGGGAGCGGGGGCGGATTCGGCGGTTTCGGGGGCGGGGGCAGCGCGTTCGAGGGAGTCGGGAACGTGGCGGCGACCGGCGAGTCCGCCACGATCCGCCTGCACCATTCGTTCGTGCAGCTGCCGGCACTGGGCGAGTACACGCCGAGGGCCTTCGATTCGAGGTCGGGATACGGGGCCATGAGCTTTGACGACTATTCCGCGCCGCTCGGTGAAGACATGACCCAGCGCTTCATCCGGCGGCACCGGCTCGAGAAGCGGGATCCGTCGGCGGCCATGAGCGAGCCCGTCGAGCCGATCGTCTACTACCTGGATCCGGGGGCGCCGGAGCCGATCCGGACGGCGTTGCTCGAGGGGGCCCGGTGGTGGAACCAGGCGTTCGAGGCGGCGGGCTTCCGGGACGCGTTTCAGGTGGAGATGCTGCCGGACGGCGTGAGCTCGCACGACGTGCGCTACAACGTGATCAACTGGGTGCACCGCTCGACGCGCGGCTGGAGCACGGGCGGTTCCGTCATCGACCCGCGCACGGGCGAGATCCTCAAGGGGGTGGTGACGCTCGGCTCGCTCCGATGGCGGCAGGACTACCTGATCGCCGAGGGTCTCCTCTCCCCCTACGCCAACGGCGACGAAGTGCCGGCGGATCTGGCGGAGTGGGCGCTGGCGCGGATCCGGCAGCTGTCGGCGCACGAGGTCGGGCACACGCTCGGTCTCGGCCACAACTACTACGACAGCAGCCGCGGCCGGATCTCGGTCATGGACTATCCACACCCGCTCGTCACGCTGGGCGACGATGGCCGGCTCGACTATTCCGAGGTCTATGACGTGGACATCGGGGAGTGGGACGCGGTCTCGATCGTGTACGGCTACTCGGACTTCCCGGAGGGGACGGACGAGGCCGCCGAGTTGCAGCGGATCCTGGACGAGGCCTGGGACGAGGATCTCATCTACTTCACGAACCAGGACGTCAACATCCACGCCCGCGCCGACCAGTGGTCGAACGGGGTGGACGCGGCGGCGGAACTCCAGCGGATGATGGACGTGCGGCGGCACTCGCTGGACCGGTTCGGGGAGGCCGCGATCCGCGCGGGACGGCCGATCGTGATGGTCGAGGAGGCGCTGGTCCCGCTGTACATGCACCATCGCTACCAGGTGGACGCGGCCGCCTCGCTGCTCGGTGGGCAGGAATACGTCTACGCCTTCCGCGGAGACGGGCGGACGCCCATGAAGCGGGTCTCCGGGGAGTCGCAGCGGGCGGCGCTGGACGCGCTCGGCCGGACGCTGGCGGTGCGGGAACTCGCGGTGCCGGCGGGGGTGCTCGACCTGATGCCACCCCGGCCGCCCGGCTTCGGCCGCACGCGGGAGACCTTCCCGCGCTATACGGGACAGGCCTTCGATGCGGTCACGCCGGCGGTCGTCGCGGCGGACCACACGGTGTCGCGAGTGCTGGAGCCATCGCGCGCGGCGCGGCTCGTGCAGCAGCACGCGCTCGATCCCGAACTGCCGGGGCTCGCCGAGGTGCTGACGGCGCTGGTCGATGCCGTCCGTCCGGAGCCCGACGAGACGCTCTATCACACCGAACTGCGGCTCGCCGCCTACCGAGTGCTCGTGGACCGCATCATGGCGCTGGCGGATCAGGCGTCCATGCCGCACGTGCGGGCCCTTGCCACCCGGAAGCTGGCGGAGCTGAGAGCCGAGATGGCCGCGAACCCGCCGCCCGAGCGCGACGCAGCCTTCGTGCAACTGGTCGACCGGGACATCGAGCGCTTCCTCGAGAAGCCTTCAGCGCCCTACGAGATGCCTGGGACGCCGAACGCGCCGCCGGGCGCGCCGATCGGGGAGCCGGCCATGGACTGGTTCGCCGGCGACGCCTGGACCGCCGCCGGCCCCGCTGGCTGGGCGACGGGATGGCTCGGGACGGCGCCTGTCTGTTCGGCCGATCGAGGCAGCTTCTGAGGCGAGTTCAGACGAGGGACGTTCCCGCGGGAGACGTTCCCGCGGGAACGCGTGAGGGTCAGCTGTAGCCGATCGCGAGGGCGATGACGAGGGCGACGGCTCCGAGCGCCATCAGCATGAGGTAGCGCGGGATGACGAAGCGCAGCCACGACTCGTAGCGCACGCCGCTCGCGGCCAGGATCGCCATGAGCGCGCCGTTCGTGGGCGTGATCAGTTCGCACAGCCCGGCCCCGTACTGGTAGGCGAGGATCGTGATCTGCCGCGAGAGCCCGAGCAGGTCCGAGAGGGGGACGAGGACCGGGAGCGTGAGCACGGCCTGGCCGCTCACGCTGGGCACGGCGAAGTGCAGCACGCCCTGCGCGGCCGACATGCCGATGGCCGAAAGCGCGAGCGGCAGATCCGCGAGCGGGACGAACAGCCCGTGCACGATCGTGTCGATGATGCGTCCGTCGACCATGACCACGTAGATCGCGTGCGCGAAGCCGATGAGGAGCGCCGCGTACCCCATCGAACGGAAGCCCTCCGCGTAGGCCTGTGCCGTACCCGTGACGCCGAGCCGCCCGATGATCCCCACCACGACGCCCATGATGAAGAAGAGCGCGGACATGTGGTCGAAATCCCACCCTTGCGACAGCAGCCCCCACACGAGGACGCCGAAGGTCGCGGCGACGATCGCGAAGATGGTCCCGTCCCTCCAGCCGAACGCGGCATCGGGTTCGGAGGCGTCCGCCTCTTCCGGGGCGACCCGGGTTCGGGCGGCGTAGCGCATCGTCCACCAGATCCACAGACCGAGCGCGATGGCCAGGAACAGCAGGCGGAACCCGCTGCCGGAGCCCAGCGGCACCTCCGCGACCCTCTGCGCGGTCACGACCTGGAACGGGTTGATGGGACTGAAGGCCGATCCCACGAACGCGGAGCCCGCGCTCACGGCCACTCCGACCATCGGAGAGTAGCCGAGCCGTTTCGTGAGAAGCATGAGGGCCGGCACGAGGGGGATGATCTCCTCCTGCATGTTCTCCGTCACGCCGCCCGCCCCGAAGGCGAGACACACGACGGGGATCGCATAGATTTCATTCCCCCTGAGCACCCGGACCAGCCAGGCGATGCCGCGCCGGAGCGCCCCCGTCGCATCGAACACGGCGAACGCGCCGCCGATGAGAAAGATCAGGAACACGACATCGGCGCGCTGCGCCATCCCCCGCGGGATCGCGACGATGGCCTCGAACGCCCCGATCCGGTTGGCCTCGACTTCGTGATAGGTCCCGGGCACGACGACGCTGCGCCC
>JAJDWE010000051.1 GCA_022825725.1 Gemmatimonadota bacterium
GCGATCGACAGGGCCTCACAGCGCTGGACCCGGCCCGTTCAGGACTGGACCGCCGCCCTGAACCACCTGTCGATCGTGTTCGAGGGCCGAGTGCCCGTATGAGTGAGAGGGCCATTTACACAGAAAATCTGACACTCCCCGCGCCGCGCGCTCCCGCTCCTCGCGGCGGCCGTTCTGACGTTCGCCGCGGCGGCACTTCCGGCGGCGGGGCAGTCTAGCGTCACGCTGGTAAGCAACATCGGGCAGTCGGCCAGCAACCAAGGCATCCATAACGACTGGTTAAACGCGTTCACCGTCGGTAGCAACACCCACGGCTACAAGCTGACCGGCGTGGACATCATTTTCCCGTCGGGGTCGTCGCTTACCGTGACCTACGAAGTACGCATTCATCCCGTGAACCCCGACGGCGGCATACGCAGCAGTCTGGGCACGCTGGCGCCCCCCTCCACTCTGGCCGACGGAACCAACACCTTCACGACATCGGGCATCGACCTGCTCGCCGACTCGACGTATGCCGTGGTTTTCGATCGGTCCAGCACCGGGACCGCCGGCGGCGGGATCGGCGCAACGACATCGGACGCCGAGGACTCCGGTGCCGCGACCGGCTGGAGCATCGCGAATGTCAGTCGCCACCGAGCCTACACCAGTTCCGGCAGCTTTACGGTCGACAACGGCTCGTTGCGGTTTGCGGTCAAGGGCTTCGCGAAGACAGCGACAACAACGCCGGGGGCGCCGACGGCGCCGGGGACGCCGACGGTGACGAAGGGATCAACGTCGGGGGCCCTGGCGGTGAGCTGGACGGCGCCGTCGGGCACGATCACGGACTACGACCTTCGCTACTACGCGGGCAGCGCGGACCCGACGGACGCCGACGATTGGGTGTCGGACGTGGCGGCGACGGGGGGTCTGCCGGATCCGGGCACGGCGACGTCGGACACGATCAAGGGTCTGAAGGCGAACACGGCGTACCGGGTGCAGGTGCGCGCGGCGAACGCGAACGGCGAGGGTCCGTGGTCGGCCTCGGGGAGCCAGACGACGGCCACGGCGCCGACGAACAACAACGCGCCGCGCATGCTGGAAGCCAAGAGCGGAGATACGAACACCGCCTGCCAGGTGAAGACCGGCACGACACCCTTTACAACCCAGAATGCGTTCGCGGGAACTGAAAAGTCGATCGGCCGTTGGATAACGCGGGGATCGGAGACGACGGAATGGCCGGCGAGCTGTACCGGGGCGAGTAACAGACACCACCCCTATTTCGACGACCGGGACGCGGAACAGCTGCTCCTCACGATCGACTACACGCTGCCGGACAATGTTCGCGTGTACGACGGTTCTCCCTATGTGATTCAGCCTGCCGCGCAGCCGGGCCTCGGCGGTAACCAGGGCCACGTGAGGCTCCGGGGCTTCGCCACGCGTGAGCGGACCTCCGTCCGGGTCAACGTGACGGCGACGGACCCTCACGGCGCCTCGGTCACCGGGCACGTCGTATTCGAGGTGTACACCATAGGGAACACGGTGGGCGCACCGAGTTTCGCGTCGACGGCGATCGACCGGACCTTCGCGAAGGATCAGGAGATCGAGCCCTTCGTCCTTCCCGCAGCGACGGGCGGCGACGTGGCTGTCGGAGGCAATGATCTCCCCAACCCCTACTTCTACAAGGTGACCGGCCTGCCGGCGGGCCTGTCGTTCGATCCGTTGACGCGCACGGTGTCGGGCACGCCGACGACGGCGGGGGGCAATACGGTCACCTACACGGTGGACGACGCCGACAACCGGCACTCCGAAGGCGGGCACCTGAATGACGCGGCGCGGCAGACGTTCGACATCGTGATCGCGGGCGCCGCGCCCGTGATCGAGTCGCTGGACATCGTGTCGACGCCCTCGATCGACGCGGACAACAACGGCACGACCGACACCTACGGCGTGGGCGAGACCATCGCGGTGGAGGCGACGTTCAACGAGGCGGTCACCGTGACCGGCAACAACGACGTCAAGCTGCGCCTGGACCTCGGGACGGACGACGCGGACCTGAGCAACAGCCGGAAGGTGCTCCGGCTTCACAGCGTGAGCGGCAACACGCTGCGCTTCGAGTACACGGTGGCGGCCGCCGACACGGACGCGGACGGGGTGTGGATTCAGACGCTGAACTCGTCGAGCGACCAGGTGCTGTTCCTCGGGGGCAGCGCAACGATCAGGGATGCGGACGCCAACAATGCGCTGCTGACCAAGCATGGCCAGTCCGGGAGGACCTCGGGCAACCCGCTCCACAAGGTGGACGGGAGCAGGGCGCCCGCGGGCCCGCCGACGGCGCCGGGGGCGCCGACGGTCACGAAGGGATCGACGTCGGGGGCCCTGGCGGTGAGCTGGACGGCGCCGGCGGGCACGATCACGGACTACGACCTTCGCTACTTCAAGGGCAGCGCGGACCCGACGGGCACCGAAGTCTGGGTGTCGGACGTGGGGAAGGCGGGGGGCTGCCGGATCCGGGCACGGCGACGTCGGACACGATCAAGGGTCTGCTGGCGAACACGGCCTACCGGGTGCAGGTGCGCGCGGCGAACGCGGAAGGCGAGGGGCCGTGGTCGGCCTCGGGGAGCCAGACGACGGCCACGGCACCGACGAACAACAACGCGCCGCGTGTGCTCGAGCACGTGGCTAGCCAAGGAAGCGACGACGACTGCCAGGTCAAGACCGACACGACCACGCCATGGGCAACCGTGAACGCGCAGGCGGGAACCCTGGTAAACGCAGGCAGAATGATAACGCGGGGGTCGGAGACGACGGAATATCCAACGGAATGTACCCGGTCCGGCGGTAACAAAGTGATCGCCATGTTCGACGACCGTGACGGTGAACAGCTGATCATCTCGATGGATTACACGCTGCCGGACAACGTTCGCACTTCCAGCGGCCTGCCGAGGCTGACCCAGCCGACCACCGGGCGGCCGGGCACAACGGGTGGTGATGGGGGCCGGTTGGAGTTCAACGGCTTCTCCGCCTTCACGACTCCTACCGACGCACGGGTCGACCTGACGGCCACGGACCCTCACGGCGCCTCGGCCAGCACGTACATCATATTCTCGACGTCCGGCATACCGCACCCCGTGGGCGCGCCGACCTTGTCGACGGTGAGCGCGCGGAGCTTCACGAAGGATCAGGAGATCACGCCGTTCGTCCTTCCCGCGGCGACGGGCGGAGACGTGAACACGGTCTTCGGCACCCCTCTCCCCAACCCCTACTTCTACAAGGTGACCGGCCTGCCGGCGGGCCTGTCGTTCGATCCGTCAACGCGCACCGTCTCGGGCACGCCGACGACGGCGGGCTCCTCCACGGTCACCTACACGGCCGAAGACGCGGATACGCAGGACGCCAGCGACACGCCCGACCCCATGGACACCGCGAAGCAGACGTTCACGATCACCATCACCGGGGCCTCGACGGGGCCGGCGTTCTCGGCCGCGGAGGTGATCGGTTCCACGCTGACGCTGACGTTCACGGAGAAGCTGAAGCCGACGTCGACGGTGCCCGCAACGAGCCGGTTCACGGTGGGCGGCCTCACGCCGGTGCGGACGGTGTCGTCGGTGGCGTTCCGGGCCGCGGACTCGACGAAGGTGGACCTCACGCTGAGTTCGGCGGTGGGGGCGGACGACACCGGGATCACGGTGAGCTACGCGAAGGGGACCGACGCGAACCCGCTCCAGAACCTGAGCGACACGCAGGTGTCGAACTTCACGAACCGGCATGTGGAGAACGTGACGCCGCCCGCGGTGTCGGCGGCGTCGGTGAACGGGACGGCGATGACGCTGACCTTCGACGCCGAGTTGAGTTCGACGGCCGCGCCCGCGACGAGCCGGTTCACGGTGTCGGGCACGGCCGCGGCGACGACGGTGACGGCGGTCGCGATCCCGCGCGGCGACGCGACGAAGGTGAACCTCACGCTGAGCCCGCGCGTGGGCGTCGCCGAGACGGGGATCACGGTGGCGTACACGCAGGGCACCGACGCGAACCCGCTCCAGCGCCCAAACGGCACGAAGGTGGCCGACTTCACCGCCCAGGCCGTGACGAACAACACGCCCCCCACCGTGACCGGCGCGGAGGTGAACCGCACGATTCTGACGCTGACCTTTGACGCCCGCCTGTCCGTGAAAGGGG
Organism: Gemmatimonadota bacterium; assembly: GCA_022825725.1. Taxonomy (GTDB): domain Bacteria; phylum Gemmatimonadota; class Gemmatimonadetes; order Palauibacterales; family Palauibacteraceae; genus Palauibacter. The sequence continues at coordinate 4,156 of JAJDWE010000051.1, forward strand.
CGCATGAGGCGGACCCACCCGCGGGGAGCCGCTTCACGGTGTCGGGCACGGCGAGCCCGACGACCGTGGAGCATGCGGTGTTCTCGCGCGATGCCCCATTCGCAACGCAGGTGATACTGACTCTGAGTCAGCGTGTGGACTACGGCGAGACGGGGATCACGGTGAGCTACGCGGCGGGCGACGACGCGAACCCGCTTCGGAAGGAGGGGACGGGCCCCAGGGTGGCGGACTTCACGGGGCAGTCGGTGACGAACAACACGCCGCAGCCGAAGGTGCAATGGATGCTGATCGATTCGGAGCCGGGGGTCGATGCGGACAACAACGGCACGGCGGAGACGTACGGCCTCGGCGAGATCATCCGCCTCCGGATGGCGTTCACCGAGAGGGTGAGCGTGGAGACCGGCGGCGGCACGCCGCGGCTGCAGATCGACCTGAAGTCGGGGACCGGCGGGGAGCGGTGGGCGTCGTACGAGCGCACCATCGATCTGATTCATTACTTCGCCTACACGGTGACGGCGGCGGACACGTCGACGGCGGGGATCGCGGTGACGGCGAACACGCTGGAGCTGAACGGCGGGACGATCCGGTCGGCGGTGGCGGCGACGCAGGTGGACGCGAACCTCGCGCACACCGGGAGGAGCGCCGACGCGGGCCACAAGGTGGACGGCAGCCGGACGGGCTCGGCGCCGAAGTTCTATCTCGCGGCGATCAGAGCTTCGACGATGACGGTCACGTTCAGCAAGGTTCTGGACGCGACGTCTGCGCCGGCGGGGAGCGCGTTCTCGATAAACGTCACGCCCACCGGCGTCGAGGCGCCGTACACGATCCCGGGAACCGGCACGACGTCGGTCTCCGGGACGGAGGTGACGGTGAGGCTGGCGTCGTCGCCGCCCGACCTCTCCACCTCGGATCTGACGCTGAACTACGCGAAGCCGCCGGCCAACCCGCTTCGGGCCGCGGGCGGCGGGGATGTGGCGGACTTCACGGAAACGACCGCCGGCAAATTCACCACCGACGCGAGGATCAGGGTCCTGGCGGGCCGGGACGCGCCGACGTTCCCGGACGGGACGCGGTCGTCGCTGTCGGTGCGGGAGAACAGCGCGGCGGGCACGGTGGTGGGGACGGTGGCGGCGACGGACCCGAACGACGACGCGCTCACGTACACGCTGGCGAGCACGGCGAGCGGGGGCACGGACCACCGGTCGTTCGCGATCGGGCGGAACACGGGCGCGATCACGGTGGCCTCGGGCGCATCGCTCGACTACGAGACGAAGCGCAGCTACGCGGTGACGGTGCAGGTGACCGACGGGAACCCGGACAACACGATCGACGCGACCCACGAGGTGACGATCCGGATCCGGAACGTGCCGGAGCCGCCGTCTGCGCCGGGTGCGCCGACGGTGACGCGGGCGTCGGCGACGAGCCTGACGGTGACCTGGACGGCGCCCTCGAACACGGGCGCGCGCGCCATCAGGGACTACGACCTGCGCTACTACCAGGGGACCTCGGAGCCGCCGAACGAGGCGGACTGGGTCGAGGAGGGCGAGGCGAACGGCCCGCCGAACCCGGGCACGTCGACCTCGGCCACGATCACGAACCTGACGGCCGACGCGGCATACGTCGTGCAGGTGCGCGCCGAAGGCGACGGCGAGAGCCCGTGGTCCGACTGGGGCAGCACTTCCGGCGCCACCGGCGGCGGCGGTGGTGGCGGTGGCGGAGGAGGCGGCGCGCCGGCGAACCGGGCGCCGACGTTCGAGCTGTCCGAGTACGAGTTCGACCTGCCGGAGAACATGGACGGGAGCGGCCTGCGGGTCGTGGATCTCGGCGTCGTGTCGGCGACGGACCCGGACGGCGACGACCTGTCCTACGACCTCGTGGCGGGCGACAGCACCCGCTTCGCGATCCATCCGGACGACGGCGCCCTCATGTACGTGGGTCCGGGCGAGGACTTCGAGACGCCGCCGAACCGCTACGACCTGACGGTGCAGGCGACGGATCCGGCCGGCGACTCCGACGAGGCGGACATCGTCGTGAAGGTCGTGAACGTCGTCGAGCTTCCGGTCGCGGCGGACGACACGGTCTCGACCGACGAGGACGTGGCGATGACGATCGACGTGCTCGCCAACGACGCGGACCCGGAGGGCACGGGCCTGCGCGTGTCGTCCGTGTCGGCGGCGGAGTACGGGACGACCTGGCTTCTGGCGGCGGGCGGGGTGTACTACACGCCGCCGGAGAACTGGCACGGGATCGACTCGTTCACCTACGAACTCGTGGACGGCAACGGCGCGACGTCGGAGGCGTCGGTCGAGGTGACGGTGATCCCGGTGAACGACCTCCCCGTGGCGAACGACGACGCGGCGATGACCGACGAGGACGTGGCCGTGACGGTGGACGTGCTGGCCAACGACACGGACGTCGACGGGGACACCCTGCGGGTGACGTCGGTGTCGCCCCCCGCCAACGGAACGGCGGCGATCGTGGCGGGCGGCGTGCTCTACACGTCGGCGGCGAACTGGCACGGAACGGACTCGTTCACCTACACGGTCGACGACGGCAACGGGGGGACGGCGGAGGCGACGGCCGTCGTGACGGTGACGCCGGTGAACGACCTGCCGGTGGCGACGGACGACGAGGCGACCACGCTCGAGGACCGGCCCGTGACCGTGGACGTGCTGGCCAACGACACGGACGTGGACGGCGACGGCCTCACGGTCTCGTCGGTGTCGCCCCCGTCGAACGGGACGGCGGCGATCGCCGGCGGCGGGGTCGTGTACACGCCGGCGGCGAACTGGCACGGCACGGACGCGTTCACCTACGTGGCGGACGACGGCAACGGCGGGACGGCCGAGGCCGCGGTGACGGTGACGGTGCTGCCGGTCAACGACGCGCCCGAGGCCGTCGGCACGGTCCCGGACCAGTCGCTCGACGAGGGCGGCGAGTCGTCCAAGGTCGAGATCGGCCCGTTCTTCTCGGACGTTGACGGGGACCCGCTCGAGTACCGGGCCGTCTCGTCGGATCCGTCGGTGGTGGAGGCGTCGATCTCCGGGAGCGTGTTGACGCTCGCGCCGGCGGGCTACGGGACGGCGGTCGTGACGGTGATCGCGGCGGATCCGGGCGGTCTCTCGGCGATGCAGGCGGTGGCGGTGGGCGTGTCGGACCGGCTGGCGCGCGAGGTGGTGTCGCACGCGCTGGCCGGGATGGCGCGGTCGCACCTGGCGAGCGCCCGCATGACGCTGGGCCGGCGGGCGAAGGCGAGCCGCCACGAGTCGTCCCGGCTCACCCTGCTGGGCCGCAAGGTCCCGCTGGGCACGGGGTCCGCGCGCTCCGAGGCCGAGCGAATGTGGGAAGGCTGGCTCTCCGGCATAACCTCGCGAGCCATGTCGCAGGCGACCCCGTACGCCGGCGGAGCCTCGATGGGCGCGCCGGGCTTCGGCGGCGGCGCCGGGTTCGGCACGGGCGCCGGCGGGACCGCGGCGGACAACTCGCACGCCGCCGGACGGGCCGGTGCCGGCGATGACATGGGCCTCGGGGACCTCTTCCGCTTCGGCGACCTCGTCCGCCTCCATGGCGGCCGCGACCCGCTGCGCGGATCCGAGTTCCTCTTCGCCCTCGGCGGCGGCCAGGATGCCGGCGGCGGCGGCGGAGGGCTGCGCTTCCAGCTCTGGGGCCAGGGCGACGTCCAGACGTTCCAGGGCGCACCGTCCGACGCGAGCGACTACGACGGCGAGCTCAGGACCGGCTACGTCGGCGTCGACACCTGGCTCACCGACCGGTGGCTCCTCGGCGTGGCCGTGGCCCGCAGCGAGGGCACCGGCGGCTGGCGCGCGGGCTCGGCGACCGGATCGCTCGACACCCGGCTCCTCGCCGTGCACCCCTACCTGCGCTGGTCCAACGGCTCGACCTCCATCTGGGCGACCGGCGGCGCCGGCTGGGGCGACGCGGAGAACGTCCGCGACCGCGGCGGCCGGCTGGAGACGAGCGGACTCGGCCTGCGGCTCGGACTCGTCGAACTGCGACAGCGTCTCGCCTCGGGCGGCGGCTTCGAGTTCGGCCTGCGCGCCGACGGGGGCTGGGCCGAACTCGCGACCGACACCGGCAACGAGACCCTCGACGGCCAGACCGCGGCGGTGAACCAGGCGCGCGTCGGCATCGAGATGTCCCAGTCCCTCCGCCTGGGAGGACTCACGCTCACCCCCTTCGGCGAGGCGAACGCCCGCCGCGACGGCGGCGCCGGACAGACCGGCGACGGCCTCGAACTCGCCGGCGGCCTGCGCGCCCGCGCCGGCTTCCTGCGCATCGACGCCCAGGGCCGCATGCTCGCCGTCCACACCGCGGCCGGCTACGAGGAGCGCGGCCTCGCCGTCACCCTCAGCCTCGGCAACCCGGGCGGCGAAGGACCGTCGCTCTCCATGTCCCCCCGCTGGGGCGACGCCGCCACCAGCGGAGACGCCCTCTGGCGCGACCGGATCGAGAGCCGCTACGCCCCCACCCAGGTCATGGCCGATGGCATACCGACCGCGGACGGCACCGAGATCGCGGCCGCCGACCGAGACCCGTGGGCGCTCGACCTCCGCGGCGGCTACGGCATGCGGATCTCCGCAGACCGGCTCCTCACATGGACCGGCGCCTTCAACCACTCCCCCACCGGCCCCCGCTTCACCCTCGCCGCCCAAATCGGTCTCGGCTTCGGCACCTCATCCGAAACGGAAATGCCGTGACCAACTCCGATCGGGGAGAACCTGTAGCAGAGATCCGACCCCTGTCTGAACGGGCTACGCGTCTCGAGAAACGACTTGCGGAGCTCGAGAGGCGGGGAGCCCTTACGCCGGCTCCCAGTCACCGGGAACCCATGAAGCCCGGTGAACGCGTGCCGGGTGCGCTGGAGCGGTTCCTGGCCGACCGCGGAGAATGAGCGCCGGCTTACCTCCCGCCGCCCTTTTCATCCTCGGCACCCTGGTCATGGGCCTCCTCGGCGCCGGATGGTACATGCTGTACCACGCCAAGTGGCGCGGGGCCGTGGATGCGGACCGATCGACCTTCAAGAGGTTCATGGACGAGGTTCGCGACGACATCAAGAAGATCCTCGGCCGCCTGCCGCGTGACCAAACGGAGCCATGAAGACTCTACCCGAACGAATCATGGAGCACGCCGAGGCGATGCCGGAAGCGACGCCCATCTGCCCGGCCGCTCTGCTTCACCTCGGCCAGCGCGCCGCCGTGAATCAAGCGCTTTCCCGGTTGGCTCGTTCCGGCCGACTGATGCGGATCTGCCACGGGGTCTACATGCGCCCGATCGAGACCCGCTTCGGGCCGTGTCCGCCGAGCATCGAGAAGTCACTCCGATCGCTTTCGGCACTCTGGGGTGAGACCATCGTCCCGAACGGAGGCAGTGCCGCCAACTGGCTTGGTTTGACGACACAGAATCCTGTCCGCTCGGTCTACCTTACGTCGGGCCGCAGTCGGCGATTGTACTTCGGAAAACACCCGGTACAACTCCAGCATGCTCCACGTTGGCAACTCGCGGCTCCGCACCGGATTACGGGAGTCGTCATCCGGGCCCTGGCATGGCTCGGCCCCGAGGGGGTCGAAGACGCTCTCGACTCCGTCCTGCCGAAGCTCTCGGGAGAAGACCTCGAGGAGCTCGCCGCCGCTCGGGCCATCATGCCAAGGTGGCTCGCGGAGCCGCTGAGCATGCGTCTCGCGCATGGGTGAAGCCAGGGCGAAGCTCCCCGCAGCCGATAGGTGCCCGGCTCCCTGAACCACTCCCCCGCCGGCCCCCCGCTTCACCCGCCTCTTTGTTCATCGTTCGTACTTCCCTCAGCGAACGGCAATCCATGCCGCCACTACGGCCGCTATCGCTGCAACAATTCCTGCACCCACTTTCAACCGATCTCGTCCATCCTCGCCTTGAAACCATTTGATAGTGTTTTTCGACTTCTTTCCTAGAACATGCAACGCCCAGCCGATTTGCTTCTTCCAAATCCAACATGTTCGCCGAACACGCGACCAGCTCAAATATGCATCCACGTCGCGCAACAACCGAAAATACAAACTCAGCGTCTCCAATGGAAACTGCACAGGTCTAGATCGCATTACGCCCAAAAGCCAGACAAGCTCCTTGCGACACTCGCTCACAACTTCTACAGGGTACTCATGACGCATCAGCAACACGAGCTTTATGTCAATCCGATCTTCCGCAAAAGAACGCGGCTCAACTACACCGGAAACATCAGGATTAGAAAAGAACTCTGCTTCCCCTCGACCAACGCCCCTCTTCTTCCGTGCCTGTAAACGAGCAGACAATTCAATCCATCTATCCATACGACTCAACATGTCACACTACCTCCACCATGTACCCGCGTTTCCGGTTCTGCTCCCGCAACCCGCTCAACGTGTAACGTAGAGTTGTGAGGGGTTGAAAGGAGAGGGGATCGTTACGAAAACACTCTAGCCATCACAGTAAATGCGTTGATGTCGTCAATGATGCCCGTCGCCTCGTCTTCAGAAATCCCATTCTTCTCAAGGATATCACGGACCGAAATACTCTTCACCCTTGCAGGCGATGGATCCGACCACTCCGGGAACGTGTGCGTGTAATCGCGTAGCTGTTTGGCCGATTTGTGGCCATGCTGAGCAATCACTTCCTCCACCAATTCGATTTCCGCCTCCGAAAGCGCCCCAAAATGAGATTCTTCCCGTTGTTCTCGGATGTTGTTCAATGTTCGCGACAAGACCGGACCGTGCTTCATTGCCACGTATGCGTCACCCGTGACGGAGTAACCCCATCGGAGGAGCGCCGTCCGGTCAATGATGTACATGAGCTTCATGAGCCTCATCCGCGTCATGCCTCGGGCCGCCGCCAGCAAACGACATGCAACCTCAGTTGCGGCGGCTTCTTTGTATCTCATATTTGTCCTTCTTTGGCCGACGTAGTCACGTAATTTCTATCAGGATGCCCCTACGGGAACAAATAGACCTATCCTGGATAGCCCCTGCAAGCGCCCTCGCTTGACCCTCGTCGCCCGCCCCGCCCTGCCGTGTCATGACGGTGACGCGCCGTCCAGGGCGCGATCCGGATTGAAATGACTGGTCTGACTGGTTAGGATAATCCGATGCGACTGCTCTACTCGACCTCCGAAGCGAAGGCCCGTTTCTCGGAGGTGCTGCGCCACGTCCGGGAGGGGAGAACTGTGACCATATCCGATCGGGGAGACCCCGTGGCCGAGATCCGACCGTTATCGAAGAAACCCACCACGCTCGACGCGCGGGTCGCGGAACTGGAACGCCGGGGGGCGATCGTCCCGCCCGTGGGTCCGCCCGAGCCGTTCACGCCAGGGCCTCGGCAGCCCGGCACGCTCGCCGAATTCCTGGCCGACCGCGGAGAATGAGGGGGAAATTGCTCTACTCGACCTACGAAGCGAAGGCCCGTTTCTCGGAAGTGTTACGCCACGTCCGGGAGGGAAAGACCGTGACCATATCCTATCGGGGAGAACCTGTAGCGGAGATCCGTCCGCTTCGGCGCGAGAGCACGGATCTCGAGGAGCGACTTGCGGATCTGGAGCGGCGAGGGATCCTCTCGCCCCGTCCGAAGGACCCGAAGCCCATCGAGCTCGGTACGCCGGTGCCGGGTGCGCTGGAGCGGTTCCTGGCCGACCGCGGAGAATGAGCGCCGCCTATGTGGATACGTCCGCGATCATCTCGGTCGCTTTCGTCGAGCCGGGCGCCGAAGAGATCGTCCGCCGATTGCGGGGGTTCCGGGATCTGATCTCATCCAACCTCCTGGAAGCGGAGCTGCGATCCGCCTGCGCCAGAGAGGGAAAACCCTTTCCGGAGGACCTCGTTTCCAGGTTCATCTGGGTTCATCCGGATCGGCCTCTGTCGCGAGAGATGCGGGCGGCACTCCGAGCCGGTTACCTGCGGGGCGCGGATCTCTGGCACGTGGCGTGCGCCCTGCGCGTAGCGCCGAGACCTTCGGCTGTCTCGTTCATCACTCTCGACGAACGACAGGCGGAGGTTGCCGCGGCGCTGAACTTCCGACTCGAGTAGGACCGGCGGGCGCGGATCTCCCGGGCTGGTGGCGGCGGGCCGGGGGCGCGTAGACTGCCGCGCATGAACGAACCCGGAAGCGACACCGAGACGCCGCCGGCCGCGGCTCCGATGCCGGCGGCGCGGACGGGCGCGGGCTGGCGGCGCGACGTGTGGCCGGGCATCCACTGGATCCAGGAGTTGGGCGGGCACCGGGCCGGGATCGCGCGCGCGGTGCTGGAGAGCGGCGCGGACTGGTACAAGCCCGGGAACGAACTCTACGTCCCGCAGAACGCGTACCTGCTGACGGGCGAGCGGACGCTGCTCTGGGACACGCTCTCTCCGGCCTCGGGCCACATCCTGCTCCCGGCGCTCGAGGCACTGCTCGGGGACCGGCCGCTCGACTACCTCGCCCTCTCGCACCCCGACGTGCCGCACGCGGGCAACACGATGCAGGTGCTGCGGCGCTATCCGCAGTGCCAACTCGTGGCCCCGGCCGTCGGCGAGACGCACGCGCTCTACCACCTGGACGACGCGATGAAGGTGGGGCCCGAGGACGAGATCGATCTCGGCGGGCTCCGGGTCCGCTTCCCGGAGGCGACCTTCCTCGACGCCGCGATTCACACGTGGATGAGCGAGGAGACGACCCGCACGCTCTTCACCGTCGACTGGATGGGCTTCCCGCACCAGAGCGGCGAGAGCCTGCGGCGCACGGACGAGATCGACACGGTCGTGGACGTGGGCCGCCTCGAGGAGTTCCACAGCCGGGTCATGTTCTGGTTCCAGTACGTCCACCCCCACAAGGTCACGGCGGCGACGGACGCCCTGGCCGTGCAGTTCGCCGGATACGGTCTCGCGCCGGCGCACGGACTCCCGATCCCCGGGGAGGACGCGGCGCCCTACTACGAGCGCATGAACGAGGTCGTGCGGCGGGTGGCGGCGGGCGGGCGCGGGGGCGTCCTGTGAGCGGGCGCGTTCGCGTGAGCGGGGGCGCGCCGTGAGCGTCATCGATCTGGGCGGAGGGGTCTCCTGGGTCCACGAGTCCTTCCCGGAGACGAACGGCCACATCCACGTCTCCGTCTACCTCGTCGACGCGCCGGAGGGGGCGATCCTCATGGATTCCGGCTCCTTCCACCACCGGCAGCGCCTCGCGGACCGGATCCACGACGCCACCGCCGGGCGCGGTATCGGCGCCATCATCCTGTCCCACTCCGACTATCCCCACTCGGGCAACATCCCCGCCTTCCGCCGGGACTGGGGCGACTTCGAGATCATCGCCTCCTGCGGCGACCCCGACCTCCAGGGCCTCCCCTACGCCCGCCGCACGAAGATCGGCGACGTGACCGAGGTGCTGGGCCGGCGTTTCGTCGTCCTCGACCCCCCGCTGGCCGACCGAAATCACACGACCTGGGTCTACGACGAGGCCTCGCGCACCCTGTTCGTCGCGGATGGCTTCGGCGCGCTCCACGCCCCGGGCGCCTCCCACGTCGACTGGGGACGGCTCCCGGAGGAAGGACGCGCGGAGGGCGTGCATGAGTTCCATGCACAGACGCTCCCGTGGCTGCGCTACGCGGACCCGGACCGGGTCATGGGCGCCCTGCACGCGATGCTGGAGCAACACCCCCCCGCCTGGATCGCCCCGATCCACGGCCCCCCGATCGCCGAGCCGGACATCCCCCGCTACATGGCCGACCTGAGCAACGCACTCACCCGCATCGCCGCCTCCTACCCGGCGCAAACCCCGGAGTGAGCATGGCCGAACGCCTGATGAACGTGCTTAGGGGTGCCGGATCCATCCTGGATATCTGGCCAGCCCCCGTGAAGCTGGACGAAACCTATACACGCGACGTAGACGAGCTTTTTCGCCAGAGCTGGGAAGAGACTGGCAGAGCACTCCGTCGCGCCATGGACGAGGTGGACGTTGCCCCGGAAGAAGCGGAAGAAGAAGCAGCAAGCTCGTCGTCGGAACGCCCCCGCCCAAACAGCTAGGAGCAGCCTCGCCGCCACCCCGAAGGAACCCACGCGCGTTCTGGCGAAGCAAGGATCGCAACCTCACGGGAATCCGCCGGGCGTGGTAACCCAGCAGGAAGTCACCGTCCGATCAGCCCCCCTGCCGGAGCCCAGTGAGTTGCGGGGGTACGAAGAGGTCTTGCCGGGCGCGGCGGATCGGATCGTAAGCATGGCCGAAGGCTTCGCGGACCACAAGCAACGCTGCGATACGACCGCACTGCGCGGTGCCGTAGTCGAAAGGCGGCTCGGACAAATCTTCGCTTTCCTTGCCGTGCTAGCGGTTCTGCTCTTCAGCTATCTGGCGTTGCTCGCGGGATTCGAGACCTATGCGACAGCCATCGCCACTACAACGCTCGTTTCACTTGTGGCGATCTTCGTGCTCGGACGTGCTCCCGGCTGGTTCCGAAGCTGGAAGGATCCGGGACAAGGAGCGTCCGAGGGCGACGGGTAGCCGGTACCCCTTCATTGATGGGCTGGAGGGGAACTCCGGGGCTCCGGCACCGGGACGCCGTTGTCGAGCATGGTCTCGATGAACAGGCGCTGAGCGTCACGCAACTCGGATCGCGCCTCGGCCTCCGTCCGCCCCTGCGCGATACACCCCTCCAATTCCGCGACGCGTGCAACGTGGAAGGCGTCGCGACCGCGCTCATCGCGCTCGACCTCGATCGTGTACGGCAGTGCCATGTATCTGTCGGCTTCGCTCATCTCCCTGCCCCTCCCCCCGGTTGGCGCTCTAACAGCCTGTCCACGGCCCTCAGCGCGGCCTTCGCATAAGCGACGTCCAGCATCCGGTGTCTGGCGACGATTCCCATGATGTCGGGGTGTCGAGGATGATGGAAGACGGTGTGCAACCAGACCGGTTCTCAGCGGCCGAGCAGCTCTTCTACATCGGTTTCGGACGCGGCACCGACGATTCGGGCGTGTTCCGAGACGAAGGTCGGGGTCGCGGTGATCCGCCAGCGGTCGGCGAGCGCGGCGTCGCGGGCTAGGCGCTCAGCGGTCGCCGGGGAGTCCAGGCACCGGGTGAAGGACGTTCCCGCGGGAACGTGCGCCGCCGTCGCGATGGATTCCCAGTCCGCCTCTCCCGCCTTCCAGTCTTCGTTCGTCATCAGGTAGTCGTGCATGCGCGGGAACGCCCCCTCGGTCTCCGCGCAGATCGCCGCGCGCGCCGCAGCGGCGGAACGGTCCGAGAGAGGCACATGGACCAGCACGACCCTCGCTTCACCCGACGCCGCCCACCCGTTCACGGTCTCGTGCGAGAGCCGGCAGAACGGGCAGAGGTAGTCGCTGAACTCGAAGATCGCGGGCGCGGCACCGCCGCTGCCGAGCACGCTCCTTCGACCCGCGACAGCCTGCTTCCACTCCTCGCGGTAGCGCGCGAGCACCTGCCGCTCGTCCTTCCACTCGCCGAGGCGGCCGCCGACCACGCCCGACGGACGAAAGGCGATCACCGCCAGGAGAACGAAGCACACCGCGAGACCGAGGTCCTGGATTCCGGGCCGCTTCATCTCCCCGGCGACCTCGCGCCCGCGGGCAGCGGAACGATCCAGACGTGTTCGACGTCGAACTCATCCCGGACCACCCCGACCGCCTCCGTCTCGTCGGCCCACAGCAGATCGAAGCCGCCGGGGAACTCGACGTCCCGGCCGGGGCTTCCCGGCCCGGCGTACACGCTCCAGACGGAGGCCTCTCCTTCGCCGCGCAGGGCGTCCATTCGTGACCGGTAGTCCGTCACCCAGATGCGCCCGTCGTCGCCCGCAATCACGCCTCCCAGAGGCGGGAAGGAGTCGGGAAACGCCCACACGTCGAGCGTGGCCGCGATGCGGCCCTGTAGTTGGGCCGGCAGCTGGCGGTTCATCTCGGCCCGGATGGGAGCGAGCGCCGTCTCCCGGTCCTCCGCGGTCAGGGGAACCGGTGGGACGGAGAACTCGATCGGAGGCAGCGGCACGCCGCCGCCCGTCACCCGCTCCGCGCGCGGACGCTCCGTGGACCCGAAGAGCAGGACCGAATCGCCGGGCAGCACGAACGGCTGGGGCGAGTACGGGATGCGGCCCGAGATGTACGCGTCTCCGGGATAGGTGAAGACCCGGACCCCCGTGGTCTCGGCGACGGGGTCGAAGCCCGTTCCCTCGGCCGAGGTCAGGAAGATGACGACCTGCAGGGGATGGGACTCGCCGATCTCGTCGACGCTCCGGTCGGGCCGCGCGACCGCCCACACCAGCCGGCCGTCGTCCAGGGAGCCCTGCAGTTGCGGGGATTGAAGGGTGTCCCCCGGGGAGATCGGCATCCTGGCGCGCCGCACCTCCCCGCCGGCGTACGGCCAGACGGACGCGCCGCCCCGCTCGCCGTCGTATACGACAACGGAATCGCCCCGGTATCCGAAGAGCGCCGTCAGTTCTCCCAGTTCACGCGGACCGCCGCCCGCGCCGCCCCGGGTGCCGCGCCACTCCCCGTCGAGCGTGAACGTGCGCAGCGTGGCGTCGCCCCGGTTCGCCACGACGAGCACACCGGCGGCCCGGTCCACCACGACGCCGGCGATGTCGTGGAAATCCGTCTCCCCATCCCCGGACACGCTTCCGAGCCGCAGGCGGGGCGGCCCCGCGCGAAGGTGCGCGGGGTCCGCTCCGAAGTCCGCTCCCGGTTCCGCCGAATCGACCGTGGGGGCAGGGTTCTCGCCGTCCAGACATGCGGCGGCCAGCAGCGCCGCCGCGAGTGTCATCCAGTGTCGGGGCCGGGAGCCGGCCCCCGTGTTGTCGAGCTTCATGTGATCTCCGTCAGAAGGGATAGGGATCCGAAGAAGGACCCCACGTGGGGAAGGTGCATCCCCACACGCACTCGCTGATCTCCTGATTGCAGTCCCACTCACCGTCCAGGACGCACGCCGACCATCCGCGAAGACACTCGTTTACGCAGTCGTCGCCGCCTCGCGCGGACGCAGCCCGTCCGGGTTGCGCCAGGATGGCCGTGGCCAGCACGAGGTTGAAGCCCAGCAGCACCCAGCGTCCCGCTTTCGTCGTCTTCATCGTCCCCTCCCTTTCACGGGTCGTCGGAAGGCCGGGTCGCGGCCGCCGCCGTGCCTGGCGCGCGCGTCGCCACCCTCCGGGACGGACCCCCCGTCCCGTGTCTCCCGAGATTTCGCCCTCCAGAGTCCGGGCGGCCGTCAACGGGGTGTCATCGCGCTCTCGGCAGGCCGGCGGCGGGCGATACGGGGCGGCACTCGCCCGCCCTCCGCGCGCCACGTATCGTCGGGATCCTGCAGGATCGAGGAAGTCGAAGCCAATGGAGAGCGGGAGGCATGGATGGCGGACGTGCTTTGCGTCGGCGGGACGGGAACGGTCGGGAGCCGCGTCGTCGAGGGCCTGGTGGCCCGCGGAGCGTCGGTCCGGTGCCTGACGCGCTCGGCGGACCGGGCCGGGGCGTCGACCGGGACGTCGCACGAGGGCGTCGAATTCATGCAAGGCGACCTGGAGCAGCCCGACACGCTCGGTCCGGCGCTCGAAGGCGTGTCGCGCATGCACCTCCTCACGGCCCTCCACCCGCAGGAGGCGCGGCTCGGCATCGGGGCCGTCGATGCGGCCGCGGAGGCCGGCGTCGAGCGGATCGTCTTCCATTCCGCGCACCGCGCGCACGCGGCGCCCCACATCCCCCACTTCGCGAGCAAGATGGAGATCCTCGCCGCACTCGAGGCCTCCGGCGTCCCGTGGTCAACGATCGAACCGAACCACTACTTCCAGAACGACCTGTGGCTCAAGCGGTCGCTAGAAGCCGGGGTCTACCCCGCCCCGCTCGGGGGCGCGGGGCTGCACCGGGTCGACGTCCGCGACATCGCCGACGCCACCGTGAACGCGCTCCTCGACGACGGCCACGAGGGGATCCGGTATCCCGTGGTCGGACCCCAGCTACTGACCTCCGAGCATGTCGCCCGCATCTGGAGCGAACACCTCGGCCGCGAGATCGTGTACGTGGGCGACGACCTCGACGCGTGGGAGGCGCGCGCGAGTCGAAGCCTGCCGGAATGGCTCGTGCGGGACCTCCGGGTCATGTCGGAGCACTTCCTCTCCGACGGGCTCATCGCGACGGAGGAGGACTTCGCGACGATGAGCCACGTGCTCGGCCACGCGCCGCGCGTATTCGACGACTTCGTGCAGGAGACGGCCGCGGCCTGGTCCGGCGGAGGCGCCTGAATGTTCACGATATACATCTTCTGTCTCCTGGTGGGCGGCGGCTTTCTCGCGCTGTCCGTGTTCGGCGACTTCCTGGACGGCATGGACATCGATGTGGATGTCGACGTGGAGCTGGACGCGGGGGGAGCGGCCGACGTGGCGAGACTCCTCTCGCTGCGGACGGTCGTCTACGCCCTGTTCGGGTTCGGCGCGACCGGGGCCATCCTGCACTGGTTCACGGGTCCCGCCGTCACGGCCGCCATCGCCGGCGTCACCGGACTCGCCTCCGGAGCGTTCATCGGCGCGGCCTTCCGCTACATCAAGCGCTCGGGCGGCGGGACCGCGCTCGGAGAGCGTTCGCTGGCGGGACTGACGGGCGAAGTCACGATGGAAATAGCGCCGGACGGCGCGGGTACGGTGAAGGTGTCGCGCGGGGAGCGCCGCTACAGCGTGCGGGCCCGCCTGGACTCGACCTGTCCCGACGACCTGCCGCTCCGAGCCGGACAGTCGGTCGTCGTCGTGCGCATGACGGACGGCATCGCCGATGTCGCGCCGGTAGACATGAAGCTGCTCGAGGAATGAGGTTGAAATGCAAGACTTTCTGAATGTCCTGGCCGCCCCCGTCACGATGGCCGCCGTCTTCTTCGTCGTCGTGCTCGTGGCGATCATCACGATCAAGAACCTGATCGTCATCGTCCCCCCCAACCGCGCCGCCGTGATCACGGGCCGGAACCGCATGCTGACCGACGGCCAGTCCGTCGGCTACCGCTCCATCTCGGGCGGACGCACGCTCCGGATCCCGATCATCGAGACGGTCCAGCACATGAACCTCGAGACCATCCCCATCGAGGTCTTCGTCAACAACGCCTTCTCGAAGGGGAACATCCCGCTCAACGTCGAAGCGATCGCGAACGTGAAGATCGCCTCGGAACCCGAGTGGGTGTTCAACAACGCGGTGGAGCGCCTGCTGGGGAAGTCGGAGGAGGAGGTCCGTGAACTCGCCCAGGACACCCTCACCGGGAACCTGCGAGGCGTCCTCGCCACCCTCACCCCGGAAGCCGTGAACGAGGACCGGCTGGGGTTCGCCAAGGCGCTGTCCGAGGACGCGGGAGAGGACCTGGCGTCGCTCGGCTTCCACCTCGACGTGCTCAAGATCCAGAACGTGAGCGACGAGCGCGGCTACCTGGACGCGATCGGGCGGGAGAAGTCGGCCGAGGCGATCCGGCAGGCGGAGATTGCCGAAGCCCAGGCCGAAGCCGACACGCGCGAGGCCCAGGCCGAGGCGAAGCGGCGCGCGGAAGTGCGGGAGGCCGCCGCCTCGATCAAGATCGCCGAGGCCCAGAACGAACTGCGCGTGCGCAAGGCCGAACTGCACCGCGAGGGCGACACGGCCGAGAAGATCGCGCGCGTGAAGGCGCAGGAGGCCGAGGTCGAGGCCGAGAAGATCCTCGAGATGAAGCGCGTGGAGCGCGAGGAGCAGCGTCTGCGGGCGGACGTGATCGAGCCCGCCAAGGCCGAGAAGATGGCCGCGTTCGCGCGGGCGGAGGCCGAGGCGGCCCCGATCCTCGAGCGCGGGAAGGCCCAGGTCGAGGTCCTGAAGCGGCTCTACGCCGAGGTCCAGACCGGAGGCGATGCCGCGTTCGCCGTATTCATGGCCGAGAAGCTCCCCGAACTGCTCGAGATCGCCGTGGGCGCGGTGGAAGGCGTGGACATCGACCGCGTGGTCGTGATGGACGGCGGCCAGGGCGAGGGCGTCTCCAACGCGCTCAACCAGCGCGTGCGCGGCGCCTACGGAACGATGGAGGGGCTCGCGTCGGTCCTGGGCCTCGACATCCAGGAGGTGCTGACCCGCGCCGTGGGCCCAGGCGACGCCGGTGCATCGGAGGTCGCCGACTAACCCGACCCGGCCGAGGCCATCGCCTCCCGGATCTCCGCTTCCATGGCACGAATCCTGTTACGCATGCGTCCGCCGTCGCCGTTTTGGTTACTCTCGTGGCGAAACGATTACAGTTCATGCGTTTCGTGGCGAAACGATTATTTTTTCGTGCGTTTCGTGGCAAATCACATACTGACCGCCGAGTGGGTCAAGAAACGTCACACCGCGCGTTGGTCCGCCTACCGCGGATCGGTCACGCTGGAGATGTCGTACCAGTCCACGCGGCGTTCCTCGACTACGCCGCCGGCGTCCCGCACGACGAGAACCGCGAGCGTGTCCCCGAGGACATCCATCCCCATGACCTTGTCCGCCACCTGCAGCGTCAGCGCGTACTCGGGACCGTCATCCGTGAGACGAAACATGTCGATGTAGCTGAGAGAGGGGATCACGGCGGACCACACGTTCCGATGCGACACCGCCCAGAACCGCCGCCGGTCATCCAGAACCCGCGATCCGTACCACAACTTCGGCCTGGACCGAATCTCCTCCTCATTGACGGCTGGTCTCCAACGCGCTGATTGCAGCATCCGTACCTGAGAAGCCACGTCCTCTTCGGTCGGGTATCGCTCAACGTAGGTGGGGGACTGCACGATCGCGGTGGGCTCGTCCGCGTCCCGGTCCGCGTACCAGACCAGAAACTCGCCGTGGCACGTCACGAACAGGAATCCGTCCCGTCCATCCCCGTATCCCGACGCCAGCCGGGTGGTCCTCCACAAAGGCGTCGAGCATTTCACGACATCCCCTTCGTGCGGGAACGCCCGCTCCCACTCCACGCGACCCGTCGCAACGTCGACCTCCGCTTGGACGACCGGTTGATCGCCGTTTGAGTCCGGCCTCCGGTACCAACCGGGTAGCATCCCGTCCGTCACCTGGCGGCTTTGAAGAGAGAACCAGCGTGGAAGTCCTCCCGTGGAGGCAAGGAATTCCCCCGATGCGGAGAACGTCGACAGGCGGCTCAGTTGCGGATCGCGGACCTCTATCGTACCTGAGGCGCCGCGAGAACGTCTAGAAGGCCTGCCGGACCCCAGGCTACGGCAGGCAGGAGTGCTGCGGTGGTCTCTCGGAGACCGGCTCAGAAGGAAGAAAGAGAAGACGATGCAGGCTGGCGCGCTCGGCGTGGTTCATGACCGGGACATCCGCGTCCGTCGCCCGAGACCGTCCCCTTTCTGCACCGAGACGAGGAGGTTGACCTCTGCAAGGATTCGACGAGCGGGTCACCCTCTTCCGTGCCAGCACTCGACTTCACGCTCGCGTCTGCTAGCGGGGAATTACGGCAAGAACCACGCCACGGGTCGTGAGTGGCGAGGTAAGAGGCCAAACGGTTTTTTTGCGGCGCTCCGTGACGGCGCGACGATAGAGCGTGGGCGAATTAAGCGACCACTCGCGAATCAGCCATTGGTCACCAGGGATACGTTCGAAGTAGAGCACGCCGCCATACTCGGACTCGTCAAACTCGATCGCACGGAACCTCGTACCGGCGCGGATCTCGTCGGAGGTGCGCGAGAGCACGTAGGCCTTTAGGACCGGCAGTAGATGTAGACGCAAAAATGGACGCAACGAGGTGTATTGAAACTCCACCCTCTCGGGTCCGTTGGTGATAGGATCAATCCACAGGACCCCCTTCACGTCGACCAACTGCCTCCCAGGTTTGGGTTCGAAACCTAGTCCAACGCTCGCCTGGTCTGCGCTCGCGACCGGGCGGAGGCAATGCATCGACAGAAACTCCGGTGACGCCAATGCTTCTCCAGTCGGGGCATAGAATGTGGTCAGCGTGTCTTGAATGATGTCCGCGTATCCGTGCGTTGCGAGGTGCGTGGGTGGTGCCGACAGCAAATTCAGAGATCCCGGTACGACGACTGTCGTAGTGTCCTGCTGGAAGCGGCGTCCCCCCCCGCGTCTCCAGTAGTCGTATTTTCCGACGATGACCGGCCTTACCATGCGAACTAGCAGGTTCCCCAAGTCAGCCGACGGAGATGACGAGGCTAGGGCCGGCTGAACTGATTGATATATCTCGAAGGCACGCTGACGCTCCTCGGGAGTAGTCGGGCAGGTGTTTCGTTCCGATACCGACATTTCAGGTAGTGGAATCGGCTGCACTGGCACTTCCAAGCGCAGTTCGCGAGACTCCGGCGCCGAAGCGATGTGGAGCGTGTCGGAAGTCCAAAACTGGTATCCGATCCGGGTAACTTGGAGGCGGTATATGCCCAGGGCCGGCATCGGCAGCTTGAATGCGCCGCGTTCGTCCGAAAGGACCTCGCTGAGGACAACTTCGTCCGGGTCGATGAGCTTGATGTGGGCACCCTGAACGGGCCTACCGCTCCCTTGCGTCAACAGTAGCCCGCGCAGGTACGCGTCCGACTCTTGGGCCGCTAGTGGCGCCGCGCTGAGTCCGACTCCGAAGCCGGCAACCAGAACTGCGCGCAGCGTAGCGTTCCAGGCAGTCATCCGTTCAACCTTCGAAGTTCGAGCACCTGCACGATCGGCACACCGTAGTCGTCCCGCGCCTCAGCCCATACCCGGTCCGCGTGGACGGCCAGTAGCCGGAGCCCCTTGGGTACTGACACTCGCGTCACTACGACGTCACGATTATCAGAAACGACCACCCAATCGCTATTGCGTCCGGCAACGTCCGAGGTCTGAGACCACAGCCTGCCTTTCGAATCGACGAGTACGCCGTCGTCAACGATGCCGCGTCCTCGGTTTTGAATGGGCGGATAGTAATCGGGCGTCCCCAGGGCGTTCAGGATCGCGCTCGCGCCCGCAGCCTTACTTCTAAACACACCGAGTTCGACCATGCGTTCCACCACCTCGAGACCGTCTGCCCACGCCCGCACGTCTTGGCGCTGGACCGGCCGCGGCGTATGTGGAACACGAATCGTATCCGCTATATTCTCCAGCACGTTGCTTCGTTCCACGGTGAAGAAGCCACGCCCGTCAACCGGCTTGGGCCGCCGAATGACGCGCAGGTATCTGCCCGAGGGATCGACCGCGAGCATGTCACTGTGCGAAAACGGATCTCGTACGCGTAACGTACCATCACCGCTCCGTATCGGAATCGACAAGTGTCTACCCCGTAGGTCGAGCGACGCCAAGGGAACACGTTGAGATTGAGTGTGTCGTTCCATCAAAGGCACGGCAAGGACTTCAACCTGCACATCCCTCTCGGCCCACTTGACCGATATGACACGGTGGTCCGCTAGAACTGCAAGCGGTCGAAGGGGCTCGTCACCAGCTGATGCATTCCATGTGGCGGGCCCGAAATCCGCAAGGCTAGCCCCAGTCACGGCGTCGTACAGATTGAGGCGAGGACGGCTCGCATCGACCACCCACAACGTGTCGTGCCCGAGCAATCCGACACGCCACGGCGAGAGCAACTCACCGGGCCCTTCTCCCTTCGCGCCGATCTTTGTTCTGAATGCGCCGTCCGGATTGAAGGCCAGGATCGCATCCGTACGTGAGTCTATCAGGAAGACGGAACCGTCCGTGCCAGGGACCAGCTGCTCGACCCGCGTGAGAGGTATGCTATCGGGGATTGCGAGAGCGAACATATGAACGAGCGTGTCACGCCCGTCCTGGGCTGCGAGTGTCCGTACGCCTGCGATGGTCAGTGCGACCGATAGTATCGTCGCCATGCGAAACCACTCCCACCGCACGCGTATGCCAAGAATCGCGAAAGTAGTCACGTGCCGTTTCTCCTCCATTTTCTGATTTCTCGCTGGCGACCGGAGTCCGTGCCGGGCCCTCCAAGGCCTCCGACCGCCGGCAAGTTCAGGCTAGGCTAGATGATGATCGACTCGGTTTTTCGCCGCATGTCCGCCGCTTCGTCCGCGACGTACGATCTCCTTACGATGCGATTACCGCAGTCCCGAATGTATCGGGTTGGCGGATCATACGATGAGCGCTCGCTGCCGATGGCCCCGTTGACGAGGGCGCCGCCGAGGTGACGTGTCGGACGCGCCAGGTCCATCGCACGGCGGCCTGCCCCCAGGCTACGGGAGCAGGCCGGCCGTATGCTTCGCGTGGCTCCGCGCGGAGCCATCGTTTGTGCGTCTAGTCGAGACGGATGACACCGCGGCCGCGGTTGCGTCGCATGTCTTCGCTCCTTGGGTTTGCCGTTCGTCACCGGGAAGCGCCCGAAAAAATCGCGCTCCGGATGACACAAACGCCTCGGATCCGAAAAATCTTACATCGCGCCAGCAGCCCCCGGAGAAGACGCGGCACCGGTCCCGGAGTCGGGCCTATTTCGTCCAGATCACGACCGCGCCGCAGCGGGCGTCGGAGCCGGAGAACTCCGCCGCGAGCGACGCCGAACTCCGCCGACCCGGACATCCTTCGTCGCAGTCGAACGGCCCGTGGCTAGTGGTAGAAGACGTTCACGAGGGCAAGGGGGATCGCGGGCACGTACGTGACGAGGAGCAGGACCGCGACGAGGACGGCGACGAAGCGGAGGTTGACCTTGCTCACTTCCCAGATGTCCGCCTTCGCGACGGAGCAGGCGGTCACGAGCACGCTCGCCACCGGCGGCGTCTGCTGGCCGATGCCCAGGTTCAGCGTGACGATGAGGCCGAAGTGCACCGGGTCGATCCCCGCCGCGCGCACGAGCGGCATGACGATGGGGACGACGAGGATGATCGCCGCGGCCGAGTGCAGGAAGAGGCCGATGACGAGGAAGAAGACGTTGAGCAGCGCGAGGATGAGCCACTTGCTCTCGGTGAGCCCCATGATCCCGGCGGCGACCTGCTGCGGTAGCCGCTGTTCCGTGAGGTAGTCGCCGAGCAGGGCGGAGGTCGCGACGAGGAGCATGACGACGGCCGTCTGCACGCCGCCCTCCAGCATCGCCTCGCGCAGGTGGGCGAGGTCGAGTTCGCGGTAGATGAGCCCGCCCACGACGAGGGAGGCGACGACCGCGAGCCCCGCCCCTTCCGTCGCCGTCACCCAGCCGCTGAAGATCCCGCCGAGAATGATCGCGGGCAGGAGGAGGGCCCAGCCCGCCTCGCGCGCCGTCGTCCAAATGCGACGAAGTTCGAACCGTCCCTCCACCGGGAAGTCGTGGCGGCGGGCGTACATCCAGGCGACGAACATCAGGAGCAGGCCGCCGAGCACCCCGGGCACGATGCCGGCGACGAACAATTCGACGACCGAGGCCTCGGCCATGACGCCGTACAGGATCATTGGGATGGACGGGGGGATGATGACGGCGAGCGTCGCCGAGGAGGACATCACGGCCGCGGCGAAGGGCGTCCGGTAGCCGCGTTTCTTCATGGCCGGGATGAGGATCGAGCCGAGCGCGGCCACGTCGGCCACGGCGGAGCCCGAGATCTCCGCGAAGAAGAGCGAAGCGGAGATGCCGACCATCGAGAGGCCGCCGCGGATGAACCCGACGAGTGCGGAGGCGAAGGCGATGAGCCGGCGCGAGATCCCGGTCGCGTTCATGATCGCGCCCGCGAGGATGAAGAGCGGTATCGCGATGAGCGGGAACGAGGTCGCCCCGTCGAACAGCACGAGGCCCGCGTTGGGCAGCATGGCGAAGCCGCCCGAGGCGAGCATGGCGACCAGCGCGACGATCCCGAGCGCGACCGCGATGGGGATGCCGAGGGCGATGAGGAGCAGCAGGCCGACGAAGAGAACGAGGAGCGTCACGGCTCCCCCTCCCCGGTCGAGACCATCTCCTCCGAGAGGGGGTCCTCCGCCGAGCGGGCGCCCTCCGGAGAAGGCGCGTCCTCCGGAGAAAGCGCGTCCTTCAGACTCAGAAGCTGCGCGAGGATGAAGAGGACGGCCCCGATGGGGATCACGGACTGCGCCAGCGCCGCGGGCACGGACGGCAGGCTCACCAGCGTCGTCCCCTCGAGCACGCGCACGACCTGCCACCCGGCCCACGCGACCGCCGCGAAGAAGCCGATGATCGCGCTCTCGGCCACGAGCACGACGGCGAGCCGCGCGCGCCCCGTCAGACGCTGCGCCAGCGTGGGCACGCCGATGTGCGCCCGGCGCAGCGCCGCGAGCGCGGCCCCGTAGTAGGTGAGCCAGGCAAGGAGGATCGACGCGACCTCGTCGTACCACACGAGCGCCGCCCCTGCCTTCCGGAACCCGACGCCCACCACGACAACGATGGCGAGCGCCGCGAGGAGGACGAGCACCGCCCCCTCGAGGAAGCGCCGGACGCCCGTCTTCACCATGGCCCGGTTATGAGCCGGCCTCCGGGACTCCGGCCTCCGGGGCTGCGGCCGCGCGTGCCCTGTCGATGAGGGACTGTCCGCCTTCGACGGTCGCCGCGAACTCCTCGTACACGGGCTCGCTGGCGGACTCGAAGCGCGCCGGATCCGCCTCGTTGATCTCCATCGCCGTGGCCTCGAGTTCGGCGAGCAACTCCTCGTCCATGCGCGCGGCGGTCTCGTACACGAACGCCTGCATCTCCCGCGCGATCGCCTCCACCTCGGAACGGACGTCCTCCGGGTGACGCTCCCAGGGCCCGGCCCCCGTCGTGACGAACGCCGGGCTGTACACGTGTCCGGTGAGGGAGAGGTAGTCCTGCACCTCGTGCAGCTTGGAACTCGTCACCTGCGTGAGCGGGTTCTCCTGTCCGTCCATCACCCCCGTCTGGAGCGCGACGAAGACCTCGGAGAAGGGCATCGGCGTCGGGTTCGCGCCCAAGGCCTGGAAGAGCTTCACGCGCCACACGCCGCGCGGCGTGCGCAGCTTGATCCCGCTCAGGTCCTCCGGCCCGTGGATGGGCCTGCGGGAGTTCGTGATGTGACGGAATCCGTTCTCCCACACCGCGAGGACGCGGTAACCGCCCTCCTCCGCGCGCGGGGCCAGCTCCGGCCACACCACGGCCTCCTCGATCCGCTTCATGTGCTCGCGGTCGCGGACGAGGTACGGCATCTCGAACAGACCGAAGGCGTCGACCATCGAGGACATGATCGTGGAGGGGATGGACATGTCGAGCGTGCCGAGCCGCAGCCGCTGAAGCATCGCGTCGTCGCCGCCGAGCTGGCTCGCGCCGTAGACGTGGAGTTCGGCCCGGCCGGCGAGCCGTTCGTTCACGCGGCGCGCGAACTCGTTGGCCGTCACATCGTAGAGCGAGCCGGGAGAGCCGACGTGCCCGAGGGAGAGTTCGACGACCCCCGCTTCCCCGCCCTCTCCCCCGCACCCGAAGGAGAGGAGCGCCGCGGCGACCGTCGCGACGGCGAGTACCGGAGTCCGTCCCGCGGGCCGCTTCATGCCTCGGACAGGAAGTCGGCGGCGGCGGACAGGCCGCCGGGTTCGTGCGCGATTCCGCTCAACTTCAGTCCCATCTCCACCCCGGCCAGCGCTCCCATCAGCGTGAGTTCGTTGAGGTCCCCGAGGTGTCCGATCCGGAACACCTTCCCCTTCAGGGGGCCGAGACCCGTCCCCAGCGACATGTCGAAGCGTTCGAGCACGACGAGACGGAACGCGTCCGCGTCCTCCCCGTCCCCCACCATCACCGTCGTCCCGGCGCTCGACACCGCCTTCGGATCCTGACAGTAGTTGCGCAGACCCCAGGCGGCGACGGCCCGGCGCGTGGCCCCGGCGTGGCGGGCGTGGCGGGCGAAGGTGGCTTCGGCCCCCTCTTCCCGCAGCATCGCGAGCGACGCCTCGAGCCCGTAGAGGAGCGTCGTGGGCGGTGTGTATGGAAAATAGCCGCCCTCGTTGTCCCGCAGCATCGCCGTCCAGTCGAAGTAGGAGCGCGGCGCCCCCGGCCCCGCGCGGTGGCGGGCGAGCGCCTTCTCGCTCACGGCGCAGAAGCCGAGGCCCGGCGGGAGCATGAGTCCCTTCTGGGAGCCGCAGACGGTGACGTCCACCCCCCACTCCGCCTGCCGGTAGGGGGTGGCGGCGAGCGAGGAGACGGCGTCGACCATGAGGAGGGCGGGATGGCCGGTGTCGTCGAGCGCCTCCCGCACGGCGGCGATGTCGCTGGTGACGCCCGTGGAGGTCTCGTTGTGGACGACGAGCACGGCGCGGATCTGCCCCTCCCGGTCGTCCGCAAGCCGCGCCGCGATCCTCTCCGGGTCCGCGGGACGCCGCCAGTCCCCGTCGATGGCTTCCATTTGCAGGCCGATGTCCCGTCCCACGTCTCCCCACTTCGAGGCGAAGAACCCGTTGTTCCAGAGGAGGACGTGGTCGCCGGGGGAAAGGACGTTGGCGAGCGCGCTCTCCCAGCATCCGGTCGCCGAGGAGGGGAAGATGAAGACGTGCGCGGGGTCTCCGAACACCCATTCGAGTCCCTGGAACAGGCCAAGCACCATCTCGCCGAACGCGGGTCCGCGGTGGTCGATGACGGACCGGTTCATGGCCTGGAATACGCGCTCGGGCACCGGGGTCGGGCCCGGAAGCTGGAGGAAGTGTCTTCCGCCGCGGTAGGTCAAAGGTGGCTCGCTCTTGTCAGGTCGGGGCTTCCGCCGATACAACTTGGCTCGTGACCCGCCCAATCTCTCACGACCGCGCCGGTTCGCAACGGCCCCGGCCCGGACTCGACGCTCGACGCGAGGCTCGGCTCGAAGCTCGACTTCGGGCGGGGCTCCGGGGAGAGGTCCGGTTCGACCGTTTCACGCGCGGGCTGTACAGCACGGACGCGTCGATCTACCAGGTCGAGCCGCTGGGGGTCGTGTTCCCGGAATCCGCCGCCGACGTGCGGCGGGCGGTGGAACTCGCGGGGGAACACGGGACGTCGGTCGTCGTGCGCGGGGCGGGGACGTCGCAGAGCGGCCAGTCGATCGGGCGGGGGGTGATCCTCGACACGAGCCGGGGGCTGGACGGGGTGCTCGACTTCGACCCCGCCGCCCGGCGCGTGGTCGTCGAGCCGGGGATGGTGCTGGACCGGCTGAACGCGTTCCTGCGGCCGCACGGGCTCTTCTTCCCGATCGACGTGGCGACGGCGAGCCGCGCGACGCTGGGGGGCATGGCCGGAAACAACAGCGCGGGGTCGCGGTCGGTGCGCTACGGGCACATGGTCGAGCACGTTCGCGGCATCGAGGCGGTGCTCGCGGACGGCCGGCGGGTCGAGTTCCGCCGCGACGCGGTGCCGGGCGCGGTGCCCGGGGGCGGCCTCGGAGCCGACATGCGGGCGCTCTACCGGCGCGAGGCGGATGAGCTGGCGCGGCGGGTGCCGGACGTCCCCCGGCACGTGGCCGGCTATGCGCTGCACCGTCTGGGCCGGGAGGGCGCCGGGCTGTCGGATCTTCTCGTGGGTTCGGAGGGGACGCTCGCGCTCTTCACCGCGCTCGAACTCGACCTTCAGCCCATTCCCGCCGTGCGCGCGCTCGGCGTGTGCCGCTTCGACGGGACCGGCGAGGCGCTGGCCGCGGTCCCGGCGATCGTCGCACTCGAACCGACGGCGGTGGAACTGTTCGACGCGACCGTCCTCGGGCTGGCCGCGCAGATGCCGAGTTTCGAGCGGGTGCTCCGGCAGCTCGGGGAGGACGGGAGCGGCCCGCCGCGCGACATCCTCGTGGTGGAGTTCGCCGGGGACGACCCGGAGCGGGTCTCGGCCTCCCTCTCGCGGCTCGAGTCCGCGCTGGGCGGGATCGCCGTGGGCGTCACCCGCGCGGAATCCCCCGACTTCCAGGCCCGCATCTGGGCGATGCGCAAGGCGGGGCTCAGCATCTCGATGTCCCAGCCCGCCGCGCGCAAACCGCTCGCCTTCATCGAGGACTGCGCGATCCCGCTCGAACGGCTGCCGGAGTGGTATCGCCGGCTGACGGAGGTCATCGACCGCCACGCCACCCACGCCGTGTGGTACGCGCATGCGTCCGTCGGCTGTCTCCACGTGCGGCCGGCGCTGGACCTGCGGGACGGGGACGACGTGGAGCGGTTGCGCGCGATCGCGGTGGACGCCTTCGCGCTCGCGGGCGAACTGGGCGGATCCCATTCGGGAGAACACGGGGACGGCTGGATCCGGTCGGAGTTCCTAGAGCCGATGCTGGGCGCGCGCCTCGTCTCCGCCTTCGAAGAGATCAAGCGCCGCTTCGATCCGGAGGACGTCCTGAACCCCGGGAAGATCGTCGACCCGCCCCGCATGAACGAAGCTTCGCTCCTGCGGGCCCGGTACGGACTGGAGACCCGAAAGCTGCCGACGGCGCTCGACTGGGGGGCGTGGGGCGGTTTCTCGCCGGCCGTCGACATGTGCAACAATAACGGGACTTGTCTCAAGCGGAGCCCCGGCGTGATGTGCCCGTCCTTCCGCGCCACGAGCGACGAGCGGCACTCCACGCGCGGGCGCGCCAACGCCCTGCGGCTGGCGCTCTCGGGGCAGCTCGGGGAGGACCCGTGGACGTCGCCGGAACTGTACGAGGCGATGGACCTCTGCCTGGGCTGCAAGGGGTGCCGCCGCGAGTGTCCGACGGGCGTGGACATGGCGCGCATGAAGGTGGAGTTCCTGCACCGCCTGCGCGCCGAGCAACCGCTCTCTCCCCGGGACCGCGCGCTCGCGTACCTCCCCCGCTACGCCCCTCTCGTCTCGCGCGCGGCCCCGCTCGTCAACCTGCGGAACCGGATCCCCGCGCTCGCCCGCCTCGGGGAACGCGTCGGCGGTCTGGCGGCCGACCGGCCGCTCCCGCGCTGGTCGTCGCAGCCGTTTTCTTTGCCATCCCGGCCTCCGGCCCCGATTCCCGCCCGGATTCCCGCCGGGCTTCCCGCGCCGATTCCCGCCCAAGGGAACGGCGCGCCGAGGGTCGCGCTCTTCGTCGACACCTTCACGCGCTACTTCGAGCCGGAGAACGCCCACGCCGCCGTTCGGGTGCTGTCGCGGGCGGGCTACCGGGTGGAGGAGGCCGTCACCGCGGGCCGGCCGCTCTGTTGCGGGCGCACCTTCCTCAACGCGGGTCTCGTCGAGGAGGCGCGGACCGAACTCGACCGCACGGTGCGCGCGCTGAACCGGTTCATCGCCCGGGGGATTCCCGTCGTGGGGCTCGAACCGTCGTGTCTCCTCACGCTGCGCGACGAACTGCCCGCGCTGGACCCGGGGCCCGAGGCCGCGGCGGTCGCGGACCGGGCCCGGCTGCTGACCGAATGGCTCGTCGAAGCCGCGGCGCTCGACCGGCTCGACCTCGCTCCCCTTCCCGTCCGGCGCGTCCGCGTCCACGGCCACTGCCACGAGAAGGCGTTCGGCGCGGACGGCCCCACGCTGGATGTCCTCCGCGCGATCCCCGACCTCGAGGTCGAAGCGATCCCCGCCGGCTGCTGCGGCATGGCCGGCTCCTTCGGCTACGAGGCGGAGCACGCCGAAGTCTCGCGGCAGGTCGCCGAACTCGAACTCCTCCCC
>JAJDWE010000070.1 GCA_022825725.1 Gemmatimonadota bacterium
CATCGGGAGAGGGTCCATCATGACCACCGCACTCCCGGCCCGCTGCCCCGCTCCGGTCGCTCCGCTCCCTGCGCGGGGCAGCCGTCGAACCGGGACATTTTCAATGCCGATAACCGGGACATTTTCCGTGCCGGTTGACAGGCATGGTGGATGCAAGACCCCCTTGACCACCCGTAGATTGTCGTCGCCGCGGAGACCGTGGCGCGCGTACGCGGATGCGGCCGCACCGTTGGCCCGCGCCGGGAGAGGAGATCAGGTCGCATGATCTTCCGCCAGGCTGAGGAAGCCTGTAGCAGGTCTTGTTTCGGAGCACGGCGCAGGCGATCGTGAGCAGGCGGTCTGCGACGAACGCATGGCACGGGCATGGCCGCGCCCACGAAGGGCGGCGTACTTGGCCTTATGACGGGCGCAACGCCGCAAATGCACCGCAACGCCTTGTAGTCCCAGCGCGCCAGCGCTTGGGGCGCCTCGGCGAGCAGCGTGTGAGGACCGACTCCGGGCAGGGAGGAGCGGACCGTCACGTCGCGCTGGCCACCGAGTTGGCCGGAGCCAGAGTCCTCGCTTTCGCCCAAGACATCGATCAGGCGGGCGACCTTCCCTTTGGCGTCGGCGAGTTGGCGGTGTACGAGGCGGAGGCGTTCGAAGATGCTTCGGACGTGGGCGACCGCGGCGTCGGTGGTTCCGGGTGCCCCCGGCAACGCTCCGAGAAAAGGCTTCCTAGCCTGTCGCGGATGTGCCGGTGCGCAAAACCGGGTCTCGGTGAGGGCGGTCCCGTCCGTCGAGTCGGGTTGCAGCGGTGGCCCAGCGCTGCGTAACGTCCCGTACCGTGCTTGGAGGACCCCGGCCGCCGCGACCCGGCAGGTGTTGGACTGCCGATGCGGTCGGAGGAACCCACGCTTCGGCAACATGGGCGAGGCGTGCGTTCCGGACCCTCGGCGAGGAGACGGCGCGGGGGTGGGAGTCCCGCCATTCACCTCCGATTTTCCCGCTTTGGCGGCACGGTCCGGCAAGGTCCGGTACAACGGCAGGAAACGCAGATCGTGCAGTCCTGTATGACTTTATGAGATTCCTTGCCTTGATTTAGGCCTCAGGCAATCCGCCTGTCCGGCATCGGGCCCGCCCTCGCGGCTCGCATCATCGAGGACCGAAGCGAGAACGGGCCGTTCGAGACGCCCGAGGCCGTCACCCGCGTGCGGGGCATCGGGGCACGCACCCTGGCCCGCTTCCGGGAACGGGTATGCACGGGGATGCGATGACGCCCATGCCAGCCACGGACACGCCAGCCACGGACACTCCGGCCCCGAGGCGGAAGCGGCTCGCGTCGGATCCCAGGGTCCTTCGCCTCATCCCGGCGGACTTCGCGAGCCGGCATCTCGTGCTCCCGTTGCGGCGCGCCGGCCGGACGCTCTCCGTGGCAATGGCGGACCCGTCCGACGCGGCGCTCATCGACGACCTGGAGTTCCTCACCCAGTTCGAGATCGAACCTGTAAGAGCGGGGGAACACACGCTGCGCCAACGGATCGACCGGAGCTACGAAGCCGCCGCAACGCGGGGCGGCGGGCGCGCGGAAGGGGTGGTCGAGGCATCGCCGGCCCAGGCATCGCCGGCCCAGGCAGATTCGGCCGAAGCCGCTGAGGAACCGGCCGTCAGGCTCATCAACGACATCCTCGGCGATGCGGTCCATCGCGGTGCTTCGGACATTCACTTCGAGCCGTACGAAAGTGAGCTTCGCGTCCGCTATCGCCTGGACGGGAGACTGCGCGAAATCATGCGCCCACCCTTCCGGATGGCGGCCGCCCTGACGTCTCGCCTCAAGATCCTGGCGGACCTCAACATCGCGGAGCGCCGGATACCCCAGGATGGCCGGATCCGCCTGCCGGTCGCCGACCGGGGCATCGACTTCCGGGTCTCGACGCTCCCCACGCTGTTCGGCGAGAAGGTCGTCCTTCGAATCCTCGACAAGGAGCGGCAGGCCTTCGACCTCGAATCCTTCGGGATGGAGGCGCGGGCGGAGCGAGCCCTGCTCGCGGCGATCGCGCAAACCTCGGGCATGGTTCTGGTCACAGGTCCCACCGGATCCGGGAAAACCACGACGCTCTACAGCGCGCTCGCGAGACTCAACACGCCCGAGGCGAACATCATGACCGCCGAGGATCCGGTCGAGTACAGCATCGAGGGAATCAACCAGGTACAGGTTCGCCCGAAGATCGGCCTTACCTTCGCCACGACGCTTCGAGCATTCCTGCGGCAGGACCCGAACATCCTAATGGTGGGCGAGATCCGTGACCGCGAGACGGGCGGCATCGCCGTGAAGGCCGCGCTCACCGGCCATCTCGTGCTCTCCACCCTCCACACGAATGACGCCGCTTCGACCGCGACGCGACTCGTGGACATGGGGATCGAAGCGTTCAACGTGGCCGTCGCCGTGAAGGTCATCACCGCCCAGCGGCTCGTTGGCCGGATCTGTCCCGACTGTCGGGTCGAGACGAGCTACGCACCCGAGATCCTGAATTCGGTCGGACTGGACACGGGCAGACGCGGCAAGGGCGCCTTCTACCGCGGCGCGGGCTGCGATTCGTGCGGCGGGTCGGGGTATTCGGGTCGTCAGGGCCTGTATGAGGTCCTTCCGATGTCTCCTGCGATCCGCCGGCTGGTGCTGGCGGGCGCATCCTCGGAGGAGATCGAGCGCTGCGCCGTCGACGAAGGAATGGTCACCCTGCGGCAGGACGGGTTCACCAAGGTGAGAACGGGGATCGCAACACTCGAAGATGTGCTCAGAGAGACGCCGGCGTAGGCGGGGCCGCATGGACGCACGTCTGGTTGAACTGCTGAGCGAGATGGTCGAACGGGGTGCGTCCGATTTGCACCTGACGGCGGGCGAACGCCCGAAGCTCCGGATCGACGGCGACCTCACGGACAGTCGTGCGGGCGGCGTGCTACACCCGGAGGATACCGCGGCTCTCGGCCGTTCGATGCTCTCGAAAGACCAGCGCGCGCGTTTCGCGGACGAGCCCGACTTCGATTTCGGCTTCGCGATTCCCGACCTCTCCCGCTTTCGCGCGAACCTGTTCCGGCAGCGGGGAAGCGTGGCGTGCGCCATCCGCCGCGTGCCGGTGGAGATCCCGAGCCTGCGTGAACTGGGCGTTCCATCGGTCGTCGGCCGGCTGGCGGACAAACCGCGCGGCCTCGTGCTGGTCACGGGCCCCACCGGCTCGGGCAAATCGACGACGCTGGCGGCCATGGTGGACCGCATCAACACGGCCCGCGCCGGCCACATCGTGACGATCGAGGATCCGATCGAATTCGTGCATCCACACAAACGCTGCATCGTGAACCAGCGCGAGATCGGGCAGGACACGCCCGACTTCGCCAACGCGCTCCGTTACGCGCTTCGGCAGGACCCCGACGTCATCCTCATTGGCGAATTGCGGGATCCCGAGACGATCCAGGCCGCGCTCACCGTCGCGGAGACCGGGCACCTTGCGCTCGGCACGCTGCATACGCGTTCGGCAGCGGAGTCCATCCACCGGATCATCGATGCGTTCCCGTCGCACCGGCAGGAGCAGGTGCGCGCCCAGTTCGCCCACGTCTTCGAGGGCGTCATCACCCAGACGCTGCTTCGCCGGGCGCAGGGCGGCGGCCGCGTCGTGGCCTGCGAGATTCTCGTCGCAACGCCCGCGGTTCGGGCTTTGATTCGGGAGGCGAAGGTCCATCAGATCCATTCCGCGATGCAAGCCGCGCGCAGGTTCGGCATGCGGACCCTCAACGACGCGCTCCATCGGCTCTATGTCCGGCGGCAGGTGGACTTCGACGAATGCCTCCGGATCACCTCCGATGCCGCCGAATTCCGTCGCATGGCGAGCACGTCCGCGCCGGACGGATCCGCACGGTGACGGAGTCGACGTGAGGGGGGCAGCAGGGACCGGCCGCCGGCGATGGCGTGGGGTGGATGATGTGGGGGCTGGCGGTCGGTCCGCCTCTCTCCCGGTCGAGAGCCCGTGACGTCCGTCCTGGCGGACATGATCGGGCGCGTGCGGCGCCGCATCTCCGCGCCGTCGGCACGGGTGAAGACGCGTGATCTCGTACTCTTCACGCGGCAGTTCTCGGTGATGACCAGCGCAGGGTTGCCGCTCACCCGGACGCTCGAAACCCTCGCGCTCCAGGCGGAGAACCCCGCGCTTCGCCAGGTGGCCCTCGACACGCTTCGCGATGTCGAGGCCGGGAACACCCTGGCCGGCGCGCTCGGCAGGCACCCCCGCGTTTTCTCGAAGCTCTACGTGAACATGGTCCATGCGGGGGAGTCGGGGAGCAGGCTGGACGGGATTCTCGACCGCCTCGCCACGTTCCTCGAGACAAACGAAGAGATCCGCCGCAAGGTGAAGGGTGCCATGCTCTATCCCGCCGTCGTGCTCGCGGTGGCCATGTCCGTCGTCGCGACGCTCCTCCTCTTTGTGATCCCGACTTTCGAGACCGTGTTCGCGAGCTTCGATGCGACGCTCCCCCTCCCGACACGCGTGGTCAGCAAGCACCACAATATATGTATCTGGTGTTGTTAGTTGAGGTTAGGGATTCAGTGGGCCGAATTCCCGCCAATCGGTTCCCGCTGATTGCGGATCTCAGGCGCGAGTCCTTCGGCGGCTGTCCAGAGCCTTCCTGAGTTGTCCCGCGTCGGGCCTCTGGTAGCACCTGAGCACCGTCTGGGCGTTCTTCCAGCCGCCGAGCTCGCAGAGCACCTTGAGCGGCAGGTCCATCAGGTCCGAGGCGAACTTCCGTCTCAGCGAGTGCCAACTCCGCCCCCGCTTCGGTGCCAGCCCCGCGAGGGTCTGCGCCCTGCACCACAAGCTGTACACCCAAGCGCGGCCCATGCATCTGGACGCATCTTCCGGCGCATGCAGCACCGGCGCGTTCTCCGTCCCCGTGCTCATCCGTCGCGCCTCTTCCAAGGCGGCCACCGCCTCGGCGGTCAGCGGCGTGGTGTGCTCGTAGCCCGTCTTCTCGTGT
>JAJDWE010000009.1 GCA_022825725.1 Gemmatimonadota bacterium
GGGGCGGTGAAGCAGGTGCTGCACAGGATCCCGTGCAGCGTGAAGTCCGGATCGAGCGCCGCCTCGAGCGCCGCGAGCAGAACCGGCATGTACTCCGGCTTGCAGCCCGCGAGCACGGCGTTGATCGCCACCTTCTCCACCGTGCAGTCCGCATAGTCCGGCGGGACACCTCCGACGATCTCGTCCGGGGCACGCGACGTGCCCGCGAGCATGCGGAGGATCCGCTCCGGAGTCGGGGGGACGACCGGAAGCCCGTCCGTCCAGCCGCGGTCGAAGCACGCTTCCACGGCGTCCGCGTGCGGCTCCAACGCCACCTGTCTCGCCTCCAGGCCCGTATCCCCGAAGCGCGCCCGCAGGCGCTCGGCGGCGCCCGGCGCTACCGCCAGCGAACCGCAGCCGGGGCGGAACGCGGCCAGATCCTCCCCCAGATCGGGGATCGACGTCAACCCGCGCCACTCCTCGCGGTTCCAGCCGACTGTGCGGCCCGTCTCCCGTCCGTCCTCGAAGCGCACCAGCGTGGGGACGGTCGCGATGTCGAGCCGGAAGGAGTGTTCGAGCTCCGTGTCGTCGATCACGCCCGCGACGCCCGCGGGGAAGTCCGGGTCATCCTGGCTGAAGACGGCGAGCCCGTCGCCTTCGGCGGAGAGCCGTTCCAGCACGGGTTCGACGAGTTCGCAGGTGGGGCAGTCCCGCTTCACGACGACCGCGAGACCGTCCTCGGGTAACGGAGTGCGTTCCATGTCCCAACCGTAACGCACGGGTCCCATCTGTCCAAGCTGACATCCGCCAGCCGGTGGTTGGAGGCAGGACTATCGGTGTCGCCCAACCCCCCAAAATTGGTGGTAGCGGCCCGGCTTTCGCTCCAACAGCTTTCGTTGCATTGGCGGAAGCGTCTTGGCTCCGGCGTGAAGTGGCCGGAGCGGAGCGGGGGACGGCACATGACTGCGCAGGACAGGTTCGATCGCGCCGTGGCGTCGTTGTACGGGGCCGCGTTGACCGATGCGGCATGGGCCCCGGCGGCCGGAGCGATCAACGACCTCATCGGGGTGACCGGCCACGGCGTGACGTTCGCGGACCCGTGCCAGAGTGATCCCGAGATCTTCCTGAACCGGTTCTTCGTGGGTCCGGAACGCCGTGGCGATCTGGAGCACCTGTATTTTTGCGACTACTACTGGCGCGATGAGGCGATCCCCCGGCTATACGAACTCGGGGACGGCGAGTTGGCCTACAGGTCCACTCTCTATACCGATCGCGAGAAGGAGACTTCCGCCGCGTACAACGAGTTTCGGCGGATTGCGAAGTCGCAGGACGGCCTTTTCGTCGCTCTCGACGGGTTGGACGGCTGCGGGGTCGTCTGGTCCATCGGCGACTCCACCGAGCGAGGAGGCTGGGGGCAGGATCAGATCCGCACCATCAGGCGGCTCGGGCCTCACCTGCGCCAGTTCGCGCGCGTCCATCGTGCGGTGGCCGATGCGAGGGCGCTGGGCGCGTCACTCGCCAAGCTGCTCGACAACCGGCGGTCGGGGGTCATCCAGCTGGACCGCCGCGGACGCATCCTGGAGGCGAACGACCTCGCCCGGGCCCTCCTGGCGAGACGCGACGGGCTCTGCGACGACGGAAGGATGCTGTCCGCCGGGACCCGGGCGGAGGACGCGGAACTGCAAGGCCTGCTGGAGCGGGCGCTGCCCGCGTACGGCGCGCAGGGCTCCGGGGGCTCGATGAAGATCACGCGCGGCAAGGCCGGGACGCCGCTGGTCCTTGAAATCCATCCCCTCCGGAAGACGGGTGCGGACTCCCGGTCGTGGGAGGTCGGCGCCCTGGTGCTGATCGTCGACCCGATCGCCCGCCCCCGTGTGGATCCGCGCCTCCCCGCCATGGTCTGGGGCCTGACGCCGACCGAGAGCCGCGTGGCCGTGGCGCTGGCGACCGGCCAGACGGCAGCCGGCGTTGCCGGCGAACTGGGGTGCGCCGAGGGCACCGTGCGCACGCACGTGAAGAGGGTCTACCGCAAGCTGGGGGTCCGCAAGCAGACGGAACTCGTGCGCCGGGTGCTGTCGCTCGAAGCCCTGCGAGGATCCTTCCGCTAGCCGGGATCGCGGCGGCGGGGGCGCCACGGCCGACACCCCGCGGGGTCCCCAAAAATGGGGATGGTCGGCAGTTGCCCGCCCTCCGATTCTTATGCACGGCCCGGCGGTTGTGCCAACGCGGTTGTGCGAACACCGAAGACGTTGACGGAAGGAGACGCTTCTCATGCGGAATCGATGGCTCACACTCCTGTTGCTGGGAGCGAGCGCCTGCGGAGGCGATGGTTCCTCGGAGCCGGGCCCCACGGAGCCGGGTGACGAAAACCGGGCGCCGATGGCCGTAGGCGAAGTCCCGCCCGCGATGTTGATCGCCGGGCAGAGCATCACCGTCGATGTGTCACCGTTCTTCAGCGACCCGGACGGCGACAATCTCCGCTACGACGCGAGTACAAACGACGCGTCGGTCGCCGTCCCTTCCGTGTCGGGCCGCACCCTCACCATCGCGGGAGTGTCGGCGGGAAGCGCGACTTTGGCCGTGACCGCGATCGATCCCGGAGACCTGTCCGCGGAACAGGCCGTGAACGTGACCGTGAGCAACCCCAACCAGGCACCCCAGCCGGTCGGTACAATGCCCGACCAGACGACTTCGGCCGGACAGACGGTGACTGTCGAGCTCTCGTTGTACTTCACGGATCCCGACGGCGACGATCTGACGTACGAGGCGAGAAGCAGCAACCCCGCGGTGGCCGCAACATCCGTATCGGGCAGCACGTTGACCATCGCGGGCATTGCGCAGGGCACGGCGGTGATTACGGCGACGGCCACCGATCCGGGCGGCCTGTCGGCGCAGCAGACCGCCAACGTGACCGTGGGCGAGCGCTCCCGTGATCGGGAGGCTCTGGTCGCGCTGTACGAGGCGACGGGCGGTGACTTCTGGTGGAACGAAGACACGAACTGGCTGAGCGACCGGCCCCTGGGTACGTGGTTCGGAGTCACGACGAACGATGCCGGCCGTGTCGTCGAGTTGAGCTTGCCCGGGAACAGACTGTGGGAGGGCGGTATCCCCGCCGAAATCGGCTTACTGTCGGAGCTGCGACGCCTGGATCTCAGCGACAACAACATCCATGGCGCGTTGCCCGCGCAGATCGGTGACCTGGCGGAACTCGTGGAGTTGAACGTCGAGGACAATACGTTCCTGGGACGGGATACCGGGATCCCGGCGGCGCTGAGCAAACTTCAGAAACTGGAACTGCTGAACCTGAACGACACCTATTTCGAGGGTGAGATTCCTCGCGAGCTGGGTAACCTGTCGAGTCTGGTTCGGCTGGAGCTTGCGGACATGATCTGGATGACCGGCGCCCTCCCGCCGGAGTTCGGCAAGCTGTCCAACCTGGAGCACCTCGATGTGAGCAACAGCGTGTTCGACAGAGCGCTTCCCCAGGACCTGGTGAAGCTCACGCTCGAGTTCTTCCATTGGCACGGCAACCGCAGTGGAATGTGCTCGCCGAACAACACGGAGTTTCAGGTGTGGCTGACCACGATCAGTGACCACCGCGGCGGACGCGCCTGCCGCTGACGGGGAGGCCTGGAGAAACGGCCCGCGCCCGATGAAATCCCCGGTGCGCGGGCCGTCCCTCTGGATGCATGCGACCAACGCCGCCAGGTCGCGGTCAGTGTCGTACGGCGATTCCGACCCCTAACCTCGCTCCGCCCAGAGGGGTGATCACAGGCGCTAGCGAAAGGCCCTCCGCATCGAGACCGAGCCGCTCGCGCAGCGCTCGGTTTGTGTCGCCCGCCGTCTTGCCCGCGGACACGATGCCCCAGATTCGTCCCCCGACGATGGCGGTGAGACCGACAATCGCCAGGGCTTGGCCCTCGTTGTCGTCGGTAAACAGTCCGTCGAGAGATTGGTCGACGCCGGCAACCACCAACCCCAAGCCTGCAACGGTCACGGCAGCCGGAAGCAGCCCCCTCTTCGTGTCACCCGCATACGCGTGACCAACGATGGGAACGAACCACTCGGCGGCGACCGCGATCCACGCCTCCTTCTTCTCAGCAAGGTAGACCAGGGTTGGATCGGTCTCGGCTGGACCGGTCTCCTGCGCGTGGACGGGGGCAACGAAAAAGGTGACCATTGCGGCCAGCGAGAGGGTGAATCGCTTCATCGGAACCTCCTTGAACCGGTGATGTTTCGGAAGGTTCCATCGGCAGATCGGCCGCACCATCCCCAAAACAGGGTATGGCGAGGAGGCTTGGCGACCATCGGATAGCCTCCCCCGGCACGGCCCGCGCTACCGCTGCCGGGGGTTGCCCGCTACCAGGTCATGTTGAGTCGAACCATCAGGCTGTGGTCCGGCTCCTGGCGAAACAGGGTCTGCCGGCGCCGGGCGTCGACCGACAGCCCGGCCAACAGGTCCGACACCATGAGGCCGGCGGCGATGTCCGCGCCCATGCCGGTCTCGCCGTCTCCACCGTCATACCGCATGCCGGCCTCGATCGACGGCGCGAGCGTTGCCCCCGAAGCGAGCCTCCGGGTGTGCAGCGTCTCGAACATCAACCGGTGCCGGCTGACGTTGAACATCGCACTCTCGATGGTTCCGGCGCCCTCGACATCGGCCCGAGTGAACGCCGTCTCGCCCTTGAATCTGAGGCTCGTCCTGCCGCCTGCGATGAGCCGTTCGCTGGACGCCAGCGACTTGCTCACGCCCGCCGCCACCATCTGCTGCGTCAGGTCGCTCGCCTGCGCGTCCGCCGCCACATCGTCGATCTCCACCTCGCCCCAGCCATGGCCGGCCGTGGCCCACAGGTCCAATCCGCCCGGCGCCCGCCAGCCCAGGTAGGGGTTGATGCTCGTGAGCGGCGTCGTCAACTCGCCCGTCACCACGTCGGCGGCCGTGTAGTCCACTGCCGCGCGCGCCCGCGACACCGATACCCCTGCCAGCAGGTGGGAGCCCAGGCGGGCATCGATTCCGACGTTGGCGCTCAGCACGCTGCCGTCGTAACCCAGCGTCGCCCGGTCCCCGCCCGCGAAGTCGCGGTAGTTTCCGCTTCCCCAGAGCGTCAAGCCTCCGGCGGGACCCCTCTGCGCGGCGTCCCCCGCGTGGAGCGGGAGGCTGAAGGATGATTCCGTCAGGAGTCTGCCGAGATCGAGGGTGCCGTGCTCCAGCGCCCGCGCGTTTGCCAGCAGTGCGTGGGGGGTAAGGGTGGAGGCGCCGCCGAGGTTCAGCCCCATCGCCGTCGGGGCGCCGGAGGTTGCCTGCCGGATGCGGGCCGAGATCGCATCGATCGTGTTCGCGGTCATGGCTCGCATGACCTGCGGCAGCACGGCCTCGATCGCCGTGTTCTGGCGCGCCGTGGTCACCCCCGGCGAGTTCATGTAGAAGCCCGATCCCACGACGAGGTCGAGCGGGATGACGCGTCCGTCCGGCGTGCGGAGTTGACCGGAGAACTCGCGGGCGTAGCCCACCTTGGGGATGTCGGCGGCGTCCGTGTCGTCGGTGGGATCGTCCCAGTAATACTGTATGAAGCCTCCTTCCGGACTGCTGGCCGCCGCTTCGAGGACCTGCGTCAGAACGAACTCTCCGGTGACGGCGTCGCGGACGGTCGGGACGAGGGGCTTGAGCTCGAACCGATTCGGGAACGCTCCGTGAAAGAGGATGACGTTGCTGTTGCGCTCCAATACGTAGAGGTATACGGAACCGTGCCTCCAGGGCCCGTTCGGATCCCGCAGGGCGATCCTGGCCCGCGCGGAAGCTGCCGGATCGTCGGTCTCATGGAGCTCGACGTAATGCTCGCCCGCAGCCGTGACGAAAGCCTTCAGGGTTTCGCGATCCACCACATCCCTGGCGGTCACGGCCGGTTGGCCGTAGTCGATTTCCTCCTTGGCCAGGTGGGTGGCGTCGAGCTCGAATCCAACCAGGAAGAGGAGCGGGATCCCGAACGTGGCGGAGACGTAAACGCTGGCATGGCCGGAGGCGCCGGGTATGCCCGGCCGCACGCCCGGGACCGGGGTAGTCGCGTCGAACGCGCCGTCCGGTTCCTGCAGCAATGTGGCGAAGACGGCGGCCTGGGCGGCCGCGGCGGTCGCGGGATCGGGCGAGGCCAGGTTGGCCAGATCGGCCGGGGAGACCCCAAGCCCGGATAGAATCTCAGCGTAGATCAGGGGGTTGAGGAGCCCGCCGGAGAGCGACATGTCCTTCGCGTGGACGTACACCCTACCGTCGGGCGTCATCTGTATGAGGTAGGTGGAGCCCGAACGCCACGGACTCCCCTCCTGCCTGAGGAGACATCCGAAGTATGCCGTGTATTCCAAAGTGGCTTGCGGAGACTGGTTCCTGAAGTAGTCCCTCGCGCTCACCGCGAAGTCCCTCAGGCTGGCGCTCCCGTCTTTCACCTGTTGTGCCGTCACGCTCGGGTCGGGGGGCGGAGAAAGGCCGGGGGCGAGCGGACAGGTTTCCTGCGCCTGCGCCAATGCGGGGTGCCCGACGAAGAAGACGCCGACCAGCACGAGCAGGCCGACCCCGTGAAACGCCTTCGTCGAAGCGGGTAGCGTTCGCGCCATCATCCTGAGAGTGCTCCTGATTCAAAGGCGGCTGTGTCAACGAACTACGATCCGCGTTCCCCCTCCCCGAGCCGGGGTGAACCCGTGATGTTCGGAAGATCCCATCGGCCAGTGGGTCGCACCATCCTCAAAATTGGGGGGGCCATCCCCAAGATTGGGGGGTGCCTGGCCGCCGTTGACCCCGCGCGGGACTGAACGGACATTGAAATCCGTGTGTTAGCAAAGGTTGTGAAGGATGGGCGGGATGTGTTTCGCCGTGATGGACCCACTCGGAAGGATGTACCTCTTATGAACCGAACCGCACTCGCGCGCCGGCTGGCGGGCGGGCTGGTCCCGGGCCTCCTCGTCGCGTTGCTGTCCGGCCTCGCCTCTCCGGCGTCCGCCGCCGCGCAGTACATGCCGAGCCAGAGCCCGGTGCCTCCCCCGTTCTTCGCGCTCCAGAACGCGCGCATCGTGACCGGCGCGGGCGCTGTGATCGAAAACGGCACCGTCGTCATCGCCAACGGCCTCATCGAAGCCGTCGGGGCCGACGTCGACATCCCGGGCGAGGCCTGGCTGATCGACGCCAGCGGCCTCACCGTCTATCCCGGCCTCTTCGACGGCCTGTCGCAGGTAGGACTGGAGGGCGGCGGCGGCATTGCGCTCGGAGCCGGCGGCGGCGACAACCCCTTCCTCGCCCTCGCTCAGCAGGCGAACCAGCCGCGCACCGTGGGGCCGGAGGATCGCCCCGCCACGAACTCCTGGTTCAACGCCGCGGACATGCTGGACGCCGATTCCGGCGAGATCGAGACGTGGCGCAGCGGCGGGTTCACGAACGCGCTCGTGGCGCCCGATGATGGGATCGTGACGGGGCAGGGCGTCGTGGTGAACCTCGCGGGCGACGAGCAGGAGATGGTCGTGAAGTCGCCTGCCGCGCTCCGCGTGACGATGAGCGGCGCCGGCGGGTTCCGGAGTTACCCCGGCTCGCTGATGGGCGTGATCGCGTACATCCGGCAGCTCTATCTCGACGCGGACCACGCCGCGCAGTACGAGGCGCGCTACACGGCGAACCCGGGCGGTCAGCCGAGGCCGACGTACGATCGCGCGCTCGACCCGGTGCAGGATGCGATCGCGGGCGGCTGGCCCACCGTGATGCCGGCGAACGAGGTGCGGCAGATCCGACGGGCGATCAAGCTCGGGCGCGACACCGGCGCGCGGCCGGTCCTCCAGGGCGCGCACGAGGCGTACGGACTGGCCGACGAGATCGCGGCCGCGGGCGTCCCGGTGCTCGTCAACGTGGACTGGCCCGAGCGGAGCCGCGATGCGGATCCGGAGGCCGAGGAGTCGCTCTCGTCGCTGAAGCGCCGCGCCTACGCGCCGACGACCCCGGCCCGGCTCGAGGAAGCCGGGGCCGAGTGGGCCTTCTACAGCGGCTCGGCGAACAGCCCCCGCGCCATGATGGACAAGGTGCGGACCGCGATCGAGAACGGGCTCTCGGAAGAGGCGGCGCTGGAGGCGCTCACTGCCGCGCCCGCCCGCATCTACGGCGTGGACGCACTCCTCGGCTCCGTCGAGGTGGGGAAGATCGCGAACCTCGTCGTCACCGACGGCCCGCTATTCGATGAGGACACCGACGTCCGGATGGTGTTCGTCGACGGCCACAGGTTCGAGGAGGAAGCGCCCGCGCCGCGGCCGACGGAGCCCCCGGCGGTCGACATGAACGGCACGTGGCTCCTCTCCCTGAACAACGACTCCCAGGAGGCGACGGCCGAACTCGAGGTTTCCGAGGACGGCACGGTCTCCGGCGTGATCCAGGGCGAGCGCGGCGAGCAGCAGATCACCGACGGCTGGGTGAGCGGCAACGAGTTCAGCATCACCGTCTCCGCCACGATGGGGCCGGGCATGGAAGTCGAGATCGTCTACACCGGCACCGTCGAGGGCGATTCGATCGAGGGGAACGCTTCCTTCGGCGGCATGCGCAACATGGACTTCACGGGCACGAGGCCCGGAGGAGGTGTCCGATGAGACATCCGACGAGACTGAAGATTGGCAGGGTCGGAGCCGGGTGCCTGGCGCTCGGCCTCGCCTTCGCGATTCCGAACGGGGCCACTGCGCAGGAGCAGCCGATCCTCATCACGGGCGCGACGATTCTCACCGTGGCGGAAGCCGGGAGGATCGAGGACGGCGCCATCCTGTTCCAGAACGGGCGCATCGTCGCCGTCGGCCCGGCCTCCGAGGTGGAGGCGCCCTCCGATGCGATGATCATCGACGGGACGGGCAAGTACGTCACGCCCGGCGTCATCGACGCCCACTCCCACATCGCGGCCGACGCGATCAACGAGGGGGCGGTATCCGTCTCCTCAATGGTCTCGATCCACGACGTGATCGATCCGACGGACATCGCGATCTACCGCGAGGTCGCGGGCGGCACGACGACGTCGCACATCATGCACGGGAGCGCGAACCCGATCGGCGGGAACAACGTCGTCATCAAGCACCGCTGGGGCGAGGACGCGCAGGGGCTCATCTTCCAGGGCGCCCCGCCCACGATCAAGTTCGCGCTCGGTGAGAACCCGAAGCGGGCCGGGAGCCCCACGCTCCCCGGCCAGGAGGCGCGCTATCCCGCCTCCCGCATGGGGGTGATGGACGTGATCCGGCAGGCCTTCATCGAGGCCGCCGAGTACAAGGCCGAGTGGGACGCCTACCGCGCGCGGGTGGCCGACGGGGACCGCGATGCGATCCCGCCGCGGCGCAACCTGACGATGGATCCGCTGGTCGAGGTCCTCGAGGGCACGCGCTACGTGCACGCGCACAGCTACCGCGCGGACGAGATCCTGCAGCTCATGAGAGTGGCCGAGGAGTTCGGCTTCCGCATCCACACCTTCCAGCACGTGCTCGAGGGCTACCGGGTCGCCGACGAAATGGCGGAGCACGGGGCCCACGCCTCCACCTTCTCCGACTGGTGGGCCTACAAGATGGAGGCCTACGAGGCGATTCCGTATAACGCCGCGATCATGACGCAGCGCGGCGTAAACGTCTCCATCAACTCCGACAGCGGAGAAGAGGGACGACACCTCACTCAGGAAGCCGCCAAGACGATGAAGTGGGGCGGCCTGAGCGAGGCGGAGGCCCTCGCCACCGTCACGATCAACCCGGCGATCCAGCTCTTGATCGACGAGCGCGTGGGCTCGCTGGAGGCGGGGAAGGACGCGGACATCGTCCTGTGGGAGAACTATCCCCTCTCCTCCTACGCCAAGGTCCGGACGACGTTTATCGAAGGCGAGGTGATGTTCGATGTCGACGCGGACATGGCGATGCGGGCCGAGATCGAGGCTCAGAAGGCGGAACTGAGGGAGATGCTCGGCGAGGCGGACGACGAGGAGGACCCCGATGACGAGCGGGATCCGGGCCGGCGGCCGGGAGGTGTACGATGACGCGCGGACCCGGTAACAGCTTCGGGAACACCATGAACGACAGGATCGGCAACATGCTGAAGTCGATAGTCGCGACGGCGGCCCTCCTCGGGACCGTCGGATTTGCCCTGCCCGCTCAGGCCGCCGCACAGGACGGCGGGACGTTCGCCGTGCAGGGAGCCACGATCCACACCGTGTCCGACGGCGTGATCGAGGGCGGGACGATCGTGATCAGGGACGGTCGCATCATCGCGGTCGGCAACGATGTCGATATTCCGGCCGACGCCGAGATCATCGACGGGGAAGGGAAGCACGTCTTTCCCGGCATGATCGACTCCTTCAGCTCGCTCGGGCTCACGGAGACCGGGGCCGTCGCGGTGACGAACGATGCGAGCGAACTGGGGCGCTGGAACCCGCATCTCAACGCGCATACGGCGATCCACCCCGCGAGCGAGCACATCCCGGTCGCGCGCGCGAACGGGATCACGCACTCGATGGTGGCGCCCGGCGGTGGCGGGCGCGGCTTCGGCGGCGGAGGTTCCGGCATCCAGGGCCAGGCCACGCTCGTCCATCTCGATGGCTGGACGGTGGAGGAGATGGAGATCGAGAAGACCGCGGCGATGGTCCTCGGCTGGCCCACCCTGTCGACGGGCTTCCGCGCCTTCGCCGGCTTCGGCCCTCCGTCGGGCGGCCGTTCCTTCCGCCAGGCGCAGGAGCGCTTCGACGAGCAGGTGGCGGAGATCGACGAATGGTTCGTCGCCGCGCAGCATTACCGGCAGGCGGTGGCGTCCGGCTCGGACCGAGTGCCGCGCAACATCCAGCTCGAGCACCTGTCGCGCGTCCTCGATCGGGGGATGAAGGTCATCGTGCGGGCGAACGGGTGGCGCGAGATCGAGTCGGCGATCGAGTTCGCCGAGAAGTGGAACCTGGACCTCGTCATCGCGGGCGGAAACGGCGCGCGCGAGATCGCGGCGACGCTGGCCGAGAAGAACATCCCCGTGATCCTGGGACCGGTGCAGCGGGTGCCGCAGGGCGAGGACACCGCGTACGACGATCCGAACACTCTGCCCGGCGCGCTGCACGACGCGGGGGTCGAGATCGCGTTCGCGACCTTCAACTCGTCCGATTCGCGGACGCTCCCCTACGAAGCCGCGAACTCCGTGTCGTGGGGGCTCACGAAAGAGGCGGCGCTGGAGGCGGTGACGCTGGCCCCGGCGCGCGTGCTGGGCGTGGACGACCGGCTGGGGTCGCTGGAGGTCGGAAAGGTGGGGAACCTGATCGTGACCGACGGGGACCCCCTCGAGATCACGACCCAGATCGAGTGGGTGTTCATCAAGGGCGTGCCGTCCGACCTGGACAACAAGCACCGCAGCCTGTGGGAGAAGTACAACAACCGCCCCGCGCGGCGGGTGACGACGACGACGACCTGACGCTGGGTACGCCCGGACTGCAGGCTAGTCGTCGGACTCGGGACGGCGCCGCTGCCTCTTCGTGAGGGAGCGGCGCCGTTTCTTTTCGAGCCGGGTTTCCCGGGAGGCCCGGGTGGGCTTCGTCGGGCGGCGGGGCCGCGGCTTGTGCTCCCGCTCCCTGAGGGCGGTCCGGAGCCGGTCCAGGGCGCGGGCGCGGTTGCGGTGCTGGCTGCGGGACTCGCGGGCGGTCACGACGATGCCGGTGGGACGGTGCGTGAGCCGCACGGCCGACTCGGTCTTGTTCTGATGCTGGCCGCCCGGACCGCCGGCCCGGAACGTCTCGACGGTACACTCGGCGAGCAGTTCTTCGTCGCTGCGTGACTCCGCGGCACTCACGGCTGCCTCCCTCGGATCGCCGGCCGGTTCCCGCCGGTCCGGAGCGCCGACACGAAAACCGTTCGATCAGCGTAACTTGTCCGGATGAACGAGTCGACGCACAACCTCGAGACGGCGGGCCCCGGCGACCCGGCGGCCCCCGGGGACCCGGCGGCCGACGCCATCGCCGACGGCGTCCGTCACGGCCTGGACCCGCGGTCGATCCCGCTGCAGCGGGTGGTTGGCCGCATCGTCACGGCGTGCGTCTCCCTCCCGCTGGCGGCGGGCATCGCGGTGGCGTGGGCCGCGGGCGGGCCGCCACCGGGCGTCGTGGCGGCGATCGTGAGCGGCTGGGCCGTCATCACGGGCGGGCTCGGCTGGTGGCTGCACCGCTGGGCGGCCCTCCATCACCGCTACGCCTCGTACACCGTCAACGCGGAAGACATCGAGATCCGGAGCGGCGTCGTGTGGCGGAAGGCGATCTGCGTCCCGCGCTCCCGCGTGCAGCACACCGACGTGTCGCAGGGGCCGCTCGAGCGCCGCTACGGCCTCGGCACGCTGGGCATCTACACCGCCGGCACCGACTACGCGAAGGTCTCCCTCGACGGACTCGAGCACGAAACGGCGCTCCGCATCCGCGATCACCTGC
This sequence comes from Gemmatimonadota bacterium, assembly GCA_022825725.1. Classification (GTDB taxonomy): domain Bacteria; phylum Gemmatimonadota; class Gemmatimonadetes; order Palauibacterales; family Palauibacteraceae; genus Palauibacter. Next base: position 12,411 of record JAJDWE010000009.1, read on the forward strand.
TGCCGCCCGCGGGCGCCGATGCCGTCTGAGCCGGCCGCTCCCTCACGGGCGATCGAACACCGGCTCCATCCGCTTTCCATCGGCTTCTCGCTCGGAAGCCAGCTGCGGCGGGCGATCTTCCCTCTGATCGTCGGGGGGGCGTCGGCCAACTTCCTCGGCGTCGTGGAGATGCGTACCGTCCTCCTCATCGGACTCATCCCGCTCGTCGCCGGATCCGTCGTTCGCTACCTGACGTTCCGATACCGGTACGAGGAGGCGGAACTCGTGATCCGGAGCGGACTCCTGTTCCGGCGCGAGCGGCACGTCCCCTACGCCCGGATCCAGAATCTCGACGCGGTGCAGGGCGTCTTCCATCGCATGCTCCGCGTCGTGGAGGTCAAGCTCCAGACAGGCGGGGGACAGGAACCCGAGGCGACGCTGACAGTGCTGCCGCTGCCGGCCCTGGAGGCGTTGCGGCAGCGCGTCCGCGAGGGAAAGCGGGAGGCGGCCGAGGAGGCGGCGGCTGCGGACGCGGCGGCGACCGCCGTGCCCGCCGAGCCGCCGGCGGATCGCACCCTGGCCGGTACGGCGGAGGGTCGCACGCTGCTGCACCTTCCCGCGCGCGAACTCCTGCTCCACGGTCTGCTCCAGAACCGCGGCATGGTGCTGATCGCCGCCGCCTTCGGCCTCGCGTGGGAGCTGGGGCTCTTCGAGCGGGCCTCCGACTGGATCGCCGGGGAGCAGTCGTGGATCGGGCCCGCGGTCGAGGGCGCGGCTTCGGACGTGGTGGCGGCCGGCATCCTGGTGACCGTCGTCGCCGTTGCGGCGCTGGTCGTCGCCTTCGTGATCTTTGCGCGGATGCTCTCCGTCGCCTGGACGCTCGTCCGCCTGCACGACTACCGCGTCGTGCGTTCCGAGGAGGGGCTGCGCGCGACATTCGGCATGCTGACGCAGGTCGCCGCCACGATTCCGCTGCGGCGCGTCCAGACGGTGACGATCCACGAGGGACCGCTCCAGAGCTGGGCGGGTCGGGTCGCCGTCGGCGTCCAGACCGCCGGAGGAAGCCAGGCCGGGCAGTCGGGGAACGCGGATCCCCACCGGCACCGACTCGCGCCGATCCTGCGGCGGGACCGTCTGCGCGAGTTCCTCCGGGAGGTGATCCCCGAACTGGACGCCCCCGAGGTCGGCTGGGAGCCCGTGTCCCCGCTCGCGTTCCGGCGCGTCGTGAGGGGAACCTGCTTCCTCGCCACCCTCGCGTCGGTTCCGCTCTACTTCACCCTCGGCGCCTGGGGAGTGGCCTTCCACGCCGCCTTCCTGGTCTGGGCCGTGTTCTACGCGCGGCGCTACGTCGAGTGCCTCGGGTGGGCGCTGAAGGACGACATGGTCTGGTTCCGGAGCGGCTGGCTGTGGCGCCGCACGACGATCGCCCGCTACACCCGCATCCAGGTCGTGGCGCTCCGAACGACGCCGATCGACCGCTGGCGCGGCATGGCCCGGCTCCTCGTGGACACGGCGGGCGCGGGGGCCGCCGCCCACAAGGTGGACATCCCCTACCTGCCCCTCGACACGGCCCGGCAACTGAGGACACACCTCGCCGCCGAAGCCGCCCGAACCGCCTTCCGCTGGTAGCATCACATCCACGCGTTGATTGGTCAGCCCAGCGGGTCGGGCCGAGCGTACCGCTGCCCCACGCGGGCCGTGTGGTGGGGCTGATTTGGACGCGTTGACGAATTGATCCTACCATGTTAGGGAGCCGTAGGCGGTGAATTCGGAACTGCAGCACGGAAGTGTTGCGCGTGACTGCTCTAAGCTATTCCTGGAGGGCCGAGTGAGCTTTTACTATGGCAGCGACGGAACTCCCCACGGACCGGAGTGCAGGACTAAGGCGCACCCGCTGAGATGTCGGAACTGTGGCGTGGACGGAATGTGGTTCGAGTGCCGCCATGGCTCGAAGGTCTTGCTGGAACGGGTTTGGGGATCACTGGTGCGACATGAGTGCGGAGCGAGTGCGGACGATACTCCGAGAGTACGTCACCGGCCGGTAGACACGACGCGGCGTCGGCGGCCGAAGGCAAATCGGTGAGGTTTGCTCGGGAATTCGACGGATCGGACGCGATCCACGCTGGTGTGCCGATGCGGGACCGATCGCCGACGTTCGAGACCGGCTGCCGATACCATTGCTCGTCCGGGCAGAACTTCTGGGGTCCCATAAGCGGAAGGATGGACGGCGGAAGAATCCCGAGCAGTTGGACCCGGTAGCGGCACCGCGCCGGGGTTGCCGCAACCGGGACGCTGGCTGTATTCCTCCTCGCCCTAGTCAGCGCCCGGCAGCGTGACGTGACGGGCCCCTCTTCGACCCTACGGCTTCCAACCGTGCCGCGAATCTTCGACAACCTGAACCCGGCTACCAGGCTCCTCCCAGCCCTGCAGGAGATTCTCGACCTGTCCTATCGCGCGGACTTCTGCGTGGGATACATGAACCTGCGCGGATGGGGCGGCGTGGGGCCGCGGATCGACCGCTGGGAGCCGGATGAGGGTCCGTGCCGGATTCTCGTCGGCATGCAGAGGGTGCCCGAGGACGAGCTTCGGGAGTACTTCGCGGGTCGAACAAGGGAACTGCACGGGATCGATCCGAGCACGGCCCACCGTCTCCGCCGCCGCCTCGCGAGACAGCTGCGTGACCAGTTGACCTACGGCGCACCCACGAACGCGGATGAGATCACCCTGCAACGGTTGGCCCGACAGCTACGTGCGGGGAAGGTCAAGGTCAAGCTGTTTCTCCGGCACAGTCTCCACGCGAAGCTCTACCTGCTGTACCGCGAGGATCCGGTGAACCCGGTGGTCGCATTTCTCGGCAGCAGCAACCTGACGTTCGCGGGGATGTCCGGTCAGGGCGAACTGAACGTGGATGTGCTGGATCAGGACGCGGCCAAAAAGCTACACGAGTGGTTCGAGAAGCGCTGGCAGGACCAATTCTGTATCGACATCAGCGACGAGCTGATCAACATCATCGAGGAGAGTTGGGCTCGCCAGGAACTCGTTCCGCCCTACCACGTTTACCTCAAGATGGCCTACCACCTCTCGTACGAGGCCCGCGAGGGGGTGAACGAGTTCAGCATCCCCGGCATCTTCAAGGACAAGTTGTTCGAGTTCCAAGCGGCCGCCGTCAAGATTGCAGCTCACCATCTGAACAGGCGCGGCGGCGTGCTTATCGGGGACGTGGTCGGGTTGGGCAAGACGCGCATGGCGACGGCTGTGGCCCGGATCTTCGAAGATGACCTTGGGCTCGAGACGCTCATCATCTGCCCGAAGAACTTGGTGTCCATGTGGGAGGATCACGCCCACGAGTATCAGTTGCGGGCCAAGGTCGTATCGCTCAGCAGGGTGCAGTCGGTTCTGCCGAAGCTTCGACGCTACCGCCTCGTCGTTCTCGACGAGAGCCACAACCTTCGCAACCGCGAGGGAAAGCGGTATAGGGCCATTCAGGAGTATCTTCGCGAGAACGAGAGCAAGTGCATCCTTCTCTCGGCGACGCCCTACAACAAGACATACCTCGACCTCTCGAACCAGCTTCGGCTCTTCGTGCCCGAGGACCAGGATATCGGCATCCGCCCGGAGCGGCTTCTCCGCCAGCTAGGTGAAGTCGACTTCAACGCAAGATTCCAAGTTGGACCTCGGACACTGGCGGCATTCGAGAAGAGCGAGCACGCGGATGACTGGCGCGACCTCATGCGCCTCTACCTGGTGAGACGGACGCGCACGTTCATCCAGCGGAACTACGCGCGGACGGACCCGGACACGGGTCGGCCCTGCCTGATCATGGCGGATGGTTCGACGCGGATCTTCCCCGAGCGCACCCCGGTCACGCTGAAGTTCCAGGTGAACGACGGCGATCCCAGCGACCAGTACGCCCGGCTCTACCACGCTGACGTAGTAGACACCGTGATGGGGCTTTCGCTCCCGCGTTACGGGTTGGGGAACTACGTATCCGAGGAGAGATCAGACAGCTCGGCGCAGGAAGAGCAGCAGATCAAAGATCTCTCCCGCGCCGGGAAGCGGCTGATTGGGTTCTGCCGCACGAACCTGTTCAAGCGGCTCGAGAGCAGCGGGTCGGCGTTCATCCAGTCCGTCGAACGCCATGTCTTGCGAAACCGCGTCTTCCTTCATGCGATCCAGCACGATCTTCCGATTCCCGTGGGTAGCCAGGAAGCGATGCTGCTCGACGCGGCTTTACCCGACACGCGCTTTACCGACGAAGAGGACCAAGACGCGCAAGAGAATATTCCGCTCGACGATGTCCCGGCGGAAATTGACCCTTGGGATTCAGAGGCGTTGGCAAGACGTGCGGCTGCGGTGTACCGAACGTACGAACGTGACTTCCCAAATCGGTTCAAGTGGCTTCGATCCGACCTGTTCGTGCCCGCGCTGGCGCTGGCGCTGGAGGCGGATACCGAGGATCTCCTGGAGGTGCTGAGGCAAGCGGGCCAGTGGGATCCGCGTCGCGACGCCAAGCTCGACGCGCTGCATTCGCTGTTGAGCGAGACCTGCCCCGACCGCAAGGTTCTCGTCTTTTCCCAGTTCGCCGACACGGTCCGCTACGTGGTACAGCAGCTGAGGAAACGCGGCGTGGATGGACTGGAAGAGGTCACGGGCGACACCGAGAACCCGACCCTGTTGGCCAAGCGCTTCAGCCCGGAAAGCAACGGCGGCTTGCCCGCCGGCGCGACGGAGCTTCGGGTGCTCGTCGCCACGGATCTCCTAAGCGAGGGTCAGAATCTCCAGGACTGTGCGGTGGTTGTGAACTACGACCTCCCTTGGGCCATCATCCGCCTCATTCAGCGGGCCGGACGAGTGGACCGGATCGGCCAGAGGGCACCAACGATCCAGTGCTATTCGTTCCTCCCTGCTGAGGGTGTTGAGCGGATCATCCAGTTGCGACACCGGGTGAAACGGCGCCTGTCCGAGAACCAAGAGGTCATTGGCGCTGATGAGGCGTTCTTCGAGGACGATGCCGGCATGGATCACGGCAACGAGAAGCAGCTAATGCTGGATCTGTACCACGAGAAGGCGGGCATTCTCGACGAGGAAGACGACGGCGAGGTCGATCTCGCCAGTCAGGCGTGGCAGATCTGGAAGAATGCGACCGAGAACGACCCAGAATTGAGACGTGCGGTGTCGCAACTCCCGGATGTCGTGTTCTCGTCGCGGCGGCGCACCGCGAAACATGGAGGCTCCGATGGCGTGTTGCTCTTCGCTCGTACCGGCGAGGGCCACGATGCGTTGGCCCGCGTTGACGCGAAGACGGGCCGGAGCGTAACCGAATCGCAGATAGAGATTCTGTCCGCTGCCGAATGTGAGCCCGGAACTCCGCCGCAGCCGCGCGACGACCGCCACCACGAGCTGGTCACCACGGGCGTACAGCACATCGTGCGCGAAGGGCACAGGACTGGCGGCCAGCTGGGCCCAAGGCGGGGTGCTCGATATCAGACGTACACGCGCCTGAAAGAGTGGGCCGACCACGCCGAGAAGAATCTGCCGCTCTTCGACGTGCCAGGCCTCCGCCGGGCCCTCGACGACATCTACAGGTATCCGCTTCGGAGCGCAGCGACCGACATACTCAACCGGCACCTGCGCTCGGGAATGAGTGAGGACCAATTGGCTAGTCTCGTGATGGACCTTCGAGACGACGACCGCCTCTCGATCCGCGACGACTCGGAGCCACAAGCCCAAGAGCCTCGCATCATCTGTTCGATGGGACTCTTCGGTCGGGAGGAGAACACGCGACTGCCGTCATTGAGAGACGGCGGGCGCGTCTCCAAGCCTTCGATTTCGTGGGACTGCTCGTCGAGGAGTTGGGATGGAACCATCACGGAGGTTCCCCAATTGACGTTCAGATCAACGAGCGCGTGTACCCCGCCACGCCGATCGCCGAGAAGGCCGGGTTCGTCGTGTGGCGTTGCGATGCCGAGGACGGCCGGATTCCGGCGCACTCGATCCGCCGTCAGATCGAGAGGCAGATTACGCAGTACGCGTTCGAGCACCTCATCGTGTTCGTGGATGACGCAAAGCAAGAGCAGGTGTGGCAGTGGGTAAAGCGCGAGCAGGGTAAGCCCGACGCAAGTAGAGAATACACATATCGGGCGGGCCAGACCGGCGAGCCGGTACTTCAACGGCTCAGCGAGCTCAAGTTCGGGCTGGAGGAAGAGGGTAAGCTCACGATCTCGCTCGTTGCCAAGCGGGTGAAGGGTGCCCTGAACGCCGAGCAGGTAACGAGACGATTCTACGAGGACTTCCAGAGAGAGCTGAAGGCCTTCGAGAGCTTCATCAAGGGCATCGAAGAGTCTGCGGACGTGGGGTGGTACGCTTCGCTCACGCTCAACCGCCTGATGTTCATCTACTTCGTCCAAAAGCGTGGTTTCCTCGACGGAGACACCGACTACCTTCGCAACCGCCTTACCCAAGTCCGCGAGGCGCAAGGCCCCGATCAGTTCCACAGCTTCTACCGGTCGTTCCTACGGCGGCTTGTACACGAGGGGCTCGGCCGGCCCGAGGCCGAGCGGGCTCCCGAACTCGCCGCGCTACTCGGCGAGGTACCGTTCCTGAATGGCGGAATCTTCGACATCCACGACTTGGAGCGTGACAATCCCGACATCAGCATCCCCGACGAGGCCTTCGAACGCTTGTTCGATCTCTTCGACCGATACGCCTGGCATCTCGATGAGCGACCCCGTGCCAAGGACAACGAAATCAATCCGGACGTTCTGGGTCACATCTTCGAAAAGTCCATCAACCAGAAGGAGAAGGGAGCCTATTACACGAAGGAGGACATCACCGGATACATCGGAGAGAGCACGATCATTCCGCGCCTTCTAGCCATGGCGACGAACGCCGCATCGTCCGCATTCACCCACGTTGAGCCGGACGATATACTGTGCCTGCTTCAGGAAGACCCCGACCGCTACCTTCGTCCGGCCCTCGGTCACGGACTGGCTTGGGATGCTCGTGACGTCGCTCACCCCGTTCGTATCGATCCATTTCTTGACCTCCCACCCGAGATCGAGGACGGGGTCAACAACCCCGACAAGCGCACCAACTGGGATCAGCCCGCCTCGTCGGGTAAGGGGCCACCTCCGGAGTACGCCCACCCCCGAGAGACATGGCGACACCTGGTGGCGCGACGCGAGCGGTATCTGGAAGCGCGGGAGACGCTCGCCTCGGGTGGTGCCCGCGGCCCGGGCGACTTGGTAACTCTGAACCTTGACGGTCTGCGTTTGATCCTCGATGCGATCAGCCGCACCGACCGTCCCGAACTCGTCGGGGCGATCTGGCGTGCGGTGAGCCGCGTTACCGTACTCGACCCGACGTGCGGCTCGGGAGCGTTCCTCTTCGCCGCGTTGAAAGCCCTCGAGCCGATTTACGCGGCTTGCATCGAGCGGATGCGAGATCTTCGCCCGCCGGGCGCGAACCGGATCCTGGCGGAACTGGAGCAGCACCCGAGCGAACGCTACTTCATTCTCAAGTCCATCGTCCTGAACAACCTATACGGCGTGGACATCATGAAAGAGGCAACGGAGATCTGCAAGCTTCGCCTGTTTCTGAAACTCGTCGCCCAGTTGAAGTCCTACGACCAGATCGAGCCCCTGCCGGATATCGATTTCAACATCAGGGCCGGCAATGCGCTCGTGGGTTTCTCCTCGATCAGCGAGATCAAGAAAGCCTTCGAGGGCGACATGGTTAAGAAGTTGGCGCTGCCCGATATCGTCGTCCGCGCTGAGGACGCTGCCACCTCCTTCACGGAATTTCGGCGAATTCAGTCGGAGGCAGGGGTAACCGCAGCTAGTGTCCGCACCGCCAAAGAGGACGTTCGGCAGCGCATGCGCGAGCTTCGCGACGAACTCGACCGCCACTTGGCTTCCGAGTACGGCTCCTCCGACAAGCCGCAACGATTCGAGCAGTGGCGGCGCACCCATCAGCCCTTCCATTGGTGCGCCGAGTTTTTCGGAGTCATCGAGGGATCCGGAGGCTTCGATGTCGTGATCGGAAACCCGCCGTATATCGGCATGACCAAGGTGCGGAAACGGTACGCCATCAGCCCGGAACTCATAACCAAGACGTGTCCGGATGTGTATGCGCCTGTGGTCGAGCGAAGCGTTGGTGTGCTGGCTTCTGGAGGACGATTAGGTCTGATAGTACCACTCAACCTCACGTTCAGTCACAGATATACGAACGCCCGGAACGCGATCTCGGAACAATGTACAGAGTCGTGGTTCTCTTCGTTCGGGAGAATCCCATCCGCCCTCTTCAGCTTCAACGTGCGGGTGCGGAATACAATCGTCATCGCGCACAAAGCGGGAACGCGATCCTCGGAACGACCTCAGAAGTGCTTTACGACCCGGTTGCACAGGTGGTTCGAGCAAGAGCGACCAACGCTGTTTGATCGCTTGTCATATGTCGAGTACAGCCCCCGCGCCTTCGGCGGCCTCGTTCCGAAGATCGGTTCTTCTCGGATCCTCCGCGCGATGACGGATCTAGGCAATGACACCTATCGGTTCGGACAGGACCTGCTTGCGGTGCCGAGTGCACACGTCCTCTACTTCAAGAAGTCAGCGTACAACTGGACGACGTTCTGCGTCGATCAGCCCCCGGTACTCAGCTCCGACGGCGAGCAACTGCCTCAAACGGAATACGGTAGCGTGGGCAGCTTCCCGGATGAGGGAACACGCGACGTGGCGATGACACTCCTTAACGGCAGACTTCATTTCCTATGGTGGATTGCCGTAGGCGATGACTTTCACGTAACCCGATCGGACTATGAGACTGCTCCCTTCGGACCAACTCAACTCGCAGCCAGATACCGTCGCGAAGTGGAACAAGTCACCCCACAACTCAAAGAAGCGATGGCGGATTACGTCACCTTCAAGAAGAACGCAGGAAAGTTGATCGGAAACTACAACCTGGCTCGCTGTAGACATGTCACGGACCGCTCTGACAAGATCCTCCTGAAGGCGCTCGGACTCAAGGATCTGTGGGATGAGATCGAACTAGAGTATTCCCTAGTCGTCCGTACAGAGTTCGGCGATGAATGACGAACTGCCTTTGTGTCTCGAGTGCGTCACATCCGGCTCTCCGCCTAATCCGAGCCGCCGCCCACAAGGTGGACATCCCCTACCTGCCCGTGGACACGGCCCGGCAACTGAGGACGCACCTCGCCACCGAAGCCGCCGGAACGGCCTTCCGCTGGTAGCATCGCGCCCGCGGACCCGCGTGGCTCAACGTTGTCGGCGCGTCGGCGGCGGCGTACGGTGGAGCATCCGGATCATGGAGGATTTGGGGCGAGGAGAAACACGCGCGTGAGCAAACGTTCGGGAGTGTCGACAGCCGACGGCGAACCCCCTCGGTGGCGGTACCGATATCGCAATTTTACGGGCGCGTTCAGGCTGTTTCGCGAGGCGGCGGACAGGGAACCGGAGTCGTTAAGCGACTTGGAGCGCGAGGGATTGATCCAGCGCTTCGAGTACACCTTCGAGCTGGCGTGGAAGACTCTCAAGGATCGGCTCGAACACGACGGCGTTCAGTTACCGACCGTCACCCCGCGCAACGTCATTCGCGAGGCGTTCGCCGCCGGTATGATCGACGACGGGCAGGGATGGCTCGATATGCTGACGGATCGCAACGCGATGGCGCACAAGTACGATTGCGCCGCCTTCGAGAGGGTCGCGGCCAACATCCACGGGCGGTATCTGCATCTCTTCGAGACGCTGTGGACGTGGCTGGGAGAGGAGGAGGCGGGGTCGTGAGCGCTTCAACGCCCGCCTCTCCTCGCGGCGTCCTCGATGACGGCCTGCTGGAGAAGCTGACGCGGGTCTTCGCGACCTATCCCGAGCTCGAATCGGTTACGCTCTTCGGCTCGCGCGCCACGGGATCCGCCACTCCTCGGTCAGACATCGACCTCGCTACCAAGGGTATCCGCGACCGCCGCACCCTGGGGCGGCTCATGCTCGACCTCGAGGACCTCGACGTGCCGCAGAAAGTCGACGCAAAGGCCCTCGAGAACATCCGATACGACCCCCTGATCCGGCACATCGAGACGGTGGGCGTCGTGATCTACCAGCGCCCGACCTCCTGAACCGAGTCCCATCGGCGCGGCAGCGCGGTCAGGGGCTGTTCGTCGTCTTCTCCCGGAGGGCCTCCACGCGCCAGGAGAACTCCTCGTCGAGCTTCGAGGTGCTACCTTGCTTGACGAACTGCACGTAGCCCCGCGGGTCTATGAACCAGGTCGTCGGCCAGGCCGGGACACCCGCCCGCTGGACGTAGCCGTCGTCCATGAGCACCTCGAAGTCGAAGTCGTTGCGCGCGAGGTATTCCTCCACGACCTCGCGCGAGCTGTCGTTGCTGATCGACACCACTCGAACCTCGGGGTCGTCCCGGTAGCGGCGGTGGAACTGCTGGTATTCGGGCATCTCGACGATGCATGGGCCGCACCAGGTCCCCCAGAAGTGCACCACGGCGATCTTGCCCTCCAGGTCGGCCGACTCGACCATCGACCCGTTGAGCCGGGCGAGTCGGAACGGTTCGTAGGTCCCCGCCGCTTCGACGCGTGATTCCATGATGCGTTCGCGCCGTCGGATCTGGTCACGCTCATTCAGTGTGGCGAGGTATTCCTCGATCCTGGCCCGGCTGCCGCGGCGACGCTCGTACAGAGCTTCGATCGCGGCCTGACTGGGGTTCTCGCCAATCCGTGTGCTCCCGAGTCCCGCGATGTAGGAGTCCTCGGCACGGTCCAGCCACTCGGTCGCCGCTTCGGCGTCCCCGGTCTTTTCCGACTCACCGGCGAGATGCTCGTACACCTGCCCCAGGTGATACCGGGTCTCCCGGTTCCGATCCTCGAGCACCAGTGCCCGTTCGAGCAGGTGGTGCGCGTCGTTGACCCGACCCGCCTTGAAGTAGCCCCACCCCATGGCGTCATAGACGATACTGAGGTAGAAGCGCAGCTGCTGTTCCCACTCTCCCTCGGTATCGAAGGAGTTCCGCTGGAGATGAATGTGGTCCACGGCAGCCTGGAGACCGCGGTCTCGCGCTATTTCGGCCGCCTCGAGCGCATATGGCGTGGATTCGGCCATGGCCAGCAGTGCGGGGCCGTACGTGATATGCGGGTTCAAGCGGTCGTATGTGACCAGCCCGCGGATCGCCTCCGCCAGCTCCTCCTCCGGTACGGGCTCCATGTCTCGAAGTGCATTGAAGAGGTCAATGTAGACCCCTTCCTTGTACCGATCCGTGTAGAGTGGCTGTTCGAGATACCGGTAGACGGCATCGCGTACCACTTCAAGCTGAGCCCCGTACTCCGGGGAATCTCGCCCCTGGTCGCGACCGAGCTGGTAGAGCCTGCTGGCCGCGGCATTGTGTTCACGACCGTAGATCAGCGTTGCGAAGCGACTGCGGGGCGCCAGTTCGACGACTCGGGCTTCCAGTTCCTCCGCTCGTTCTTCGTCTTCGAGATCCCGGTACACGTCTGCCAGCGCATGGAGGCCGCGAATGGACTCCGGGGCGGCGTCCCGGAAGGCGGCGATGCTCGCCTCGACGGCGGCGCGTCGTTCGTCCGGCGGGAGAACGTCCGAGTCCAACAGGATCCGCCAGTGCCACTGCCGCACATCCAGTGAGCCGGGGGCAAGCACCAACGCCTGCTCGATCAGAAGTAGTGCCTCTTCTGCCCGGTTTGCCCGAAACAGACCTTCGGCCGCTCGCAGGTAACCGTCCACGTGATCCGGCCAACGCTCCCGGACCCACGCGTACGTAGCCAGACTCGAGTCCGCCCAGGCCGGATCATTCAATTCGTACTGAGCCTGGGCCTCGATCTGGGCTTGCATGACCAGGACCTCCGGAGCGAGGCGCGTGGTGGGATCCAGAGTCGAGAGGATATCGAAGAGGTGTTCCGCGCCCCGGTACCGAAGAGACTCGAGGTGGACGGCCGCGACGTCGGGGCGCCCCAGGGCCTCCCAGGCTTGTCGGCCAGGCTCGATGGCCGGCTCGTATTCGATCTCGGCCATGTATCCGAGGGAGCGGATGTACTGTCCCCAGGGGTTGCCTCCATCCTCGGAGAGGATTGCGTCCGCCTGCTCGTGGATCTCTCTCGAGAGCCGCCCGCTCGAAAGCTGTTGGGCATAGAGGGCCCGGAGTTCGGCGTCGTCGGGGGCGCGTGCGACCCATTCCTCGCCTAACGACCGGCCGGCCTCGAAGGTGCGGAGGCGCACATGATCCCGAAGTTCGGCCTTCGCGGCCTCGAGTTCTTCCGGCGTGTAGTCGCGTGGGGTGCCGCAGCCCACGAGGGCGGCGCCGACGAGGAGGAGTCCGATCCGGACGCCGGAACGAGTGGTACGGAGCGGCATCATGTACCTCGGGGACTGACGTCTGCTCGCCGCTTGCCGTGTACCGGTCAAGGGCTGGTTTCTTCGCGGAGGGCCTCCACGCGCCAGGAGAACTCCTCGTCGAGCTTCAGGGCGGTGCCGATCTTCACGAACTGGATGTAGCCCTCCCGGTCGACGAACCAGGTCGTCGGCCAGGCGCTCACGCCCGCGCGCGTCACATAGTCGTCATCGACGAGCACGGTGAAGTCGAAGTTGTTCTTCGCCAGGTAGTCCTCGATCACGTCGTTCGTGCGGTCGTTGCTGATCGAGAGGACGGCGACTTCGGCGTCGTCCCGGTAGCGTTCGTCGAACTTCTGGTATTCCGGCATCTCGACGATGCACGGTCCGCACCACGTCCCCCAGAAGTGGAGCACGGCGATCTTCCCCTCGAGGTCCGCCGAGTCGACCATCTCGCCGTCGAGCCGGGCAAGCTGGAACGGCTCGTACGTCCCCGCAGCCTCCACCCGTGACTCCATGATCCGCTCGTGCCGCCGGATCCGGTCCCGCTCATCGAGCGTCGCGAGGTACTCCTCGATCCCCTCGCGGCTGCCGTTGCGGCTCTCATAGAGCGCTTCGAGTGCCGCCTCGTTGGGGTTCGTGCCCCGGCTGGCACCGAATCCGGCGATATAGGAGTCTTCTGCCTGGTCGAGCCACTCCGTCACGGCCTCGGTGTTGCCCTGTTCCTCGGCCTCGGCGGCCAGTTGCTCGTAGACTTGCCCCAGGTGGTAGCGGACGTCACGGCTGTTCTCGGAGATCGCCAGCGCGCGTTCGAGGGTGTGACGTCCGTCCTCCGCGCGGCCGGCCTTGACGTAGGCCCAGCCGATCACGTCGTAGATCTGGCTCAGCGACGACCGGAGCGCCTGATCGAACTCGCCTTCGGTATCGAAGAAGTCGCGCGATTCCATGATGCGCTCCAGCATCACCGGCACGCCGTTGCGCACGATGTCGGCGGCCTCCAGGGCATACGGCGTGTTGTCGATCATGGCCAGCGGGGCCGTCCCGAACGTGATGCGCGGGTTGAGGGTCTCGTGTGCGGCGAGTCCCCGCACGGCGTCGGCGAAGTCCTCCACCGGAATCGGATCCATCGCGTTGAGGGCGAAATAGAGCGTGATGTAGGCGGTGCCCTTGTAGGTGTCACTGTACAGCGGCCGCTCCAGGTACTCGTACACGGCCTCTCGCACGACCTCGAGCTGGGCCCGCACCTCGGGCGAGTCCGAGTCGTGCTCTTCCCGGAGTTCAGAGAGCTTGTCGTTGGCCCCCTGCAGCTCGGCGAGGTAGACCATCGAAGCGTAGAAACTCGCCGGGTCGCTCTCGACGATGCCCGCTTCGAGTTCGGCCGCCCGCTCTTCGTCTTCCATGTCCCGGTACATCGAAGCCATCGCATACAGGCCAGGCGGCGTCTCGGGGCTTGCCTCGCGGAACGCCGCCATGCTCGCTTCAACGGCCGGTCGACGTTCCTCTCTCGGAAGCAGTTCCGACATCCACAGACCCCGCCAGTGCTGGCTCCGCACTTCCGATGAGCCCGGCGCCAACTCGAGGGCGGCCTCCATGAGCGGCGTCCACTCATCCATGCGCCGCGCCTGATACGCCTCGTTGGCCAACCTGGTGTAGCCCAGCACGTGGTCCGGGAACCGTTCCTTGAACTCGGCCCACGTCGCGCGGCTGGAATCCGCCCATGTCGGGTCCTGGCGCCGGTAGCGGGCCTGAGACTCCAACTCGGCCTGCATCCGGAGGACCTCCGGCCACGCGCGGGTCTCTTCGTCGAGCGACTCCAGGAACTTCCACGCTGCTTCGAAGTCGTCCCGGCTCAAAACCCGAAGGTAGAGGAAGGCGAACTCGGGTTGGGGAGCCGCCTCCCACGCCTCGCGCACCAACTCGGTGGCGGGTGTCACGTCGTTGTCGACGTAGTGCGCGTAGGCCTTCGCGTAGAGGCCCCACGGATTCCCGGGATCGTCCGCGAGGATCGCATCGGCCTGTTCACGGACATCCTTCGACAGCCCCCAGCCCACGAGCTGGTAGGCGTAGAGGCCTCGGAGTTCCGCGTCGTCCGGGGCGCGGGCGACCCACTCCTCGCCAAAAAGCTTGCCGGCCTCGAAGGTGCGCAGCCGCGCGTGGTCCCGGAGTTCGGCCTTCGCCGCTTCGAGTTCCTCGGCGGTGTAGTCGGGCGGAGCGGCGCCGTCTCCACACGCTCCAAGCAATGCACCCGCGAACACGACCAGCGGAAGGAAGAGTCCGGCCTTCGGGCCGGAACGGCGGGAACGCGTCGACATCGGCACACCTCCGGGGCAGGGACATCCTGGGTCCGACGTGGCCAGGCCTGACGTGGCCAGGTCTGGCGCAGCCAGACCCCTCAAACTCTATCGACACCGGGACGAGAGAAAGGGTGCCCGCGCGCACGCGCGCACGGCAGCGTGAACGCACAGCCTCGCAGAGGAGACGGGCGTCACGCCGTTGAGGTCACGTTGAGCCCCCGGCGGATATCCGTCGTATGTTCACCGAGATGAGCGACCCCCGACCCCACGACCCGGAATCCGTCCTGCGCGACGTCTTCGGTTACGACGAGTTCCGGCCGGGGCAGGCGCACATCATCGACTCGGTCCTGGCGGGGCGGGACTGCATAGGCGTTATGCCCACCGGGGCGGGGAAGTCGCTCACCTTCCAGATCCCGGCCCGCATCATGCCCGGGACCGTGCTCGTCCTCTCCCCGCTCATCAGCCTGATGAAGGACCAGGTCGACGCGCTCCGCGACGTCGGGTTCCGGGCCACGGCGATCAACTCGTCGCTCGCGGCGGACGAGCGCCGCCGCCGATTGCGGGGATTCGAGCGCGGGGACTACGAACTCGTCTATCTGGCGCCGGAAGCGCTGGGTCCGCACATGCGGGAACGGCTGCGTTACGCGCCGCTTTCCCTGATCGTCGTCGACGAGGCGCACTGCATTTCGCAATGGGGACACGACTTCCGCCCTTCCTACCGGGCGCTTCAGGGACTGCGGGACGAGATTCGCGATCAACGCGCGGGAGGGAACGGCCTGCCCATCCTCGCGCTCACCGCGACCGCCACGCGCAGGGTCGCCGCCGACATCGTTCGACAGTTGGGAATGAGGAAGCCCGAGGGATACAAGGGTTCCTTCTTTCGCTCGAACCTCCGCGTGATCTGCCGGAAGAAGGGCGAGGGAAATACGCGGGCCGAGATTCTCGGGCTCATCCGCCGGCACCGGGGCGAGAGCGGGATCGTCTATTGTCTGTCGAGAAAGTCCGTGGAACAAATGGCGGAGTTCCTCCGGCGCGAAGGCGTCGACGCGGTCCCGTACCACGCGGGACTCGACGACGACGCGCGGGCCGAGCACCAGGACGCGTTCGCTCGCGACGAGGTCGACGTGGTCGTGGCGACGATCGCCTTCGGGATGGGGATCGACAAATCCAACGTGCGCTTCGTCATCCACCGCGACATGCCGTCGGACATCGAGTCGTGGTACCAGGAGATCGGACGGGCGGGGCGCGACGGGCTCCTCAGCGACTGCGTCCTCTTCTACTCATGGGCCGACGTGAAGGTGCGGGAGCGGTTCCTCGCCGAGATCGACGATCCGACGGTGCGCGAGGCGAAGCGCCGGGCGGCCGTCGACCTCTTCCGGCTCGCGGACCGCGACGTGTGCCGCCACCGCGGATTGCTCGCGTACTTCGGGGAAGATTTCGACGGGTGCGCCGAGTCGTGCGACGTGTGCACGGGAATAGGCGTGACGGATCTCGTGGACGTGCTCCCCGTCCTCAAGCGGAAGGCGCGCGCGGCGGGCTCCCGGAGGCGGACCGCGGCGGTCGAGGCCGACCGGTCGCCGTCGGACCCCACCTTCCAGCGCCTCCGCACCCTGCGGAAGCAACTGGCGGACGAGCGAGGCGTCCCCGCCTACATCGTGTTCAGCGACCAGGTGCTATGGGACCTCATCGACCTGCGCCCCGGCTCGCCCGAGGAGATGCTGCGCGTGCCCGGCATCGGCCCCGCCAAGCTCCAGCAGTACGGCGAGGTCTTCCTCGACGCCCTGCGCGAAGGCTGAACTCACGATTTCGTCCAGATCACGACGACGCCGCAGCGCGATTCCAATCCGGCGAATTCGGCCGGCAGCTCGGAGGGGCCTCTATAGACTTCGACGCCCGCGATCTCGATCGGGATGACGAAATCGTTGATGTTCGACGAGGAGCCCCGCCCGGTCCGGCTCCGGCGGACGACGAGGCTGCCGTCCAGGTAGACGCTCATCAGGCAGCCTTCGCTCGAGGAAGCGTCCGGTATCCGGGAGTTGTAAAGCCGACAGCTGTTCAGCCGCGCGCCGCAGCCCCCGAGTCGGATCCCCGGGGCATCGGCGATCATGTGCGTGATCCGGGTGGGGTTGCGGCGCTCGATATCCTCGGCCGTGAAGAAGGTGCCGCCGCTCACGAGTTCGCCCCAGTATTTCCGCTCGTAAAAGCCCCTGGTCTCCAGCCTGCGAAGCCGCACGGCGGTCGCCACCAGCGGCTCCATCTCCAACGGTTCGGGGACGAGGCCGATCTCGACCTCCGTCGTGCGGCCGCGGGCCACCACGACCGGATGACGGAACGGCGCATATCCGATATGGCGCACCGTGATCTCGCGTCTGCCCACGGGGACGCCGCTGAGGACGAAGCGGCCTCTTCGGTTGCTCGAGACCTCGCCGGGCTCACCGATGATGGACACGGCGGCGGTGGCCACGGGATCATCCGTCCCGGCATCGCGTACCTGCCCCACGAGGCGTCCCGTGCCGGTCTCGGAGAGGAGAAGCCGAAGCTCCACTTCGTGCGGCAACCCCGCCTCGAGGGCTACCACGGACTCCTCGCTCGACGCATCTCCGAACTCGGCCCAGAGCGTGGCCTCTCCTGCGTCTCGGGGAGCGCAGAGCCCCAGGTGTCCGTCGGTTCCGGCCGTTTCGCGCACAGGCCGCCGCTCCGCGTCCGTCCAGCGCAAGACCACCGTGGCCTCCGGTATCGGAATGAAGCCGGACTCGTCCACCACCGAGATTTGGAGGGATGCCCGGCCGTCGCAGTCGTCTATCGACTGGCCGTCCATACCGAGGGGGACGACAAGCGGCTGCAGCGCGACCAAGGCCGTCATCGCCCGCACTCTTCCGTGATACATGCCCTACTCCCGTGAGGTAGATCGCCTGTCCCGTTGGTGGCGTGGCGTACGTAGGTTGCGGCTGTTCGGAAGACGCCGAAATCACCTGCGGCGTCACATGGCTCCGATGCCCGACACGGAGGATGACGCGATGCCGGAGGTCTTCTTCCATGTCGGGGCGGGGAGGGCGGCTTCGCGGTGGCTGCAGGAGCAGGTGTTTCCGCACTTTCGAGGCGTGCGCTACATCCCGCGCACCCGGTTTCGGCAGAGCGCGAAGGTGGTGGAGCGGGGCGGAGATCTTCCCGTTCTCGTATCCCGGCAGCTCGGATACCGCGAGTTGGCGCCCTCCGTGGAGTGGTTCGCGGGGGTGGCGCCGGCGGCCCGGCCGATCCTGATCCTCCGCCGCCACGATGAGTGGCTCCGGTCGGTGTATCTCCGGGAGATCAAGGAACTGCGCTACGTCCCGTTCGAGGCTTTCATCGACTTCGAGCGCGACGAGGGCGTCCGGCCCCGGTCCTCGGCCCTCTTCCGCGAGCGCATCCGCGTGCTCGAGGATCACTTCGAACACCGGCCGCTCGTCCTCTTCTTCGACCGGCTCGTCGAGGATCCGCACGCGTTCGTCCGAACGATCGCGGACTACGTGGGCGCGTCGTACGACGAGGCCCGGATCTCGTTCCGCCCTTCGAACCGTTCCTATCGAGACCGGCAGTATCGGTTCCTGCGGGAGGTGCGTCGACGATGGCCGGCCAGGCGGAGGGCAGAGCCCGCGTCCGCCGCTCTCCGGTGGCTTCGGGTCCGGCGTCGCCGGCTCGCCTGGCACGCGGGCGTGGCCCTCGGACGGGTGGCGCCCGAGCGGATTCTGAGTCGCGATCCGCTGCTCACGGATGAGCAACTCGCGCGCGTCCGCACCTCCTACGAAGCGGACTGGCAGGCCTGCGTGGACTACGCCCGCCGACACAACCCGGGACTCGTCGCCGGGGACTGACGGAACGCCGAAGGCAGCGGCGGACTCGCCGCAACCGATGGCGCCCCCCAGATTCCCGCCCCTGATTG
>JAJDWE010000003.1 GCA_022825725.1 Gemmatimonadota bacterium
CCGCGCCACCGGGCTCGCCGACCTGGGCAGCCGGGTCGATCTCGCCGAACGGTCCGTCCGGCGCGGAGAAGGGGACCGGGACCTCGCCGACGCGCTCCGCAGGGACGCCGAAGGAGACTGGGAATGAAACGCAAGCGCCAAGAGAAGAGGGAATCCGCATCCGTCGAGGGTCTGCCCGCCGACTGGCGCGAGCGGGCCAAGTCGCTCCGCCGATACGGTGGCGAGACCCCGGCCGTCGCCCTCGAACGCTGCGCCGACGACCTCGAAGCCACCCTCGTCGAGCGCGACGAAACGACCCTGTCGCTCGTCGAGGCGGCACGTGAGAGCGGGTACTCCCGGGACCATCTCGGACGCCTCGTCCGCGACGGCAAGATCCCCAACGCCGGGCGGCCCAACGCGCCCAGGATCGCCCGCAGGCACCTGCCCCGAAAAGCCCCGGCCCAAGCGCCACTTGCGGAGGAACCCCGCCCGCGCGAGCGTTCAAACTCGCAGATCGTGCAGTCCATCATCCAGAGAGGAATGGAATGATGGCACGCACGAAACGAAGTCGGCGCGGATACAGCGCCGGCGAATGGGGCCGGAACCGGGTCAGGATCTTTCCCGATCCGAAGACCGGCATCCTCCAGATCGAGTGGCGCGAGAACGGGCGCCGGCTCACGCGGTCGCTGAAACACCGCGATTGGTCGCGGGCCAAGAAGCAGGCCGACGAGTTCGCCGCGGGGTTCGCCGGGCCGGAGTTGAACGGTCGGAAGGACGCCGAGCCCGAGCCGCTCACCCTGGAGCGGCTTTTTGAAATCTATGGTGAGGAGGTGACGCCCACCAAGGCCATGCGGACTCGGGCGCGCGACAAGGTCACGATGCGGATGTTCCTCAAGTTCTTCGGACCGCGCCGAAGGCCCGAGACCTTGTCCCGGAGGGATTGGGACCGGTTCATCCGGGAGCGCCGAGCGGGCAGGGTGGGTCCAAGCGGAAGACCCGTGTCGAATCGAATGATCGCATGCGATTTGACGTTCCTGATGGCGGTCCTCAACTGGGCCGCCAAGTCCAGGGACGAGCAGGGCCGTCTGTTGATCGAATCGAACCCGCTGAAGGGACTCAAGAAGCCCAAGCGAAAGAACCCCACCCGGGTCGTGCTTACCGAGGACGAATACCGGGCGCTTCTGAAGGTGTCCCGGCGAACCGGCTGGCGATTCCACGTCGCGCTTGTGCTTGCGCACGAAACGGGTCACCGCATCGGAGCGATCCGCAAGCTGAGATGGTCCGATATCGACATCGAGGGCAGGACCATCCGGTGGCGCGCCGAGCACGAGAAGACCGGATACGAGCACAGCACGCCGTTGACCGACGAGGCGATGGTGGTCATCGAGGAGGCCCTACAGAGGAACCCCGCGGGAGGCAACGCTCCGGTATTGCCCTCCACGCAGGATCCCTCCTTGTTCGTCAGGCGCTGGATGCTCGGCGACAGGTGGCGGACGGCCGAGAGGCTCGCCGGTCTCGATCCGAAGCGCGGCAGGGGCTGGCACTCGCTGAGGCGGAAGTTTGCGTCCGACCTGATGGATCTGCCGCTCAAGGTGCTCTGCGAGCTCGGCGGCTGGAAGGAGGCCACGACGGTGCTGCGCTGTTATCAGCAGCCCGACGAGGTGCAACTCAGGGCGGCAATCGAAAGCCGCCGGAAAGTTCGGACCTGATCCCAATCGGCGGGAATCAATCGGCGGGAATCGGATTCACCGTGATCGTAAGTTCAACGATCACAACAGATATGAACCGGGTTCCGTACGCTGCTTGAGGGATCGGGTGAGCCTGCGCCCGTTCTCTCGCCACTCAATCTGGTACAGGCCGGTTTTTGGGTCGGGGAACACCCGTACCCTGTTCCGGCCCCATTCGCCAGCGCTGTATCCGCGCCGACTACGTTTCGTGCGTGCCATCATTCCATTCCCTTTCGGATGATGGACTGCACGATCTGCGTGTTCGAACGCTCGCTTGGGCGGGGTTCCTCCGCAAGTGACACTTGGGCGGGCGCTTTTCGGGGCAGGTGCCTGCGGGCGATCCTGGGCGCGTAGGGTCGCCCGGCGTTGGGGATCTTGCCGTCACGGACGAGCCGTCCGAGGTGTTCCCTGGAGTATCCGCTCTCCCTGGCCGCCTCGACGAGCGACAGGGTCGTTTCGTCGCGCTCGGCGAGCGTGTCTTCGAGGTCGTCGGCACAGCGTTCGAGTGCCAAGGCCGGGGTCTCGCCGCCGTACCTGCGAAGCGCCTTGGCCTGCTTTCTCCAGTCGGCGGGCAGGCCCTCGACGGATCGCGGCTCGATCCTGCGTGCGGCCCTCCGGGTCATTTCCAGTCTCCTTCCTCATCCTGCCGGAGCGCGTCTTCGAGATCCGCATCGCCCTCGCCACGCCGCACGGATCGTTCTGCCAGATCGACGCGGCTACCGAGGTCGGCGAGTCCGGTGGTGCGCGCGACGACGTAGATCGCGGCTGCGACGGCGGTGAGCGCGAGCAGGGCGTGGAACGCGAGCCGGACCCCATGTCCGGCGAGGATCGCGGGCCAGTGGGGCGCGAGGTAGTCGAGCCGGGACCCGCCAAGCAGAACGACCGATCCCGCGAGTGCGGCGGTGAGTCCCGCGCTGATCTTCCAGGGCTGCATGTTGGATTCTCCTTGTGGTCAGAGTTCGACGGCGGCGGGATCGCGGTCGGCGGGTCCCCTGAGCCATGACCCCTTCTCGCTTCCCAAGCCGAGCCTGCGGAGGAGCCTCGCCGCGGCTGGTCCGTTGGCGTGCATGGCGAACCCGGCGGCGGCCTTCGCCTTGACGGCCGCTTCGCGGTAGCTGCCCGAGACGGCCTCGATGTTGACGCGGCCCGTCCGGCCGTCCGCATCGGTGTACTCGATCTGGGCGTCCGGGTGGAGCACCCGCCCCTCGTCGTCGATGGGGAGCCCGAGTTCGCGGGCGATGCGGCGGCGCTCGGCATCCGCGGCCCGCCTGCCGTTCTTGAGCCGCGCGGACTCGCTCCCGCGCGCGACGGCGCTTTTGAGTTCAGCGTCGAGCCGGATGCGCCGGACCACCGCACCCTCGGCTTCGAGTCGTTTACGCTCCCTTCGGCAGGCGCGGTAAAGGGTGGTGTCGTGGCTGGCTTCGGAGGCCCGGATCCGGGCCGGCCGGATCGTTTGTCGTGGATCCATCCCGCGCTTGGCGGCCAATTTCCGGGCCTTGGCGACGCCCTTGCGCGTGAGCGAGAGAACCTTGAAAGGGTTGCCTTTGGGGCCGGCGGCCCGGGTCTCGGTGACGAGACCCTCGCGGATCCAGTCGTTCACGGCGTGCCGCGTGGTGTGGGGATGTCCGCCGAAGCGGGCCTCGCAGAGGTCGCGGTAGGAGACCGCGCCGAAGATGCCGATGTCGACGAGCGCCCGGGCTCGGCGTTCGGAGAAGGAGATGGACCCGCGCGCCCGGTCCGCGGCGTATTCTCGGCGGTGGCCTTTCCGCATCGGTGAGCGATTGCGGCTGGTTGGCGCGACGGGGCGCGGGTCCGGTTCGGCCTCGTGGCCGAACATCTCTCTCCCTCTCACGGGTCAGCGGCTCGGCCCGAAGCCGCGTTCGGGGACCGGGAGCCGGGGCACCGGAACGACAATCCGCTGGGGTCCCTGCGTGGGCGTGCGGACCGCCGCGACGGCGATGGGGTCGCGCTCGGCCAAGCGCTCGCGGTGCCGGACGAGCACGAAGTCGGAGATCTTCTGCGCGTCCGCGGCGGCGCGCCGGATCTCGCGGGGATCCTCTTCGAGCGACTGGATCCAGCCCTCGACGTAGGCCGCGCCCCGCGCCGGATCGTGCCCCACGCCGACGCGCTCGCCGGTCATCATGGCGCTGACCTCGGCCCTGAGTTCCTCCCTCGCGTACGCGGGCGAGCCGAATCCGTTGTTGATCCCCTCGATAAGGGTGTCGCGCTTCATCCGGTCCTCGTGGCCGGTGCTGTGGCCCAGCTCGTGGAGCGCGGTCTGGTAATAGTGGTTGGCCGACGGGAACTGTCCCCTCTCGGGCAGCACGATCTCGTCGCGCTTCATGTGGTAGTAGGCGCGGTCGCCCTGGACGTGGCGGACGGGGACTCCGCTGTCCTCCATGACCCGCTCGGCCTCCTGGTGGACCTTCCAGAGCGGCTCGGGCGTGGGGTTCGCGCGCTCGGGCAGCCCGTCGGCCTGTTCGGCGTTGAACACCGTGTACTGGCGCACGAACGGCGCCTTGAGCTTCTCGTAGCGGTAGACGCGCTTGCCCTCGGCGTCCCGCTTGGGCTTCCCGCGCTCGTCGGTGACGGCGATCCGCTTCTTGTCCTGGAACGACAGGATGCGGGTGCCGCGCTCGCCCTTCCGGACCTGTCCGCCCCGGGTCTGGATCTGGCGGTAGGTGCCCCAGCGCACGTCGCCGTAGCCCTGCTCCTGCTGGACGGCGGCCAGGTGCAAACTGTTGCCGCCCCGGTAGGAGCGGTCGGTGTCGACGTTCATGGGGAGGACGCGCTCGCCCGGCGCCCACGGCTTCTGCCAGGGCGCGTTGCCCTGCCGGATCTGCTCGATGATCGCGTCGGCGAACTTCCGGTGGTATTCGTCTTGGTTCATCCGTCCACCTCCTCGCCGTGCGGGTCGTCCCAAGCGGCCGCGATCTCCTCCTCGGTCCCGACATCCTCGGGGAAGAGGCCGTACTCCTCGGCCAGATCGGCCTCGACTTCGAGCGTCTCGCCGCCGTCGCGCGCGAGTTCGCGGTCGAAGTCCTCGAACGTCTCGATGGGGATGGTTCTGCCGTTCCAAGTCATTGGTTCACCTCCTTCGGTGGATGGGTGTGGGTTCTTCTCTCCGGTTGCGCCCCGGGCTCCGCTCCAGGCGGCGCGGTGATCCAGTGGCCGGTGGGCGCGTCGTAGCCGCATACCGCGAGCGCGTCCTCGACGAACCGCCGGCCTCGGCGGCGGGCCACGTGCAGGACGAGCGCGATCCCGTCGACGACGCCCCGGCAGGTGACCTCCCAGGGCAGCGCGTCGCCGGCCTGCATGGCGCAGCTCGCGAGCCGCGAGAGCGCGGAGCGCGCGTTGTTCGCGTGGATGGTCGTAAGCGAGCCGCCGTGTCCGGTGTTGAGCGCCTGGAGCAGGTCGGCGGCCTCGCCGCCCCGGACC
>JAJDWE010000029.1 GCA_022825725.1 Gemmatimonadota bacterium
GGCGAGGTGAACGCGCCGCCCATCCTCTACGGCCGCGGCCTCTTCGGCGAAATCTCCCGCATGCGGGCGGGGTGCGGGCGGGAGGTCGTCCGCCGCCACCACGAGCGGGCGGTCCATGTGGAGTGGCCGGCCGACCGGCTCAGGGACCTCGACCGGCCCGACGAATACGAGTCCGTGCGGCGGGAACTCGCCGGAGACGGCGCCGGGGATCTCCCGTGAAACGCGAACTGCTCGATCTCGCGGCGCGGTTGACGGCCGAACGACAGCCGTATGCGCTCGCCACTGTCGTGCGGAGCGAGCGCCCCACGAGCGGCAAGCCCGGCAACATGGCGCTGGTCTCGGCCGACGGCGTCATACACGGCTGGATCGGCGGCAGCTGCACGCGGTCGGAGGTGATCCGCCACGCGCTGGAGACCCTGAATGAGGGGGAACCCCGGCTCCTCGCCTTCGGGTCGAGTCCCGGACGGCCCGACGACATGGTCCCCGTCCCCATGTCCTGCAGCAGCGGAGGGAAGGTGGAAGTGCACGTGAATCCGGTTCTTCCGGCTCCCGTACTCGTCGTGGCGGGAAGTTCGCCCGTCGCCGTCGCGCTCGTGCGTCTCGGCGGCGCGATGGGATACACGACCGTGGCCGAAGTCCCCGCGGACGGGGCTCCGGCTGGGACGCTGGCCGAGGTGGCCGATGAAGTCGTCGACGACCTGGCCGAGACGGCGGCACGCTACGCCGAGCGCCCCCGCGGATGGAAGCTGTACGGGGTCGTCGCCACCATGGGACGGCGCGACGAGGGCTCGCTCGCCGAGTTGGCGGCCGCCGCGCCGGACTATCTCGGCGTCATCGTCTCCCCCACGCGGATGGAGGAAGTCCGCCGCGTCCTGGCCGCGCAGGGACTCGACGCCGACCAGATCGCCCGCGTGCGAGGCCCGGCCGGTCTCGACATCGGAGCCGAAAGCCCCGAGGAGATCGCGGTGAGCATCCTCGCCGAGATCGTCCAGCTCGAGGCGAAACCGGACGAGCCGGAAGCCGTCGAGTCCGGTGACGAGTCCACGGACAGAGCCCCGCGCGACGAGGGGGCGAACGCGGCGCAGGCAACGGATCCGGTGTGCGGGATGACCGTCCCGGTGGCGGGGTCCCCCTCGTCCGTCTTTGAAGGGGAACCCGTCTACTTCTGCTGCGAGGGCTGCCGCAGCCGCTTCGACGCAACGCCCGAACTCTACGTCTCCGCGTCCGCGGTCCGTCCCTCGTGAGTCCGAACCGCATGAGAGAGGAGTCCGCATGAAGATCGAGGAAGGGTTCACGATCGACGCTCCGCCTGCGGACGTGTGGGCGATTCTCTCCGACCCGCGTCAGCTCTCGGAACTCCTGCCCGGGGCGGAAATCACGGAGCAGATCGACGACACCACGTGGAAGGGCGGCATGACCGTCAAGGTGGGACCCCTCGTGGCGGCCTATACGGGGACCGTATCCTTCATACTGAACGAAGAGGAGCGGTCCGCGGTCATCCGGGCGCTGGGCCAGGGCAAGGCCGGGATGGGCACCGCCGAGATGACGATGAAGAGCCGGGTGGCGGCGCTCGCCGATGGCGGTTCCGAGGTCACGATGGACTCGGAGGTGACGGTCACCGGGATCCTCGCCCAACTCGGCCGCGGCATGACGCAGGTCGTGTCCAAACGGATGCTGCAGGAGTTCGTCGGAAGACTCACGCGCGCGCTTGAAAACCAAGCACAGGCATAGGAGGCAGGGCCATGATCCCCCCGCAGTTCGACTACCATGCGCCGGGCGGACTGGACGAAGCACTCGGCCTGCTCGGTGAACTCGATGACGCGAAGGTGATGTCGGGCGGCCAGAGCCTCCTTCCGATGCTCAAGCTTCGCCTCGCCGGGCCCGCGAACATCATCGACATCGGCCGCATCCCCGGGCTCGACACGATCGAGGAGCGGGACGGCTGCCTCCGGATCGGGGCGCTCGTGACCGAGACCCAGCTCGAGAAATCCGCGGCCGTGGCGGAGCGCTATCCGATCCTGCTCGACACCGCCCGCGTGATCGCGGACCCGCTCGTGCGCAACCGCGCCACCGTGTGCGGCAACATCGCACACGGCGACCCCGCGAACGACCACCCGGCGACGATGCTCGCGCTGCGCGCCCACGTCGTCGCGACCGGGCCCAACGGCGAGCGCACGATCGACATCGACGACTTCTTCCACGGCCTCTTCATGACCGCCCTGGGGGAGGACGAGATCCTCACTGAACTCCATATCCCCGTGCCGCCCGCGGGCAGCGGCGGCGCCTACGTCAAGCTGGAGCGCAAGGTGGGCGACTACGCCGTGGCGGGCGCCGCCGTACAACTCACGCTGGACGACGACGGGAAGGTGACGAAGGCCGGCGTCGGGCTCACGAACCTGGGCTTCGCGCCCATCCGCGCGACGGCCGCCGAAGAGACGCTCCTCGGGGCGGACTTCGTGCCGGCAGGCGGGTTGCGGGGCGCCATCGAGAAGATCCGCGACGCGATCACGAGCGCGCCCGACGCCGACGAGGTGATCGCCGCCGCCGCGCAGGCCGCCGCCGACATGACCGAACCGGTGGAAGACCGGCGCGGCTCCGTCGAATACAAGAGGAACATGGCTCGCGTGCTCACGGCGAGAGCCATCCGCAAGGCGCTCGCGCGCGCCGGGGCCGGAGGGTAGAGCGATGGCGACACACCGGATATCCGTCACCGTGAACGGCGAGGCGCACGCGGCCGAGGTCGAGTCGCGCACGCTCCTCGTCCACCTGATCCGCGACGACCTGCGGCTCACCGGCACCCACATCGGCTGCGACACCACCCACTGCGGCGCCTGTACCGTGCTGCTCGACGGGCAGCCGACGAAGTCCTGCACCGTCCTCGCCGTACAGGCCGACGGGGCCGAGATCGGGACCGTGGAGGGACTCGCCGGCGCCGACGGCATGCACGCGCTCCAGGAGGGCTTCTGGGAGAAGCACGGCCTCCAGTGCGGCTTCTGCACGCCCGGCATGCTGATGACCGGCGCCGCCCTCCTCGACGAGAACCCGAACCCGAGCGAAGCCGAGATCCGCGAGGCCATCTCCGGCAATCTCTGCCGCTGCACCGGCTACGTGAACATCGTGAAGGCGGTGCAATACGCCGCCGACAAGCTGGGCGCGGCCGCCGCCGAAACCGCAAACGCCGCGACCGACGGGGAGGACAGCTGATGGCACCGAAGACTTCCGCCGACATCTGCGGCATGGGGCACTCCATGAAGCGCAAGGAGGATCCGCGCTTCCTGCAGGGCAAGGGCAACTACATCGACGACATCGTCCTCCCCGGCATGCTGTGGCTCGACATCGTCCGCAGCCCGATCGCCTACGGGAAGATCAAGAGCATCGACTCGAGCAAGGCGCTGGAGGTCCCCGGCGTCCTCGCCGTCCTCACCGGCAAGGACCTCGAGGCGTACAACCTGCACTGGATGCCGACGCTCATGTCGGACACGCAGATGGTGCTCCCTACGGACACCGTCATGTACCAGGCGCAGGAGGTCGCGGCGGTCATCGCGACGTCGCGCTACGCGGCCGCCGACGGCGTCGCCGCGGTCGAGGTCGACTACGAGCCGATGAAGCCCGTCATCGACCCCTTCCAGGCGCTGGAGGAAGACGCGCCCGTCCTCCGCACGGACAAGGAAGGCCAGACCGACAACCGCATCTGGCACTGGGAGGCGGGAGACAAGGAGGCGACGGACAAGGTGTTCGAGGAGGCGGACGTCGTCGTGAGCGAGAGCATGCACGTGCCGCGCATCCACGTGGCGTCGATCGAGACGTGCGGCTGCGTGGCCGACTTCAACCCCGTCGAGGGCCACCTCACCGTCTACATGACGACGCAGGCTCCGCACGCGATCCGCACCGTGCTCGCGCTGGTGGCGGGACACGTCGGACTCTCCGAGGAGAAGATCCGCGTCGTGTCGCCGGACATCGGGGGCGGCTTCGGCGGCAAGGTGCCGGTCTATCCCGGCTACGTCGTCGCGATCGCGGCCTCCGTCGTGCTGGGCAAGCCGGTCAAGTGGATCGAGGACCGGATGGAGAACCTCCAGGCGGACTCGTTCGCACGCGACTACCACATGGACGCCGAGATCGCGGCGGACGCCGACGGGAAGATCCGGGGCCTCCGCATCAAGACGCTCGCCGACCACGGCTATTCCGACGCCCAGGCCGCGCCGTCCAAGTTCCCGGCGGGCCTCTTCTCCATCTGCACCGGCTCCTACGACATGGAGCAGGCCTACGCCGAGGTGGACGCGGTCTACACGAACAAGCCGCCCGGCGGTGTCGCCTACCGCTGCTCCTTCCGCGTGACCGAGGCCGTGCACTGCATGGAGCGCGTCGTGGACACGCTCGCGCACAAGATCGGGAAGGATCCGGCGCAACTCCGCGAGGAGAACTTCATCCCGAAGGAGGCCTTCCCCTACGAGTCGCCGCTCGGCTGGGAGTACGACAGCGGCGACTACCAGGCCGCGATGGACAAGGCGAAGGAGATGATCGGCTACGACGACCTCCGCCGGGAGCAGGCCGAGAAGCGCGAGCGCGGCGAACTGATGGGGATCGGCGTGTGCAGCTTCACCGAGGTGCTGGGCGCGGGTCCGTCGAAGGACTTCGACATCCTCGGCATCAAGATGTTCGACTCGGCCGAGGTGCGCGTACACCCCACCGGGAAGGCGATCGCCCGCTTCGGCACGAAGTCGCAGGGCCAGGGCCACGAGACCACCTACGCGCAGATCATCGCCGAGGAACTCGGACTCCCCGCCGCGCACGTGCAGGTCGAGGAGGGCGACACCGACACCGCCCCGTACGGGCTGGGCACCTACGCCAGCCGCTCGACCCCGACCGCCGGGGCCGCGGGGGCGATGGCCGCGCGCCAGATCCGCGCCAAGGCCGCCAAGATCGCCGCCCACCTGATGGAGGTGAGCGAGGAGGACCTCGAGTGGGAGCCCGGCAAGTTCTCCGTGAAGGGCGCGCCCGACCGGTCCGTCACGATTCAGGACTGCGCCTTCGCGGCCTACACGAACCTCCCCGAGGGGATGGAGCCGGGGATGGAGGCGACGAACTACTACGATCCGCCCAACCTCACCTTCCCCTTCGGCACGTACATCTGCGTCGTGGACATCGACCGCGGCACGGGAGAGGTCACCGTGCGCCGCTTCGTGGCGGTGGACGACTGCGGCAACATCATCAACCCGATGATCGTGCAGGGGCAGATCCACGGCGGCCTCACCCAGGGCATCGGCCCCGCCCTGTTCGAGGAGATTCCCTACGACGAGGACGGCAACAACCTCGCCGGCTCGTTCATGGACTACCTCGTCCCGACCTCCATGGAGACCCCCGCGTGGGAGACGGGCCACACGATCACGCCGTCCCCCCACCACCCGCTCGGCGCGAAGGGCGTCGGCGAGTCGGCCACGGTCGGCGCACCGCCGGCGATCGCCAACGCGGTCGTCGACGCGCTCGCGCACCTGGGCGTGACGCACCTGGACATCCCGATCACCCCCGACAAGGTGTGGGAGGTCCTGAACGAGAAGGGCGTGGCCGAGTAGCGGATGGCTGGCCGAAAGGCGGGCCGATGCAACGAGGATTCCCCGCTGCGGAGCCCTGCGGGAACAACGTCACTGAACTGTCAACAGATCCGTTGTCAACAATCCTGTTGAGGGCGCGCCGGGCGACCGGGACGGACCGGCAGCCGGGCCTGTTGCCCGAGCCAGCCGCCGGTCAGGATTCCGAGCCATGGGATCCGTGCCACCTTCCTCGGCGTCTCCACGATCTCAGCACATTCGACCGGATTATCGGCCTCGATCTCCTCGATCGAGCCGACGCGACGCGATCCCGCGACGGCACCCTCTCAGTCCCACAGTTCCCTTTCAGGATCGGCTGTTGAAGTGATGGCGCGATTCACAAGGAGGTTTATGGACGACGGTGAAGACGCTGGAGACGGAACGGGCCTGATACGGAACGAGTATGAAGGTTACGCGCTACTTCAAAGAACAAGTCCGCCGCAAGAGGCCCTACATCCGTCCGGAGTGGTGCCTTCGCGTGATCGCCTCGCCGGTTCAGCGGGAGGTGCAGGAGGATGGGCGCGTCCGGTATTGGGGCGAGATCGTGCTACCGGGAGAATCCGTTGCGCGCATCCTTCGGGTCGTGACGCTTGACGATGCGATCCACAACGCTTTCTTCGATCGCGGCTTCAGAAGGGGAACACGATGAAACTGCACTATTATCCCGAGACCGACAGCCTGTACGTGGAGTTCCAGGAAGGCCCGGGTACCGAGACGCGTGAAGTCGCCGACGGAGTCCAGATCGATCTGGATGCCCGCGGTCACATCGTCGGATTCGACATCGATCACGCTTCGACCCGCCTCGATCTTTCCACCCTGGAAGCCAAGGCTCTGCCGCTGCGTTCCTATCGCATCGCCTGACGAGTGCCACTCGCGTCGCAGCCCGCTCAACGGTAGACGGACGTTTCGGCGAAGTTGCCCCGTGACCCATCCCCCGACATCTTCTCGCGCCATGATTCACGCGTCCGACATCCGACCTCTCCGCGCCCGCGGAGCGCCCTGCGCCGGCAGCACCTCCGCCTGCAGCACCTGCGCCTGTATGTGTTCGTGTCGCCACGACGCGTGGATCCGGGTGTGTTGATGCGCTGAGCCCCAAGCTCAAACCGTTTTTCGAGCCGCCCCGGTCCGCCGACCCGGGCGGCTTTTTTTGTGCCCCCGTTCAACCGGCTTCAACCCGAGAGAAGATCATGATCCGTCCCGTTTTGCCGCAGATACATGTCCTGTACGAGAACCCGGCCTGGATTCCGCCCCTTCAGGAGGCGCTCGCGAGGGAGGGCTTCCGGGTCCGCCTCGTGCACGTGAACGAGGGGCTCGTCGACCCGTCAGCTCCTCCGCCCGAGGGCATCTGGATCAACCGCATCAGCCCGTCGTCGCACACGCGCGGCCATGTCCACACGGTGGAGCTCGCGCGGCAGTTCCTGTACTGGCTGGAGTCCCACGGCCGCCGGGTGATCAACGGGCTCGGCGCCTTCGAGCTGGAGATGAGCAAGCTCCGGCAGGATCTCGTCCTGCGCCGGCACGGGATCCGCACGCCCCGCACGGTGCTGGCCGTGGGGAGGAAGCACCTGCTCCACGCCGCCGCCACCTTCGACGGCCCGTTCATCACGAAGCACGACCAGGGGGGCAAGGGTCTGGGGATCCGCCTCTTCCGCGACGCGCGGGAACTCGCGGGGCACCTCGACGGCGACGGCTTCGACGCGGGGCCCGGCGCGAGGATGATCCTGCAGCAATACATCGACGCCCCGGAGCCGTTCATCACGCGGGTGGAGATCGTGGGCGGCCGCTTCGTCTTCGCCATGCGGAGTTCCACGGCCGGGGGGTTCGAACTCTGCCCCTCGGATGCGTGCAATCCGATGCCCTCCGGGAAGGACGAGGAGGAGGTCGAGGAAGGGGGGCTCCAGGTGTGCCCGACGGGTCCCGGGCTCTTCAGCCCCTCGCCGGTCGCGGAGGACGATGCGCTGGTGCAGCGGTACATCCGGCTCTGCAACAGAGAGGGAATCGAGATCGCCGGCATCGAATACGTGCGGGACGCGTGGGGCCACCGTTACACGTACGACATCAACGGCACGACGAACTACAACCAGACGCTGGGCGCCCGGATCGGTGTGGACGGCATGGGCGAGGTGGCCCGGTACGTGCGCCGAACGGCGACCCCCTGTCCGACGGCGGCGGCGCATCGCGAGCTGAGCGTCCGGGTGAAGCTTCGAGGGGGGACGGGGTGTTAGCATCCATCGCATGCCACGCTTATGGGCGCTGTCCGACCTGCACCTCTCCCACCCGGGAAACCGGGCGGCGCTGGAGGATTTTCCGGCCCATCCCGACGACTGGCTGATCCTGGCGGGCGACGTTACCCACGGCGCGCAGCGGCTCGATCGGTGCTTCGCGCGACTGACTCCGAAGTTCCGGCAGGTCGTCTGGGTTCCGGGAAACCACGAACTCTGGACGATACCGAACCGGGCTCCCGGGCTCCGTGGCGTGGCGCTCTACGAACATCTCGTGGAAATCGCCCGCTCCCACGGCGTTCTCACTCCGGAGGACCCTTATCCGGTGGTCGAACATCGGGACGGGCCGGTGCTGATCGCGCCGCTGTTCCTGCTCTACGATTACAGCTTTCGGCCCCGGCGGGTCCGGCGTGAACAGGTGATTCAGTGGGCCCGGGAAACCCGCGTCGTCTGCGGCGACGAAATGATGCTGCATCCCGACCCGTTTCCGGACCGGGACTCGTGGTGCGCGGCGCGCTGCGAGGACGCGGCCACGCGGCTCGCGTCGGCTCCGGCCGATCTTCCCAAGGTCCTGGTGAATCATTTTCCGCTCGAGGAACGGCACGCCGTGCTGCCGAGGATTCCCCGATTCACGCCGTGGTGCGGGACCCGCCGAACCGAAGGCTGGCACCGTCGGTTCAACGCGTGCGCGGTGGTGTACGGGCACCTCCACATCCCGGACACGCAATGGCTCGACGGCGTGCCCTTCCAGGAGGTCTCCCTGGGATATCCGCGGCAGTGGAACCGGCAGCGGGGGATCGGCGCCTACCTGCGTGAAGTCACTCTGGCGCCCCGGGGCGCGACCGTCCGATGATTGTCGGCTGCGGCACAGCGTTGGAGTGACGACGGGCTCGATCCAGGACAGGAGAGATACATGTCACGCAGGCTGCGGATTGCGGTACTCGCGCTCGCCGTGCCGGCGAGCCTCGCCATCCCGGGTTGCCAGGGCGACGCGGAGGGCGGATCGGACGCTGAACCGGACGCCACGGAGATCGCGCTGGAGGACGAGGGCTATCGGCTCCGGTCGGATGTCGAGGCGGCCCTCCCGGTTCGCGCAGAGGCGTTCGCGGACGACCCGGCCGACGACGATGCCCGGCGCGCCTACGCGGACATCCTCTACAAACTGGGGAACGTGTGGGAGGCCGATGAGGTCATCGCGCCCCTGGGCGACCCCTCGTCATCGAACGTGGCCGACCTCCAGCTCGCTGCCAGGATGGCGTATCTGCTCGGAGGCTACGGGCGAGCCGAGACGCTCTTCCGTCGACTGATGGAACTCACCGAGGCAGGCACGGACGACCGCGACCGGGCGCGGCGGGGGCTCGTCCTCTCCTGGTACCAGACGAACCGGTTCCACCGGGCGCGGGAGCTTCCACCGCCGGCGGAGGGAGACGACGAGTCGAGCCTGCTCACCTTCATGCAGGCGTTCGAGGGAGAGCCCTACGGGATCGAGTGGGCGACCGACGAGAGAATCGCCCACCTCGAGATGACGAACGACATCACGCAGCCGGGCGCCCTTCCCCTCGTCGACATGGAGGTCAACGGCCGGACCGTATCGCTCGTTCTCGATACGGGCGGCGACCGTCTCTACCTCGACAGCGACATCTACGCGAACCTGGGACTCACGACCCTCGCCAATCGCGAGGCGCGGTACGCCTACACGGGAGGCCAGACGGTCGAAGAGCCGCTCGGAGTCGCCGAGACGGTGACGATGGGTGACGTCACCCTCACCAACGTCCCGGTGATCGGCGCCACCTGGAAGGCCCTCGGCCAGACGAGCGACGGGGTTCTCACCACGCAGATCCTCAAGCAGTTCCTGAGTACGATGGACTACGACAACCGTCGCATCACGCTGCGCGAACGGACCCCGGAGGCCCTCGCTCAGGTCATGGGGACGTTCGGCGACTCGCCGCCGGTGGAAGCGCCGTTCTTCATGACGGGCACGCACCTCATGCACGCGAAGGGCAGCCTGAACGGGCACGAGGGCGTCAACTACTTCATGGATTCCGGGCTCGCGATGAGCATGCCCATGATCGTGGTCGACGAGACCGTCGAACTGCTGGGGCTCGAGACCACCGCCATCGAAGGCACCGACTACTTCTGGACGCCGATCGAATCCCACGGCCTGAACGGCCTCGTGAGGGGCGCCACACAGGCCCTGGGGAACGTCTTCGTCGAGGAGAACCCGTTCTGGCAGAGCGGCTTCATGATGGATGCCCTGATCTCGCACCAGTACCTCTGGCCGCTCGGATCCTGGACGATCGACTTCGAC
Organism: Gemmatimonadota bacterium; assembly: GCA_022825725.1. Taxonomy (GTDB): domain Bacteria; phylum Gemmatimonadota; class Gemmatimonadetes; order Palauibacterales; family Palauibacteraceae; genus Palauibacter. The sequence continues at coordinate 10,116 of JAJDWE010000029.1, forward strand.
AACCGCACGTACTACTTCCCAACCCCCGACGCATCCAACTGAACCAACCCGCCGCCATGGGAAATCCCCTGAGACCACCTTCCGATGGCGTCAGTCGTTCGGGACGCGGCGAATCGGATACACCTCGCCGGGGCGCAGACGGTCCGCGAGGAATCCCCAGTTCGCGAAGCCGTCGTCGGACTGCGGCTCGACCAGGCTGAACAGGAGCCGTCCCAGCGGCTGGTCGGTGCGCGCCAGCATGTCTCCGGGGGCCGGGGTCGTGGCGCGGTCCGCCTCGTAGCGGCCGAAGAGCGTCTGCTCGTTGCGCCCCTGGAAGGGCTGCTCGGCCGTCCGCACCGAATCGATGTGGAACGCCTCCGCCTCCAGCGGCGCCGTGCCGGCCGGCTCGAGCGCGATCCCGTGGGCCGCGAGGCGCGTGAGGACATCCTCCAGGTCGGCGGGGATCAGGTAGGCCGCGGGCACGCGCTCGCGCAGCGTCGGGGCGAAGGTCCCGTACTCGTACATGGGCTCGACGTACTGGGTATCGGCGCGCAGGAGCAGGGGACGCCCTGTGAGCGGGTGTACCTCTTCGACCGTGGCGCCCATGAGGATGTCGACCGGCGCCGCCGACCGCTCGGGCACGGCGCGCAGGGCGAGCGAATCCCCCGTCACCGCGGCGGCATCGGCTTCCGCCACGATGCGACGGACATCGGCCGCGTGCTCGTGGACGTAATCGACGATCTCCTCGACGAAGTACAGCGTCGCGAGCACACGCTCTTCGAAGGTCGCGTAGGAGTAGGCCTCGCTCAGGATCGCGATCCGGTTGCGCAGCCCGATGTAGTTGTTGTTGAAGCGGGGACGGTGGTCGAAGGTGTACCAGCCCGGCGCCTCCCCACCGCGGGCGAACGCGTTCCCGTAGTAGTAGAACTCCCAGCCGTGCTTCTCCCGGATCTCGCCGGTCACGTGGGGAAAGAGACCATCGCGCAGGAACCCGTCGATCGCGGGCGGCGTGTTGGGGTGGAGCGGGGGCGAGTAGGTGAGGTGGTAGGCGTGCTGCGTCCCGTTCGTCGTGTGCAGGTCGACGGCTACGTGCGGATCGTATTCGTTGAACAGCCGCGCCACCGACCGCGCCTCGGGCGAGTCGAGCTTCATGTGATCGCGGTTGAGGTCGAAGCCCTGGGCGTTCGGCCGCTGCCCCATCCCGCCGACAGGCCCGTGCTGCCGGCCGCGATTCGTGAGGGCCACCCGCTCGTTGCCGTCCGCGTTGTAGATGGGCGCGATGAGCAACACCATCGACTCTCGCCAGTCGGGGTGGCCGCCGGTCATGAGGTCGCGGAGCAGCATCTGGAGCGCCTCTTTCCCGCACACCTCCCCGGCGTGGATGTTGCCCTGCAGGTAGACGACCGTCTTTCCGGACGCCCGCACCGCCGCGGGACTCGCATCCTCGACGTCGCCCACCACCGCCAGCGGCAGCGCCCGGCCCTCGTTCGTATAGCCGTAGGTCGTGTAATGGACCGACGCGTCGCTCGCGGCCGCCCGCTCCAGGAAGTCCACGACCTCGGCGTAGGAACTCGTCTCCCGGTATTCCGTCCGCTCCGCCCGGGTGAGCCACGCATCGTACGCGGGCACTGCCCCCCCGCACCCCGCCACGACGGCCGCACCCACGGCCAGGACCACGGCCGGGACCGGCGGCAACTCGAATACTCGCGCGTTCATCGAAACATCCTCCGCAGCAGGAATTCGTAGATCCCGTCCCCGAGCCACTTCCTGATGAAGAGCGCGGGCCGCGCCATGTGGCCTTTGACGTATCTTCGGCGAGGCCTGGGGGTCGTGGCAGCCTCTACCAGCACTTCGCCGAGTACGTGGGCCCCGGTGCTCCGGTCCCTGGCCTTCGGATCTTCGAACATCCTCAGGAACGGTTCGAACTGCGTCTTGTACGCGGTGTCGTCGTAGTACTCCTTCAACCGCCCCCTGGTCACGTCGAAGAACTCCGTCCGGATCGCGCCCGGTTCCACGAGGACGACCTGGATGTTGAACGGTGCGGTCTCGATGCGTAGGCAGTCCGACCACCCCTCGAGCGCGTGCTTGGTGGCGACGTACCAGGCCCCGAGAGGCACGAAGATCTTCCCCACCACGGATGAGACGTTGATGATCCGGCCCGAGCCCTGCGCCCGCATGTGGGGCAGGACGAGCTGGGTGAGGTGGGCGAGGCCGAACAGGTTCACGTCGAACTGGTACCGTGCGTCGTCGAGCGGGACGTCCTCGACGGGTCCGTAGAGGCCGAAACCCGCGTTGTTGATGAGAACATCGATGCGCCCCTCGCTCTCGATGACCCGGGTCACGGCCCGCTCGTTGTCGTCCTCCCTCGTGACGTCCATCTCCACGGGGGCGATGCCGTGCTCGGACAGTGCCTCCAAGCGATCGAGGCGGCGGGCGCCGGCGTACACCGCGTGACCCTGCCGGGCCAGCAGGATCGCGGCTTCGCGACCGATGCCGGCCGATGCTCCGGTGACGAGTATCACCTTGCGCATGGTGCTCTTCCTTCCCCCGTCGTCTTCTTTCTGGGGTGTGAAGACGTTCCCGCGGGAACGTCCGGTTGAGGCTTCGCGGGCGGACACGATGTTAGCATGGAGGGGGATGCGGAAGGACTCCGACGCGGAGCGCAGGCGATGATCCGACCCCCCTGGGTCGACAGGCCATTCGGAATTTGAGCGGGCGGCGGCGAGCCACGGCGCAAGGCGGGCTGTGGAAGGGGCTGAATCCCGGGATGGCGCTCGCCGCCAAGGGCGTGGTGCTCGCCTTCGTCCTCGCCACGGTCTGGGACGCGGACGCGGCCGGCGCCGCCTTCGGACGCCTCCGCGCCTGGATCGAGGGGACGCTCGACTGGTTCTACGTCGTGACGGTGTGCGCCACCCTGTTCACCTGCCTGTTCCTGGCGTGCAGCCGGTTCGGGAGGATTCGGCTCGGCGATGAGGACGCCGCGCCCGAGTTCAGCCGGTTCTCCTGGCTCGCCATGCTCTTCTCGGCGGCGGTCGGGATCGGACTGCTCTTCTTCTCCATCGCCGAACCCATCTTCTATTTCGACAACAGCCAGGCCGCGGGCTATCCCAACAACCCGATCGCCGACCTGGCGGGCGCCGCGGCGCTGGACGAGCGGCGGGCCGTGCACGCCATGCGCGCCACCTACCTGCACTGGGGCGTCCACGGATGGTCCGCGTACGTGCTGGTCGGGCTGTGCCTCGCCTACTTCGGATTCCGCAAGAAGCTGCCGCTGACGCTGCGCTCCGCTCTGTACCCGCTCATCGGCGACCGGATCTACGGCCCGGTCGGCGACCTGGTGGACCTGCTGGCGGTGTTCGGCGGGGTCTTCGGCATTGCGACCTCCCTGGGTCTCGGGGCGAGCCAGATGGCCGCGGGACTCGACGTGCTGTTCGGGGTGGACCCGGGTCTCGTCACGCAGGTTGCGCTCATCGCCGCCATCTCGCTGGCAGCCACGCTGTCGGCGGTGTCCGGCGTGAAGCGGGGGATCCGCATCCTGTCCGAGTGGAACATCGGCGTGAGCGTGCTCCTGCTGGGGTGCTTCCTGCTGCTGGGCCCCTTCACGTGGCTCGTCCGGTTCATCGCCACTTCCGCCGGCGAGTACCTGTGGCGCGCGGTGCCCATGGGATTCTGGATCGCCGATGGTCCGGGGCCGAGCGCCTGGCAGAACGCCTGGACGATCTTCTACTGGGGATGGTGGATCTCGTGGGCGCCCTTCGTCGGCACGTTCATCGCCCGCATCTCCCGCGGGCGCACGCTGCGCGAGTTCGTCCTCGGCGTGCTGGTCGTCCCCACCGGCCTGGCGCTCGTGTGGTTCGGAATCTTCGGCGGCAACGCGATCCACCTCGAACTCAACGCTCCGGGCGGCGTCGGGACGGCGGGGATCATCGAACTCGTGCGCGGAGGGAACTACGAAGGCGCGCTCTACGCGACGATCGACCGGATGAGCGACGCCGACTGGCTCGCCTGGGCCATGTCCGCCATGGCCACACTCCTGCTCGCGACGTGGTTCATCACGTCTTCGGACTCCGGCACCCTGGTGATCACCACGCTCCTGAGCATGGGCGATCCTCACCCCCCGCGGCGTTTTCGCATCGTCTGGGGGCTCGGCGTGGGGGCGGTGGCCGCCGTGCTGCTGCTCGCCGATGGCCTCCAGGCCCTGCAGACCGCCGCCATCGCCGCGGCCCTGCCCGTGAGCGTCGTGCTGCTGTTCATGATCGCCGGGCTGCTCAGATCCCTCGCGCGTGACCCTTAGTGAGGATGACGCTCGCCAGCGAAGATGCCGCGGGCGCGCCCTCTCACGACGCGGGTTCCCACAGCTCGATCGCGTTTCCTTCCGGGTCGTGGATGCGGGCGAAGCGGCCCACGCCCTCCATCTCGCTCTCGTGGCTGACCTCGATATTCGCGGACTTCAGTTGTGCGACCATCGCGTCCAGGTCGGCGACGCGGAAGTTCAGCATGAACGTCTTCTCCGCCGCAAAATAGTCGGTGTCGGCGGCGAAGGGTGCGAACACCGTGACCCCGGACTCGGTCACCCACGGCTCCATCTCCATGTTCGTCGGAGCGGGATTGATGCCGAGGTGATCCTGATACCACCTCTTGAGTCCGTCCGGATCCTTCGCCCGAAAGAAGAACCCGCCGACTCCCTGAACCTTTTCCACGCTACGTCCTTTCGATAATGGGCTGCACGATCGACGCCCTCAGGACGGCCGCGAACGCCGCCGGTCGCCACGTCGGCGCGGTCATCGGAACGCCCGGCGCAGGACGAATTCGTAGACGCCGTCCCCGAACCACTTCCTCAGGAACATGAAGGGGCGCGCCATCGCTCCGCTGACGTACCTGCGGCGCGGCTTCGCGGCCGTTGCGGCCTTCAGGAACACTCTGGCGAGCACTTCGGGCGCGGTGCCGCGGTCCATGAGGCGCGGGTCGTCCATCATCCGGAGGAACGGTTCGATCTGCTCCCTGTACGCCGTATCATCCTGGTACTTCTTCAACTGAGCCCCCATCACGTCTCCGAACTCCGTCCGGATCGCGCCCGGCTGGATGACGACAACCTGGATGTTGAAGGGGGCGGTCTCGAGGCGGAGGCAGTCCGACCATCCCTCCAGGGCATGCTTGGTCGCATGATACCAGGCCCCGAGCGGCGTTAAGATCCTCCCTCCCATCGACGACGTGTTGATGATCCGGCCCGAGCGCTGTGCCCGCATGTGCGGCAGGACGAGCCGGGTGAGGTGGGCGAGGCCGAACAGGTTCACCTCGAACTGGTACCGTGCGTCGTCCAGCGGGATGCCCTCGACGGGCCCGTAGAGCCCGAAGCCCGCGTTGTTGATGAGGACGTCGATGCGGCCGTCGTTCTCGAGGATCCGGCTCACGGCCCGCTCGTTGTCGTCCTCCTCCGTGACGTCCATCTCGACGGGCGTGACGCTGTGTTCGACCAGGTCCTGCATGCGGTCCAGTCGGCGGGCGCCGGCGTACACCGCGTGGCCCTCCCGAGCCAGCAGGATCGCGACTTCCCGCCCGATCCCGGCCGAAGCTCCGGTGACGAGCATCACCTTAGTCAAGGCCCCTCTCCTCCCATCGATGGTTGGACTCCGCCGGTCATACGTCGGTCCAGGCGGCTACGCGGGCGGTGAGCTCATCGGCGACCTCCTCGTGGGTGCGGTCGCTCCGCTTGAGGACGCGGAAGGAGTGGTCGGCGCCCTCCAGTTTGTGGAGCGTGGCGAGCGGGCCGAGCGAGGCGCAGGTGTCCTCGATGAGGTCGAGGCGGGCGAGGGCGTCGCGGGTCCCTTGCAGGAAGAGCATCGGGACGGTGACCCCGCTCAGGTGGGCCGCGCGCTCGGCGGCGCGCTCCGGGCGTCCGGGGGCGTGCAGCGGGAACCCGAAGAAGACGAGGCCGGCGACGTCGGGGAGCGGCGCCTCGGCGGCGGCGGTCGACGTCATGCGGCCGCCCATCGACTTGCCGCCCGCGAACAGCGGCAGCCCGCCGGCCAGGGCGGCGGCCTTCGCGACGGCGGCGCGTACCGTTTCCACGAGCACGTGAGGTCGGTCGGGAGGGCGGCGGCGGCCGGAGAGCGCCCGCGCCTCCATGTAGGGGAAGTGGTAGCGGAAGGTCGCGATCCCCTGCCCCGCCAGCCGCTGCGCCATGTCCGACATGAACGGATGCTCGATCCCCGCCCCCGCCCCGTGCGCGAAGGCGAGCATGGCCCGCGCCCCGGGGGGACGGACGAGCAGCGCCGACACCTCGCCCCACCCCAGCGACACGAACTGCGCCTGTTCGGCGAAGCGGTCCGTCTCCCCGACCTCGGCGGCGGCGCGAGGAGGCTGCGGGTTCACGACGACCGCGGGATCACAGCGCCCCCAGGCTCACGGCGACCGGGCGTCGGGCTGGTCGCGGGGTTCGTGCGCGGCGACCGGGCCCGTCCAGCGGTCCGTGGGATCGAGTGCTTCCTTCGCCTTGGGATCGCGCGCCGCAGGGACCCGGAGCGCCAGCCAGAGCGCGATGGCGGATGCCGCGGCCCCGACGAGGAACGGGCTCTCGATCGAATACAGCTCGAACAGGTGGCCCGCCGCCAGCGGCGCCAGGACCCGGCCCGCTCCACCGGCGACCTGGCTGCCGCCGAACACCGAGCCCTGCGAGTGCTCGTCCGTCGCCCGCGAGATCAGGGCGTGCAGGGCCGGGAAGATGAGCCCCGTCGCCGACGCCCAGATCGGGACGAGCACCCATAGCTGCCAGCCCTCTTCGATGAAGGGAATGGCCCCCACGCCGAGGGCGAGGAGCGCGCAACCGGCGCGCATGGTGCGAGGCTCGCCGAACCGCTCCACGATCCGCCCCACGAGGCCGCCGCGAACGATCACGGTGCAGCCTCCGGCGAGCGTGAAGACGAGGCCCATGTCCGCCGCCGTCATCGCGAACACGCGCTCCGCGTAGAGTGCGAGAACCGATGTCATCGACGTGAAGCAGGCGAGCGTCAGGAAATACACGAGGAGGAGCACGCGCAGCGGGAAGCGGGTGAGCGACCGGAGCCAGAGCCACACCGTTGCGGCCTCCCCTTTCGAGGCATCGGCCCGGCCGGAGCGGAAGTGCCGCGACTCCGGCAGCAGCACCATGGCCGCCATGAGGTTGAGCAGACACAGTCCGGCGGCGACGTAGCCCGGCACCCCCAGCCCGAAGCTGCTGAAAGCCCCTCCGATCGCCGGGCCGAGCATGATGCCGAGGCCCGAAGCCGCTCCGATGAGCCCGAGTCCCTTCGCTCTCTCCTCTCCCTCCGTGGAATCCGCGACGTAGGCCTGGGCGATCCCGACGGTCCCGCCGGCGGCGCCTGCCGTCGCACGGGAGAGCAGAAGAACCCAGAGATTGTCGGCGAGGGCGAACAGGAGGTAGGAGAGCGCCGAGGCGAAGAGCCCGATGAGGAGGAGGCGCCGGCGTCCCACCCGGTCGGAGAACCGTCCCCAGATCGGCGCCGACAGGAGTTGCGTGATGGAGAACGAAGCGATGATGAGGGTGACCCAGCGTGGCGAGGCGCCCATTTCCTCGGCGTAGAAGGGGAGCAGCGGGAGGACGATGCCGAAGCCCATCATGTCCACCATCACCGTCCCGAACAGGACGCCGAGGCCAGCACGTCTCAGCATGCGGGACTCAACATGCGGGCAATGCGTTCATCCCGTGTCTCAAGCCGGACTCCTCTCTTCCCGTCGTCCTTGCCCTCTTCGCGGGAACACTCTGGTCACGACACCCCGGGCCGACTCCGCGTTGCGCTCCGAATCGCGTCCGCGCGACGGACGGGAACTCGCGGGGAAACTCACTGTACGCCGCGCGGGAGCCGGGATAGTTTGACCGTCCGCCGCAAGCTGGGGAAGCCCCGGCACGGCAGCCTCTCGCACGTCATCTTTGAGCGGTTCTCAAGAGGAAGGACTCCCATGGCTGATACACGACCCGACACGCTGATTCGATACGCGGCCGAGGACGGCGTCGCGGTCTTCACGATCGACGACCCGCCCGCGAACACATACACGTACGAGATGATGCGCGACCTGGACGACGCGATCCTGCGCGCGCGCTTCGACGAGAACGTCCACGTCATCGTCATCCGGGGCGCGGGAGACAGGTTCTTCTCCGCCGGGGCGAACATCAAGATGCTCCAGACCTCGGACCCGTACTTCAAGTACTTCTTCTGCCTCCACGCGAACGAGACGCTGACGCGGCTCGAACACACGCCGAAGCTCGTGATCGGCGCCCTGAACGGGCATACGGTCGGCGGCGGACTCGAGATCGCGCTCGCCTGCGACATCCGGATCGCCCGCGGGGACGCGGGGAAGATCGGGCTGCCGGAGGTGAACCTCGGCGTCCTTCCGGGGACGGGCGGGACGCAGCGGCTCGGCCGGCTGCTCGGGAAGCCGAAGGCCATCGAGCTGATGGCGGAGGGCCGCACCTTCGGGTTCGAGGAAGCGCTGGACCTGGGGCTCGTGAACAAGGTGTTCGAGGGGGATGACGAGGCATTCCGCGCGCAGGTGATGGAGTACGCGCGGCAGTTCACGCCGCCCCACAAGGCGTCGCGCGCGGTGGGCCGCATCAAGCGGTCGGTGTGCAGCGGGGTGGAGGTCCCCTTCTCCGAGGGCCTCGCGATCGAGCGCGAACTGCAGCAACTCCTCTTCCAGGGGGACGACGCGCGCGAGGGCCTCGCGGCCTACGTCGAGCGGCGCGCCCCCGAGTTCGCGGGCCGCTAGGACTCCGAGGGGGCCGGAGAAACGGGTGGAACCGCGGGAGCCGGAGGGGACGCGGTGAGCGACGGGGACCGCACGCCGGTCATCATCGACGCCGTCCGCACGCCGGTGGGGCGCGCGGGCGGCGCGCTCTCGTCGATTCGGGCCGACGACCTCCTGGCGCACGCGATCCGTGCCCTCGTGGAGCGGACCGGCGTCCCGGCCAACCGCGTCGAGGACGTGATCGCCGGGTGTACGAACCAGGCCGGCGAGGACAACCGCAACGTGGCCCGGATGGCCGGGCTCCTGGCCGGACTCCCCGTCGAGGTCGCGGGCCAGACCGTGAACCGGCTCTGCGGGTCCGGGCTGCAGGCGGTCGTCACCGCGGCACACGCGATCCGGGCCGGCGAGGGGGACGTGTTCATCGCGGGCGGGGTGGAGAGCATGTCGCGGGCGCCGTGGGTCATGCTCAAGACGGACCGGGCCTTCTCGCGCGTGCCGCCGAAGGTCGCGGACACGACCGTCGGCTGGCGCTTCGCGAACCCCGCCATGCCGGAGCCGTGGACGATCCCGCTCGCCGAGACCGCCGAGGTCGTGGCGGCGGACCACGGCGTCGGACGCGGGGAGCAGGATGCCTTCGCGGTGGAGAGCCAGCGCCGCGCCGCCGCCGCGATCGAGGCGGAGCGGTTCGCGGACGAGATCGTGCCCGTCGACGTTCCGCAGCGGAAGGGCGACCCGCGGCGGGTGGGGGGCGATGAGCACCCCCGCCCCGGCACGACGCCGGAGCAGCTCGCCCGCCTCCGCGCCGCCTTCCGGGCCGACGGCACCGTGACGGCGGGAAACGCCTCCGGCATCAACGACGGGGCGGCCGCGGCCCTCATCGCGAGCCGGGGCGCCGCGAACGAACTCGGCCTCGAGCCGCTGGCGACGGTGGGGGCCTCCGCCGTGGCCGGCGTGGAGCCGCAGCGGATGGGCATCGGACCCGTTCCGGCCACCCGTAAAGCTCTGAAGAGAGATGGACTTACGGTCGATGACCTCGACCTGATTGAACTCAACGAGGCGTTCGCGGCGCAGGCGCTGCCCTGCATCGCCGAGCTCGGCCTCGATCCGGACCGCGTGAACGTGAACGGGGGTGCGATCGCGCTCGGCCATCCGCTCGGCTGCACCGGCGCCAAGATCCTCACGACGCTCGTCCACGAGATGCGGCGGCGGGACGCATCCCATGGGCTCGTCACGATGTGTATCGGCGTCGGCCAGGGAATCGCCCTTCTCGTGCACCGTGACGTGGAGACGGCATGAAGCGGGCGGGTTCGGCATGAGCGCGGCACACGTCCTGATCGAGATCGAGGACGGCGTGGGCACGCTCACGCTCAACCGGCCGGACAAGCTCAACGCCTTCATCGGGGAGATGCGGAGCGAGATCGCCCGCGGGATCGAGGCGCTCGGCGAGGACGACGGGGTGCGCGCGGTCGTCATCACCGGAACCGGGCGGGCGTTCTGCGCGGGCGCCGACGTCAAGTACCTCACCCATCTCATCGAAACACAGGCCGTCGACGAGGCCGTCGCGCTCGTCGAAGCGGGGCGCCGGGTCGCGGCGGCGATCCGGGGGATGCCCAAGCCGGTGATCGCCGCCGTCAACGGGCCCGCGGCGGGCGGCGGCGCGAACCTCGCCCTCGCCTGCGACCTTCGGCTCGCCTCCGAGACGGCGTCGATCGGCCAGACCTTCAACCGCATCGGCCTCCACCCGGACTGGGGCGGGACCTACGCCGTGCCCCGCCTCGTGGGTCCGGCGCGCGCCGCGGAGCTTTTCTTCTTCGCGGAGATGGTGCCGGCCGCCGAGTGCGAGCGGATCGGCCTCGTGAACCGCGTGGTCCCCGCGGACGAACTCATGCCGCTGGCCCGGGACTGGGCGCGCAGGCTGGCGCGCAAGCCGACGCTGCCCCTCCAGCTCGCGAAGCAGGCGGTGCAGCGCTCCCTCTCGTCCAGCTTCGAGGAGATGCTCGACTACGAGACGGCGGCGCAGAAGGCCTGCTTCGAGTCCGCGGACGCGCTCGAGGGCGTGCGGGCGTTCGTCGAGAAGCGGCCGCCCCGGTTCGGGAGCGGCGGCGAGGTCCAGAACCCTGCAGCGACGGAGGCGGGTACGCGTGTCTGACACGGTGACGGTTCGACAGGCCCGGGTCGGCGACATCGATGAACTCGTCGCGATGTGGACCCGGTACATGCGGATTCATGCCCTCAATCCCGCCTACCGGCGGCTCCGCACGGACGCGATCGAGACGCGCGCGGGCATGTTCCGCCGTCACATCGAAGAGGCGACGAGTGTCGTCTTCGTGCTGGAGGCGGAAGACGGCGGCCTCGACGGCATGCTCGTCTGCTTCGTGGAAGAGAACGAACCCCTGTTCGACCCGCCCCGCTACGTGCGCATCCAGACCCCGTTCGTGAGGCGGGAGGAGCGGCGCAAGGGGAACCTGGGGCGCCTGCTGCGCGCCGCCTTCGAGTGGGCGGCGGATTGGGACATCCACGAGGTGCGCCTCTTCACCGGAGCGGACAACCTCATCGCGAACGCGCTCGCCGACGACCTCGGCTTCGAGGCCATCGAGGTCGTGCGCCGGTACTCGCTCCGCCCCGAACCGGAGATGAACCCGGAGGACTGGATCGAATGACGGCCCGTCCGGCGCTGGCCGTGCTCGGAGCCGGCACGATGGGGCACGGGATCGCCCAGGTCGCCGCGATGGCCGGCTACGATACCCGTCTCTTCGACGTCATGCCCGATGTGCTGGAGACGGCGCGCGAGCGCATCGAGGCCAACCTCCGCAAGGGGATCCAGCGCGGGAAGGTCACGCCCGAGGCGCGCGACCGTGCCCTCGACGGGTTGTCCTACAGCCGGTACCTGGGCGAAGCCGCCGACGGGGTCGGGATCGCGATCGAAGCCGTGCCGGAGAAGCTCGACCTCAAGCAGAACGTGCTCGCGCGGTGCGGGGAGGCGGCCGCCGCCGGCGCGCTGCTCGCCACGAACACCTCTTCCCTCTCCATCACCGCCCTCGCGGAAGGACTTCCGTCGCCCGATCGCGTGATCGGGATGCACTTCTTCAACCCCGTCCACATCATGGCGCTCGTCGAGATCGTGCGCGGGGCGGAGACGTCCGACGAAACCGTGGCGACGGCTCGCGAGGTCGCCGAACGCCTCGGGAAGACGCCGATCGTCATCGCCGACTCGCCCGGGTTCGCCTCCTCGCGGCTCGGGCTCGCTCTCGGGCTCGAGGCGATCCGCATGGTGGAGGAGGGCGTGGCGAGCCCCGAGGACATCGACACCGCGATGATGCTCGGCTACCGCCACCCCATGGGACCGCTGAAACTTGGAGATCTCGTCGGACTCGACGTCCGGCTCGACATCGCCCGCTACCTGCACGAGGCGCTGGGATCGCCGGTGTTCGAACCCCCCGCCCTGCTCGAGCGGATGGTGGCGGCGGGCCGCCTGGGCCGGAAGAGCGGACGCGGCTTCTACCGCTGGGATTGACGCCTACCGTCAGGAGACACTCGTGAGCAACGTACAGACCGCCCCGCAGACATCTTCGACCCACGCCGCCGACGCGGCGCCCGCGGGGGAATCCCGCACGCGGACGCTGACCGCGGCCCATGGCGACTACCTCTATCCCTGGGTCCGTCCCTATTACGGCGAGCCGCTCGCGCTCGCCCAGGGCGAGGGCGTCTGGCTCACGGACGTGGACGGCGATGAGTACCTGGATCTGTTCGCGGGCATCCTCACGACGTCGGTCGGCCACTGCAACCCGGCGGTCGTGGAGGCGGCGCGCGCACAGATGGAGCGGCTCGGGCACACCTCGGCCCTCTACGTGACGGAAGGCCAGATCGAGGCCGCGCGGTCGCTGGGGCAGATCACGCCGGGCGCCCTGCGGACGACCTGTTTCACGAACAGCGGCACGGAGGCGGTGGAATCCGCCGTCGCGACCGCGCGCCTGTACACGGGGCGTCACGAGATCGTCGCGCTGCGGCTCTCCTATTCCGGGAGGAGCACGCTCACCAGCCACATGACGGCGCAGGGCGCCTGGCGTCTCCCCGGCGGGGGCGTCGACGGGATCGTCCACGCGCGGTCGCCGTACCTCTACCGGTCTCCGGTCGGCGCGGGTAACGAGGCGACGGATTTCTTCATCGACGACCTCGTGGAGGTCATCGAGACGACGACGGGCGGGAAGCCGGCCGCCTTCTTCGCCGAGACGATCCAGGGCGTGGCCGGCGTCATCGTGCCGCCTCCCGACTATTTCCGGAGGGCGGCGGAGGTGATCCGGAGCTACGGCGGCCTCTTCATCATCGACGAGGTGCAGGCCGGGTTCGGCCGGACCGGGGACCGCTGGTTCGGGATCGAGCACTGGGGCGTGGAGCCGGACATCATGGTGATGGCCAAGGGGATCGCGAACGGATTCCCCGTGGGAGCGACCGTCACGCGGCCCGAGATCGCCGAGGCCTGGCAGGGGCCGTCGATCTCGACGTACGGGGGCAACTCGATCTCCATGGCGGCGATGCGCGCCACGCTGGGCGTGATGAGGAGCGAGAACGTGCCGGCACGCGCCGCCGAGCGCGGCGCGCAGCTGCGCGCCGGCCTCGAGGAGCTGAAGAGCGCGCACGACTGGATCGGCGAGGTCCGCGGCATGGGGCTGATGCAGGGCATCGAGATGGTCGAGGACCGTGCCGGGAGAGCGCCGGACGGCGAGCGCGCCGGGGCGCTGCTCGAGGCGGCCCGCGAGGAGCGCCTGCTCATCGGGCGCGGCGGGCTGCACGGGCACGTGATCCGGATCGGGCCGTCGCTCCTCATCGGGGAGGACGAGATGGCGGAGGGCATCCGCCGCCTCGCGGCCGCCTGCCGGCGGATCGACGGCTGACCCGGCGAACGCGACCGGGGCGGCGGACACGGCCCGAGGGCGCCCGCGTGTGAACCGTCTAGCGGGACGCGTTGCGATTGTGACGGGCGCCGGCCGCGGCATCGGCCGGGCCCACGCGCTCGCCCTGGCGGCCGGCGGGGCGAGCGTCGTCGTCAACGACCTCGGCACGGGCGTCGGCGGCGACGGCGCCGATGCCGGCCCCGCCGAGTCCGTCTGCGACGAGATCCGGGCCGGCGGCGGCCGGGCCGTGGCCAGCCGTCACGACGTCTCCGACTGGACCGCCGCCCACGACCTCATCGCCCTCGCGGTCGAATCCTTCGGCGGCCTCGACATCCTCGTGAACAACGCCGGCATCCTCCGCGACCGTGCCTTCTTCAACATGTCGGAGGACGAATGGGACGCGGTCGTCGCCGTCCACCTCAAGGGCCACGCCGCCCCGAGCCGCCACGCGCTCGCCTGGTGGCGCGCCGAGGCGAAGGCCGACCGCCCCCGCGCCGCCTCCGTCATCCACACGACCTCCTCCTCCGGGCTCTGCGGGAACTTCGGGCAGGCGAACTATGGGGCCGCGAAGATGGGCATCATCGGTCTCTCGAAGGTCCTGTCCATCGAGGGAACTCCGTACGGCGTGCGCTCGAACGTGATCTCGCCCTCGGCGCGGACGCGCATGGTCGCCGGCATGACCGGCGTCGAGCAGTTGGGCGAGCCGGACGAGACCGGATACGACCCCTTCGGACCCGAACACATCGCCGTGCTGGCGGCGTGGCTGGCCGAAGCCGACTGCCCCGCGAACAACCAGGTGTTCCACGTGTCCGGGCGGCGAGTCCGCGTGCTGGAGATCCCCGGGATCGCCTTCGAGGCTCGCTCCGCCTGCGACCTGACGCCCTCCGCGCTCGCCGAAGCGCTGGCCGACCGGCTCGTCACGCCGCTCGACGCCTTCTCGCTCATTCTCGGCTGAGGTCGGCGACATCTTGTCCGGCGGCATCTGGTCCGGCGACACCTGGTCCGGCGACACCTGGTGGAGCCCCTGGAGCGCAGCCGGGGACTCCCTGGTCCTTCACGTCGACCTCCGGCCCGACCCCGGGCGGGAAGAAGAAGCCTACGCCGTCCTCGACGACGGCGAACGGGAGCGGTGGAGCCGATTCCTGCACCGGGGCGCTCGGCGGCAGCATACGCTGTGCCGCGCGGCGCTCAGGATCAACCTCTGCGAGCGACTGGGGTGTTCGAACCGGGAACTGTCGTTCGGCTATCTCGAGCACGGCAAGCCGTTCGCGAAGGTCAACGGCATCCCTGCGAACGTGAACTTCAACGTGAGCCACAGCGGCCGGCACGGACTGATCGCGTTTGCGGAACAGGGCGCGCTCGGGGTGGATCTGGAGGTGCGCGCTTCCGGCAGGGACTTCGACGGCATCGGGAGCAGCGTGTACCGTGCGCGCGAACTGCGTGCCCTGTCCGCGGCCGCCGGAAGCGATAAGGAGCATCTGTTCTATCGGCTCTGGAGCCTGAAGGAGGCGCTCATCAAGGCCCTGGGCACCGGCTTCTCGCTGAATCCAGCCCGCTTCGAGGTGCCGCGGCGGATCCTCGAGGGCGAGCGGGCCGCGGAGTTTCGCTTCCCGCACCTGCCGTCCGACCGGTTCTGGCTGGAGGACATGGGAGAACCCCGCTTCGCCGCGGCGCGCGCCTACCGACTGGCGCGGGGAGAAAGCTAGCTCGCCTGGCTCCGGCTGGCCGCGGCCGCCCTGATCGCTTTCAACGACAGCGAGACACGCTACCTTACGAGATGTTCAAGAAAAACTCGGAGCCCATTGCAATCGTGGGCATGGCGTGCCGGTTCCCCGGCGCGGATGACATCGAGGCCTTCTGGCGCCTGCTCCATTCCGGCCGCAACGCCGTTACGGAGGGAGTCCTGGGCTCCGGAGCCGGGCGCGTAGGCCAGCTCTTTCCCGACGGCAAGGTCAACAGCGCCTGTCGGTTCGCCGGCTTCCTCGACCGTCTCGACGAGTTCGACGCCTCGTTCTTCCGCATCTCGCCGGTCGAGGCGCAGCGCCTGGACCCGCAGCAGCGCATGATGCTCGAAACGAGCTGGCAGGCGCTCGAGGATGCCGGGATCGACCCGGATCGGTTGAAGGGCAGTCGCACCGGCGTATACGCGGGGATCAGCAACTACGACTATCGGGCGCTGGTCCTGGACGCGGGAGAGCCGACGGAGCCGGCCGCCAGCCTCTACTCGGTCACGGGAACGTCCTTCAACACCGCCATCGGGCGGGTTGCCTTCGCATTGGGGCTGAACGGGCCCGCCATGGCCCTCGACACCGCCTGTTCCTCCTCGCTCGTGGCGATTCATCAAGCGGTATCGGGACTGCAGCGGGAAGAGGCGGATCTGGCGCTGGCGGGGGGCGTGCATGTGATCCTGTCGGCCCAGTTGTTCGAAATGCGCGCGAACGCCGGGATGCTGTCGCCGGATGGGCGGTGCGCCACCTTCGACGCCGGAGCCAACGGCTACGTGCGAGGGGAAGGTTGCGGCATCCTGGTCCTGAAGCGGCTGAGCGAGGCCGTGTCCGACGGCGACCGGATCTGGGCCGTGATCCGCAGCACCGCGGTGAACCAGGACGGCGCGACCCCGGGCCTGACGGTGCCGAGCCAGGACGCGCAGGAACGTTGCATCGAGGACGCGCTCCTCCGGGCCGGGCTCGAGCCTTCGGACGTCGACTACGTGGAGGCGCACGGCACGGGAACGGAAGTCGGGGACCCCATCGAGGCGCGCGCAACCGCGGCCGCCTACGGGAAGGGTCGCGAACCGGACCACCCCATCCTGATCGGCTCGGTGAAGACGAACATCGGCCACCTGGAGGCGGCGGCGGGCGTGGCCGGGGTGATCAAGGCCGTCCTTTCGATAGAACGACGCACGATTCCGAAACACCTGCATTTCGAGAACCCGAATCCGGAGGTGGACTGGGACCGGATTCCCGTACGGGTGACCGGAGACCGCATGGAGTGGCCGCCTCATTCGGGGCGGGCGCCGCGGGCGTGGGTGAGCGGCTTCGGGTGGTCCGGCACGAACGCTCACGTCCTGCTCGAGGGGTACGAAACAGCCGATCGCACCCCGGGGGACCGCGACCCGAACGGCGGGCGGGGGCCGGTGGGTTCCGCTCTGCCCGTCGCCGTTTCGCCGGCGGAGGCGGGCACGGATCCGGCGTCTCTCCCCGCGCTGCGAGAAGAGGAACTCTCGGCCCGCGTGACACGCGTCCTGCCACTTTCCGGGAGGTCCGACGAGGCGCTGCGCGAGCTGGCGGAACGGTATCTCGACTGGGTCGACGAGGGCGTCGAGGAGACTCCCGCCGGCAACGGTCCCGGCGACCCGCTGCTCGCGGACATGGCGTGGACCGCGGGCGTGGGGCGAAGCCACTTCGACCACCGGGCCGGCGTGCCGTTCCGGGACGCCGACGTTGCGCGAGGGACTGCGGAGGATCGCCGGGACGGAGGAGAAGGCGACGCCGCGCCGAGCGGCGACCGTCGCGTTCGCCTACGCCGGACAGGCCAGCCAGTGGCCGGGTATGGGCGAGACGCTCTACGCGAGCGAGCCGGTGGTCCGCTCGGTGCTCGACCGGTGCGACGAATGGCTCCGGGAAGACCGTGACGCCTCGCTGCTCGACGTGATGTTCGGTCGTCCCGCCGCCCGGGGGGACCTGGACGATCCCCAGTGGAAGCAGCCTGCGATCTACGCGCTCGAATGTGCCCTCGGCGCGCTGTGGTCGAGCCTCGGCATCCGCCCCGACGTCGTGCTGGGACACAGTCTGGGCGAGATCGCGGCGGCCCGGGCCGCGGGCGTGTTCGGCCTGGAGGATGGCCTGCGCCTTGCGGCGGTGAGAGGCTCGCTGATCGGCGCCCTGCCGGGCGAGGGCGCGATGGCGGCGGTGTTCGCGCCGGCCGCCCGGGTGGCGGAGGCGCTGGAGGCGCACAATGCGGCCTCGCGGGGCATCGGCCTCTGCATCGCCGCCGACAATGGTGCGCATCAGGTCATCAGCGGTCCGGCGGCGGATGTCGACGCGATCCTCGAGCGTCTGGAGGCGGCGGGGGTTCGGGTCGCCCGCTTGCGGAAAAGCCCCGCCTATCACAGCGCCATGATCGAGCCGGCGCTGGACGATCTGGAGGAAGCCCTCTCGCAGCTTTCCTTCGCGCCGGCGTCGCTCCCCTTCGTCAGCAATCTCACCGGACGGGTGGTCGGTTCGGACGAGGCGTTGGACGCGGCGTACTGGCGGCGGCAGATGCGCGCGCCGGTGGCGTTCCGCGCCTGCGTCGAGACCCTGGCGGGGCTCGGGGTGAACGCCGTCGTCGAGATCGGTCCGCACGCGGTTCTCGGGCCGATGACCACGCTCGCCTGGCCCGAGTCGGCAGGGACCGCCGCGCCGCCCGCAGCGCTGTCGAGCCTCATGCGGCCGGGACGAAACGTTTCGGCGACCGAGGCCGAAGACGCCTTCTTCGCGGCGGTCGCGGGAGCGTACGAGGCCGGACTGCCGCTACGCTTCGACGGGCTCTTCGCCGGCGAATCGCGGCGCAGGATCTCGCTGCCGGGGTATCCGTTCCGCCGCGACCGCCACTGGGTCGACGCGCCGAGACGGAGGCGGTCGAGCGCCGATCACCCGCTCCTCGGCAGCCGCCACGAGTCCGCCAGCGGCGAGATCAGCTTCGACACCGAGTTGTTCCCCTCCGACCCGGCGTGGCT
>JAJDWE010000044.1 GCA_022825725.1 Gemmatimonadota bacterium
GCCTGGTCGTCCGACTGGAAGAGGATCTGGGCCCCGTAGTAGAGCCGGTGGTTGTCGTGCGGCGACATGTGGAGCGCCGCGTCCCAGTACCAGCGGAGCGGGGGACCGTCCGCGTCCTCCTGCGGCTGGATGTCGAGCCGCTCCTTCGACACGCGGTCGAAGCGCGACAGCACGCCGTTCTGGAGCTGCGAGTAGATGATGTCCGGGTTCTCGGGGTCGATAACGGGGTCGAAGCCGTCGCCCCCCAGCGTCACGTACCAGTCCGAGTTCCGGATCCCCGCGTTGTCGGTCGTCTGCGAAGGCCCGCCGAGCGTGTTGTTGTCCTGCGTCCCCCCGTACACGTAGTAGAACGGCTCGTCGTTCGAGGTCGCGACCTTGTAGAACTGCGTGAGCGGCAGGTTGCGGAAGAAGTGCCAGTTCTCCCCGAAGTCCCGCGTCTCGTAGAGCCCCCCGTCGTTGCCGAGGATGATGTGCTCCGGGTCGTCCGGATCGAACACGATCGCGTGATGGTCCACGTGGACGCCCTGCGTGGGGAGCCGCCCCCACGTCTCCCCGCCGTCCTCCGACATCTGCACGAAGGTGTCGAGCGAGTAGATGCGGTCGAAGCGGTGCGGGTCCGCGTACAGTTCGTGGTAGTACATCGGCGCGCCCGACTGGTAGCGCGAGGTCCGCGACCAGTTCTCCCCCATGTTCTCCGAGCGGAAGGTGCCGCCGGCGTCGCCGCTCGCCTCCACGATCGCGTACAGGACGTCCGGATTCTGCGGCGAGATCGCGAACCCGATGCGCCCCTTGTCCCCCGAGGGGAGGCCGCGGTTGATCTCGCGCCACGTATTCCCGCCATCGGTCGACTTGTGGATCCCGGAGCCGGGCCCGCCGTCGATCATCGTCCACTGGTGGCGCCGCCGCTGCCACGACGTCGCGTACATCACGTCCGGGTTCCGCGGGTCGAAGTAGACCTCGTTCACCCCCGTGTGCTCGTCGATTTCGAGCACGGGCTCCCACGTCTCGCCTCCGTCCATCGTGCGGTACAGCCCGCGTTCGCCGCCCTCGTTCCACAGCGGCCCCTGCGCCGCGACGAAGACGACGTCGGAATCGTCCGGGTGGACCTGGATCTTCCCGATGTGCTCGGAGGTCTCGAGCCCCATGTTCCGGAACGAGCGTCCCCCGTCGATCGACTTGTAGACCCCGTCGCCGTACCCGACGGAGCGCTGCCCGTTGTTCTCCCCCGTCCCCACCCAGAGCGTGAGATGGTCGTTGGGGTCGAGTGCGATCGCCCCGATGGAGTACGAGCCGTAGTCGTCGAAGATCGGCGTCCAGGTCGTCCCCGCGTTCGTCGTCTTCCACACGTTCCCAGAGGAGGCCGCGACGTACCACACGCTCCGGTCCGTGGGATCGACCGCGATGTCCGCGATCCGCCCGGAGGCGATCGCCGGGCCGATGCTGCGCCAACCGATGCCGGAGATGAACCCGGAGTTCAGTTCGGGCGCGTCGTCGGCGTCGTCACCCTCCTGGGCGACGAGCGCGCCGGGGCCCGCCAGCGCGCCGGGGCCGCCGAGGGCGGCGAGCGTCGCCAGCCCCGCGAGGAGGAGGGAGGGGAAGCGCGAGATGACGCCGCAGCGGGCGTGCGGGTTCGCGTGGAGTCTCTCGAAATCGATCATGATCGCACCTTGTGAGCTTCTTGGCTGTCGGGCAGCGCCGCGCTCGGCCTGCCGTGAGGTTCGGAAGGTCGGCCCGGGCGCGGGACGGGGGCAACCCGTGCGGACCCCGCCGCCGGCGAGAGGGTACTTCTCCCCCATGAACGAAAGGAGGTCCTCAATGGAGGAATACCTATGGGAAGTACCGGCGCCACGCAGCACAACTCCGGTCAAGGTAACCGACGGCGCCAGCATCATCCTGCGCAGATACGGCAACCCGAACGGCCCGCGGCTCGTCCTGAGCCACGATAACGGGCTCGCATCGGATCTCTACTTTCCTTTCTGGTCGCGGCTCCTGCCCGACTTCGATCTCATCCTGTACGACCTGCGGAGCCATGGGTGGAACCGGCGGAGCGCGCTTCGCAACCACAACATCGCCACGTTCGTCGCGGACAACGAGTTCGTGCGCCACGCGATCGACGCCAGGTTCGGGGCCAAGCCCGCGGTGGGCGTGTTCCATTCGCTGTCGGCGATCGTCGCGCTCAACGAGGATCGGCCGGGCGAGGGCTGGGCAGGGCTGGTCCTCTTCGACCCTCCCCTGTATCCGCCACCGAGCGGGGATCCGTACGAGATCGACCATATGTGGCAGCTGTGCAGCGCCGCCAAGCGGTTCCGCGAGGCGCGGTTTCGCTCCCCCGCGGAGTTCGCCGACGACTTCCGGCGTGCGCGGCTCAACGGCCGCATGGTGCCGGGCGTGGCGGAGCTTGCGAGCCGCACCCTGCTCCGTCCGCTGTCCGACGGGCAGGAGTACGAGCCCTGCTGTCCCCCCGAGTGGGAGGCGCACGTGTTCAAGTGGGGCTTCGCCTACAGCCTGGAGCCCGCGCCGAAGAACCTCCGCTGTCCGGTGAAGGTGATCGGCGGCGATCCGACGCTGTCGTTCTCGTTCATGCCCAGCGCCGATCTCGATGGCATCGTCGGGTACGAGTACGACTTCGTGCCGGAGACGACGCACTTCCTGCAGTTGGAGAATCCCGAGGAGTGCGTCCGGACCATGGTCGCCTTCCTGGATCAGGAGCGTCTGAACTAGCGGGTAAGCCGGATCGGCAGGGCCATGATCGGACCCGGGAGACCGGATTCGCCCGTTCCGGGAATCCGGCCCCTCCCGGGGAGGCCCGCGGGACGTGAAGGTCAGTCGGAGGGCGGGAGACGGGCAGCCCACTCAGAGAGCCGGCCCCCGTATTCCGGCTGGCTGCGGCCGGCCCCGGAGGTCTCGAGGCGTCGCCGGTTGACGGCGTCGATGCGGCCGCCGAGCCGCCGCTCTACGTCCTGGAATTCGCTGCGGATCTCGCGGCGGAGTTCATACCGCAGCTCGTTGCGGATCTCGCGCCGAATCTCGGCCTGGACCTCGCGCTGGAGTTCCCGGTGGCGCTGGTCGATCCTCCGCTCCAATTCCCGGTGTCTGCGCTCCCGGTCCTCAATCCTCCGGTCGCGCGCCAGCAGGATCCATGTGATGGCCACGCCCGTCCACGCCACCACCAGCCCGCCGATGGAGACCGCGACTCCGACCCACTCGGGCATGTCTCACCCCCCCTCCCTTCGCGTCCCACGCTGCGGACCCCTCCCGCGACATCGGCCCAGGGTACCCGCAGTCCTCAAGCGAACTCCAACGTGTGTCCCCGTGGATACCGCATCAAGCGCGGGACACGTCGGTCCCGGTATCGGGCCGGGGCACCCCGGACATGCTCCCTTCGACGCGGGCGAGCCGGTCGGTCATGGCGACTCGCGCCTCCACGAGTTCGCCACGGACGGCGTCGATGCGGCCGTCGAGGCGCTCGTCCGTCGCGCGGATTTCGGCGCGCAGTGCCTTGCGCTGGCTGCGCGAAAGGCCGCAGAGGATGGCGCAAAGGCCGATCAACGTTGCCGCCAGGATGACGTCGGCGATCAGGTCCGTTCCCATGGTGTCGCAAAGACTCCCTTGAAGGTTCGCGAGCGAGCGGGCTCCCGCTCCGATACTCGACCCGCCCCGAACGTACGGTTGCCCGTCAACGCGCCATCATCCGAGGACGCACCGACCAGCGGGGGACGACGGCGTGCACTATCTCAGGCACAAGAACGGCCCGGATCACCACACGCGGTGGCGAAAACCGGGCCGTGCTTGCAAGGCTGCGGCCCGAAGGCCGGGCTCTGCGACTATTCGGGGCTGTAGGGCAGCGATGAATGATGGAGATTGATCTTCAAATCACCGTCAATAAGGACGTAGCCAAAGGTGAACTCAACCTTTGTCTCGTTGCCGTCCGGGCCTGTGAAGTAGTAGTTGCCCATGGCCATTGCGGACGTGTCGTTAGTGTAGATGCCGTTGTTCTCCCACCGAACGTTGGTCCAGCCCGAGATTGCGAACCCTTTGTCCTCCGTTCCGTCCCGCCCAATGAAATAGCTCAGAGCTTCGTCAAACGTCTCACGGAACTGATCTTCCGCTGCCATGGTCGGCTTGAACATGACTTTGGTTTCGCCATATGCATAAAGGTCATTGATGTGTTCCGTCGCACGGGCGGTGTAGTCGCCGCCATCGGCATGAATCTTGGCGATCGCGACAATGCCCTCGCCCCAGGCGTTCTGCGCGTCAATGACAGCCTGTTCGGAGATCTGTTGCGCTGCAGCTGACGTCGCCATGGCGGCAAAGGCGAGGCCGGAAGCTGCGGCCAGAACAAGATGTAGTTGACTCCTCATGATGGGTGTCCTCTCTTTCGTGGAATAGACGAGATCGCAGGCTCGGGGCTGATCATAACAGCCGTTTCCCTCCGGTTCTACCCGTCATTCGACGGTGACGGGGTGGGGAAGGGCGAGGTTCAGGAGATAGCCCTTGGCGTTGTAGAGGGCTTCCGCCGGCTGCCGGAAGCCCGTCTCGTCGGTGGCGCGGGTGCGGAGGACATGATTTCCATGCGTGGCGTTCCACTCGAACTCGAAGCGGCTCCAGGCGTGGGGGAGACGCGGACCGATGAGGCGGGCGTCGCGCCACGGGCCGGCGGCGGAGGTCGTGCCGGCGCTCCACTCGACGCGCGAGACCGGGCCGTGCGGGGAGTAGGCGAAGCCGCGCAGGCGGCGGGCGCCGGGCGAGAGGCGCGCGGGGAGGGGGAGGGCGAGGGCGCTCTTCACGGCCCCTTCGTCGATCGGGGCCCCGGAGGCGGGGGCGTAGTCCGCGGGCGGCCAGTGCTCGCCGATAAGGACGTAGGACGTCGTGTTCGCGGTCACCCACACCTTCCCGGTCGCGATCTCTATCCGGCCCAGCCACTTCACGCTGGCGGCGCCGATCCAGCCCGGGAGCAGCGCCCGCACCGGGAAGCCGTGGTCCGGATGGAGGGGGGCTCCGTTCATGGAGAGGGCGAGGAGGGTGTCGTCGTCCATCGCCTTGGCGAGCGGCATGGGGCGCTGCCACGCGGAGTCGTCCAGGCCGTGGAGGTTCACGTCGACGGCGCCGGGGCGGAGGCCGGCGAGGGCGAGGACGTCGCGGAGTCGAGGGCCGCTCCATTCCGCGCAGCCGATGGCCCCGGTGCCCCACTGACTGCCCGCGGCGGCCTGGCCGAGGACCGAATCGAAGAAGCGGCGCCAGTTGCCCGCGCACTCCAGGTAGGCGATGACCGAGTGGCTGGGGAGCGCGCGCAGGTCGGCGAGCGTGAGTTCGACCTCGCGCTCCGCGCCGGGACCGCCCATGGAGAGGCGGTAGGCGTCCGTGTCGATGATGGGCGTGGGGCTGTGGTTGCGGACGAAGAAGCGGTCGACGGGCGTGAGGAGCCCGTCCATGTCTTCCAGCCGCGCCTCGAGGTTGGAGCCGTGCACGATGAAGTTGGACGGATCCTTGACGAAGGCGGGGGGCTCCGGGGCGTCCGGCTCCAGGCTGCCGAACGACTCCCCGCACGAGGCGAGGACGAGTCCTCCGGCCGCCGCGGCGAGCGCCTCGCGCCGCGTCATGCCGGTGCCCGGCGTTCGCGCGGAAGGCGATACAGGTCGAATCATTCCTCGGCCTCGCCCTACGCGTGAGCCCGGAACACCCGCTCGCGGTGATAGCCGAGAAAGGTCGGGTGCGGACGGAGTGAGGGCGATTCCGGCACCCTCAGGCGCCGATCCTCGTTGATGATGCGGGAGAAATCGCCGGGGATCGCTCCCTCCCGGAGCAGCAACGTGTAGTCGTCCTCAACCGAGATGAGGCCGCGGTCGAACATCCAGTGCGCCGTACTGCATAGCGCGAGGCCGTTGCGCATGCTGTCCGGCCCGCTCTTGGCGACGGGTTTGATGTGCGCCGCCTGCACCTCCGGCCGGCCACCGCCGTTGATGATCTGGAGGCCCGTGACCGCGCAGGTGTTTTCGTACGCGGTGCGGACCGCCGTCGAGAACACCCGGTCCCTGAAAGGCCGGTTGGAGATTTGTTGAATGACGGCCCGGTCGGCGACCTCGATTAGGTCGGGCACGCGAAGGTCTTCCTCGTATACACCGACGGGGGCCGCCAGCTCGGCTGCCATGTCGATGAAGCCGGCGCTCAGTATCAGGCGGTACTCGGCGTCCGGTAGCGATCTGACGGAGAGTCCGAAACGCCCCTTGTTCGTCGAGCCGTCCTCCTTTTGGAGGCCACTCTCGTAGTAGGAACGGCCCTCGCGGAAGGGGACGGGAGTGTCGAACTCGAGGTAGTCGCGCACGTACGCATAATAGTGGTCGTCCCGCTTGGAATCCGGCTCGATACTCTCAACGTACGCAGTCGCGAAGTACGACTGTCGTCCCCCGGAACTGGACAAGTGCGCGGTGGAGCGGCGGGGTTCGTAGTACACGATCCAGTCGTTGAGCGCCCGGCGCGCCGCGTTGAGATAGCGGCGCGGGAAGTGGTACCGCTGCTCAGGAAGATCGTCGTACGCCGGATCGATTTTCGAGGTGAAAACTGCCTTCGGCATGCCGTCTACCGAGCCAACTCGGTCATCCCCGGCCGCCGCGGCGGGGTGCCGAGCGGAAGCGTGTCGATCTCGCCGTCCATGTATTCGACGCGCGTCGCGAGACTGAGCTCCTCCCACTCGATCCAGTGCCGCCGGCGAAAAGGCGGGGGCCAGCCGAGGGCCTCCTCGTGCACGAACGTGTAGCGCCCGTCGTCCCGCAGGTACACGGCCAGCGTGTCGGGAAGGCCGGAGCACTCTCGGAATCCGCGCCAGAAATCTGCGGGCGCGTAGGATGTGACCTCGTCATCGTCGATCCACGCATACCGGACTTGAAATCGTCCGGCGTCGCCGGTTTCGAAGCACCCGTCTCCCGACTCCGCAGCCACTTGGCCGAGGGCTACGCCGTTGCAGGAAACCCGAATCCGCGTGGGGACCAGCCCGGAAAGGGGCCACTCCTTCGGCGCTAGAGCCTCGTCTCCGCACACGAGCACGATCTCGTACCGGTCTTGGTCGTACGCTCCGACCTTCGCCATCCCGTCTCCCGTCCTCCACTTAAGCTCTTCGTTTCGGCGTCCATGATCCGGGGAGGACCCGAACTGCCTGTCCGCTCGCCGCCGGAAGATGAGATAGCAGCGACAGCCGCATCAACCCCGGCCTCGGCTTAGAGGGCAGAGGGCGAGGCCGTTCGCCACTTCATCGGGACCGGGGTGCGAATGCCACTCCCATTGCCGGCAAGCGAGCGCCGCGCGAGTAATTTTGTATTGAAATCTGATCGGTCATCGATCATATTTCAATGATGGAAACCATCCGAGAACACGATTTGAACCGTGTCCGGCTGCTGCTGGGAGAGTTCCCGGTCGTCGCCCTGCTGGGGGCACGGCAGGTGGGGAAGACCACGCTCGCCCGGCAGCTGGCAGCGGCATACTCCGAGCCGGTGGCTTGGTTCGACCTCGAGGATCCCGCCGATCTCGCGCGGCTGGACGATCCCGGGTTGGAGCTTCGGCCGATCAAGGGTCTCGTGGTCCTGGACGAGATCCACCGGCTGCCCGACATCTTCCAGCTCCTGCGCGTCCTCGCGGATCGTCCCGGCCCCCCGGCCCGCTTCCTCGTGCTGGGGAGCGCCTCGCCCGAACTCCTGCGTCAGACCTCGGAGTCGCTCGCGGGGCGGGTCGCGTTCCACGAGCTCGACGGCTTCGGCCTCGACGAAGTGGACGACCTGGAGCGGCTCTGGCTGCGCGGCGGGTTTCCGCGTTCCTACCTCGCTCGCTCGGCGCCCGCGAGCCGCCGCTGGCGCGACGGGTTCATCCGTACGCTTCTGGCGCGGGACCTCCCGGAACTCGGGAGCACCATCCCGTCGGCGACGCTCCGCCGCTTCTGGGCGATGCTTGCGCACTGGCACGGACAGATCTGGAACGGCGCCGAGTTCGCACGCGCCTTCGGCGTCTCCCACGCGACGGTCCGGCGGTATCTGGACCTCCTGACCTCCGTTTTCGTGGTGCGGCAGCTTCAACCGTGGTTCGAGAACATCAGCAAGCGCCAGGTGCGGTCCCCGAAAGTCTATATCGGCGACTCGGGCGTTCTGCATGCGCTGCTCGACCTTACCAGTCGGACAGACGTCGTGTCGCATCCCAAGGTGGGAGCTTCGTGGGAGGGGTTCGTCATCCAACAGATTGTCCATTTGCAGCGGGCCGCCCCCGAACAGTGCTTCCACTGGTCTACCCACACGGGAGCGGACCTCGATCTGCTCGTGATGGATGGAGCGAGGCGCCACGGGTTTGAGGTAAAGCGGTCGGAGGCGCCCAAGCTCACGCGGTCGATGCGTTCGGCTCTGGAGACGCTGAATCTGGACCGTCTGGATGTCGTCCACGCCGGCACGGAACGCTATCGGATGGCGCCCAACGTGCGTGCACTTCCCGCGTCGGACCTGGCCGGAACTTTGGCGCCGCTACCGGACAGGTGACGAGAGGGGTACTCGATGCTGCAACGATTTGACGAACGGAACCGGGACCTCATCGTCAACGTGAACGGGACGCTGGTCCACCGGGACGAGGCCGGCGTCAGCCCCTTCGACTCGGTGGTGCAGGGGGGCGACGCCGTCTGGGAAGGGCTGCGCCTCTACGACGGCCGCATCTTCAAGCTGCGTGAGCACCTCGCGCGGCTCCGGTCCTCTGCCCTGGCGCTCGCTTTCGCCGAGATTCCGTCGGACGAGGAGATCATCGAGGAGATCCGCCGGACTCTCGCCGCGAACGGCATGCGCGACGGAGTGCACATCAGGCTCACGCTGACGCGGGGCGTGAAGGTCACGAGCGGCATGGATCCGCGCCTCAACCAGTCGGGCCCCACGCTCATCGTCCTCGCCGAGCACAAGGCGCCGGTCTACGACCGATCCGGGCTGCGGCTGATCACCAGTTCGCTGCGCCGCTTCGGGCCGGACACGCTGGATCCGAAGATCCATCACGCGAACCTCCTCCAGTCGATCCTCGCCAAGATCGAGGCGAACGTGGCCGGCGCCGACGACGCGCTGATGCTCGACCCGCGCGGATTCATCGCCGAGACGAACGCGACGAACCTCTTCTTCGTCTCGGGCGGGGTCGTGATGACGAGCCGGACCGTCGCCTGTCCGGAGGGGATCACGCGAGCCACGGTGCTCGATCTCTGCGCGGAGCACGATATCCCGAGCCGGGTCAAGGATCTCTCCCTCACCGAGGCCTACCGCGCGGACGAGGCGTTCTGCACCGGGACGATGGGGGAACTGGCGAGCGTGACCGAAATCGACGGGCGGGTCATCGGAGATGGGTCGCCGGGGTCGCTCACGAAACGCCTCGGCGATCTCTACCGTGACATGACCGTGCGCGAAGGGGTCGTCGTCTCGCCATCCGTGTGACGGGCGCATATCATCTCCCCGGGGAAAGGGGGGGCCATGACGACACCCGAATGGCGGGTTCCGGAGCCGCTCGACACCGTCGAGATCGAAGCGGCCGGCGGCGCCCGCATAATTCTCAGGCGGCACGGGGACGTGAACGGCCCGCGGCTCGTGCTCAGCCATGACAACGGGCTCGCGATCGACCTCTACTATCCGTTCTGGTCCCGCCTCGCGTCCCGCTTCGAGTTGATCGTCTACGACCTCCGCAACCACGGCCGGAACCCGACGGCCGACCTCGCCGACCGCAGCGTCGCGACCTTCACGGCCGACGACGCGCGCATCCGGGCCGGCATCGAAGAGCACTTCGGCGCGAAGCCCGCGGTCGGCGTGTTCCATTCGCTGTCTGCGATGATCGCCCTCAACCAGGATCCGCCGGGGCGCGGGTACGCGGGGCTCGTCCTCTTCGATCCGCCCATGTATTTGCCCGACGGCGACCACTACGGCATCGACACGCTCTGGCGGCGGCTGGGCATGCTCGCGCGGCATCGCCAGCCCCGGTTCGCCACGCGGGAGGAGTTTGCCGAGGAGTTCCGGCGTTCATGGGTGTTCGAGTTCACCCGGCCGGGGGTGGAACACCTCGCGGCCGAGACGCTGCTCCGCCCCGCGTCCGACGGGGACGGGTACGAACTCCGCTGCCCGCGCGAGTTCGAGGCACAGGTGTTCGACTACGGCTTCGCGTACGTCTTCGAGCCGGACACGACGGACTTCGCCTGTCCGGTGAAGGTGATCGGAGGCGATCCGGGCGTCGAGTTCTCCTCGCTGCCCAGCGTCGACCTGGAGGGACTGATCGGGTGGGACTACGACTTCATCCCGCATACGACGCATTTCCTGCAGCTGGAACACCCCGAGGAGTGCGTCTCGACGATGGTCGCGTTCCTCGAACAGGCGGGCCTCGCGTAGCCGACCCCGCGCCGCCCCACAGCGCGACACGTTCCCGCGGGAACGTCGAGCCATGATGGCCCCGGTCATCGTCTGGTTCCGGCGCGACCTTCGCATCCACGACAACGCCGCGCTCGCCGGGGTCGCCGAGTCCGGGCGGCCCGTCGTTCCCCTCTTCGTGCTGGACGAGGCGAACTCCGGAATTCGGCCACTCGGCGGTGCGTCCCGATGGTGGCTGCACGAGAGCCTGCGCTCGTTGGCGCGTGATCTCGCCGGGCTCGGGCTCTCCCTCGGCCTGCGGCGGGGCCCGGCGGTCGATGTTCTCCGGGAGGTCGTTCGCGAGACCGGCGCGGGCCGCGTGGTGTGGAACCGGCTCTACGAACCGGCGTCCGTCGCGCTCGACTCGGAGGTCAAGACCGTGCTTCGTGCCGCCGGGGTTGAGACGGAGAGCTATGCAGGCTCGCTCCTCAGCGAGCCGGGAGAGATCCTGACCCGCCAGGGAGGGCGTTACCGCGTCTTCACCCCCTTCTGGCGCCGGCTCCGGGAACGATACCGGGCGCCGCTGCCGCACCCCGCGCCGGAACGGCCGACCCCGGGCTCCGCGATCGAGAGCGACCGCCTCGAGGACTGGCGGTTGCAGCCGACGGCGCCCGACTGGGCGGGCGGACTCCGGGAAACCTGGGAGGTGGGGGAGGCCGCGGCCCGGCGGCGGCTGGCCGGTTTCATGGAAGGCGCGGTCGAACGATACGCGAGCGACCGCGACCGGCCGGACCTGAAAGGCAGCTCACGGCTCTCCGCGCACCTGCACTGGGGCGAGATCGGGCCGCACCAGGTGTGGCGCGCCGCCGCCCCGCTCATCGAAGCCGCCGCCCCCGCGCCGACCGGCGCCGAAGCGCTTCTCCGCGAACTTGCGTGGCGCGATTTCAACCATCACCTGCTGTACCACTTCCCGACCATGGAAAAGGAGAACTGGCAGCCCGCCTTCAACGGCTTCCCATGGGGTGATGATCCGTCGGCGCTCGCCGCCTGGCAGGAGGGCCGCACCGGCTATCCGATCGTGGACGCGGGGATGCGCGAACTCTGGCACACCGGCTGGATGCACAACCGCCCGCGGATGATCGCCGCGTCCTTTCTGACGAAGGATCTGCTCGTCCACTGGCGGCACGGTGAGGCGTGGTTCCGGGATACGCTCGTCGACGCCGACCTCGCCAACAACGTCGCGAACTGGCAGTGGGTCGCGGGTTCGGGCGCCGACGCCCAGCCCTTCTTCCGCATCTTCAACCCCGTGAGGCAGGCCGAGAAGTTCGACCCGGAGGGCGCCTACGTACGCCGCTGGGTGCCGGAGATCTCGCGCCTCCCCAACCGCTGGCTCCACCGGCCGTGGGAGGCCCCGAGCGAAGTGCTCAGCGCAGCCGGAGTCCGACTCGGGCGCGACTACCCGCTACCCATCGTCGACCACGCGCAAGCCCGCCAACGAGCGCTGGAGGCTTATCGTCAGCTCGAACCACCGAGGAATCCTCGGTAGTTGCCCCGGCCTCGATTTCGCTGTCCTCATCTCGTCAGAATGCGGTCCAGCCGGTCCAGCGCCTCGCGGACATCCCGAAGGGCGGACTCGGCCGTGGAATCGGAGGACCGGGCTCCGTACGGTTCCGCCGGCTCCCGCACCCTCGGCGGCTCCGGGCCTTCCGGCTGAATAATTGTGAACGGCACATGGCGGTATCCGCGCTTCATGCGGTAGGCGGAGAAGTGCCGTCGGTCGAGCGTGAACACCCGGTCGATGCCCAGGCGCTCCCCGACACAGACCAGAGAGGCGTCCGCGAAGTCCATCGGCGTATCCGCGTACCGGACCATGAGGTCGAAACAACGCCGCAGATCCGAATCCTCCAGTCGGGACACCGCGAGCGGGCCGTCGAGCACCAGGTCCATGACGCCCCGCGACGCCCGCCGACGTCGCGCCAGCAGGTGGAAGGCCTCCGTGAGTACCGGCGTCGTCGTGACGGACTCGTCGCGCACGGCCGCGAGGGTCCGGCCGTACGCGGCATGGCCGGGCTCGGATGGATCGAACGCGGCCACAAGAGGCCCCGTGTCGACCAGGATCATCGCCGGTGCCTCTCGCGGATCGCCTGCACTACGGCTTCCTTGTGCCGCCGACGCGGAATGGGAGCGGCTTCGGCCTCGTCCGGAGCCCCGGCCGGCTCATCGTCGTACCGTCGCATGATGCGCGTGTAGGCCTCGCCGAGCGTCTCGCCCTTCCTGCCCCCCAGGCGGATGCCGTTCACGTACGTGTCGTAGGACCGGAGACCCCGCCTCAACACCTCCGAGATCGAATGGCCGGTCTTCTCCCGGAGATCCTCGAGGATCTCCTCTTCCTCTTCACTGAGTCGTACCGTTCGCAGACCCATCGATCTTCCTCCCGGTTCTCGCGCATGGAGACTGATTGTAGTACACGAGTAATACAACGTGTCGCCGACCACAAACGTGACGATGCCGGTCGACGGGCAACGATCGCTCGACAGGCCTTGTTTCTAAGAGGGATACCTAACTCGTACGTTGGAGCCGCCGACGCGCGCGGGGCGAGGCCCTTCCGGCGCCGCTCGGTTCCGGCGACCCGGGAAATCGTCACGGAGACCGCGTTCGGAGGGAAAGGGTCAGCGACCGCGTGTTCGAGTTCTTCTTCAAATACAGGCCCGTCGTGTTCGAACGCGGCGACCTCTCCCTCGCCGCCCCCTGGTGGGGGGTGATTCTCGTCTTCCTCGGCGTGGGCGCCGTCGTCTGGTTCGCGCTCGAATACCGCCGCGTCGGCCCCACCGTGGAGGCGCGCGACCGCCGGGTCCTCATGGGGCTGCGGATGGCCGCGCTCGTAGTCCTCGCCTTCCTCCTGCTGCGGCCGGTGCTCCTCGTCTCGACCGTCGTCCCGCGGCGGAACTTCGTGGCGGTCCTCCTCGACGATTCGCGCAGCATGCGCGTGGCCGATGAGAACGGGGAAACGCGCGCGCAACGGATGCTCGACCTCTTCGGTGGGGAAGAGGAGGAGACGGCGGGCGGGGCGGACGATTCGCCGGCCGATCCCCTGGCCGCCGACCCCGGCGTGTCGGGTTCCGCCGCCATGGATCCCGCGCCCGCGGCCCCCGCCGACGGGCAGGCGTTCGAGACGCAGCGGGGCGAAGGCGCGCTCCGGCTGGCGCTCGAGGACCGCTTCCGGCTCAGGATGTATGGATTCGATTCCGACGCGGATCGGATCGACGGGGCGGGCGAGATGGCCTTCACCGGCCCCCGCACGAACCTCGCCGCTGGGCTCACGCGCGTGCAGCAGGAAATGGCCGGACTTCCGCTCTCCGGGATCGTCGTCGTCTCCGACGGTGCGAACAACGACGACGAGGCGACCCCGCCCCTCTCGGAGGCGCTGCTCTCGGCGCGCGCCGCGGGGATCCCCATCTACACGGTCGGACTGGGCGCGGAACGGATCGCCCCGGATGTCGAGGTGCGTCGCGTGGAGGTGCCCCGCGCGGCGCTCGAGGGGACGACGATCGTGGCCGACGTCATCGTCTCGCACGCGGGACTCGCCGGTCGCACGGTGCGTCTCGACGTGGAGGACGAAGGGCGCATCGTGGGCACGCGCAATCTCACGCTGGGGCCGGATGGAGAGGAGGCGGTGCAGCTCCAGTTCACGCTGGAGGAGTCGGGGCCCCGCGCGATCCGTTTCTTCGTGGACCCGCAGGAGGGAGAGGCGCTGACCGGCAACAACGAGCGTCAGGTCCTCGTGGAGGTTGGCGACACGCGCCGGAAGATCCTCTACTTCGAGGGCTCGCCGCGCCCGGAGAACAAGTTCCTGCGCCGCGCCGTGGCGGACGACGAGAACCTGCACGTCGTCACGCTCCTGAGGACGGCCGACGAAAAATACCTGCGGCTCGACGTGGAGGGGCCGGGCGAACTCGCCGGCGGGTTCCCGAGCACGCGCGAGGAGTTGTACGAGTACGACGGGCTGATTCTGGGGAGCGTCGAGGCGAGCTTCTTCACGCACGACCAGTTGCAGATGATGGCGGATTTCGTGGCACAGCGCGGGGGCGGACTCCTCGTGCTGGGCGGGCGGCGGTCGCTGGGGGAGGGTGGCTATACGGGGACGCCGCTGGCCGACGCTCTGCCCGTGGTGCTCGGGGGAGCCGGCGAGCCGGACGTGCTCGAGGTGTCGGCCGAACTCACCCTGGCCGGCCGCCGGCACGCGGCGATGAGGATCGCGGAGGCCGCCGAGTCGTCCGCCGAGCGCTGGACGGAGCTTCCGCCCCTCACCTCCGTGAACCGGGTGTTCGAGCTGAAACCGGGAGCCGTCGACCTCCTCCGGGGCGTGCCTGCCCAGGGCGAGCCGCGCATGCTCCTCGCGCACCAGAGGTACGGGCGCGGGACGTCGATCGTGTTCGCCGCCCAGGACTCGTGGCTGTGGCAGATGCACGCGGACATCCCCCTGGAGGACGAGACGCACGAGACGCTGTGGCGGCAGCTGCTCCGCTGGCTCGTGCATGACACGCCCGGGCGCGTCCGTCTCGACTCGGGCGACGATGTGGTCCCGATGGGGGAGCCGCTGCGGATCCGGGCCGAGGTGGAGGACGAACGATACCTGCGCGTGAACGGGGCGGACGTCGTCGCCACGGTGACGGGGCCGGGCGGCGTCGCGTCCGAGGTCCGGCTCGACTGGACGGTCGAGCGCGATGGCGAGTACGAGGGACGTTTCGTGCCGGAGGAGGCGGGACTGTACAGCGTGCAGGTCCGAGCCGCGGGCGCCCGGATCGGCGGCGCGGGGGCCGGGGCCGGGACGAGCCGCGACATCGCGGAAGGAGCGAGTTTCTTCCGGGCGGGGACGCCCCGGATCGAGGAGTTCGGAGCAGGCCGCCGGACGGAACTCCTGCGCAGGATCGCCGACGAAACGGGGGGCCGGTTCTACACGGCCGATGACGCGCAGGTGCTGGCCGACGAGATCCGCTACACCGAGAGCGGCGACACGGTGTACGAGGAGCGCTCGCTGTGGGACATGCCGATCCTCTTCCTCCTCCTCGCGGGTCTGCTCGGCGGGGAGTGGGCGTACCGCCGGCGGAAGGACCTCGCGTGACCCGCGGCGCGCGGACCGTCGCGCTCACCACGGCCCTGATTCCCGCGGGCCTGCTCGGCTCCGGCGGCGTCGCGGGCTTGGCGGCGGCGGCCCAGGCGGCGCCGGCCGCGCCGCGGACCCACGTGCTCGTCGTCACCGGCCTCGGGGGCACGCCCGAGTACTCCGAGCAGTTCCGGACGGAAGCCGAGTCGCTTCTCGACGCGCTCGACCAGCGGCTCGGCGTCCGCGAGACCGTCGCGTGGCTGGCGGAGGACGAGGCGCTCTCCCCCCGCGTCGCGGGCCGGGCCACCCTGGAAGCCGTCGAGCGGGAAGTGCTCGGCATGGCGAACCGGGCCGGGCCCTCCGACGTGGCGCTGATCCTCCTGCTCGGCCACGGGAGCGGCCGCGGCGAGGAGTCGCGCTTCAGCCTCCCCGGCCCGGACCTGTCGGGAGAGGCGCTCTCGATGTGGCTCCACGCCTTCCCGACCCAGACCGTGGCGGTCGTGAACGCGGCGAGCGCCAGCGGCGGCTTCGTGCCCGCGGTCGCCGGCGAGCGCCGTATCGTCGTGACGGCCACGCGCTCCGCGCGCGAACGCGAGCGGACCCACTTCGGCGGCTTCTTCGTCGACGCCTTCGCCCTCGATGAGGCGGACGTGGACAAGGACGAGCGCGTGTCGCTGCTCGAGGCGTTCCGCTACGCGACCGGCGAGGTCCGCCGCCGGTACGAGCGGGACAACGAGATGCTGACCGAACATGCACTGCTCGATGACGACGGGGACGGCGAGGGGTCGCTCGAGCCGGGTCCGGACGGACCCGACGGGACGCTCGCGAACCGGTTCTTCCTTGCCCTGGCGCCGGCAGCGCTCGCGGGGGCGACGGCGGACGACCCGGCGGTGGCCGCGCTCCTGGTGCGGAAGGGCGAGGTGGAGGACGGGATCGCGGCGCTTCGCGCCCGCCGCGACGAGATGGAGGAGGAGGAATACGACGCGCAGCTCGAGACGCTCCTCGTCGAACTCGCCCGCATCAACCGCGCGATCCGCGAAGGCGGGAGCGACCCGTGCGCCTGACGCCGCGCCCGCCCGTCCGGCTCAGCTCGGTGGCGAGGCGGCTCGCCCTGCCGGTGCTCGCGCTGACCCTCGCGGCGCCGCTGCCGGCGCGCGCACAGGAGCGGGCGGGCGCGGACGACGGCGGCGGTCCTCTGGATGCCGCCCTCGAAGCGCACCAGGTCGGCGACTATGGGCAGGCCGTCGCGGCTTACCGGTCGATGGCCCGTTCCGGGCGCGAATTTCCGGCCTCCGCGCGCGGGTGGGCGCGCGCGCTCGCCGCGACGGGAGAGTACGAATCCGCGCTCGACGCGCTCGACCGTGCCGCCGCGCGCGCCCCGGACGCAGCGGACGCCGACACCGAACTTGCTCGCGCGCGCGGGCGTCTGCTCTACGCGCTCGGGCGCCTCGACGAGGCCGAAGCGAACTTCCGCCTGGCCATCGAAGGCCGGGCCGGCGACGCCCAACTCGCCCGGCTCGACCTGGGCCATCTCTTCTTCGACCGCGGCGCGCGCGACCAGGCCCTCGCCCTGTTTGACGGGTTCATTGACTTCTACAACCGCGCGCGAAGTCTCGACGCCGAGGAGCTGCGCGCCGTCGGCACCGCTCTCACCTACCTCGGGGCCCGCGACCCCGACCTCTTCCACGACGCCGTGCGCGCCTTCGAGGAGGCCATCGAGGCCGATCCCGGCGACCCCGAGCCGCGCATCGACCTCGGTCTCCTCTTCCTCGACAAGTACGACAGCTTCGAGGCCGGGCCGCTGATCGAGGAGGCGCTGGCCCGAAATCCGGCTCACCCGCGCGCCCTCCTGGCGAAGGCGCGCCGCGCGAAGTTCGACGGCTCCACGGAGGCGCTCGAACTCGCCGAGCAGGCGCTCGAAACGAACCCCCGCTTCCCCGAGGCCCGGGCCTTCCTGGCGCGACTCTATCTCGAACTCGAGGACGTGGAGGAGGCCGAGGCGGAGGCCCGGCGCGCGCTGGAGACGAACCCGGTCTCCCTCGCCGCGTGGACCGAGATTGCGGCCGCCGCCCACCTCCGGGGGGACGCGGCCGCCTTCACCGAGGCGCGCGACCGCGTGTTGGGGCTCGATCCGCGGCACGCCGACCTCTACGTCGCCCTCGCGCAGGTTGCCTACCGCACGCACCGGTACGCCGATGCGGTCGAGTTCGCGCGGCAGGCCGTGGCCCTCGATCCCCTTTCCTGGCCCGGCATGGCGGAACTCGGGCTGAACCAGCTCCGCACGGGGGAAATCGAGGCCGGGCACGCCACCCTCGAGACCTCCTTCGAAGGCGATCCCTTCAACGTCTGGGTGTTCAATACGCTCGACCTTCTCGAGGAACTCGCCGGGTTCGAGACGGTGGAGAGTCCGCGCTTCCGTTTCTCGATGCACCCGAAGGAAGCCGGCGCCCTCTCGATCTACGCCACGGCGCTCGCCGAGGAGGCGTTCGACGCCATGAGCGCCCGCTACGGGTTCGAGCCGCCGACGCCGATCTCGGTCGAGGTCTACGACCGGCACGCGGACTTCTCCGTGCGCACGGTCGGACTCGCCGGCATCGGCGCGCTCGGCGTGAGCTTCGGCTCCGTCCTCGCCATGGACTCCCCCGGCGCCCGGCCCGGCGGCGCCTTCAACTGGGGCTCGACGCTGTGGCACGAGATCTCCCACGCGTTCACGCTCGGCTACACCGAGCACCGCATCCCCCGCTGGTTCTCCGAGGGGCTCGCGGTCCTCGACGAGCGGCACGCGCGCGAGGGGTGGGGATCCGACGTGGACCCCGGCTTCCTCGCCGCCTTCCGGGACGAGCGGCTGCCCTCGCTCGAGCGCTTCAACTACGGCTTCGTGCGGCCCGCCTACCCCGGGCAGGTGCAGCACGCCTACTACATGGCCTCTCTCCTGTGCGAGATGATCGAGACGACGCGCGGCTTCGACGCCGTGCTCGCCATGCTCGCCGGGTATCGCGACGGGCTGGAGACGCCGGAGGTCGTGGAACGGGCGCTGGGGACGACGATCCCCGCCCTCGACCGGGAGTTGCGCGACTACATCGAGACCCGCTTCGGTCCGACGCTCGAGGCGCTGGGCGACCCCGAAGCCGGGGCGCCCCCCGGCCCCGACACCTTCGCCGGACTGCTCATGGTGGCGGCGGAGGCCCAGCGCGCGGGCCGCACGGAGGAGGCGATGCGGGCGCTGGAACGGGCGCACGAGGTCTTCCCCGAGTACGCGGGACGCGACGCGCCGATCCTCATTCTCGGCCAGCTCCGGCGCGAAGCGGGCGATGTCGCGCGCGCCGCGGAGGCGTACCGAACGTACACCGCCCTCAACGAGAACCACTTCGAGGCGCACCTCGCGCTCGCGGACCTCGAACAGGCGCTCGGCAACGATGCGGCCGCCCGCGAAGCGCTGGAACGCGCGATCTGGATCGATCCTTTCCACCTGGATCTGCACACGCGGCTCGCCTCCGGCTACGAGGCCGCGGAACGCTGGCCCGAGGCCGCGATGGAACGGCGGGCGCTCCTGGCGCTGGCGCCGGCGGACCTCGCGGAGGCCCACTACCGGCTCGCCCTCGCGCTCCACCGGGGCGGGGACGCGCGCGGCGCCCGGAGCGCCGTCCTCGACGCCTTGGAGATCGCCCCCAACTTCGACGCCGCGCTCGAGCTGCTGCTCGAGATCCGCGGCGACCCGGAGGGCGGGCGATGACCGCGCAGACCCGACGCCGCGCGATCCGGCGCCTCGCCACCGGCGGCCTGGCCGCGCTGCTCACGCTGCTCGCCGTCGCCGACCTCGAGGGCCAGCGCCGGCGCGGACGCGGGGGAGGCGGGTTCGGGGACGACCTCGCCGCCTACCAGGAGTACAACACGCCCTACACCGGCGAGTTCACCTTCGTCCGCCTTTACTACCGCGGCGGGTGGGGCTGGAACCCGGGATGGTCGCACGACTGGCCCGTGGCCGAGCGCAACTTCGCCGAGATCATGGACGCGCTCACGACGATCGGCCCGCGCCGTGGCGGCGGCAACGTGCTCGCCATGGACGACCCGGACCTGTTCAAGTTCCCCGTCGCGTACCTGTCGGAACCCGGCGGCTGGACCATGAACGACGTGGAGGCCGAGAACCTGGGCAACTATCTGCGCAAGGGCGGGTTCCTCATCATCGACGACATGGGCGGCATGCGGGACCTGGACCGGACGAGGGTGGGGCTGAACATGCTGCTCCCGGGCCTCCTGCTCGTGCGGCTCGACGACAGCCACCCGATCTTCGACTCGTTCTTCCACCTGGAACAGGAGAACATCGAGATGCCGCATCCCTACCGGGGCGGCGTGGCGAGCTACTGGGGCGTCTTCGAGGACAACGACCCCGAGGGCCGCCTTATGGTCATCGTGAATCACGACAACGACATTGGCGACTACATGGAGTGGTCCGACCGGGGGTACGTCCCCATCGCCCTCTCCAACGAAGCGTACAAGCTGGGCGTCAACTATGTGGTGTACGCCCTCACACACTGAGCTCACAGTGGAGCCGAGACACTGAACCCGGAAGGAGCCGGCATGGAAGCCGACCCCCGCTGGATTGACGCGCCGGACCCGACACCGGATCGGGAGCCGGCCCCGGCCCCGGACGCCGCGCCCGAGGCGACCCCGGACGACGCCGAACTCGCCGACCGCCTGCGCGAGAGCGCCGACGCCGTCCGCGCGGAACTCAAGAAGGTCATCATCGGTCAGGACGATGTCGTCGAGCAGGTCCTGATCTCGCTCTTCGCCGGCGGCAACAGCCTCATCGTCGGCGTCCCCGGACTCGCGAAGACGCTCCTCATCCAGACGCTCTCGGATGTTCTGCACCTGAGTTTCAACCGGATCCAGTTCACGCCGGACCTCATGCCGTCGGACATCACCGGGACGGACATCATCCAGGAGGACCCGGAGACGGGACAGCGCAAGCTCGTCTTCATGAAGGGGCCGCTGTTCGCGCACGTCGTGCTCGCCGACGAGATCAACCGCACGCCGCCCAAGACGCAGGCCGCCCTCCTCGAGGCGATGGAGGAGAAGCAGGTGACGATCCAGGGCCGGACCTACGGCCTCCCCGAGCCCTTCTTCGTTCTCGCGACGCAGAACCCGATCGAGCTCGAGGGGACCTATCCGCTGCCGGAGGCGCAGCTCGACCGCTTCATGTTCCAGATCAACATCGGCTACCTGCCGGAAGACGAGGAACTCGAGGTCATCCTCCAGACGACGACGACCGCGGGCGAGCCGCCCGGCGCGGTGCTGTCGGCGGAGGCGATCGCCGGCTTCCAGCACCTGGTGCGGAAAGTGCCGATCTCCGAGCCGGTCGCGCGCTACGCGGTCCAACTGGCCCGGCGCACCCGGCCCGGACGCGACGACGCCCCGGACTACGTGAAGCAGTACGTGGCCTACGGTGGGAGCGTGCGCGCCGCGCAGTACCTCGTGCTCGGCGGCAAGGCGCGCGCGCTGCTGCGGGGCGAGATCAACGTCTCGTTCGATGACGTGCGGGCCCTCTGCGCCCCCGTCTTCCGCCACCGCGTGCTGACTAATTTCCATGCGGAGTCCGAGCGCGTCTCGACGGACGATCTCGTCGAGCGGCTCCTCGACGACGTGCAGCCGCCGAAGTCGGGGATGTAGGGGAAGGGGCCGGACGATGCGGGCGCGAATCGTTTCGAGGACGGTACCGGGGACGCAGTTCCTCGATCCGGCGGTGCTCACCCGGATCGGGAACCTCGAACTCGTGGCGCGCTCCGTGGTCGAGGGCTTCATCGCCGGGGCGCACGGGTCGCCCTTCCTCGGGCTGTCGCTCGACTTCGCGGCGCACCGCCAGTACCTGCCCGGCGACGACATCCGCAAGATCGACTGGAAGGTGTACGGACGCACGGACCGCCACTACATCAAGGAATACGAGGCCGAGACGAACGCGAACGTCTTCTTCGCGGTGGACGCCTCCCGTTCCATGGACTACGGCTCCCGCGGGATCACGAAGCTCGACTACGCCCGCTACCTGACGGCCTGCCTCGCCTATCTCTCCGCGAGCCAGCGCGACCGCGTGGGCGCGGCGATCTTCGATGAGAAGCTGCTCGAGTACATCCCCCCCTCCGTCCGGCACCGCCGCCTGATCCTGGCGGCCCTCGACCGCGTCCGGGCCGAGACGGCGGGGGACCTCACGCGGCCCCTCACGCAGGTGGCCGAGAGCCTGACCCGGAAGGGGATCGTCGTTCTCGTCTCCGACCTCTACACGGAACCGAAGACGGTCCTGAACTCGGTGGGGGCGCTGCGCAGCAAGGGACAGGACGTGATCGTGTTCCAGATCCTGGACCCCGCCGAGGTCGACTTCCCGTTCGAGGCGGCGAGGTCGTTCGAGGACCTGGAGACGGGGGAGCGGCTTCCGGTGACCCCCGACGTGATGCGCGAAGAGTACCTCTCCCTCGTGGAGGGGCATGTGGGCGAGATCTCGAAGATGATGATCGACCGCGCGATCGACCACGAACTCGTCGTCACCTCGACGCCGCTCGACGCTGTGCTCTTCCGCTACCTGTCGCACCGGTCGCGGCGCCTCAAGGGGAAGGACCGATGAGTTTCCTGACCCCGTGGTTCCTGGCCGGGCTCGGGCTCCTCTCGATCCCGATCATCATCCACCTC
Source organism: Gemmatimonadota bacterium (assembly GCA_022825725.1). Lineage (GTDB taxonomy): Bacteria > Gemmatimonadota > Gemmatimonadetes > Palauibacterales > Palauibacteraceae > Palauibacter. The sequence goes on from JAJDWE010000044.1 coordinate 22,111, forward strand.
ACGCATCGGCAGCGCAGCCGGGTGACGGTGTTCCCGTCGCTGATGTTCCTCCGGAAGCTGCCCTTCAAGACGATGAACCGGCGGCGGATCCGGCATCCCCTGCTCTTCGCCCTGCGCAGCCTCGCGGTCATCCTCCTCGCGCTCGCCTTCTCCCGCCCGTTCTTCGACTCGGTGGCGGCGGTCGAGGCGGGTTCGGCGCGTGACGTCGTCATCCTCCTCGATGTGTCGGCGAGCCTGGGTTACGAGGGGCGCTGGGAGGCGGCCCTCGATTCCGCGCGCGCCGTACTCGACGGTCTCGGGGAGGGGGACCGCGTCGCGGTGGCGACGTTCGACGAGCGGGCGCGGGAGCGGGTGCCGTTGACGCTCGACCTCGTCGCCGCCCGGGACGCCCTCGCGGATCTGTCGACGACCGACCTGGGGACGCGGCTCGAAGCCGGCATCCAGCTTGCGGGGCGGATCCTCGCGGAGTCCGAAGACCGGAGGCGGGAGGTGGCGCTCGTCTCGGACTTCCAGCGCACGGGGTGGGAGGACGGCGGCCGCGTGCGGCTTCCCGATGGGGTGTCGCTGCGGGCGGCGAGCGTCGCGCCGGAGGAGGCGGCGAACGTCGCGCTCGCGGAGGCGGCGGTGCGGGCCGCGGACGACGGGCGCGTCCGGCTCGTGGCGCGGCTCGCGAACATGGGCGACGCGCCGGTGGACGGGCTCCCGGTGTCGCTCGAGATCGCCGGGCGGACGGTGGGGACGATTCCGGTGGACATGCCGTCGCGCGGCACCGGGACGGCGGTGTTCGACGACCTCGCCCTCCCGGAGGGGCGGAGCCGCGGGCGCCTCACGGTCCCCGGGGACGGGCTGGCCATCGACAACGAGTTCCGCTTCATGGCGGCGCCCGAGGCCGGGTTACGCACGCTCATTCTGGAGAACAACCGCAGGGCGTCGGACGGGAGTCTCTTTCTCGACCGCGCCCTCGGCATCGGCGACGCGCCCCGCATCGAGACTTCGCGCACGCCGGCCGCGGGTCTCGATGCCGCCACGCTGACGTCGGCGGACTTCGCGATCCTCAACGACGCCGACCTCGCCGACTCGGGCCGGGCCGGCCGGCTGCGCGAGTGGGTGAGCGACGGCGGGGGCCTGCTCATCGTCCTCGGGCGGGATGCGAACATGAATCGGTGGTCCGACGCCGGACTCGAACTGCTCGGCGCCGGTCCCGGCTCCCTCGTGGATGCCGCCGATGGCCGCCGGCTGTCGTGGCTCGACTACGACCACCCGGTGTTCGAACTCTTCTCCGGCCCTCGCAGCGGGGATTTCTCCGGTGCGCGCTTCGAGCGGTTCTGGAGCCTGGAGCCTGCGGAGGGCACGTCGGTGGTGGCTCGTTACGACAGCGGGGAACCCGCCCTGCTCGAGCGTACGGTGGGCGAGGGTCGCGTGCTGGTCTGGACGTCGACCCTCGACCGTTTCTGGAACGACCTCGCGCTGCAGCCCGTCTTCCTGCCCTTCGTGCACCGGCTGGCGCTCCACGCTACCGGATACCGGGAGCCGGAACGCTGGATCGAAGCCGGGGGCGTGCTCGAACTCAACGCCCTTGTCGGAGCGGGAGGAGCGGGAGGAGCGGGCGGGGCGGGTCCCGCGGGGCTCGCCGGGGACGAGGCCGAGTGGGTCCTGGTGGATCCGGACGGCGACCGGCAGCCGGTGGAGGTCGGCGAAGGGCCGACGTGGATCGAGTTTCCCCGCGCGGGTTTCTACCAGGTGGCGCTCCGGGACGACGCCGGCCGCGCGACCACCGTGGCGGTCAACCCTCCGATGACCGAATCTGATCTGGCATCGGTGGCGACGGAGCGCGTGGTGGAGGCCGTGGCGGGACTCGCGCCGACCGCGGCGGGAACCGCCGGGGAGGACGGCGCGGCGGCAGACGAGGAAACGGTGCCGCGGCGCGCGGAACTCTGGTGGGTGCTCCTGCTGCTCGCGGGGCTCGTACTGGGGGTGGAGAGCGTGCTGGCGAACCGCTGGACGCGCCAGCGTCCCGTTTCGGGGCTGGCGGGGGCCTGACCACGGCCTGCTAGGAGGATGACGATGCAGCGATGGGCGAAGACGCGGAGCACGGAGCACCAGTTGCTCGGGATCGTCCGCGATGTGAGGCGACGCTGGCGGGTGCGCCAACTCATCCAGGGCGTCGCGGTGACGCTGGGGATCGGTTTCGCCGTCTTCTTCATCGCGACCTTCGGGATCGACCGGCTGCGCTTCGAAGACGGCGCGGTCCTCGCCTTCCGCATCCTGCTCTGGGCCGCCGCCGCCGGCCTCTTCGCCTGGTTCGTGGTGCGCCCGCTCCTGCGCCGGGTCTCGGACACGCAGGTCGCGCTCTACCTGGAGGAGCATGAACCGTCGCTCAAGGCGGCGTTTCTCGCGGCCATCGAGCGCGCCGGGTCGCCGGGCGCCCGCTCCGGCCTCGATGCGCGTCTGCTGGAGGTCGCGGCCCGTCGCGCCCGCCGCGTGGAACGGGGGCGCCGCGTCGAGCGCGACCGGCTGCGGCGTTCGACCGCCTGGTTCGCGGGCGTCGCCACGGCCGTGCTGCTCATCGCCCTCTTCGGTCCCGCCTTCCAGGGCACCGCGGGCTCGCTCCTCCTGAGCCCCTGGAAGACCGCCGACGCCGCCAATCCCTACGCGATCACGGTGGAGCCCGGCGACGCGCTCATCGCCCGTGGCTCGGATCAGCTCGTGCGCGCGTTCCCGCAGGGGTTCGAGACGGACGAGGTGGAGGTCTCCGTCCGGCGCGGCGAGTCGGAGGTGTGGGAGCGCTACTTCATGACGCCGGCCGCGGAGGGCGCCGCGTTCGAGGTTCTCCTCTTCGACCTCGACGAGCCCACCGACTACACGGTGAGTTCCGAGGGCGTCCGATCGCCCGTCTTCACCATTGAGGTCGCGGACCTCCCCTACGTGGACCGGATCGACCTCGAGTACCACTTCCCCGCCTACACGGGGCTGAGCCCGCGGACGGTGGAAGATGGCGGCGACATCGCCGTGCTGCGGGGGACCGAGGTCCGTCTTCGCGTCACGCCGACGATGGCCACGGAGGCGGCGCGGCTCGCGTTCGACGGCGAGGAGGAAGGCGCCGCGCTCGAGCCCGTCAATGGCGCGTTCGAGACGAGCTTCACGGTGACCGGCGAGACCTTCTACCGCATCGAGTTCATGGGTCCGGGCAACCGTTTCGTCATCGGCTCCCCCGACTACCTCGTCGAACCGCTCGACGACCAGCCGCCGGGAGTGCGGATCTCCGAGCCGGGACGGGACACGCGCCTCTCGCCGATCGAGGAACTGTACGTGGAAGTCGAAGCGGAAGACGACTTCGGGCTCGGGCGGGTCGAACTCCTTTACTCGGTGAACGGCGGGGAGGAATCGTCCCGCGTTCTCCACGGCACGACCGGCGGCGGAACCACGCAGCTCTCCGGTGGACACACCTTCTTCCTCGAGGAGTTCGGCCTCGAGCCGGGCGACGTCCTCTCCTATTACGCGCGCGCGACGGACCTGCGCTCCGGCGGCCCCGGCGGCGGGATCGAAAGCTCGGACATCTACTTCGTCGAAATCCGTCCCTTCGACCGGAACTTCCGCCAGGCCGAGCAGGGCGGGGGAGGGGGCGGCGGTGGAGGCGGCGGGGCCGGCATGGGCGGCGAACTGTCCGAACAGCAGCGGCAGATCGTCGCCGCGACCTTCCGCCTGGACCGCGACAACAACGAGTTCGAAGAAGAGGAAATGTCGGAGAACCTCGCGACGCTGACGCTGTTGCAGGGGCGGCTGCGACAGCAGGTGGAGGAGCTGATCGCGCAGATGCAGCAGCGCGGCGTGGCGGGCGACCCGTCGCTTGAGACCGTGTTCAGGGAACTCCCGCAGGCGCCACCGGCGATGCTGGAAGCCGAGACGAGGCTGGGCGAGCGGCGGCTCAAGGAAGCGCTCGCGCCCGAACAGCGCTCGCTCCAGCACCTGCAGCGCGCCGAAGCTGCGTTCCGGGACGTCCAGGTGCAGCAGGGCGGCGGAGGAGGCGGCGGTACGCCGGGAAGTGTCGGGTCGGGGGCCGAGGAACTCGCGGACCTGTTCGAACTGGAGCTGGACCGCCTGCGGAACCAGTACGAGACCGTCCAGCGGGGCCAGCAGCAACAGCAGGACCAGGAGGTCGACGAGGCGCTGCAGAAGCTCGAGGAACTCGCGAGACGCCAGCAGCAGATGAACGAACGCGCGGCCGCCCAGCCGCGGGGCGCCGCGGGCGGAGGCCAGGGTCAGCAACAGCGGATGATCCAGGAGACGGAAGAGCTGGCCCGGCAGCTGCAGCGCCTGGGCCGCGAGGGCGACCGGGCGGACGTCGAGGAATCCGCGCGCCGGCTGCAGGAGGCGGCGGACGAGATGCGGCGGGCGCAGGCGCAGGGTCGCCGGGGGCAGGGGCAGGCGGAGGCGTCGAACGCGCTCGACCGGTTGCGCGATGCACGACGTCTGCTCGAGAACCGGCAGGTCGCGGCCGTGGAACGGGAGGTCGAGGACGCCGCGCGGAGGGCCGAGCGGATCGCGGAGCGTCAGCGGGAACTGCAGAGCGATGTGAACGAGGATCCGACGGGCGGCGACCAGGACCGCGTGACCGGGTTGCGCGAACGCAAGGCCGAACTCGCCCGGGAGGTGGACCAGCTGGAGACTGATCTGGACCGCCTCGCGCTCGAGGCGAGTGGGGAGCAGCCGGACGCCGCCCGCCGCTTGAGGGAAGCCGCCGGCGAGATCCGCGAGAGCCGGCTGAGGGACAAACTCCTCTTCTCGCGAGGCGTCCTCGGTACCCAGTCCGAGGACTATGTGCGGAACTTCGAGGAACAGATCACCCGGGACGCGGAGAACGTGCGGGCGCGGGTCCAGGCCGCGCGGGATGCGCTGAGCGAGTCGGACCCCCGCCGCCTCGGCCGGCAACTTGACGAGACGCGCGACCTGGTCCGCGGCCTCGAGTCGCTCCAGGAACGCCTGCAACAGGGGCAGGAAAGGCAGGAGGGACAGGGCCAACAGCAGGGCCAGGGCGAGCAACAGGGCCAGGGCCAACAGCAGGGCCAGGGTGAGGGACAGGAGGGCCAGGGCCAGCAGGGCGGGCAGGGCCAGCAAGGCGGCCAGCAGCAGGGTGAGGGCCAGGGCGGCCAGCAGCAGGGCGAGGGCCAGGGCCAGGGAGGTCGTGGCGGGCAGCCGGGGCAGCCCGGTCAGGCCCCTCGCGGCGGCCAGGGGTTCGCGCCCGGCGGGGGCGGCGGCGGAGGCGGCGGACCGTGGCTGTCGCCGGAAGACGTCCGGCAGTTCCAAAGGGAATTCCGCCAGCGGGAGCAGGACGCCCGCCGTCTGCGCGACGAGCTGCGTCAGGAGGGCGTCGATGTGGGCGACCTCGACGACGCCATCGCCGGACTCGACCGCCTGCGCACCATGGGGGACTTCGACGATCCGGAGGAACTGGCCCGGCTCCAGGCGGACGTGCTGCGGGGCCTGAAGGACTTCGAGTTCGCCCTCCGCCGTGAACTGGGGTCGCAGATCGAGCGCTTTTTCCTTTCCGGATCGGACGACGTACCGGAGGAATACCGAGAACTCGTGGAGGCGTACTACCGGGCGCTGTCCGAGGACCCGCCGCCGCGCTGACCTCAACAAGGAGCGTCGAACAGGGTGCCTGACCTGAGCGATCCGCGCCTCTACCTGTTCTCCGTCCTGGCGCTCTTCACGGCCGGGCTTCTCATCGCGTGGGCGCGCGCCGCCGCCGCGGCCACCCGGGCCGGACGGGAGCGTGACGGCTGGCGGGGCCGCCCCAGCGTGTTCGAACTCCTGGTGGGCTTCGGGACGAACTTCTTCGATACGCTCGGCATCGGCTCCTTCGCGCCGACCACGTCGCTGTTCAAGCTGAAGAAGGTCGTGCCCGACGAGGAAATCCCGGGCACGATGATGATCGGGCACACGCCGCCGGTCGTGATCCAGGCGTTCATCTTCATCGCGATCATCAGCGTGGAGCCGACCACGCTCTTCGTGCTCATCGCGGCCGCCGTCGTCGGGGCCTGGCTGGGGGCGGGGATCGTGGCCCGCCTGCCCCGCTACCGGATCCAGATCGGGATGGGAATCGCGCTCCTCATCGCCGCCGCCACCTTCCTCATGGCGATCTTCGGGATCGCGGCCGTGGGAGGAGCGGCGTCCGGCCTGTCCGGCGGATCGCTCGCCCTCGCGGCGGGCTGTCTCTTCGTCCTCGGAGCGCTCATGACGATCGGGATCGGCATCTACGCTCCGACGATGATCGTCGTCAGCCTCATGGGACTGAACCCGGCCGTCGCCTTCCCCATCATGATGGGCGCGTCCGCCTTCCTGATGCCGGTCGCGGGCCTGCGTTTCCTGAAGGCGGGACGCTACGGACTCCGCGCGGCCCTCGGCCTGGCGATCGGCGGGATCCCCGCCGTACTGATCGCCGCCTTCATCGTCCGGTCGCTTCCTCTGAACGCCATGCGCTGGCTCGTCGTGGTCGTCGTCCTCTATGCCGCGATCGCGATGCTGCGCTCCGCCATCCAGGAGCGCCGCTCCGGCGCCGACGGTGCGGGAGGCTGAACGAGTGGAGATCCGGATTCTCTCGAGGAGCGACATCGAACGCGCGGTGGACGCGGCAGCGGCCGTGGACGCGATGCGGGTCGCCTTCGGGGAACTGTCCGGAGGGCAGGCGGTGGTTCCCGTGCGGGGGCATCTCGAGAGCCGGCGCGGGATCACCCTCCTCATGCCCGCCTTCCTCGACGGTTCCGGGGGGCTCGGGGCCAAGATCGTCTCGGTCTTCCCCGGCAACGCATCCGCCGGTCAGCCGCCGATCCAGGGGGCGGTCATCCTGCTCGATGCGGAGACGGGACGCACCCGCGCCCTCCTCGACGGCACCTCACTGACGGAGATTCGGACGGCGGCGGGCAGCGGGCTGGCCACGGAACTGCTGGCCGACCCCGCAGCGGATGTGCTCGCCGTGTTCGGGGCCGGCGCCCAGGGCCGGGCCCACATCGAACTGCTCGCCGCCTGCCGCCCGCTGCGCGAGATCCGGATCGTCTCCGTTCCCCCCGAAGGCGCCGAGGAGCTGGCCGCGGCACTCACCGCGCAGGCCGCATCGCTGGTGCCGCCCGAAGGGGGGACTCCGCCCCGGATCCGGGCCGCCGCGACCCCGGCCGAGGCGCTCGACGGCGCGGGCCTCGTCGTGACCGCGACCACGAGCGAGACGCCGGTCTTTTCCCCCGAACTCCTCGAAGCCGGGGCCCACATCAACGCGATCGGCGCCTTTCAGCCCCACACGCGCGAGATCCCCGAGGAGATCGTCACCCGCGCACGCGTGATCGTGGACCAGCGCGAAGCGATCTGGGAGGAGGCCGGCGACCTCATCATCCCCGTGGAGAAGGGGATCGTCGGGCGCGACGTGATCGATGCCGAACTCGGCGAGATCGTCAACGGCCAGACCCCGGGCGGGCGCGGCGACCACGACTTCACGCTCTTCGAATCGGTCGGGAATGCCGCGCAGGATGTCGCGATCGCGGAAGCGGCCCTGAGCCGGGCGGAGGAACTCGGCCTGGGCGCCGTGGTCCCCTTCTAGTGTCGACACCGGCCGGCCGCTGAACGTGATCGTGTCCGCGATGGGCGGCGTCGCGCTCCATAGCGCCCTGGTATGGATCCTCCTGGCCCTGGCGCCGCTGACGTTCATCGGTCTGCTCCGCCTGAAGGCTCCCTACGGCCGCCACTATTCCGGGCGAGGCTGGGGTCCGACCCTCCCGGATCGGGTCGGCTGGATTCTGATGGAAATACCCGCGCCGGCCTTCTTTGCCTATGTCTATCTCACGGGACAGTCGGCCGGCGACGCTGTGCCGCTCGTCTTTCTCGGCATCTGGCAGTGCCACTATCTGAACCGGACATTCATCTATCCTCTCCGGACGCGGACCCGGGGAAAGAGGATACCCGTCGCCGCCGCGGCCTCCGGTTTCACATTCAATATGCTCAACGCGTACTTGAATGCGCGCTGGATCTCGGAGATCGGACAGTACGACCTGCAGTGGCTGGGGGATCCGCGGTTCCTGGCCGGCCTGTCCGTCTTCGCGGCCGGCTTCGCCCTGAATCTGCACTCCGACAACACCCTGCTGAAGCTGCGGAAGCCCGGAGAGACCGGCTATTCGATCCCCCGCGGCGGGGGGTTTCGCTACGTCTCGTGTCCCAACTACCTGGGAGAGGTGATGGAATGGGCCGGCTGGGCGCTGGCGACATGGTCGCTGGCCGGACTCGCCTTCTTCCTGTTCACCGCGGCGAACCTCGTCCCGAGGGCGCTCAGCCACCACCGCTGGTACCGCGAACGGTTCGAGGACTATCCCCCGGGGCGGAAGGCGATCATTCCGGGATGGATCTGACCCCCGGGAGCGCGAGCAGGCTGCGCGGGTCCACGCTCGTACCCCCGTAGCGCACGACCCAGTGCAGGTGGGGGCCGGTCACGCGACCGGTGGCCCCGACCCGTCCGATGGGCGTCCCCGCCGTGACCGTGTCGCCGACGGAGACGAGTTGCTCGCTCAGGTGGAAGTAACCGGTGAGCAGGCCACCGCCGTGATTGAGGTAGACGACGTTCCCCCCGAGCAGAAAGCCGTCGACGACCGCCACGACACCATCGGCGGCCGCCGTCACGATCGCGCCGCGGGCGCCGGCCAGGTCGAGTCCCATGTGGCGGCTCGTGATCTGTCCGTTGAACTCGCGACCGGTGCCGAAGCCGCTCGTCACGCGGGATTCGCGCGGGAGACGCACCGTGCTCCACATGCGAGGCATGGCGTGCGCTTCGCGCGAGGCCCGGGCGGCCTGTTCCCGATCGCTCGCCATCCGCGCCCGGTCTTCCTCGTTCGGAGGGGATCCGAAGCGCGGCGCCACCGTGAGCCGCTCATGCTCGTATTCGCCCGCCCGCACGGGAATGCGGAGCGAGTCGGTCCGGGAGCGGCCGTCCGCGTAGTCCGCCCGCACCCAGGCGTCGAGCGTGTCGACCGTCGAAATGGGGACCGCCGCCAGACTCTCGAGCACCGGTCCGACGCGCCGGAAGTGAAGCGCCTCGCCGCCCACCTCGCCTACGGCGGAGATCACGCCCGAACCGGAGGGAGCATCTACGCCGACGACAAAGAGGTGACCCTGCACGGGTTCAACCGGCGCCCACGCGATGCCCGGACGGGGCAGGGGAGTCGGGGGCGAGTCACAGGAGACGCAGAGCGACAACGCCGTCGTCAGGGCGGCGACGCAGGCCGTCGATCCCCGGCTCACGGGTCAGGGCTGGTCGGGGGCGGGGATTCCGTAGCGCTCCAGCGTCTTTCTTACAGTCGGGCGGCCCAGGCTGACGCGGTCATCGTCGAGCAGGTACGAGAACAGGTAGCCCGCGCCGAGCATGAGGATTCCGATGAGGAAGCAGTACATGACCGCGCGGTCGGGGTAGCTGTCCTTCAGGTAGCCCACGTACAGCGGGCCGCAGATGCCCGCCGCGGCCCAGGCGGTGAGAATCGCGCCGTACACCTTCGACATGTTCCCGGGGCCGTACACCTCGAGGATGAACGAGGGCATGGTCGCGAACCCTCCGCCGAAGCAGAGCAGCACGTAGCACACGAGCGCGGAGAAGATCCACGGATTGGACTCGGTCATGAGGATGCCGAACACGACCATCTGGCTTGCGAGCAGGATCCGGAACACGCCGACGCGCCCGATACGGTCGGAGAGCCAGGCCCACAGGATGCGCCCGACGCCGTTGCACACGGAACTCGCCGCGATGAGCGTCGCCCCGTATTCCGCCAGCACCGCGGGTTCGACCGAGGGATCGGCCAGTCCCCAGACCTCCTGCAGGAGTTCGGACTGGAAGCTGATGACCGAGATGCCCGCGGCGATGTTGAAGAAGAAAACGATCCAGATGATGACGAACTGGCTGGACTTCAGGTACTGGCCCACCTTCGCCGGCTGTTTCCACGGTGCGACCTGGGCGGCCGGCGGGTCGTCGATGACGAAACTGCTGGGGATGAGGATGCAGGCGAAGACGATCCCCAGCCACAGGAAGATCTGCGGGAGATCCCCCTCCGTCTGCAGCACCAGCAGCGGTGCGAGACCCTTGCTGAGGATGAGCGCGCCGATGCCGAAGCCCATGACGACGATGCCCGTGACGAGCCCTTTCCGGTCCGGGAACCACTTCGCGGCCGTGGTGACCGGCGTCACGTACCCGAGTCCGATGCCGATGCCCCCGATGAGCCCGTACCCGGCGTAGAAGAGGAGGATCGAGTCGATCCGGAGCGCGAAGCTCGCGATGATGTAGCCGCCCGCGAACAGCGTGCTTCCGATGAGGGCGAGTCGCCGGGGACCCACCTTGGGCAGCAACTGGCCGGCCCAGGCCGCGGCCGTCCCCAGAGAGAAGATGGCGATGCAGAAGGCGAGCGACCCCTGCGTGAACGTCCAGCCGGCCTGCCGGACGAGCATCGTCTGGAAGAAGCTCCAGGCGTATACGGTGCCGAAGCAGACCTGCAGGACGGTGCAGAAGAAGGCGATCGCGACACGGGGCGCCTTCCACCCCTCGGCGGACACCTCAGTCCGCTCCCGGCGTCGTTTCACCCTTCACGGCGTGCAGCATCAGGCGAGCCATCTCCCCGATCTCGTCGTCGCGCGCCAGGACTCTCGCGTCGTTCAGCGAATCGGCATCGCGCCGGGCCAGCCCCACCACGTAGGAGAGCAGTTCCTCGAGCGGCGTGACGGCGAGCTTCACGAACCAGATCGAACCGAGGACGCCGACGATGAGGATGATGCAGATGAGGGCGATCTGCTGTCCCGTGGCACGCTGGATCTTGAGCCGCACGAGGTCGAGGTCCATCCCCACGTGCACCGTGCCGGCCTGACCGGCCAGGATCGGACTCCCGACCTCCACGAAATCGCCCATCCCCGGCAGGCTGCGTTCGATCGGCTCGGTCGCGTGCGGGTCGCCGTTGCGGATCACCTCCGGGACGCCGGGCACGAATGTGTGGGTCAGGATCTCGCCGGTGTCGCTCGTGATATAGATGTACCGGATGCTCTGGATCTCGACGAACTGGTCGATGAGCGACTGCAGCGTGGCGAGGTTGCGGTTGAGAAGGATGTCGACGCTGGAGTCGGCGATGTTCTTGGCGATGTTCGCGCTGTTGCTCTCGTACTCGTCCTGCAACTGGCTGGAGACCGTGCGGATCGAGAGCGTGGAGGTGGCGAATACGATGGCGCCGAAGAGGACGAAGATGCCGAAGCGCGTCTTCCGGAAGAGCCTCTTGATCCGGATCGCCTGCTGCTCCGGCTGTGTCACGGGGCCCCGTCGCTCGTGGTCGCGTCCAGGCCGAACTTGGCTTCCCAGTCGCTGAGGGTCACGAAACGGCCATCCTCCACGACGGTGTAGTAGACGCTCTGGAGTCCCTGACGCCGGTCGGGCCCGAACGATACCCGTTCGCCGATCCCCAGATCGTAGTTGCGCACGGAGAACACGGCGTCGTTCAGCTTGCCGCGCTCAGGGGTGCCGTCGATCCGACCCAGGATTTCCGTGAGCAGTTTCGCGTCCAGGTATCCTTCGAGGCTCGTGAAGCTGTACGGGAACGGGTCGTAGGGCTCCACCACGAGTTCCTCCGGCACCTGCGGGTTGTAGCGCGTCATCAGGTCGCGGTACTCGGGCACGGCCGGAATCGACGTGTCCTCGTAGCTGGGCACGACCTGCGAGTTCACGAGCCACGGCGTGTAGTAGGCCGGATCATCACTGCTCGCGTCCATGAGGAGGGCCAGCAGGTTCTCGCTTCCCACGAAGGAGAGGTTGGCAATGGGCACGTGCAGGCCCAGGTCCATCGCGTCGCGGGCGAAGGCGGCGCATGCGGCGTAGGCGCCGACGCAGATCACGGCGTCCGGGGCGGCCTCCTGCAGAATCTCGACCTGCGGCCGCATCACGCTCGTGAACTGGGTGCCCCGCCGGTAGGTGGCCTCGCCGGCGATCGTCTCTCCGTGCCGGGCCAGCGCCGCCCTCACGCCGGCCCAGCCGCTGCGGCCGTAGGCGTCGGCCTGGTAGAACACGGCGATCCGGCGGCGTCCGATGCGGACGAAGTTGTCGACGAGCCCCGCCGTCTCCTGGCCGTAGGAGGCGCGCAGGTTGAAGGCGAACTCCCCGTACGGCGGCTCACGCTGCGGCTGGGCGCCCGTGAAGGGGAAGAAGATGTACATCTGCTGGTCCTGGAACTTCTTCAGAAGCGGCAGGACGCGGGTGACGGTCGGCGTGCCGACGTAGCCGAACAGCAGGAAGACCTCGTCCTCCAGCATCAGC